>NZ_CM170634.1:0-822500 GCF_057367955.1 Pseudoalteromonas sp. NS-SX12 | reverse complement strand
AGGTTGAAGGTCAGGTAACACTGACTGGAGGACCGAACCGACTATCGTTGAAAAGCTAGCGGATGACCTGTGGCTAGGAGTGAAAGGCTAATCAAACCGGGAGATAGCTGGTTCTCCCCGAAATCTATTTAGGTAGAGCCTCGGACGAATACTATTGGGGGTAGAGCACTGTTAAGGCTAGGGGGTCATCCCGACTTACCAACCCTTTGCAAACTCCGAATACCAATAAGTAATATCCGGGAGACACACGGCGGGTGCTAACGTCCGTCGTGGAGAGGGAAACAACCCAGACCGCCAGCTAAGGTCCCAAAGTGTATGTTAAGTGGGAAACGATGTGGAAAGGCCCAGACAGCCAGGAGGTTGGCTTAGAAGCAGCCATCCTTTAAAGAAAGCGTAATAGCTCACTGGTCGAGTCGGTCTGCGCGGAAGATGTAACGGGGCTAAACATACCACCGAAGCTGCGGCTGCGAATTTATTCGCGGGGTAGGGGAGCGTTCTGTAAGCTGTTGAAGGTGTACCGGGAGGTATGCTGGAGGTATCAGAAGTGCGAATGCTGACATGAGTAACGATAAAGCGGGTGAAAAACCCGCTCGCCGGAAGACCAAGGGTTCCTATCCCATGCTAATCAGGGTAGGGTGAGTCGACCCCTAAGGCGAGGCCGAAAGGCGTAGTCGATGGGAAACGGGTTAATATTCCCGTACTTGGAATAATTGCGATGGGGGGACGGAGCAGGCTAAACAAGCATGGCGTTGGTTGTCCATGTGAAAGTATGTAGGCTGGAAACTTAGGCAAATCCGGGTTTCTAAGGCTGAGATACGAGACGACACACTACGGTGTGGAAGTTGTTGATGCCATACTTCCAGGAAAAGCCTCTAAGCTTCAGATTATTTCGAATCGTACCCCAAACCGACACAGGTGGTCAGGTAGAGAATACTAAGGCGCTTGAGAGAACTCGGGTGAAGGAACTAGGCAAAATTGTACCGTAACTTCGGGAGAAGGTACGCTCCTATCTGTGATGAGACTTGCTCTCTAAGCGGACGGGAGTCGCAGTGACTAGGTGGCTGGGACTGTTTATTAAAAACACAGCACTCTGCAAATTCGAAAGAAGACGTATAGGGTGTGACACCTGCCCGGTGCCGGAAGGTTAATTGATGGGGTTAGCTTCGGCGAAGCTCTTGATCGAAGCCCCGGTAAACGGCGGCCGTAACTATAACGGTCCTAAGGTAGCGAAATTCCTTGTCGGGTAAGTTCCGACCTGCACGAATGGTGTAACCATGGCCACGCTGTCTCCACCCGAGACTCAGTGAAATTGAAATCGCAGTGAAGATGCTGTGTACCCGCGGCTAGACGGAAAGACCCCGTGAACCTTTACTACAGCTTGGCACTGAACATTGACCCTACATGTGTAGGATAGGTGGGAGGCTTTGAAGCACAGTCGCTAGATTGTGTGGAGCCGTCCTTGAAATACCACCCTTGTAGTGTTGATGTTCTAACATAGGCCCCTGAATCGGGGTTGTGGACAGTGCCTGGTGGGTAGTTTGACTGGGGCGGTCTCCTCCCAAAGAGTAACGGAGGAGCACGAAGGTTTGCTAAGTACGGTCGGACATCGTACGGTTAGTGTAATGGTAGAAGCAAGCTTAACTGCGAGACAGACACGTCGAGCAGGTACGAAAGTAGGTCATAGTGATCCGGTGGTTCTGAATGGAAGGGCCATCGCTCAACGGATAAAAGGTACTCCGGGGATAACAGGCTGATACCGCCCAAGAGTTCATATCGACGGCGGTGTTTGGCACCTCGATGTCGGCTCATCACATCCTGGGGCTGAAGTCGGTCCCAAGGGTATGGCTGTTCGCCATTTAAAGTGGTACGCGAGCTGGGTTTAGAACGTCGTGAGACAGTTCGGTCCCTATCTGCCGTGGGCGTTTGAGAATTGAGAGGGGCTGCTCCTAGTACGAGAGGACCGGAGTGGACGAACCGCTGGTGTTCGGGTTGTGATGCCAATTGCATTGCCCGGTAGCTACGTTCGGAATCGATAACCGCTGAAAGCATCTAAGCGGGAAGCGAGCCTCGAGATGAGTTCTCACTTTAACTTGAGTTAACTGAAGGGCCGTTGAAGACTACAACGTTGATAGGCAGGATGTGGAAGTGGTGCGAGCCATTAAGCTAACCTGTACTAATTACCCGTGAGGCTTAACCATACAACGCCAAAGTGGTTTAGACCCGCAGAAGTTGAATAGCTCGAAAAGAGCAAAATACTAAAGTAGAAACTTTACGAATTGAGATAAAAAGACAGTTTTCCAGATTTAGATTTAAGACAAGCTCTTAAGTCAACCAGATTTGCTTGGTGACTATAGCGTTTTGGAACCACCTGACCCCATGCCGAACTCAGAAGTGAAACGAAACAGCGTCGATGATAGTGTGGGTTCGCCCATGTGAAAGTAGAACATCGCCAAGCTCCTAATTAAGTAAAAAGCCCGCTCAATGAGCGGGCTTTTTGCGTTTGGGGAACTAAAGGACTTTAGAATTAAGCAAACAGGCTTCAGAATATTGCTGAACCCTGAACCCTGAACCCTGAACCCTGAACCCTGAACCCTGAACCCTGAACCCTGAACCCTGAACCCTGAACCCTGAACCCTGAACCCTAAGCAATCTCGGCTTCTTCTTGTGGTGAAAAAATCACTGTTGGGTCGATAATAATGCTGTGCTTATTATTCATATTAATCAGCCCTTTCATCATATGACGGGTTTGTGGGTCGATATCAAAACCAATCGAAGTTAATTGTTCGAGTGGTTTAATATCGGCTTTATTAAGCGTTGGCTATTGTTCTTTGGGCAAGAAAAAAGCTGGAGGAGAAAACCAGCTTTTTGCAGATCAGACAATGGAAAGATGAAAATCAGTATACGCTAAACAGTATAGTAATATTTTCTGTCTTTTGTATAGTTATTTTGCTGTTTTTTTAATCTGATTTGCGCTGGCTAACTAATTGTTGAGTGTTAAACTGGACAACATATAACTATGCGATTATAAAATTGACTGCCTAGTTACAATAAATAAGTCCTGCAAAAAAAGGGAAGCAAATGACAAAAATAATAAAATGGCTTTCATTATTCTTCATTATTGGTGCATTAACCGCTACAGCAACTGTTTATGGCATACTCACTTTGAGTTTACCTGAGTTATCGGGTAAAACGCAGGTTTCTGATATATCAAGTAACACGTCTTTGGAACGTGACGCATTAGGCCACGCTGTGGTCAATGCTAAATCACGCAAAGATGCTGCGTTTACATTGGGCTACGCGCATGGACAAGATCGTTTCTTTCAAATGGACTTACTGCGTCGCAATGCTGCCGGTGAACTTTCGGAGTTATTTGGCAAAGCAGCGGTAGGCTTGGATAAAAAAATGCGCTTTCATCAATTTAGAAAGCGAAGTAAAAAAATTCTTAAAAGTCTACCACCAGAGCATACAGAAATTCTTAAACGTTATGCGCAAGGTGTTAATTTGGCGCAAAGTCATACACCTTACTCAAGCTTTGAATACTTATTAACAGGTGCAAGCCGTAAACCATGGCTACCTGAAGACAGCTTGCTTGTTATTTTCAGTATGTATCTCGATTTACAATCAAAAACGTTTAATCGCGATTTAACTCTTACTTATATTGCTGAACAATTTGGCAGTGAAATGGTTGGATTCTTAACCCAACCAAGTCAATATCAAGCTGCGCTTGATGGTTCAGAGTTTGAATTGGTTGAGTATGCAATTCCATCGATAAATAAATCGCTCTTTACTAATGTAACGCATGAAATTCATGAACCTAAAGATATTGGCAGTAATAACTGGGCTGTGACTGGTAGGTTAACTGAATCTGGTAATGCATTATTAGCAGATGACATGCATTTAGGGCTAGCCGTACCGATTATTTGGTACCGTACCCAGCTTAACTACGTTGAAAACGATAAGAACTATCAAATAACAGGAGTTAGCTTACCCGGAGCACCAGCTGTTGTTGTTGGGACAAATGGTCATGTTGCTTGGGGGTTTACAAATGCATATATCGATACAGCAGATTGGATTGCACTGGATGAAACACAAGGAACGAAGACCATTCATGAGCGCATCGTCACGCCAGATAAAGATTATATGTATTCGCTTGAAAAAAGTGAGTTTGGTCCGGTAAAACATATCGCTGGCAAGAAATATGCGCTGAAATGGGTTGCTCATCAAGATTACGCAGTCGATATGGAGTTAATGAACTTAGAGCGTGCAACCAATGTTGAAGAGGCATTATCGATTGCAAAAACGATCGGTATACCAGTACAGAACATGTTAGTCACCGATAGTTTGGGTAATGCAGCATGGCAAGCAACCGGTGCCATTCCTGCGCGCACAACGCCAACTGAAATTGCAATTAAGCCTGAAGTATTTGATACCAATTGGCAATACGATGCAGTAGACGTTCCTTTTATGGTAAATCCAGAGAATAATCGTTTATGGAGCGGAAATAGCAGAGTAGTGAGTGTTGAACAAGATAAGCGTTATGGCAACGGAGGGTACGCTTTAGGTGCTCGTGCTAAACAAATACAGCAGCGCTTATTTGAAAAGGAACAATTTAGTGAACACGACTTTTATCAAATTCAACTTGATAACCAAGCGATATTTTTAAAACCATGGCAAGCACTATTGCTTAAGGTGCTCAACTTATCGCCTGAAAAGTATGCACAAGATATCAAGTTAGTTGAAAATTGGGGTGAATGTGCATGTGCAGATTCTGTAGGGTACACCTTGGTTAGACGGTATCGCTCGGCATTGATAAATAAGCTGTTCTCCCCAATTGAAACGCAATTAAGAGCAGAAGGGCTAACATTAGCACCAATTAAGAACGATCTTGAACCTGCAGCGTGGCAATTAATAAATAGTTTCACCGATCAATGGTTGCCGCCAAGTGTAGCCTCGTGGCCTGAATTATTAAGCACTACATATATCAATATGAAAAGCGACTTGCTCAATAAGCACACTGGAAGCGACAGCGGATCTTTGAATCAATTAACATGGGGAGCTGTAAACGAACTTAATATACAGCACCCGTTTAGTGAGCAGATCCCACTGTTAAGTAAGCTGCTTGATATGCCTAAAACACCAGCATTTGGCGACAGTTTTATGCCTGCTGTACAAGGGACTAGTTTTGGCGCATCACAGCGCTTATTTGTGCAACCAGGATTAGAGCAAAAAGCGATTTTAACTCTGCCTGGCGGCCAAAGCGGCCATCCTTTATCACCTTATTATCGGGCAGGTTACAATGACTATGTTGAACAAAAGAATACGCCTTTGTTACCAGGTGAAATAGTGCATCGCATCGACTTTGAGAAAAGGTGAACGTAAAAAAGGGCATCATATGATGCCCTTTTAACAATCGCTTCTGCTACAAAGCAATAGTTCTTGGGAATTAGTGTGAGCTTACCTTGATACGTTCAACTAAATCCTTTGATTTATATTCTTCCGAAAGAGCAAAGTCTAATTGTACTAGGTGTTGTTTGTTAGTGTTTTTTGTAGGTGTGTACTTCCACTGTTTTAATGCGCGTTTTGCTTCGCGATCAAATATTCCTTTTGGTTCAGCAGATATAACTTTAACGTTATCTGTTTGACCATCTGCTGTTAAAGTAAACCCTAATACTACCGAGCCTTCAATCCCCTGATCTGCGGCCTGTTTAGGATATACAGGCTCAATGCGTACAATAGGTTGTGCTTCTTCTTTGCTGTATTCTTTAGTGCCTTCGCCGTATTTAGCAAAGGCTACACTAGTGAGTCCTGCAAATAGTACTAAGCTAAGTAATACATTTACAATAACATTGCCTTTTGGCATTTTTTGAATTGTGTTTAAACGTTGTTTCATCGTACTTTTCTCCATGTAGTAACTGTAACTAGAAAGTGAGTTATGATTGTCAGAAACACATGCAATTAAAGCGCGACAATATGCTATTCGCTGTGTTCTGTTTGCGTGAGCTAATACTGCAGCATCACAGGCAACTTCTTGTTGTTTTCTGTATTGGCTGTAACCGATCCAGCAAAGAGGGTTAAACCAAAATATAAGTAGTAATGCGATTGCAAATGCATTGCTCCAGTTGTCTTGGCGCGTGTAGTGAACCCATTCATGTTGATATATGAGCTTTGCTTGCTCGGTATCGTAGCTTGCATGAAAGTCACGGGGGATAAAAAGGCACTGTTTGAGTAAGCCAAAAAGCACAGGACTATTCACTGAATCGCTATAGTAAACTGGTAAATGGCTGTTTATTTTATGGCTAAACTGCTTATTTTTATTAAATTTTTTACCAATTGAAATGTGTTCGTAGATAACAAGGAAAGCCATTAAGCTAAACCCAAGTAGCCAAATCATGCTAACAAAGCCATAAATATCTAATGACTTAGATTGCGCTTTTACTGACACTACATAGTGATGCAACTCAGTTTCTAACGATAAGCTATTAGAAATAGGTAAGTTATTTAAGATGAGCACAAGTGGAACTAATAGCCACAAGGTATATTGAAACTTAGCGCTTAAAAAACTGTGAAGTAACTTACTACACAGCAATACGCAGACAATGGCTAAGCTTAACGGCCAAAGCTGCTCTATTAGCCAATCAATCATTATTCTTTTCCCATTTATCGATTAAATGCTTTAGCTCATCGATATCTTGCTTACTTAAGTTTTTATTTTTGGCAAAGCCTGTAACCAATGGCGCAATGCGGCCATTGAATAAACGCTCAATCAGGCTTTCACTTTCTTGTACTTGATATGCTTCAATTTCCAACACCGGAGAGTAAATATAGCTGCGGCCATTTTTTTCAAAATCAATTGCGCCTTTTTTCACCATTCTGCCAAGCAGGGTTTTGACGGTTTTTTCGTGCCAGTCTTTTTCTTTATTAAGTTCATCGACAACCGTTTGCGCGTCGGCTGGGTGAACTCGCCATAGTGCTTGCAGCACTTCAAATTCAGAATTACTAATATCCATAAAGATTACACGTGTAATTAAAACTAACGTAAGAATTACAGTTGTAATCAATTTCGTCAAGAATTATTTTTGCTGTTTTTTTAAACCATAAGTTGCTAAAACTCGTAGTAGCATAAAAACCAAAAGGCCTTGTTATGAATAAATTAACGTTACTACTGTTGTTTTCAATGGGTTGTCTAAGCTTGCCAGTTGTTGCTTCAAACGTAGAGTTTAAGCTTGAAAAGCTGTCAAATAATTTACACGTGCTATTTGGGCAAGGTGGCAATATAGCCATTAGCAGCGGGGAAGATGGTATTTATATTGTAGACGATCAGTTTGCTAAATTAAGTGATGGTATTAAGGCGCAAATTAGCAAGTTACATGATGGAGCGCCAGAGTTTGTTATTAATACTCACCATCACGGCGATCATACTGGCGGTAATGAGAACTTTGCTAATGCGGGAAGCCATGTAATTGCGCATCACAATGTATACAAGCGCTTAAAAGACAAACATGGCGAAGGTTCAAAATACCTACCCGTAATTAGCTTTGGTAAAGATATGACACTGCACTTTAACAACGAGCATGCGCAGCTATGGCATTATCACAATGCACATACCGATGGCGATGCGGTTATTTTCTATGACAAAGCCAACGCAGTACACATGGGGGATATCTTCTTTAATTTAAGAAGTCTACCGTTTGTTGATGTAGATAGTGGGGGCTCGTTAGACGGTGTTATCAATGCGGTAACTGATGTGCTTTCAAAAGTGAATGATAATACTAAAATTATTCCTGGCCATGGTCCGGTAACCTCTAAGCAAGGTTTGCAGTCGTACCTAGCGCTGTTAAAAAATGCTAAACAGCTAATGCTAAATGCTATGGCGGATAGCAAAAGTCTAGAGCAAGTTTTGGCACTCAAACCACTTGCGAGTTTAAATCTTACTTATTCCAACTGGTTACCCGAAGAACGCGTTACTAAGCTATTTTATTCGAGCCTGAAAAATGAAGCTAAAAGCGATTAAATTTAGTTAAATTGTTTTATTTACCTTTTAAAAGTGTCTAACTCCGTTTGGCATGGCGTTAGACCTAAAATCATTTATTTGCCCAATTAAGGTAATTATTTGTTACTGTTTGTGTCACTTAATACATTGGAGTAACAAGTATGTTGAATGATAAAAATGATTTACCAGATTTAACAATGGCAGTACCAAAGAAGAAAGGACCAATCGTAGGTGCGATTGTTGGTGTTGTCGGTTTATCACTGATTTATTCAGCGATGTACACAGTTGATGAAGGTCACGTTGGTATTATCAAACGTTTTGGTGAAGCAAAAGAGCAAGTAAACCCAGGTCTACATACTAAAATACCGTTTGTTGATGATGTTGAGGTGCTGGAGATCCGTACCCGCAAAAATGTTGAAAAATTAAATGCATCAACACACGAGCAAATGCCAGTGACAGCTGAAGTATCGATCAACTGGACGGTAATGCGCGAACAAGCATTTGAGCTATTCAAAAGTTACGGTGGTTTAAGTCAATTTGAAAACCGAATTCTTGATCCAAAGCTGCGTTCTGCGACAAAAGATGCACTAGCTCGATATAAAGCAGAAGAGCTAATTCAAAATCGTTCGCAGGTAATTGCACAGATTGAAGAGCTTTTAGTTGAAGAAATGAAAGAGTACCCAGTAAAACTAGACTCGGCTCAGTTAGAGAATTTAGTGTTACCGCAAAAGTACATTCAATCAATTGAAACCAAACAAACTGAGAAAAACCTAGCGGCAGCAGAAATGCACCGTTTAGAGCGCCAAAAACTTGAAGCTCAGCGTGAAGTAAACACGGCAATGGCGCAACGTGATGCGGCAAAAGCAAAAGCCGATGGTCAAGCATATTCGATCCGCGTAGAAGCAGAAGCACAAGCTGAGGCAATAAAGCTTAAAGGTCTTGCAGAAGCGCAAGCTATTCAAAAGAAAGCTGAAGCAATTAAAGCAAATGCGACACTTGTTGATTATATGCGTGCACAACAGTGGAACGGTCAAATGCCAACAACCGTAATGGGTGCAGACCAAAGCATTTTATGGTCAATGGATGGTAAAAAGAAATAATAAATAGGAGGGTGTATGGCGAATTGGTCTTGCCCTAAGTGTCAATGCGTAAGCTACGACACAGATGAAATAGCCACAACGGGTAGTGGCTGGTCAAAAATCTTTGATATGCAAAATAGGAAGTTTACCGCGGTAGTATGTAAAAACTGTACTTACACTGAGTTTTACCGAGGAAAGACAAGCACCTTAGGCAATATTTTTGATTTATTCACTAACTAGCTTTAAATAAAAAAACGCTGCAATTGCAGCGTTTTTTATTTTGTCTTTATGCCACTAGGGCTCTTATTCTACCAAGGTAAAACGTTTAAACACTTTGCCGTCGCGCTCTATTTCTTCTACAAACATTTCAATGGGTCTTACCCACAGCGCCTGCTCGCCATAGAGTGGTTTATACAAAACAAGCGTTTCTTGTGTTTCGCTATGAGTAACAGTGTCAATGACTTGGTAAAAGTTACCTTTAAAGTGCTGGTATTTTCCTGGTTGTATTTTCATTATAAAAAGCTTGAAACCTCAGTAATGTCTTTTTTAACTAGCGCATGCTCAGGAACCGTTGCGTTTTCGGCTGGGTATCCTGCAATAATTAGCATATAGGGTCGCTCATTATCTTTGTTTCTGCCACAAATATCGGTTAAAAAACTCATGGGTTTTGGGGTATGGGTGAGTGTTACTAAACCGCTATGGTGCAAAGCCTGAATTAGAAACCCAGTGGCAATACCCACACTTTCATGCACATAGTAATTGGTGTTCATGTCTTCAGCATGAATACCGCCTTTCTTCTGGCTAAATATAGCAATTAGCCAAGGGGCATGTTCTAAATAAGGTTTTTGGTCGTCAGTGCCAAGAGGTTTTAGTGCATCGAGCCATTCTTCACCCGCGCGACCTTGATAGAAAGAGCGTTCTAAATCTTCGGCAGCTTCTCTTATTTTCTTTTTAACATCCATGCTGTTGATGGCTACAAAATGCCATGGTTGATGATTTGCACCACTTGGTGCGGTTGCGGCAACTTTTATACAGGTTTCAATTATTTCTTTTGGAACAGGCTTATTTGAAAACGAACGAATAGAATGGCGACGTTTACTGGTATCTAAAAAGGTTTGCGCCCGATGTAACATCTCTTCCTGAGGGTATTCTATAAAGTCTGTGAGTGGTATTGATTGATGATCTTGCATAATTTTTCCTTTTTTATTTTTGTTATATCCTTGGTATCACTTAGGTGCAAATATTTTTAAGTGTTATTGGTGGTCAATGTGAAAAATAGTTAACCATCAATTTGTTATTACAGATACTTACAGTCACATTAGCTTGCATCCGCTATAGTAAAAAATCTTATAAATCATGGAGTCGACTATGAGAACAATACTACTTTTAATATTACTTTCTTTGCTTTCGGCTTGTGTGGTGTTTCCTGTTACAGATAAAGAAGCAACCCGTGTTGCAAAATTGCGCTGTGAGCTTTCTAGTGATAAGAAAACACTAAAAGTGGTTGATGTTGCGAAAGCAACTAATACTTTTTACAGCGTGTCTGGGTTTGTACTGTCTCCCATAATCATTCCGGTATCTGGTCTGTTATCGGGTTCTTATACCTTAGTAAACAATATCTACTTTTATGGCGAGCAAAAAATTAAGTGTGATGATAGTGCTAATGAAAGTCATTAATTAGCAGATTAAAATCGATCACTTTATGATGTTCTTAAAAATCGATTACAGTAATCAAATTAATCTGTTTTATCTTTTTAACTGAATTTCTTAATCTATATATCAAGCCAATCGGAAAGCATTAATTAATTTTTTCGATGACTAATTACATTATAGAGAGAGAAATATTATGAGCACATCGTTAATCAATACAACTATCCAACCTTTCAACGCAATGGCATACCACAATGGTGAGTTTGTTGAAGTTTCTGAAAAAGACGTTTTAGGTAAATGGGCGGTTGTATTCTTCTACCCAGCCGACTTTACCTTTGTTTGCCCAACCGAACTTGGCGACCTAGCGGATCACTACAGCAAGTTACAAGAAATGGGTGTTGAAGTGTACTCAGTATCAACCGACACACACTTTACACACAAAGCGTGGCACGATACGTCAGACACAATTAAGAAAATTCAATTCCCAATGATCGGCGACCCAACAGGCCGTATTACACGTAATTTCGGTGTAATGATTGAAGAAGATGGCTTAGCACTACGCGGCACATTTGTAATTAACCCTGAAGGTGAGATTAAAGTTATCGAAACTCACGATTTAGGTATTGGCCGTGATGCAGGCGAACTGGTTCGTAAAATCCAAGCAGCACAGTATGTTGCATCACATGACGGCGAAGTTTGTCCTGCTAAATGGCAGCCAGGTGATGAAACACTTGCTCCTTCATTAGACCTAGTTGGCAAAATCTAATACCTCTTACCTTGCTGCCTGTTAGAGCAGGCAGCAATTTGGTTTACCGATTAATGTCATTTAAGGAATGATCATCATGAACAGTATTTTAGATAACAATATCAAAACACAATTACAGAGCCATTTTAGCAGTATTGTCGACCCTGTAGAGCTGGTCATTGCCTTAGATGACAGTGATAAATCACAGGAAGTAAAAGCCTTAGCACATGATCTTTTAGGGTTAAGTGAGCACTTTTTAATTCGTGAAGACGATTCAATAGCACGCAAACCAATGCTGTCAATTCGTTCACCGAAAACAGGCACCGAAATTAATTTTGCGGGTGTGCCAATGGGCCACGAATTTACAAGCTTAATTTTGGCACTGTTGCATACTGGCGGCGTTGCTACCAAAGCAAGTGAGCTGGAGGTGGAACAAATTAAGGGTTTGCAAAGTACACTTAATTTCGAAGTGTATATTTCACTGAGTTGCCAAACATGCCCAGGAGTAGTACAAGCGCTTAATACAATTGCGGCTTCAAATTCGAATGTTACGGTTACAATGATCGATGGTGCACTGTTCCAAGGTGAAGTGTCAGAGCGCAACATTTTGGCCGTACCAAGCGTGTATTTAAATGGTGAGCTATTTAGCCAAGGTGCCCTTTCACTCAGTGACATTATCAATAAACTTGATGATGGCGCAGCAGAAAAAACAGCCGAGCTACTGTCACAAAAAGATGAATTTGATGTACTTGTAGTCGGTGGTGGGCCAGCAGGTGCCTCCGCGGCAATTTACGCGGCGCGTAAGGGCTTAAAAACAGGTATTGTAGCTGAGCGCTTTGGTGGCCAAGTGGCAGATACTGTTGGCATTGAAAACTTTATTTCGGTGCAAAAAACAGAAGGGCCTAAGCTGGTGGCACAGCTTGAAGAACATGTTAAAGACTATGATGTTGATATTATTACCCAACAAAAAGCCGTTACCTTAGGTAAGTCTGGCAACGTAGAAGTCGCACTGGAAAGCGGTGCAACACTGTCCAGTAAAAGTGTGATTTTGGCAACAGGAGCACGCTGGCGTGAAATGAATGTACCGGGCGAACAAGAATATCGTGGTAAAGGTGTTGCTTACTGCCCGCACTGTGATGGTCCGTTATTTAAAGGCAAAAAAGTGGCAGTGATTGGTGGTGGTAACTCAGGCATCGAGGCCGCGATCGATTTAGCTAATATTGTTGAACATGTTACCGTATTGGAGTTTGCTGATACGTTACGTGCTGATGAAGTGTTGATCAAAAAGGCCAACAGCCTAGGTAACATTGAGATTATTAAAAATGCACAAACCACTGAAGTTATCGGTGACGGTACACGAGTAACTAGCCTAAATTATACGGATCGTGTCTCTGGCGACGAGCATAGCCTTTCCCTTGCCGGTATTTTTGTGCAAATAGGCTTAATTCCAAATACTGAGTTTTTAAAAGGCAGTATCGAATTAACTCCTTTTGGCGAGATTGTTATTGATGACAAAGGCGCTACATCAATGCCAGGTGTATATGCTGCAGGTGATGCGACAACCACACCATTTAAACAAATTATTATTGCTATGGGCAGTGGAGCAACAGCAAGTTTAGGCGCATTTGATTATTTAATTCGCCATGCTGATGGCACGCAGCAAGTAGCATAAGTTTATCCCTTATACATAATACGCCCACTATTATGTGCAAAGCCGCTGATCATTTTGATTGGCGGCTTTTTTGTTAATCATTATCGCTATGGGCTGCATTGTAGTTGTAAGTTGCATAGGCTTTTCACTTTTACACAATACGACCGTTATTAAGTGTACCGCCGCTAATTAATTTGAATGGCGGTGTTTTGTTAATAAACCGTTAATCACCGAATTTTACCTTTAATCATTTTTACATGGTTATATTGCGTTCACTTTCCTTAGACTGACCGATGAAATATTGGCAATAAACAAAAAAGAGAACGCAAATGTTATCAATAACAGGGTTATCAAAAACGTACGACAACGGTGTAAAAGCACTGAATAATGTAAATCTTGAAGTGCCAAAAGGCATGTTTGGTTTATTAGGACCAAATGGCGCAGGTAAATCATCACTCATGCGCACCATCGCAACACTTCAAACAGCTGATGCTGGTCAAATTACCTTTGATGGTATTGATGTATTCAACGATCCGCAAAGTTTACGTAAACGCCTAGGTTATTTACCACAAGATTTTGGTGTGTATCCGCGTATTAGCGCGTATGAATTACTTGACCATATGGCGATTTTAAAAGGCCTAGAAAGTAAAGGTGAGCGTAAGGAAGCTGTTGAGGGTTTACTGGCACACACTAATTTATTTCAGCATCGCAAAAAAGCGGTAAGCGGTTTTTCTGGTGGTATGCGCCAGCGCTTTGGTATTGCACAAGCACTACTCGGCGATCCTGATTTAATTATTGTGGATGAGCCAACTGCGGGTCTTGACCCTGAGGAGCGAAACCGTTTCCACAACTTATTAGTAAGCCTAGGTGAAGAAAAAGCCATCATTTTATCAACACACATCGTAGAAGATGTATCTGAGCTTTGCCCAAATATGGCTGTGTTAGCATCTGGTCAAATTTTACTAGAGGGTAACCCAATAGCGCTTACCGATCAGCTTAATGGCCAGATTTGGAAAAAATCGGTATCGCTTGATGAAGCACAAGAAATTGAATCGTCTATGCCACTTATTTCAAAGCGCTTATTTGCTGGTAAAACCATTGTGCACGTAATGGCTGAGAACCAGCCAGAAGGTTTTGATGCAGCGCCAGCTAACTTAGAAGATGTTTATTTCTCAACGCTACTGCAACACCGAAATGCAGCGTAAGGAGGCGTTATGTTTTTAAAAATGCTCGCCTTCGAGTGGCGCTACTTTACTCGACAACCTTCGTTTATTGTTACGAGCAGTATTTTCTTTCTGCTGACGTTTTTTGCGACTGTATCTGAAAATGTGCAAATTGGCGGTGGCGGTAATGTGGTTTATAACGGCCCATTCTCTATCGCACAAACACTTCTAATATTGGGCTTTTTTGCCATCTTTTTGGTGGTGAACTTTGTTGCCAGTACGGCAACCCGTAATGAAAGCTCTAAAATGGCGGAGATTTTATATTCTAAGCCAATTAACCCCGTTAGTTATCAGCTAGGGCGCTTTTTCGGCTCATTTGCCGTGGTATTAACTGTATTTGCGTTTGTACCGCTGGGTATTTTTCTGGGTACCACACTGGGTGCAGCTGCAGGATGGGTAGATGTTGAGCGACTAGGGCCAACGGTATTTAGTCATTACTTCACTGCTTTTTTCTACTTATCGGTACCTACTTTATTAGTACTCGCCTGTATCTTTTACGCAATCGCGATTCGCTTTCGCTCAATGATGGGTGTGTATTTAAGTGCTGTGGCACTCTTTATTGGTTATAACGTGGCAGTGCAATTTGCAAGTGAACCTGCATATCGTGAATTAGCAGCATTGATTGACCCGTTTGGTTACAGTGCCTTTGCTGAAGTAACCCGTTACTGGACAATGCATGAAAAGAATAATTCTGCAATTGAGTTAAGCGGTGTACTCCTGCAAAACCGTGCAATTTGGTTGGTGGCAGCGATTGCTATTTTGGCGTTGTTTGGCGGCTTTAAACGTGGTTTAACTCTGACTAAAGTAAAAGCAAAAAAAGCTGAAAAATCAGCTGTAAATGATAGTTTCACATCAGCACTTGCAAACCGTATTAACATTAAAAATAGCCCGCGTATTAATACCCTTGCTCACCTCAAAACACGTACGCTTTTTGAAGTGAAACAAGTGATTTTCAGCGCGCCATTTTTGATTTTAGGTCTAATTACCTGCTTTATGTTAATGGCGCCTCTATTCGACCCGCAGGGCATGTTTGGCACGCCTAATTGGCCACTTACTCAAACTATGGTGCAACTAGTCGCTGGCTCTACCGGTTTATTAATGCTGGTGATATTAGCTTACTACAGTGCAGAAGTTGTTTGGCGTGAGCGCAACTCAGGTATGGGCGATATCATTGATAGTATGCCTGTAAACAACATTACCTTTTGGTTATCTAAATTCATTGCAATAGCACTTGTTTTTGTATTGCTATATAGCTTTGGTACGTTTGTTACAGTCGCTAACCAAGCACTTAAAGGCTACACCAACTTTGAATTATCACAGTATGCATTCCGTTTAGGTTATATCAACCTGGTGCCATTGATGATGACAGTGGTGATGGCATTCTTCCTTCAAGTAATTAGTCCGAACAAATATGTCGGTATGCTTTTGTTTATGGTGTACATCATTGGAACATTAGTACTTTCTAACTTTGGCTTTAGTCATCCAATGTGGCAATTTGCCGATGCGCCAAGCGTGCCTTATTCAGACATTAACCAATATGGTCATTTCTTAACGGCGCATAACTGGTTTATGTTGTATTGGTTAGGTGCAAGTTTAGTTTTAGGTGCATTGAGCTATGCACTTTGGCATCGCGGCCCTGAGCAACCACTTAAAGCACGTATCAAGCTAGTACCTTATTATTTAGGTGCTTATGGTAAAGCGACCGTTGCAGCTGGTTTAATTATCTTTATTGCTAGTGGTAGTTACATTTATCAGAACACCCGCGTATTGCATGTGTATCAAGAGCAGGATGATTTTGAGCTTGAACAAGCTAGTTATGAAAAAGCGTATGTTCAGCACAAAGAAGATAATATTCCGGTAATTACTAAGGTAGATATCAACGCGGATATTTTCCCATCTGAACGTAAAATCGAAGCAACCGCCAATATTGAATTTACCAATGTGGGCGATACGGCGATTGAGAAGTTTATGGTGCATAAGCCGCGTTATACCGAACAGTACTCAGTAGAATTAGCCGGTGGCACGTTAGGTGAATTAGATAAAACCTACAGCCTTGCATGGTTTACTTTTGATAAGCCACTTCAGCCAGGTGAAACGCGCATCGGTAAGTTAAGCGTAGTGCGTGAACATAAAGGCTTTAGAGCGGGTAATGAGGACTTTACGCTACTGAATAATGGTACCTTTATTAACAACGGTGATTTATTACCTCACTTCGGCTACTACGAAGGTTACCAAATTGTTGACCGCCATAAGCGTCGCAAACATGGTTTAGAGCCATTAGAGCGTGCCAATAAGCTAGAAGACGACCGTTACTACAATGAAAGCTTCTTTGGTAAAGGTACTGGCTTTATCGATTTCGAGGCGACTATTTCAACGTCGGAAGATCAGTTCGCAATTGCGCCGGGTTATTTAACCGAAGAACGAGTAGAGAACGGCCGCCGTATTTTCCATTACCAAATGGATGCGCCAATGGTGAACTTCTACTCAATTATGTCTGCGCGCTTAGAAGCGAAAAAGGAAAACTATAACGGGATTGATATCGAGGTCTACTATCATAAAACGCATGGTATGAATGTGGATCGTATGATTGAATCGGTGAAAGACTCGATTGATTACTTCACTGAAGCGTTTGGCCCTTATCAGCATAAACAAATGCGTATTATTGAGTTCCCAGGTTACCGCTCATTTGCACAGAGCTTTGCTAATACTGTGCCGTATTCAGAAGAGATTGGTTTTATTACTGATTTACGCGACCCTGAAAACATTGACCCTGTTTACTATGTCACAGCACACGAAGTGGCTCACCAATGGTGGGGGCACCAAGTTGGCGCGGCAAATGTACAAGGCAGCGCAATTATCTCTGAAGCATTATCGCAATACAGTGCGTTAATGGTAATGGAGAAGAAATATGGCGCAGAGAAAATCCGTAAATTCTTAAAATACGAGCTAGACCGTTACTTACGTGGCCGTACTACCGAAGCACTTGAAGAAATGCCGTTTATGCGCAGTGAAAACCAGCAGTACATTCACTATCGTAAAGGCTCTGTGGTAATGATGTCGCTAAAAGACCGCCTAGGTGAAGAGCGTTTAAACAAAGCTTTGGCAGATTTCTTAGCGGAATTTAAGTATCAAAGTACGCCTTACCCAACAACGCTTGATTTAATGTCATACATTTCTCAAGATGCAAATGACAGTGAAAGGCAATTCGTAAGTAACTTGTTTGAGCACATCAGCTTATACGATTTAAAGACTACGGAAGTTGCAGTTGCTGAACAGCAAGATGAAAATGGCTTATACACAGTTACACTCACCATAGATGCCAAACTAAACCGTGCTGACAGCAAAGGTAAAGAAACCGAAGTAGAGTTTAGCGATAAAGTCGATATTGGTTTATTCAGCGCAGACCCTGAAGATTTATCAGCGGATAACACGGTACTTTACTTACAAAAACACAATATCAAATCGGGTGAAAACATTATCGAACTGAAAGTAAAAGAGTTACCTAAGTTCGCCGGTGTTGACCCATTTGTGAAGCTAATCGACCGCGACAGCGGGGATAATATTAAACAGCTTTAATACTTATAATTCATATGTACTTACCAAGCCTTATCAGTTTTGCTGATAAGGCTTTTTTGTTTACTTGAATAATATTATCCCGTAGTTTGGATTAACTTCTATTTTGAACATAAAGGGAAATTATGCGCTTTTTAATATGTTATCTGATGCTTGGTTTGGCATCGCTAAGTACGTTAGTTAAAGCAGAACAGGTAGTACTGACAATTTCCGACCAACGGTTTGAGCAACCACTGGAATTTAATGTTCAGTTGCCAAAAAGCTATTCGCAACAGCAAAATAAACGCTATGTGCTGATGTTTGACTTTCACCCTAATGCCAAAAGTTACTTAGCGGGTATGCATGATTGGATGAATCATAATGGTGAGTGGCCTTGGTTAGAAACCATTATTGTTACCCCTGCATATGGCAACCCAGTAGCACGACTATTTGATGCAACAGGCAAAACGACGCCTTTACTCGATTTTTTTGAAGCGCAATTGGTGCCAGAAATTGATAAACAATACCGTACTAACGGCTTTCGCATTTTTAGTGGCTTTAGGGTGAATGGTTCGGTGGTGCTTTCAAGCTTAGTGAATAAACCGAACTTGTTTAATGCACATATTGTAATTAGCCCTGAGCTCACACCAGAGCGTGTCAATATTTTAAATGACTATGGTAAGAAAATAGCCAAGCTAAATGATAAACCACGTTATTTACTGTTTACCCATGGAGAAACCATAAAAGAAGATCATCAACAGCATAGATATTCACAATTAAAAGAAGAAATTAGTGCAAACGCGTCTGCATCATTACAATGGCAATATCAAAATTATAAAGAACATTATTTTATGTCGTTGCCAGTGTTATCTACTGCGTATGGCATAGAGCAGATCTTTGATGAGATTCATAATGGCTTGGCACCTGAATCAAAAATAGCTAGGCAAGGTGTGGATGCGATTGTTGCGCATTATAAGCGCCTATCAACTGAAAAGTTTGGTTTTGAAGTATCACCAAAATCGTCAATTAATGCACTGGGATTTCACTTGTTGGAAACGTCGCCAGAGCAAGCGATAAAGGTATTTAACCAAGCATTAGCGCTTTATCCGCAAGATGCATACGCTTATCACCACTTAGCCAAGGCTTATGCGAAAAGTAATAAATTGGCAAAAGCCATTGAGTTGCAAGAAAAGGCGGTGAGTCTTGCCGCTAATATGCTCACTTGGCATAAAAAGCGACAAGCAAGCTATTTGGCTGAACTTAAGGAACGGGCGCAAGCACTATAAAAAGGTAATTTTAAATGACGTATTTATGGAATAACGGTGAGGCTATCGGGCTTCCTATTGGCAAAGCAGTGTGTGTGGGGCGCAATTATGTTGCTCATGCAGTAGAACTCGGTAATGAAGTACCTACAGAGCCGTTACTCTTTTTAAAACCAGCAAGCAGTATTGTAAATGCAGAAGGAAAAGTGGAGTTAGACCATAGCTTAGGTGAGCACCATTATGAAGCGGAGCTAATGTTGTTAATTGGTAAGCCGCTCAATAAGGGCAATCTTGCAGATTATAAGTCTTGTATTGCTGGTTTAGGTGTAGGGCTTGATCTTACGTTACGCGATGAGCAAGCAAAACTTAAAGCGAAAGGGCATCCGTGGGAGCGTGCAAAAGCTTACGATAATAGCTGTTTAGTGTCGCGCTTTGTACCGCTAGCAGAGGGTGATTTAACACATAGTGAATTTTCACTTTCGATTAATAATGAGCTTCGCCAATCTGGTGACATAAACTTGATGATATTCAAAATTGAGCAGCTGCTATCTGAAATTGTCAGGTTTTTCTCATTACAGCCGGGCGACATTGTTTTAACGGGCACGCCTGAAGGGGTAGGTAAGCTTAATATACAAGACAAGTTGAGTGTATCTCTTAATGGCGAAACGTTAGCAAATTGCACAATCGCTTAGAAAGCGGTTTTTATTTCATGCAAAAACATTATTTTTTCCTGAAAACGTATGTGAAGCAATGCGCTAAGTTTGGCCACACTTTACAATAAGCTTATCTAAATCAGGGGGAATCATATGCAAGAATTTAAATTACCGTCGTTTGTGGCTGGCTTTTGGCGTTTAGATGAGTGGCAACAGCGCGGGTCTTCTTTAGCGAAATTCATTGAGCAATTGCTTGCGCTTGGCATAGATACGGTTGACCATGCGGATATCTATGGTCAATACCAGTGTGAGAAACTCTTTGGTGAGGCATTAACGCCTCATTTAAGAGATCAGCTTAAGATTATTACTAAGTGTGGTATTAAACCTGCGTGGCCTGAAAATGGCTTTGCTGGCAAAACCGCACACTATGACTCAAGCAAAGCAAACATTATTGCCTCGACAGAACAATCACTGCGTAATTTCAAAACCGATCGCCTTGATATGTTATTGATTCACCGTCCAGATTATTTAATGCATGCGGATGAAGTTGCAGACGCCTTTTGTGAGCTAAAAGCGCAAGGTAAAGTGCTTAACTTTGGTGTATCTAATTTTACGGTTTCACAGTTTGAGTTATTGCAGTCGCGTTTAGACTTTAAGTTAGTAACCAATCAAATTGAAATGTCGCCGTTACATATGGGGGCACTCGATGATGGTACGCTTAACTTATGCCAACAGCATCAAATATCACCTATGCTCTGGTCGCCTCTTGCTGGTGGCGGATTATTCGCTGAAACAGAACAAGCACAGCGAGTTAGATCTGCATTACAAAGTGTTGCCGAAGAAACGGGGTTAGATAGTGTCGACCAAGCAGCTTACGCGTGGTTGTTAACGTTACCATGTCAACCGAGTGTAATCTTAGGTACTGGAAAGTTAGCTCGTATTCAATCGGCAGTTGCGGCGAGTAAAGTGCGTTTGAGTCGTGAGCAATGGTATCGCGTTTGGCAAGCATCAACCGGTCACAGTGTGCCATAACACTTAGCCTTGGATATTGTGTGCTGATTATTAGGGTCTGTCGACCTTTCAAGTTCGTTTTTGCAGCAGTTTGATTGGGTTTTATACAAGGCAGAGGCTGCGTGGCATAGTTATTCTATGTGAGTCAGCCGATAA
Source organism: Pseudoalteromonas sp. NS-SX12 (assembly GCF_057367955.1). NCBI lineage: Bacteria > Pseudomonadati > Pseudomonadota > Gammaproteobacteria > Alteromonadales > Pseudoalteromonadaceae > Pseudoalteromonas > Pseudoalteromonas sp. NS-SX12. The sequence continues at coordinate 801,528 of NZ_CM170634.1, read as the reverse complement.
CACAGTAGAAACCCCAATCAAGCGCTGCCGAACGGTTCTTTTGAGCGCACTTTTCTCATTGTTGCTCGATATTCGCTTAGATTGCTAGGCCACACATCGAGCGCCGCGATAAAAACACGCTCAAAGAGAACAAAAATAGAACAGCAAAGATCAACAGACCCTAGTAGTCAGCATATTTTTACAAAATTAAATAAAGGTGCCGTCAAGCACCCTTAGTTGTAGCAAGTTGGAGTAATTTTAGTTTAAAGCTTCATAGAGCCTAAAGTTCAAAGTCCATGGCAAAGCCAACGTAGACTTTTAAATCGTCATCTGCATCTAAATCTGTTTGTGCAACACCAAAGGTAAAACCGCCTTTGGCAATGCTAACACCATAGTCAATATAGCTGTCGTCTTCGCCATACCACTCTGCAACGGTATCACCCATTGAATTACCAATGTGGAATGTCAGTTCGGTTTCATTTAAGACTTCAAAAGTTGCGTTTAGCTCGAGGTAAATCATATCTTCTTCTGAAGTAGCACCAGATTGCGCATTACTAAGGTAACTTACTTTACCTTCTAGCCAGTTCCAGCTTAGGGCACCATAAAGCTCACCAAAGTCGATTGAGTCGACCGCATCTGGGTATGCGTAATATACATAGCCCACGTCGTAACCAATCTCACCCATTTCGCCAGCAAAGCCTGCGTATAAATCGAGTTCATAACCTGGCTTATCACCACCAAAGTCCACATTTGATGCCCATGTGCCCGCATAAAACCCTGATTCATGGCTGTAATCGATACCACCAGATACTTGAGCGTTGTCGCTGGTTTGCGTTACACCACGCCATAAGTAGTTTGATGAAGCTGCAGCATTAGCGGTTACTTCTGCATAACTTGCTGCTGAGAAAAAGGCGATACTCGTAGCTGTGAGAGTTGTGAGTAATTGTTTTTTCATAATAATTCCTAAAATTGTAGCGCTGAGTTAACTATCCATTAACAAGGTTTGTGCCCAAATTAAAAAAATTAACGATATCAAAGTACTAGTAAGGAATTATGAATTTGGCAAGGTGTAGGAATTGAAATGCTGCACTATCTCGGTGCGTTAGAAACATAGAGGTGCACAAAAACTGCGCACCTTATTGAAAGAGGTTTAGCCAAATATGGTACGCATTAATGCGATAGTTTCATCAACACCACGACCTGCTGCAACTTCTTTCACAATTGAGTCGCGCATATTTTTAATATGTTGTGGCATATCTTCTGCTGCCAGAGCACGGTCAACCAATGCTTCTGCTGATTCTTTGCCACGTTTACGGCCACCCGATTTCTCTGAGCTTGCGCGTTTCGGTTTATGAAGTGCTTTGTAGTAATTCGAGTTTTCTTTGGCATCGTCACTGTAATAAGCAAACCAACACGGTACTAATGCCTTGTACTGCCAAAGCGCTTGTTCTACTTCAGCTTCTGGTGTTGCGGCTATAAACCAAGGTTGTTTATGAATTGCCATAACAATGTCGTGCCAATAACGGTCAAAATCTTGGTTGTTTAATCTTACAAGGCCAAACGCTTGGCATAAAATATCAAGGCTTGCTGCTGTTACTGGGGTGAAAAAGTCAGGTCGACGCATTGCAAGTAAACGTGTAGCTGGTGCAAGTGTGGCTTTTTCATTATCAACGGCTGCAAACGCAGCAATATAACCACGCACAAAGTCCATGTAGTTTTCTAACGTGATAGCGCCTTCAAGTGGAATATGATTAAGCGCTTCATTTAAGTCAGTACAGCTGGTGGCAATTACATTATGCAGTGCTTTAGCGGTTTTAGTTGATGCTAGCCATTCAACATCAAACTGGTAAATGCTTGGATCGTGTTTTGCGGTATGTTTACCAGCAAATGCCAGCTTGTCTTCTTCAATCATATCAACCAGCGAGGTTTCACGAATGCTTTCAATATGCTTAAGCAGTGCAAGTTGCTCATCTAGCACAATGCGCTCTTTGTTTTGTTGAATTGAATCAAATACAACAGGCCAAGGTGCAATACGTAGCGTTTTAATTTGGCTAATGCTAATACCAGCTTCGAGCTGTTGCTGGATTTTCTTTAAAATTGGCAGCTGGTTTGCTTCAAGTAGATCAAAATTAATGCGCTTGCTTACGACATCAATTAACTCATAACACCAGCCAGCAAAATCTTCGGGGTGGTTACTTACTTTTACGGCCATTAAGTTAAGGCTAACATCTGGAATGAGTTTTAAAATATTTTGGTAGATGTTTGCTTCCACTTCAGAAAGTGGCATTTTTGACGGCGACGTAAGCAATTTTTTCATAATAAGTAAGAGACCCCAATATAATATTAACAATGTCCGACAAAGCGTTACACTAAGCGGGCTGTGGATCATACTGAGATCTATCTTTGATGCAATATTGACTTCTTAAATTTCACGCCTGAGTAAACTAAAAACTTGAAGGTCATGGGTTTTATTTTTCCAAACACCTTTTTCACGCATCACACCATCCAAATGAAAACCAATCTTAGTGAACAGTTTAGTTGACGCTGTGTTTTCTGGTAGTACTTCTGCTTCAATTCGGTTTAATGAGGCGATATGAGTAAACATCCATTTTGTCATAGTAGCAATAGCATTCGATGCGAAACCTTGTTGCCAGAAATCAGGGTGGATCTCGATGCTAATTTTCGCTGTACGTGTGCAAAAATCATATTTGTAACCGCAGCTGCCAACAATTTGCTGGCGCGTGTTGCACTGTATTAACCAGCGATGTCCGTTACCTTGCCTGCGTATTAGCTCATCTTGCTCAATAAGCGTTTTGGCTTCCGCTAGGTCGCTCATAATTGGTAAATCGTAAAACTCACACACCTTAGAGTTAGAAAAAAGACGGAAAACGGCTTCGGCTTCTGCCTGTGTTTGTTGAACTAAGGTGAACTTGTCGGTTGTGATTTCAGGGAAGTTATCAATACTTAGATGAATAAGATGATGTCCCCACTTTTCATAACGTTTCTGCTCTACAAGACCAAGATTAGTGAGTATTTTATGTGAAGCAGTATTAGCAACATCTACTTCGCCAACAATATAAGAAAGGCCAAGCTGGTGAAATGCATATTCAAGTGCGGCGCGACTTGCTTCCATGCCCAAGCCTTTGCCCCAATATTCTGGCAGCATGCGGTAGCCGATATCAGGTGCATTTAACTCGGGTTCATATTTTAAGCCACAAAACCCAATAACTTGGTTGTTCTCTTTAAGGACCAAGGCAAAGCGCGCATAGCCAACCTCGTTATATTCTTTTAACCAAATATTGCGAATAATATTTTCGGCATCGTTTATGGTGTTTACCCAGCCAGCGTCTCCGGTATAACGGGTAACATCTTCATTACTGCTAAATTTGAATACGTGCTCAGCATCTTCAAGCGTAAATTCGCGCATTAATAAACGCGGTGTTTCAATAAGTGTATTCATATTTTCTCCTTATCTGTACTGGTAAAAACTTTAATGCCGATCAAAAATGCAATACAGATACAGTTGCAGAATATTTTTAGGGTACAGATGGCTGAGTTCAAATACCGTCAGTTATTTTCTTACTATCAACAGCTCATTAGTAATGGCGAATTGCTACCCGGCGATAAATTGCCTTCGGTTAGGGCATTGAGCAAGCGTCACGACGTTTCTATTAGCACGGCTACTAAGGTTCTGTCAGAGCTTGAAAAAGTGACACTTATACATGCAAAACCTAAATCGGGCTATTTTGTAACTGGCGAGAATAAATTTAAAGCGCATAGCTATGGCAGTGATGTAATTTATAAGCGTGACTTACATGCTTTACCACTGGCGCAATCGGTACAGTATTCGTTTAATGATGAATCTATTTTGCCGCTGTCCTGTACTGGCCCTTCGACCGTGCTAGATAATGAAACATTGCTTAACAAGTTGCATCGTAAAGTATTAACCCAACGACCTTATCGTTTAAAGCAAGATAATTTTGAAGCGGGTTTACCTGATTTGCGAAGTACGCTTGCGCAACATCTAAGTTGCAATGATTTTTCGTATGCCAGTAAAAATATCCTAATCACGCACGGGCGCAGCGATGCGCTGAGCCTGGCTATGATCTCTTTAGGGTTATTGCAAAAGCGGGTTGCTATTGAAGCACCATGCTCATTTTTCATAAACGCTAATATGGCGCAATTGCAAATCGACACTGTCGCTATTCCAATGCAAGCTAATTACGCCGATGAAATAGCTTTGCTCGATCAGGTGTATCAAGTCGAGCCTTTCAGTGCATATGTGTTTAATCCAAATTTTAATGACCCAACCGGGCGCTTGTTGCATGACCAAGACAAAAAGGCATTGGTCGCATGGGCGCAAGCACGTGATGTTGTGTTAATTGAATATGATCGTGGGGAGCTTTACTTTTCAGGAATGCGGCCTAAATCGATCATGCATTTTTTAACACCGCAAGATAAAACACCAGCAATTAGCATTGGCGATTTCTCTGATACGATAAGCTTTAGTTTCTCGCTTGGTTATATGGTTTGCCATCAATGTATTGAATTATGTCTTTTTACAAAGCATATCACGGTAGAAAAGCCTGATATGGCAAGCCAAATGATGCTAAACGAGATGATTAGGTCATTAGAATATCGAAAATTACTCACGCGGTTAAGAAAAGCAATGTGGCAGCAGTACACTGAAACCTTGTTTATTTTGCGGCCACTAGTGGGTTACATAGATATACCAACAATATCTGGGGGGCCTTGTTTATGGTTAAAGCTACCTTATAGCAAAAGTTCAGAAACGCTCTTTAAACGATTAATAAAACACAATGTGGCGATTGCGCCCGGCAAAATGTTTTTAACAAATGCAGAATTTGATAATTATTTTCGCATTACCTTTGCCTTGCCATGGCAGCCAAGAATGGTTCAAGGACTTAATACATTGGTTCAAGAAACCTTGCGATTTTTAGAGAGTTAGGTTTTAACTTTAACGCGCGTTAGCTATAGTAGCGTTAGATGTGATTTAAGGGACACACAATGAAAACTCTCGCAAAAGTTATTGGATTTCTACTACTTGGTTTAATCGCGTTAATTGTGGCTTTGCCATTTATTATTCCGGTCGATTTTATTTTTAAACAAGTTACGCAATCGGTTGAGCAAACAACAGGGCGCACGCTTGAGATTAAAGGCGACAAAAGCCTATCGGTATTCCCTGCGCTAAAACTAGAACTAAATGATGTGACATTTGCTAACTTTGAGCAGGGTTCAAAGCCGAATATGGCAGCTATGGAGCAGCTTGCGATTCACATTCCTTACCTGTCGGTTTTATCTGGTGATATTAAACTTGAAAAGTTTGTCATTAAAAATCCAGAAATACTGCTTGAGAAAATGCCTAATGGCGAAGTTAACTGGCAGCTAGTTAATGCGTCGGGTGCGACAGAACAAAACAAGGCACCTGAACAGCAAGGTAAAGCAAAAAGTTTACCCGAAGGCGTTGATATTCAATTAGGCGAAGTCGCGATTTATGGCGGTAGCTTCACATTTATCGATCATCAAAATAATACATCGCAAAAAGTAACAGACTTAGATTTAGCAATTCAATTACCTTCGCTTAAAAAGGACCTGAAAGTAGAAGGTGCGGTTACTTACATGGCTGAGAAATTCGAATTAGACGTAACACTTAATACTCCAGAAAAACTATTGTTAGGCCAAGATTTTACGTTAAAAACCGCATTAGATTCTCGCTTGGTTGCACTTACTTTTGATGGGCTAGTTGCAAAACAGATGACTGATTTTAGTGGTAAGTTAGATGTGACGGGCGACTCGGTTAAAGCGCTTGCTAAGTGGCAAAATCAAGCGCTTGCAGCGAAAGAAAATGCATTTAATAAATTTTCAATTGCATCAGAAATGCGTTTTGCCGAACAAGAGTTTAATCTATCTAAACTCGATGCCAGCTTAGATGACCTAGTAATTAAAGGTTCGGCAAAGGTTGCGTTAACCAAGGTGCCAAGGATTACTGCCAATGTTGATTTAGGTATGTTAAATGTGAACCCTTACTTACCTGAATCAATTGATGTGCCAGAAGAGTCGACAGAACAAAGCACCGATACACCAAGTAAGCCACAACCAATAGTGTGGGATGACAGTGAAATCGATTTATCGGCGCTTAATAGTGTAAATGCTGATATCAAAATCGCAGCAACGGGCTTTCAGTTTAAAGAAATCAAACTGGGTGAAACTAAGTTATCGCTCAAGCTTAATAATGGTACGGCACAACTCGGTTTAGACAAGTTTAAAGCGTACGAAGGCGACGGTACGGGGCAAGTAGTCTTAATGGCCAAGCGCGCACCATATAAACTCAATACATCGTTTTCATTTGATGGCATTCAAGCAGAACCTTTATTAACCGATGCGGTTGGTTTCGATAAATTAATGGGCAAAGGGTTGTTAACCATTGCGCTTAATAGCCAAGGGCAATCACAGAAGCAGTTTATTGAATCACTGCATGGCAGCGTTGGTTTTGGTTTTAATGATGGTGCCGTTAAAGGCGCTAATATTGCCGCTATGGTGCGCAGCGCAGAGCAACTTATTAAAGGCGGTGGTCTTGATGCAAAAGGGCTAGAAAAAGGCTTTGATAACGCTGAAAAAACGGATTTCTCAGAACTTGTGGGTAACTTTCAGTTTAGCGAAGGCGTGAGCAAACAGAACGAATTGACCTTAAAAAGCCCATTGATTCGCGTTACTGGCAATGGTGATATTGATCTACCGGCGACAAAAATTAACTATCGTCTGGTAACCGGCATAGTTGATTCAATTGAAGGACAAGGCACGCAAGATAAAAGTACCGGCTTTAAAATTCCAATTCGTTTAAAAGGCCCATTGCATGATGTGCAAGTAAAGCCTGATATTGGCGAAGCGGCAAAAGACAAAGCGAAAGATAAGATCAAAGATAAGCTAAAAGATTTATTTAACAAGGAGTAGCCGTCCTTTGTTTAATCATTCGGTTCACTGAAAATATTAATAAAGACAGATTGTCTCTCGCATACTTTGATTAGTGGGTTTGTAAAATGTTTATTATGCATTCCCGCTAGTGCTTGAAATCGCCTTCACATACCCCCATTAATCTTTCTCAGTAAATATAAATAGCACTGTACGTTTTTTGAACTCCTTGTTATTGCAAGGCTTTTTTTATCATTAGTTTAACGACTAAATTAATTAAAAAATAACCTACCACTTATCAGTGTTTGCTGGTACAATTGCCCGCCCTTGAGCTGTCGATGACACGCTTAATGGTGAACAAATAAACGTTTAGGTCGTGATTTCGTATGAATTTACGGCAATTTTTAACTACACCGGAGCATATAAAATGATCCAAATGCAAACTCAGCTGGACGTTGCTGATAACAGCGGCGCTCGCAAAGTGCAGTGTATTAAAGTCCTTGGCGGTTCGCACCGTCGCTACGCAGCGATTGGCGATATCATCAAAGTTTCTGTTAAAGAAGCTATTCCTCGCGGTAAAGTGAAGAAAGGTGATGTTAAAAACGCAGTAGTTGTGCGTACTAAAAAAGGCGTTCGTCGTCCAGACGGCTCTTTAATCCGTTTCGATAGCAATGCGGCAGTAATCTTAAATGATAGCTTACAGCCAATTGGTACTCGTATCTTTGGCCCTGTGACTCGTGAACTTCGTAACGATAAGTTCATGAAGATCGTTTCACTAGCCCCAGAAGTACTATAAGGAGTCGATCATGGCAGCAAAAATCCGTCGTGATGACGAAGTAATCGTACTTGCAGGTAAAGACAAAGGTAAGCGCGGCAAAGTGCTTTCAGTTGTAACTGAATCTAGTCGAGTATTTGTTGAAGGCGTTAACTTAATCAAGAAGCACCAGAAGCCAGTTCCTCAGTTGAACCAGCCAGGCGGTATTGTTGAGAAAGAAGCGTCAGTAGACGTATCAAACGTAGCGATCTTTAACCAGGAAACTGGTAAAGCGGATCGTGTAGGTTTCAAGATTGAAGATGGTAAGAAAGTACGTATCTTCAAATCTACCGGTAAAACTATCTAATAGTCGGAGTATACGATGGCGAAACTGCATGAAGTATATAAAGACAAAGTAGTAGCTGAACTAGTTAAAGAGTTCAACTACAGCTCTGTCATGCAAGTCCCTCGAATTGAGAAAATCACCCTTAATATGGGTGTGGGCGAAGCCCTAGCGGACAAAAAGATTCTAGAGAACGCAGTAAGCGACCTAGAAGCTATCTCTGGTCAGAAGCCACTTATCACTAAAGCACGCAAATCAGTTGCTGGCTTTAAGATTCGTGAAGGCTATCCGATCGGTTGTAAAGTAACCCTACGCGGTGAGCGTATGTGGGATTTCCTAGAGCGTTTAGTCTCTATTGCGATGCCACGTATTCGTGACTTCCGCGGTGTTAGCGCAAAGTCTTTCGACGGTCGCGGTAACTATTCTATGGGCGTACGTGAGCAAATCATCTTCCCAGAAATCGATTATGATAAAGTAGACCGCGTTCGCGGTATGGATATCACAATCACTACTTCTGCGAAAAGTGATGAGGAAGGCCGTGCGTTGTTAACAGCGTTTAACTTCCCATTCAAGAAATAAGGGTAGGGTTATGGCAAAGAATTCAATGAAAGCGCGCGAAGCAAAGCGCACTAAACTAGTTGCTCAGTACGCTGAAAAGCGCGCAGCACTAAAAGCAATCATCTCTGACGTAAATGCGTCTGAAGATGATCGTTGGGACGCGGTATTAAAGCTTCAAAGCCTTCCGCGTGATTCAAGCCCTGCACGTCAACGTAATCGTTGTAACATCACGGGCCGCCCACATGGTTACCTTCGTAAGTTCGGCTTAAGCCGTATCAAATTACGCGAAGCTGCTATGCGCGGTGAAGTTCCTGGCCTTAAAAAGGCTTCTTGGTAATAGAATCACGGGAGTAAGACAATGAGCTTGCAAGATCCAATCGCGGATATGTTTACACGTGTTCGTAACGGCCAACAGGCTAAGAAGGTTTCAGTATCTATGCCTTCTTCAAAGCTAAAAATCGCCGTTGCAAAACTACTTAAAGAAGAAGGTTATATCACAGACTACGCAGTAGCTGGTGATGTTAAACCTGAGCTTTCTGTAGAATTAAAATATTTCGAAGGCAAAGCTGTAATCGAGTCTCTACAGCGCGTTAGCCGTCCTGGTCTACGTATCTATAAGAAACGTGACGAGTTACCAAAGGTAATGGGCGGTTTAGGTATTGCTATCGTTTCAACTTCTAAAGGCTTGATGACTGACCGTGCTGCACGTGGTGCTGGTATCGGTGGTGAAATCATCGGCTTTGTAGCTTAATCGGAGGGGAACTATGTCTCGCGTAGCAAAGGCACCTATCAATGTTCCTGCCGGTGTAGAAGTTACACTAGCTGGTCAGGACATCAAAGTTAAAGGTAAGAGCGGTGAGTTAACTCGCACTATCAACGATGCTGTTGAAGTAACGCTTGAAGAAAACGTAATCAAAACTCTTCCTCGCGAAGGTTTTGCTGACGGCTGGGCACAAGCAGGTACTGCTCGTGCACTAATCAACAACATGGTTGTTGGTGCAGGCGAAGGTTACGAGAAAAAACTTCAGCTAGTTGGTGTTGGTTACCGTGCAGCGGCTAAGGGTAAAGTATTAGACCTAACTCTTGGTTTCTCACACCCTGTGAACTTTGAAGTTCCAGAAGGTATCACTGTTGAAACACCTAGCCAAACTGAAATTGTGGTTAAAGGCGCAGATAAGCAGTTAGTTGGCCAAGTTGCTGCTAACATTCGCGCATACCGTGAGCCAGAGCCGTATAAAGGTAAAGGTGTACGTTATGCTGATGAACACGTGCGTCGTAAAGAAGCCAAGAAGAAGTAAGGTAGAACGATGGATAAGAAAACAGCTCGTCTACGTCGTGCAAAACGCACTCGTAGAAACTTTATTGAACAAGGCGCAACTCGCCTAGTTATCCACCGCACTCCACGTCATATTTACGCGCAAGTTGTAAATCCTGAGGGTGTTGTGGTAGCTGCTGCTTCTACTGTAGAAAAAGCGATTAGTGGTTCAATCGAAGGCACTAGCAATGTTGCTGCTGCGCAAGCAGTTGGTAAAGCAGTTGCTGAACGTGCAGTTGAGAAAGGTATCGCTAAATTATCTTTTGATCGCAGTGGTTTTAAATATCACGGCCGTGTTAAGGCGCTTGCTGATGCAGCGCGTGAAGCCGGTTTACAATTCTAGGAGCAGAGAATGGCTAACGTAGAAGTAAAGCAACCTGAATTAGCTGAAAAGCTAGTTGCAGTAAACCGCGTGTCAAAAGTAGTTAAAGGTGGTCGTATCTTTAGCTTCACTGCACTAACAGTTGTTGGTGACGGCGCAGGTAAAGTAGGTTTTGGTTACGGTAAAGCACGTGAAGTTCCTGCTGCTATTCAAAAAGCAATGGAAAAAGCACGTCGTAACATGGTAAACGTAGAATTAAACGGAAACACGTTACAGCACCCAATCAAGGGTCGTCACGCTGGTTCTAAAGTATATATGCAGCCAGCTGCTGAAGGTACAGGTATCATCGCCGGTGGTGCGATGCGTGCAGTACTAGAAGTTGTAGGTGTACATAACGTACTTTCTAAAGCATATGGTTCTACTAACCCAATCAACGTTGTACGCGCAACAATTAAAGCTCTAGACAACATGAAGTCGCCTGAGTCAGTTGCTGCTAAACGTGGTTTAAGCGTTGATAACATCCTGGGGTAAGACACGATGGCAAATACAGTAAAAGTAACTCAAGTAAAGAGCTCTATCGGTCGTTTACCGAAGCATAAAGCAACTTTACGTGGTCTTGGTTTACGTCGTATCAACCACACAGTGGAGTTAGAAGATACTCCTTGTGTACGTGGTATGATCAACCAAGTGTCTTACATGGTTAAGGTTGAGGGTTAATTCGATGCAATTGAATACACTTTCTCCAGCAGTAGGTGCAAAGAAGCCTGGTAAGCGTGTTGGTCGTGGTATCGGTTCTGGTCTTGGTAAGACTGGTGGTCGTGGTCACAAAGGTCAAAAATCTCGCTCAGGCGGTAAAGTACGCGTTGGTTTTGAAGGCGGTCAAATGCCTATGCAACGTCGTCTACCTAAGTTCGGTTTCACTTCACGCAAATCACTAGTATCTGCAGAAGTAAATCTGTTCGAAATCGCTAAAGTTGAAGGCGATGTGGTAGAACTAAGCACACTACAAGCAGCTGGTATTGTTAAAAAGAACATTCAGTTCGTTAAAGTAGTTAAATCTGGCGAAGTTTCTCGCGCGGTTACCGTTAAAGGTCTTAAAGTGACTAAAGGTGCTCGTGAAGCGATTGAAGCTGCCGGAGGCAAGATAGAAGAATAATAAGGAAGTACTATGGCTAAACCAGGTCTAGATATGCAAAGTGCACAAAGCGGCTTAGCGGAGCTGAAGCGCCGATTACTATTTGTATTGGGTGCTATCATTATTTACCGTTTAGGTTCGTTCGTGCCGATCCCTGGTATTGACGCCGCAGTATTGGCCCAGTTCTTCGAGCAACAAAAGGGCACCATTGTTGAGATGTTCAACATGTTCAGTGGTGGTGCACTTGAGCGTGCATCGGTGTTGGCGTTAGGTATTATGCCTTACATTACCGCTTCAATTATCATGCAGTTGATGACACATATGCATCCAACTTACATGGAATTGAAGAAAGAAGGTGAGCAAGGTCGTAAGAAGATCAGCCAACACACTCGTTATGCAACGCTCGTGCTAGCTACATTCCAATCTATTGGTATTGCAACTAGTTTACCAAATATGATGTCAGGCCTAGTGGTTAACCCAGGTCTAGCGTTCTATTTCACTGCTGTAGTGAGCTTGGTAACTGGTACAATGTTCCTAATGTGGTTGGGTGAGCAAATAACAGAGCGTGGTATCGGTAACGGTATCTCAGTTCTAATTTTTGTGGGTATTGTAGCTAACTTGCCGTCTGCTATTGGTTCGACTGCCGAAATGGCGCGCCAAGGTGATTTACAACCGTTAGTACTACTATTGATTGCGGTAATTGTTTTTGCTGTAACTTATTTGGTAGTGTTCTTTGAGCGTGGACAACGTCGCATCGTTGTTAACTACGCTAAACGTCAGCAAGGCCGTCAGGTATTTGCAGCGCAAAGTTCACATTTACCATTGAAAGTTAATATGGCAGGGGTTATTCCACCAATCTTTGCTAGTAGTATTATTCTGTTCCCTGGTACAATTGCGAGCTGGTTCGGTCAAGGTGAAGGCCCGGTTGCTGATACATTACAAACTATCTCTTTAGCATTGTCTCCTGGACAGCCGCTATATGCGATGGTTTTAGCAGCTGCAATCATCTTTTTCTGCTTCTTTTACACTGCGTTGGTATTTAACCCGCGTGAAACAGCAGACAACCTGAAAAAATCAGGGGCATTTATCCCAGGCATTCGCCCAGGTGAGCAGACATCTAAATACATTGATAAAGTAATGACACGCCTAACTTTAGCTGGCGCATTGTACATTACCTTTATTTGTCTAGTGCCCGAGTTCATGACAATGGCATGGCAAACGCCATTCTATTTCGGCGGTACATCAATTTTGATTATCGTTGTTGTTATCATGGACTTTATGGCACAAGTACAAACGCATCTGATGTCTCATCAGTATGAGTCTGTGCTGAAAAAAGCAAACCTTAAAGGCTATGGCCGATAAGGCTTTGACTACGGAGTTAAGTTATGAAAGTACGTGCTTCCGTTAAGAAAATTTGCCGTAGCTGTAAAGTTATTAAGCGTGCAGGTGTTGTACGTGTAATTTGCAGCGACCCTAAGCATAAGCAAAGGCAAGGCTAATTAAGTCATGCAGGCTGAGCGTAAGCTCGGCCTGTTTCATTGGTAGAAATCTGATATCGGTTGGGTATCCTATACGGGCTTTCCAACAGGATGATAATCAGATTCATTTATAGGAGATATGTTAGTGGCCCGTATCGCAGGCATTAACGTTCCTGACCATAAGCATGCTGTTATCGCTTTAACAAGCATCTATGGTGTAGGTAAGACTCGCTCTAAGGCTATCTTAGCAGCGACTGGTATCGCCGAGACCACAAAAATCGGTGAACTAAGTGATGAAGTTCTTGACCAATTACGTGAAGAAGTTGGTAAGTACACTGTTGAAGGTGATCTTCGTCGTGAAGTTACTCTAAATATCAAGCGTCTTATGGACCTTGGTTGTTTCCGTGGCCTACGTCACCGTCGTTCGCTTCCACTACGTGGTCAGCGTACTAAGACTAACGCGCGTACTCGTAAGGGTCCTCGCAAGCCTATCAAGAAATAAGGTGGGGTAAGTTATGGCTAAAGCACCAATCCGTCGTAAGAAGGTTAAAAAGCAAGTTGCTGATGGTATGGCTCATGTTCATGCTTCTTTCAACAACACTATTGTTACTATTACAGACCGTCAAGGTAATGCGTTATCTTGGGCAACTGCAGGTGGTTCTGGTTTCCGTGGTTCACGTAAATCTACGCCATTCGCTGCACAGGTTGCTGCTGAGCGTGCAGGTACTGCTGCTCAGGAATATGGTTTAAAGAACCTAGAAGTATTCATCAAGGGCCCAGGTCCAGGTCGTGAATCTTCAGTTCGTGCATTAAATGCACTAGGTTACCGTATTACAAACATTACTGACGTGACGCCAATTCCACACAATGGTTGTCGTCCACCGAAGAAACGTCGCGTATAACAATAGGTTAGGAGAAATAACATGGCAAGATATTTGGGCCCTAAGCTCAAGCTAAGTCGTCGTGAAGGTACTGACCTGTTCCTTAAGAGCGGCGTTAGAGCAATCGACTCTAAATGTAAGCTTGAAACAGCACCAGGTCAACACGGCGCTCGTAAAGGTCGCCTATCTGACTACGGTTTACAATTACGTGAAAAGCAAAAAGTTCGTCGTATCTACGGTGTACTAGAAAAGCAATTCCGTAACTACTATAAAGAAGCTGCTCGTCTTAAAGGCAACACAGGTGAAAACCTACTTCAGCTTCTAGAACAACGTTTAGACAACGTAGTTTACCGCATGGGTTTCGCTAGCACACGTGCTGAAGCTCGTCAGTTAGTAAGCCACAAAGCAATCGTTGTTAATGGTCAAGTTGTAAACATTCCTTCATTCACAGTTTCAGCTGAAGATGTAGTTGAAATCCGTGAGAAGGCTAAGAAGCAAGCTCGTATTACTGCAGCTGTAGAACTAGCTGAGCAACGCGAGAAGCCAACTTGGGTTGAAGTAGACACTAAGAAGCTAGAAGGTACATTTAAGCGTTTACCTGAGCGTTCTGATCTGTCTGCAGAAATTAATGAACAGCTAATCGTCGAACTTTACTCGAAGTAAAGTTAAAAGATAAGAGAGGATACACATGCAGGGTTCTGTTACCGAATTCCTAAAGCCAAAATTAGTCGATATCGACGCTGTAAGTACATCGCGTTCTAAAGTAATTTTAGAGCCGCTAGAGCGTGGCTTTGGTCACACTTTAGGTAATGCACTTCGTCGTATTTTACTTTCATCAATGCCAGGTTGTGCAGTGACTGAAGTTGAAATCGACGGCGTACTACACGAATACAGTGCGAAGGAAGGTGTTCAAGAAGACATCATCGAAATTCTACTAAACCTTAAAGGTTTAGCAGTTTCTTTACACGAGAAAGATGAAGTATTTCTAACGCTGACTAAATCAGGCGTTGGCCCTGTAACCGCTGCTGATATTCAACACGATGATAGTGTTGAAATTGCTAACCCAGATCACGTGATTTGTCACCTGACGACTGATAGCAGTGAAATCAGCATGCGTATTCGCGTTCAACGTGGCCGTGGCTACGTTCCAGCGTCGAGCCGTATTTCCTCTGAAGACGATGAGCGCCCAATCGGTCGTTTGTTGCTAGATGCATCATTTAGCCCGGTTGAGCGTATTGCGTACTCGGTTGAATCAGCACGTGTTGAGCAACGTACAGACTTAGATAAGCTTATTATCGATATGGAAACAAATGGTACGATTGATCCTGAAGAGGCAATCCGTCGTGCATCTACTATTCTAGCTGAGCAATTAGACGCATTCGTAGATTTACGCGATGTGGCTGAGCCAGAAGAGAAGGAAGAGAAGCCGGAGTTTGATCCGATTCTACTTCGTCCAGTTGATGATTTAGAGCTTACTGTACGTTCTGCTAACTGTCTGAAAGCCGAGCAAATTCAATATATCGGTGATCTTGTTCAGCGTACTGAAGTTGAGCTTCTTAAAACACCAAACCTTGGTAAGAAGTCACTTACAGAAATTAAAGACGTGCTTGCATCACGTGGTCTATCTCTAGGTATGCGCCTAGAAAACTGGCCGCCAGCAAGCTTAGCTGAATAATCAACGATAAGTTTAGTTAGAAGGATAGGGTCATGCGCCATCGTAAGAGTGGTCGTCAATTAAACCGTAACAGCAGTCATCGTAAAGCGATGTTCAGCAACATGGCAAGTTCTTTGGTGAAGCACGAAATCATCAAAACTACTGTGCCAAAAGCGAAAGAGTTACGTCGTGTAATTGAACCTTTAATCACACTGGCTAAGACTGATAGCGTTGCAAACCGTCGTTTAGCGTTTGCTCGCACGCGTGATAAAGAAGTAGTTGGTAAATTGTTCACTGAGATTGGTCCTCGTTTCGCGGATCGTCCAGGTGGTTACACTCGTATTCTTAAGTGTGGCTTCCGTGCAGGTGACAATGCGCCAATGGCTTACATTGAACTACTAGATCGCCCAGCGACTGAAGAAGTTCAAGAAGACGCGCAGTCTGCAGAGTAAGATTTAAAGAATTAAAAAGCCGAGCAAATGCTCGGCTTTTTTACGTCTAAAATTTAACAATTCAACTTTCTATTGCTTTACATGGCATCTGGCTGCTTTGCCGCTATATACTGTTGTTAGCTCATTTACCCAATCAGGCAAGCATAGCTTGCTGCTCCAATTTAGTTGTTTAGAGGTTGAGAAATTAATTCCGCATCCGTATAATCCGCGCCTCTTCTCAATGTTTCAATGGATTATGATGAAAAAAACTATTCTATTCCTTACCTTAGCCGGATTATCTCAGTTTACTTATGCAGCGGAAGAAGCTGAGCAGCCATCACCAAGCCCAATTAAGTTTGGCTTGTACGCAGGTCTTACCTATGGTGGTGATGAAGTAGGTAAGCTTTACTATGAAGATGATTCGACAGAACGTGTTAAAGCAGGTGGTTTGTACACAGTTGGTGCTTCATTATCAGCTAATGTTTGGCAGCAAGTCGATGTGCAGGTAAACCTTGGCTATCATGCTGATTCAGCGAGCGCTTCTAACGGCGATATGACATTCTCACGTGTTGTATTTGAAGCAATTCCTTACTACCGTTTAAATGAATCTGTGTCGCTTGGTTTGGGCCTAACGTTACATTCAAATGTTGAGTTTGATAGTGACTTTACTGAAGATGCGACCTTCGAGTCTGCAACGGGTGTGGTGTTATCGGGTAAGTATGCATTAGCAAATACAAACAGTGAATTCGAGTTCCGCTTTGTATCGCAAGAATACACGCTTGAAAAAGTAGGTAACTTTAACGTTATACAAGATTACACAGTAGATGCTAAACACCTAGGTGTTTACTACCACTACATGTTTTAGTGAAAAACATAAAAAAACGCCAAGCATTTGCTTGGCGTTTTTATGTAATCTTCAATGAGTATTATCGCAACTCATTAGGCATATTATATTGCGCCCATGAAAGTAGCTCGATGCGGTTACGACAGTTGGTTTTTCTAAACGCACTGTATAAGTGTGTTTTTACCGTGTGCGGGCTGATATTAAGCTCGTCGGCTATTTCTTTATTCTTTGCACCTTTACTCATTAGGCTAATGATTGCGCGCTCGCGCTTTGTTAATTTTACTGGCTCTAATTCAGCGTCTGTGATCTGATTAATGGCTTCTTTATTGAACTGTAACAAACGGTTCAATGCGCTACACATCACATCACGACGGAACCATAATTGATTATCAAGCAGTAAGCGAATGCCTTTCATTAATACATCAGCATTATCTGTTTCATAGAATACACCACGAATACCTGATAAAAGAGCGCGATTAGCGAGTTCAGTATTATCGCTGATGTTAAACAAAATAATGTCACAGTCAGTGTTCAGTTCAGAAATATGTGTTTGTAAACGTTGCCAAACATTATCACCGTTAGATTCGATAAATAATAAGCGCGTGTTGCTTGGTACATCTTTACCATCAAACCCGTGTAGAACGTTTAGACCTTGGGTGGTTAGTAATGGTTTTAAAACTTCCAATCCTGAATTATTAGTAGGATTAGTGTTCAAAATGATAAACGCTGTGTTATTCATTGTTTAACTCAAAAAATAAAGCTTCTACTTAAATTAATAGCAGAAGCTTAACATAATATTTAGACTTTTGTATTGTTTTTTTAAACTAATTAATACTTTTATCTAGGTCTTTGCATTATCTGTATACGGTGGCCAACCTAGCATTTTGCCTGCTAGCATATGCAGGTGAATATGAAAAACTGTTTGCCCTGCATTTTCGTTACAGTTCATAACCACACGGTAGCCTTCATCACTAAAGCCATGCTCTGTTGCTAGCTGTTTAGCAACGTAATACAGGTGGCCTACAAGCTCTCGATCGTCTAATGCAATGTCGTTAATTGTAGCGATTGGTTTTTTCGGAATAATAAGTACATGGAAAGGTGCTTGTGGGTTTATGTCCTTAAATGCAAGACTTAGCTCATCTTCATAGACAATATCGGCTGGAATTTCGCGATTAATAATTTTGGTGAAAAGGGTTTCTTGACTCATACCAACATCCTAGTAGTAATTCTGTTCGAATTATGCCAGTTTAGATTGATGGAATATATCTGCAAGGGTTTATTGAAACGAGTATGAAGAATCTATTAGCACTCAGTTTGTTATTACCGAGTTTAGCCTATGCCGCAACGGTAAAATTTTCAGAAGAGTTAATCCCGCTTCAGGTGAATGAGAATAAAGTAGAGCATTCACTCTTTTCAAGTGTTGATGAAATGACAGTGTCACAAGGCCAGCATAAAATCAAAGTGAAGTACAAAGACCTTTACGAAATTGATTATGATGAGCACGAAGTTATTGAGTCAGAGCCATTTTGGCTTGTGATCAATATTGAAAATAGCGAGGCAACTTATCAGCTTTCAATGCCACGTGCTGATGATATTGATGGTGCAAAGCAGTATATTAAAAGCCCGTTTGCAACCTTTAAAGAGCTAGGAGCTAACAGCCAGGCATTGCGTTTAGAACCTGTAAAAGCGCAAGTAGTACTCTCTACGGAACAGAAAAATAAGACACATTTGCCTGTTGCAACTGCAAGCGCACCATCTAAAATTCAAGTTGTTGCTGAAAAATCACCTAACGCACCAGTTAGTCAACAACCTAGTGCGCTAAGTATGCTTGAGTTTTGGTGGTCACAAGCCAGTGAGCAAGAAAAAGCAGCATTTTTAGCAAATAAAAAAGGCAGCTAAGCGCTGCCTTTTAAAACCAAAAAACTTATTTAAATAAGTTTTCTACAGTACCCTGAGCAAGCGGGTGATAACCAGGCTTTGCTTTTTGGTAAACCGCAAGTGCCCACTCTTTTTTGCCATTGGCAATAAGCGCTTTATATAGCGGGACAATTAACTTACGACGACCAATACCAACAAGGTGCTCTTCCAGTGGGCCATAGATTGGCTGGTAACCATTACCAACAGCAAGCATGTACCAAGCAAAGCTTAATTCGTCGTTAGTTGAATGTGTTAAGTCATAGGCTTTATCTAATTGGGTCATTTTATCAATTGATAAATCGCGCGGTAGATTATTGATAAAGTGAAGCCATTCATGCACGGTCCAGTTGTTTGTCGGCAATGCTTGTACATCACCACTCTCTAGCCATACTTTTGCAGCAGTATCTACGTTGATAAAGGCATTTGATGTTGGATTTGGTGCATCAGCAGGTAAACCTGGTTGGTGGATCCATTCTTTTGCTTTTTCAACCGATACAATACCAGGGTATTTGTTTAGTAGATTTTCAGCGAGATACTTCTCAAATTCAGCTGTGGTAAGCGATTTAAAAGAATATTCGTTAAAGTATGAGCGCACAAACTCGTCAAAACGATCGCGGCCAAATTTTTCTTCTAGGTAAATCAAAAATAGCATACCTTTAATGTAAGGTACTTTGCTGAACGCATCATCCGGATCGCGGCCATTTAACTTTAGGTTTAATCGCGTATCACCTTGGTCTAAGTTCGGCATTTGGCCTTTTAGCGCTGCGGTATCGAGTGCCTGTTCCATTACTGCGCGGTCACGACCAAACACTTCTTCCATAATGCGGTTTTCTACGTATGAAGTGAAACCTTCATTTAGCCATAGATCTTCCCAAGTAGCGTTTGTAACAAGGTTGCCCGACCATGAGTGAGCAAGTTCATGCGCGATCAGATTTACAAGGCTCTTATCACCAGCAACAACAGTTGGGGTAATAAATGAAAGGCGCGGATTTTCCATACCACCAAATGGGAAGCTAGGCGGCAGCATTAATAAGTCGTATCGACCCCATGCATATTCACCGTAAATCGCATTGGTTTTTTCAATCATGGTTTGCGTATCATTGAACTCAGCAACCGATGCATCAAGAATTGTTGGCTCTGCAAAAATCGCGGTTTGGTGCGACATTTCTTTATATTCTAAATTACCTGCGCCAATCGCAATTAAGTAAGGAGGAATAGCTTGTGGCATGGTGAACTGGTAATCACCGTCTTTAATAAATGCGTCGGTGTTATCAGCACTCATTACCGCACGAACATCTTTTGGTGTTTGAATGCGGGCAGTATATGTTACACGCATAGCCGGAGTATCTTGTACCGGGATCCAGCTACGTGCGTGAATCGCTTGCGATTGGCTATACATAAATGGTTGCGTTTTAGTTGCGGTTTGCTCAGGAGTCAACCACTGTAGGCCAGATGCTTGTGGCAAGCTGTTGTAGTAAACGCGCACTTTCTCGGCTTGATTAGCAAAGTTGATAGTCAGCTTTGAGCCTCTAACACCGTCATCTTTGGCAAGCTGCCAACTTGCTTGACGCCATTTTCCTGCGTTGTCTTTGTATAGCACTTTATCAATTTCTAAATCGCGCGTATCTAACACTAACTGGTTTGCATTCTTTTGTTGCCAATCTAACGTATGCTCAGCAAAGCCTTGTAGTTGTTTATTATCAAAGTCGATTTCAAGGTCTAAATGAATGTGCGTAGAAAGAACATCGTTTAAATTACCAAATGTATGCTCGTCATATGCGGCGTGAGAGGTGCCAGATAATGTCATTGCTACTAAGCTAGCAATAGTGGTTAGCTTCATGTGCTTTTCCTAAAACGGGTTGTATACAATTGGCGTCAATAATACGCATTTCTATACGTCGAGTAAAAGAATGCGTTAATATGTGCATACTTTCATTGTTATTACCTTGAGAATTACTTTTGATTTCATTATCTCAACTCCATACTTTCGCGTTACCGGCATATGCAAAGCGCTTAATACGCATTGAAGACCCAACTGAGCTACAAACAATAGACTGGCAAGCGCCATTTATTGTACTCGGTGAGGGGAGCAATACGGTATTTGTTGATGATTACCAAGGGGTGATAATTCAAATCGCAAATAAAGGAATAGAGATTTCAGAAGGCACCGACGCGTATATCTTAAACGTTGCCGCTGGTGAAAATTGGCATCAGTTAGTCACCGACTGCACTGAGCAGGGTGTTTATGGTTTTGAAAATTTGGCGCTTATTCCAGGCACAGTTGGTGCTGCACCAGTACAAAATATTGGTGCGTATGGTGTAGAAGTAAAAGACTTAATCACAAGTGTATCAGGCTACAACATTGAGCTGGGTGAATATCAAACATTAACCGCTGCAGAATGCCAATTTGCGTATCGTGATTCAATTTTTAAGCATGCCTTGCTAGGCAAGTTTGTGATTACATCGGTTGAATTTACGCTGACAAAAGCGTGGCAACCTCAATTAACTTATGGACCGTTGCAAGAACTGAATACGCCAAGTGCGCTACAAGTAATGCGAGCAGTTATTGCAATTCGTTCAAGCAAACTACCTGATCCTGCGGTTGAGGCAAACAGTGGTAGCTTTTTCAAAAACCCAATCGTGCCAAATACATTAATCGAAAGCTTACATACGCAATATGAAAATATGCCTACTTACCCTGTTTGCGCAAATACGACAAAATTAGCCGCCGGTTGGTTAATAGAAAAAGCAGGGCTAAAAGGGTTTAAGATGGGTGGTGTGCAGGTGAGTAATAAGCAGGCTTTAGTGTTGATTAACACTGGCAGCGCAACGAGTGATGATCTGTTGGCGATGGTAGCGCACATTCAAAACAAGGTGTTCTCACAATTCGGTGTTGTACTTGAACATGAAGTTCGCCTTGTTGCTAAAACTGGTGAAACCAAAGTTGAGGTTGCAACATGTCGCAAATAAAAGGCACTAAACTTGCGGTATTGCAAGCGCTGCAAGGTGGCGAGTTTATCTCTGGTCAACATCTTGGTGAGCAACTGGGCATAAGTCGTGCAGCGGTAGCAAAACATATTAAGTCACTATGTGAGCTCGGCCTTGATATCTATAAAGTGAATAACAAAGGGTATTGTCTAAAACAAGATATCGGTTTAATTGCGAAAGCAGTGGTTGAAAACGAATATCAAAAATTATCAGGGCAGATTGGTAACTTCGAAACATTTGCAAGTATCGACTCTACGAATACCGAATTAATGCAACGTCTTGCAAGTAAGCAAGTGGTTACATCAGGAACTGTGGTTGTAGCTGAAATGCAAAATGCAGGGCGCGGCAGACGTGGCCGTGTTTGGCAATCACCATTTGGTGCTAACCTATATTATAGCTACTACTGGCTACTGGATGATGGTTTACAAGCAGCAATGGGTGTCAGTGTTGCGGTTGGTTTAGCTGTATTTGATTGCTTGCATACGCTTTATGGTTTGCAAGTTAGTTTAAAGTGGCCAAATGATATTTTAGTGAATAACCAAAAGTTAGCAGGGGTATTAGTTGAGTTAGATGGTCAACCAGAAGGGCCATGTCATTTAGTTATTGGTATTGGATTGAATATCGCGATGCCAGAAAACGCCAGTGAGCATATTGACCAAGCTTGGATTGACCTGAAACGACTTGGCATGCAAGTAGATAAAAATGTGCTAATTGCTCAGCTTACTTATTGTTTAGAGCAACGGTTAGCCCAGTATCAAGTATCAGGGTTAAGTGATATGTATCAAGAGTGGAATAATGTTAATGCATTTGCAGAACAACTTGTCACATTAAACACGGGTCAAAAAACTTGGCAAGGAATATGTGTTGGCATTGACCAACAAGGTGGTTTAATTCTACGTCAAGACGGCAATGAAAAAACCTACTATGGCGGTGAAATTTCTGTGCGCAAGGTTATATAACGATGAAGCTACTAGTTGATGTAGGTAATACCGCACTTAAATTAGCGCTATACAAAAATGATGAAATTACGTTTATTAGCCAACACGAAGTTAATTGGCAGGACATTAACCAAGTGCTTATCGCCAGTGTTCGCAGTAATCAGCAACTTGATAATCTAATTAGCGATGCGAATGAGCGTGGGGTTGAAGTGATTACTGCAAAAGTGTCAGCCGAGCACAATGGAATTAGTTGTGCTTATAAACAGTTCCACAATCTCGGCATTGATCGCTGGCTTGTGGTGCTTGCGGCGGCCCATCTCTATGCGGGCCAATCAGCAATTATTGTAGATGCTGGCACAGCAACGACAGTTGACGTATTAGTTGAAGGTAAAACACATCAAGGCGGCTGGATTATTCCGGGAATAGATTTGATGATGGAGTCAATCACATCGCGCGCGGAAAAAGTATTTGCCAGCGAACAGGTGTCGTTTGAAAACGCCGTCGGTATTAATACGCCAGAAGCATTAAGTTATGGTTGTTTAGCAGCCAGTTTAGGTTTGGTTGCGCAAGCAAGGCACTTATTTGGTGATAATATTCGCGTATTGTGTACGGGTGGTTATGGCAAGCTACTGTCAGATCATCTTGAAAATAGCGAATTCATTGAAGATTTGGTGTTGCGCGGGTTGGTTGCATATGCGAAATAGCAGGATAACCGCATAAAACTGCAGCGATTTGACTAAATCTTCAACGTTTAAACGGTATCTTTAACTTTTTTTAAAATAAATGGTTGCATATCGTAAAACCTTGCCTTAGAATCTCGCCCCGTACTTAAGCAGTATACGTGCCGACTTAGCTCAGCTGGTAGAGCAACTGACTTGTAATCAGTAGGTCATCCGTTCGACTCGGATAGTCGGCACCATTTTACTTTCACTATATGAAAGTCTAGCTTTAAAAGAATTTGTGGAGGGGTTCCCGAGCGGCCAAAGGGATCAGACTGTAAATCTGACGGCATTGCCTTCGATGGTTCGAATCCGTCCCCCTCCACCACTTACTCTTGACGGTTAGAGGTAGTTAAGAACAGGTTCCGAAAGCGGGCATCGTATAATGGCTATTACCTCAGCCTTCCAAGCTGATGATGCGGGTTCGATTCCCGCTGCCCGCTCCAGTTTCTGGTGTGCTGATATAGCTCAGTCGGTAGAGCGCACCCTTGGTAAGGGTGAGGTCGGCAGTTCAAATCTGCCTATCAGCACCAGTATCGAGTTCAACCTTTCTTAAATATTTTCCACTTCCTTTAATTTGTCATAAACTTATTCAATTATTTGAATACGTCTGCGCTTGTTGTAGACACTTTTACATGTAATTTTAGTTATATAACTTTATAGGTTCCGTCATGGCAAAAGAAAAGTTTGAACGTTCGAAACCGCACGTAAACGTAGGTACAATCGGCCACGTTGACCACGGTAAAACAACTCTAACAGCAGCAATCACTAACGTACTTGCAAAAGTATACGGTGGTGAAGCGAAAGACTTCGCAGCAATCGATAACGCTCCAGAAGAGCGTGAGCGTGGTATCACAATCTCAACTTCACACGTTGAGTACGATACACCAACTCGTCACTACGCACACGTAGACTGTCCAGGACACGCGGATTATGTTAAAAACATGATCACAGGTGCTGCACAGATGGACGGCGCAATCCTAGTAGTAGCTGCGACTGATGGCCCAATGCCACAGACACGTGAGCACATCCTTCTTTCACGTCAGGTTGGTGTACCTTACATCATCGTATTCATGAACAAATGTGACATGGTTGACGACGAAGAACTACTAGAGCTAGTAGAAATGGAAGTTCGTGAACTTCTTTCTGAGTACGATTTCCCAGGTGACGACCTACCACTAATCCAAGGTTCAGCTCTTAAAGCACTAGAAGGCGAGAAAGAGTGGGAAGACAAGATTGTTGAGCTTGCAGAAGCACTAGACACTTACATCCCAGAGCCAGAGCGTGACATCGATAAGCCATTCATCATGCCTATCGAAGACGTATTCTCAATCCAGGGTCGTGGTACAGTAGTAACAGGCCGTGTTGAAGCTGGTATCATCAACGTGAACGACGAAGTAGAAATCGTAGGTATCAAAGAAACTACGACTACTACTTGTACGGGTGTTGAAATGTTCCGTAAGCTTCTAGACGAAGGTCGTGCTGGTGAGAACATTGGTGCACTTCTACGTGGTACTAAGCGTGACGAAGTTGAGCGTGGTCAGGTTCTATGTAAGCCTGGTTCAATCAAGCCGCACACTAAGTTCACTTCAGAAGTATACGTACTATCTAAAGATGAAGGTGGTCGTCACACACCATTCTTCAAAGGCTACCGTCCACAGTTCTACTTCCGTACAACTGACGTAACTGGTGATATCCAATTACCAGATGGCGTAGAAATGGTAATGCCAGGCGACAACATCAAGATGACTGTTGAGCTAATCGTTCCAATCGCGATGGACGAAGGTCTACGTTTCGCGATCCGTGAAGGTGGCCGTACAGTAGGTGCTGGTGTTGTAGCAACTATCGAAGACTAATTCTTGATAGTTAATGCATAAGCATTGAAAAACCCGCGTAAATTGTTACGCGGGTTTTTTTCATTTTTAACATTCGCAGTGGTGTTGTGCTTTTTTTGAACGTTGATTGTTCAAGCTGTAAACAGCTAAATGTGAAATTCAAAGCTTAAATAAGCTAAAAAATGTACATTTTATTGCTGTAAATAAGCCACTATTAGATGATGTTGTCATCAACTAGTGTTATACTCCGCGCGAAAAATTTTAATTAATTAGAGTAAAGAAATGGCTGATTTATCTAAGTACAGAAATATCGGTATTTTTGCCCACGTAGATGCGGGTAAAACGACTACAACAGAACGTATCCTTAAGTTAACTGGTAAAATCCACAAAACTGGTGAGGTTCACGATGGTGAATCAACAACTGACTTCATGGAACAGGAAGCTGAGCGTGGTATTACAATCCAGTCAGCAGCTGTAACGTGTGAGTGGAAAGGTCACCGTTTAAACGTAATCGATACTCCTGGACACGTTGACTTCACAGTTGAAGTATATCGTTCACTTAAAGTTCTTGACGGTGGTATCGGTGTATTCTGTGGTTCTGGTGGTGTTGAGCCTCAGTCAGAAACTAACTGGCGTTACGCTAACGAATCAGAAGTTGCTCGTTGTATCTTCGTAAACAAACTAGACCGTATGGGTGCTGACTTCTACCGCGTTGTAGGTCAAGTTGAGAAAGTACTTGGTGCAAACCCACTAGTTATGACACTACCAATTGGTATCGAAGACGAATTCTGTGGTGTTGTAGACGTTCTAGAGAAAAAAGCATACGTTTGGGATGAGACTGGTCTTCCTGAAAACTATGAAGTACAAGACGTTCCAGCTGACATGGTAGACAAAGTTGAAGAATACCATGAGATGCTAATCGAGTCTGCTGTTGAGCAAGACGACGACCTAATGGAAGCGTACATGGAAGGTGAAATCCCTTCACTAGAGCAAATCAAAGCGTGTATCCGTAAAGGTACTCGTGATCTAGCATTCTTCCCAACTTACTGTGGTTCTGCGTTCAAGAACAAAGGTATGCAGTTAGTACTAGATGCTGTTGTAGATTACCTACCATCACCAACTGAAGTTGATCCTCAGCCGTTAACTGATAAAGAAACTGGTGAGCCAACTGGTGAAGTTGCAACTGTTTCTGCAGACGAGCCACTAAAAGCGTTAGCGTTCAAAATTATGGACGACCGTTTCGGTGCACTTACGTTCATCCGTATCTACTCAGGTCGTATGAAGAAAGGTGATACAGTTCTTAACTCAGCAACTGGTAAAACAGAGCGTATCGGCCGTATGGTTGAGATGCAAGCTGACGACCGTAACGAAATCACTGAAGCGCAAGCGGGTGACATCATTGCTGTTGTAGGTATGAAGAACGTTCAAACAGGTCACACGCTATGTGATCCTAAGCACGAATGTACTCTTGAAGCGATGATCTTCCCTGATCCGGTAATCTCAATCGCTGTTGCACCTAAAGATAAAGGTGGTAACGAGAAGATGGGTATCGCTATCGGTAAGATGGTTGCAGAAGATCCGTCATTCCAGGTTGAAACTGACGAAGATTCAGGTGAAACAATCCTTAAAGGTATGGGTGAATTACACCTAGACATCAAGGTTGATATCCTTAAGCGTACTTACGGTGTAGACCTAGTTGTTGGTCAGCCTCAGGTTGCTTACCGTGAAACTATCACGCAAGAAATCGAAGACAGCTACACACACAAGAAGCAGTCAGGTGGTTCTGGTCAGTTCGGTAAGATCGATTACCGTATCAAGCCAGGCGAGCAAAACTCAGGCTTCACTTTCTCTTCATCAGTAGTTGGTGGTAACGTTCCTAAGGAATTCTGGCCAGCAGTTGAGAAAGGCTTCGCATCTATGATGGAAGAAGGTGTTCTTGCAGGCTTCCCAGTGCTAGACGTTGAAGTTGAACTATTCGACGGTGCTTTCCACGCAGTTGACTCATCAGCAATCGCGTTCGAAATCGCTGCGAAAGGCGCATTCCGTCAGTCTATTCCAAAAGCGGGTCCTCAGCTTCTTGAGCCAATCATGAAAGTTGACGTGTTCACACCAGAAGACAACGTAGGTGACGTAATTGGTGACCTTAACCGTCGTCGTGGTATGATCAAAGACCAAGAAGCTGGCGCAATGGGCGTTCGCATCAAGGGTGAAGTACCGCTTTCAGAAATGTTCGGTTACATCGGTCACCTTCGTACAATTACTTCAGGTCGTGGTCAGTTCTCTATGGAGTTCTCACACTACTCTGCATGTCCAGCAAACGTTGCTGAGACAGTAATTGCTGAACAAAAAGAAAAGAATAAGTAATTAAACTTTTCTAAGTTCTGAAAAAACCCAGCATTTGCTGGGTTTTTTATTGCCACAAATAAAAAATTGCCGATCTTGAAAATCGCAAAGTTAAGATAATTGCTTAGTGGGCATCTTTTACCCTTGTTTTAAAAGAATTGGTCAGTATAATGGGCATCCACTTTGCAGGGGCGTAGTTCCAATTGGTAGAACAGCGGTCTCCAAAACCGACGGTTACGGGTTCGAGTCCTGTCGCCCCTGCCACTTTAATTCGAAGTCTAAACCTGATAGTTTATTTTCTTGTTACTAAGTAGATTATAAAGTTTGGATTTTAAGGATTAACCTCGTCTAAGCACCGGGGTTGTTGTGTCTGGTATTAAGGTAAATTAATTATGAGCGCAAATGTAGAAGCTCCATCAAGCTCAATGGATGCATTAAAATGGATTGTAGCAATTGCACTGCTAGCAGGTGCAGTTGTAGGCAATTACATGTTTGAAGATCAATCTGTATTATTACGTGCAGTTGGTGTAGTAGTAGCGATTGCCGCAGGTTTGGGCGTTGCCTCGTTAACGGGTAAAGGACGTGAGTTTATTGCGTTTGCCAAAGAAGCGAAGCTAGAAGTACGTAAAGTGGTGTGGCCAACACGCCAAGAGACGGTTCAAACAACGTTTATCGTAATGATTGCAACAGTAGTAATGGCGCTTATCCTTTGGGGTCTAGACGGTGCATTATTTAGAATTGTTGGCTTTTTAACTGGATTGGAGATCTGATCCCATGGCGGATGAGAACAAAGAAAAGAAACTACGCTGGTACGTAGTACAAGCATTTTCTGGTTTTGAGAAACGCGTAGCTCAAACAATTATTGAGCATATTAAAATCCAAGGCCTAGAAGACAGCTTCGGAGAGGTATTAGTACCGACTGAAGAAGTTGTAGAAATGAAATCAGGCCAAAAACGTCGTTCAGAGCGCAAGTTCTTTCCAGGCTATGTACTGGTAGAAATGGATATGAACGATGCGAGCTGGCACTTAGTAAATAGCACGCCACGTGTAATGGGTTTCATTGGCGGTACATCAGACCGTCCTGCGCCTATCAGCAAAAAAGAAGCTGATCGTATTCTTAACCGTCTGCAAGAAAATGCAGATGCACCTAAGCCGGCTACATTGTTTGAGCCAGGTGAAGTGGT
Source organism: Pseudoalteromonas sp. NS-SX12 (assembly GCF_057367955.1). Lineage (NCBI taxonomy): Bacteria > Pseudomonadati > Pseudomonadota > Gammaproteobacteria > Alteromonadales > Pseudoalteromonadaceae > Pseudoalteromonas > Pseudoalteromonas sp. NS-SX12. Next base: position 772,980 of record NZ_CM170634.1, on the reverse strand, counting down.
ACGTGTTATTGATGGTCCATTTGCTGACTTTAACGGTGTTGTTGAAGAAGTTGATTACGACCGCAGCCGCGTAAAAGTGTCTGTACTTATTTTTGGTCGTTCTACACCAGTAGAATTAGAATTTGGTCAGGTTGAAGCTGACAAATAATTCTTAACTGATCATATTGAAAAAGGCCGCTGGTTAATCTATAATCAGCGGCCTTTTGTTATCTGATGATAGCAAAAGCTAAGAATTTTTTAATTTTGGGAAGCCGCTTGAGTACGTGTCCTCGCACGCACAAGGCTAAGACCCATTAAATGAGGTTATTAAAATGGCAAAGAAAGTTGAAGCTCTAATCAAGCTACAAGTTGCTGCTGGTATGGCTAACCCTAGTCCTCCAGTAGGTCCTGCACTAGGTCAACATGGTGTTAACATCATGGAATTCTGTAAAGCGTTCAACGCACGTACAGAGTCTATCGAGAAAGGTGCTCCGGTTCCTGTAATCATTTCTGTTTACAACGACCGTTCATTCACTTTTGATATGAAAACTCCACCTGCATCTTACCTTCTTAAGAAGGCTGCAGGTATCAAGTCTGGTTCTGGCCGTCCTAACACTGAGAAAGTTGGTACTGTAACACGTGCACAACTAGAAGAGATCGTTGAGACTAAACGTCCTGACCTTACTGCTGCTGATATGGACGCAGCTGTACGCACGATTGCAGGTTCTGCACGTGCAATGGGCTTGAATGTAGAAGGGTAATTGAGAATGGCTAAATTAACTAAGCGTATGCGCGTAATCCGCGAAAAAGTTGACGTAACTAAAGAGTACGAAATCAACGAAGCTGTTGCTCTTCTTAAAGAACTAGCTACTGCTAAATTCACTGAAAGTGTTGACGTTGCTGTAAACCTTGGCATCGACGCTCGTAAATCAGACCAAAACGTACGTGGTGCAACTGTACTACCACACGGTACTGGTCGTGAAGTACGCGTTGCTGTATTCACTCAAGGTGCAAACGCAGATGCTGCTAAAGAAGCTGGTGCTGATTTAGTAGGTATGGACGACCTTGCTGAGCAGGTTAAGAAAGGCGAAATGAACTTTGACGTTGTTGTTGCTTCTCCAGATGCAATGCGCGTTGTTGGCCAACTAGGTCAAATCCTAGGTCCACGTGGTCTTATGCCTAACCCTAAAACTGGTACTGTAACGCCTAACGTTGCAGAAGCAGTTAAAAACGCTAAAGCTGGTCAGGTTCGTTACCGCAACGACAAGAACGGTATTATCCACACTACTATCGGTAAAGTAGATTTTGATGCAAACCAACTTCAAGAAAACCTTGAAGCGTTAATCATCGCTCTTAAGAAGGCTAAGCCTTCTCAAGCGAAAGGTACTTTCCTTAAGAAAGTAAGCATCTCTACTACGATGGGTGCTGGTGTTGCTGTAGACCAAGCTACTCTAAATACTCAAGTAGTATAATTTAGAGAATAGCGTTTACATGGCGCAAAAATTAGACTATAATTTTGCGCCATTTTGTTGAGTTATGAAGTTTTCTTTAATTCAACAATAAAACCAAATTCGGGTTGGAGTCTATAATTTCGCGCTTGTTTCAAGCAAAAGCGATAAATTAGGCTTTCGTCCAAGACCGTAGGTGCAAACCATTAGGTATGCTTAATCTCCTACGTAGACGGTGTGAATCCCCAGCAAGATTTTTCCTAATCTTCTGGCTCTCGCCGTAAAAAGCACTTTTAATCTTAATTTTGATTAAAAGATGAGTAAACAGGGGCTTGTCCCCATAGAACCAGGAGTAACACCCATGGCGTTAAATCTTCAAGACAAAAAAGCAATTGTTGCTGAAGTTAACGAAGCTGCCAAAGGTGCTCTTTCTGCAGTTGTTGCAGATTCTCGTGGTGTAACTGTAGATGCTATCACTGCCCTTCGTAAAGAAGCTCGTGAAGCAGGCGTTTGGATGAAGGTTGTTCGTAACACTTTAGCTAAACGTGCTGTTGAAGGTACTGATTATGAGTGTCTAAATGAGTCGCTAGTTGGTCCTAGCTTAATCGCTTTCTCTTCTGAGCACCCAGGTGCTGCAGCGCGTATCTTTAAAGATTTCGCGAAGAAGAATGAAAACTTTGAAGTTAAAACGGCCGCTTTTGAAGGTAACGTTGTAGACGCAGATATGCTTGCTACATTACCAACATACGACGAAGCAGTTGCACGCTTAATGAGCGCTATGAAAGAAGCGTCTGCTGGTAAATTGTGTAAAACAATTGAAGCAGTACGTGTACAGAAAGCTGAGCAAGCTGCTTAATTTTAAGCTGTTTTTTGTTCTTTTTCGGTGTAAAGTATTTTTTGAACCCTTAATGGTTCGTAATTATTAGGAAATTTGAAATGTCTGTATCTAAAGACCAAATCCTTGACGCTATTGCTGAAATGTCAGTAATGGAAGTTGTTGAACTAGTTGAAGCTATGGAAGAGAAGTTCGGCGTAACTGCAGCTGCTGCTGTTGTTGCTGCTGGTCCTGCTGAAGCTGCTGAAGAAAAGACTGAGTTCGACGTAATCTTAGCTGCTGCTGGCGGTAACAAAGTTGCTGCAATCAAAGCTGTACGTGGCGCAACTGGTCTTGGCCTTAAAGAAGCTAAGGCGCTTGTTGAGTCTGCTCCTGCACCAATCAAAGAAGGTGTATCTAAGGAAGAAGCTGAAGCACTTAAGAAAGATCTTGAAGAAGCTGGTGCTGAAGTTGAGATCAAGTAATCTAGCTTATGCTAGATTAGCTGCCTGACCAAAAATCAGGCAAGGGCTGGTGAATTTTTATTCACCGGCCTTTTTGCGCTGTAGAGCTCCGGCTTTGCAATCGCACAATAATTAGCTAAGTTGTTTAATTATTAGTTTTGCAACCAACTGATTTTTAATGTTTTTAGCTAATTAAAAAATTGGTGTTGCAGTATTGGCCACAGTGCCAAGTTAGTCTGTTCATTATTATGAGCAGTTGGGTCAAAAGTCAGCAAGCTGAGGAACCCCATGGCTTACTCTTATTCTGAAAAGAAACGTATCCGTAAGGATTTTGGTAAACGTCCACAAGTGTTGGATGTGCCGTTTCTACTGTCTACGCAGTTAGAATCCTTTAAAAAATTCTTAAGTCCGGACGCAGAAGGCAATCACGGCCTTGAAGCAGCATTCCGTTCTGTTTTCCCGATCAAAAGTTACTCGGGAAATTCTGAGCTACAATACGTAAGTTATCGTATTGGTGAGCCAGTATTTGATGTTAAAGAGTGTCAAATCCGCGGTGTGACTTATTCTGCACCATTACGCGTTAAGCTACGCTTAGTGCTAATGGACAAGGAAGCACCAGGCACAGTTAAAGACATTAAAGAGCAAGAAGTATACATGGGCGAAATTCCGCTCATGACCGATACAGGTACTTTTGTGATCAATGGTACTGAGCGTGTAATCGTTTCTCAGCTACATCGTTCACCAGGTGTATTCTTCGATAATGACCGTGGTAAAACGCACTCATCGGGTAAAGTTTTATATAATGCACGTGTTATTCCTTACCGTGGTTCTTGGTTAGATTTCGAATTCGATCCAAAAGATAACCTATTCGTACGTATCGACCGTCGTCGTAAACTACCAGCGTCTATCATTTTACGCGCACTAGAATATTCAACTGAAGAAATTCTAGATATGTTCTTCGAAACTACAACTTTCGAAGTAGCAGACGGTAAAGTATTAATGGAACTTGTTCCATCACGTTTACGTGGTGAGACTGCGATCTTTGATATTAAAGATCCTTCTGGTGATGTGATTGTTGAATCAGGCCGTCGTATTACGGCACGTCACATCAAACAACTAGAAAAGAACAACGTTACTCAGCTAGAAGTTCCGCACGAGTACATCATTGATCGTGTTGTAGCGAAAAACTACATCAACGAAGACACGGGTGAAATTGTAGCTGAAGCAAATGCTGAGCTGTCACTTGAGTTAATGGCTGAACTTGTTAAAGCGGGCTTTAACAAGATTGAAACACTGTATATCAACGAAGTTGATAGCGGTGCATACATGTCAGAAACTGTACGTGTTGACCCAACAAATGATCGTTTAGAAGCGCTTGTTGAAATCTACCGCATGATGCGTCCTGGTGAGCCACCAACGCGTGATGCAGCAGAAGCACTATTCGATAACTTATTCTTCTCTGAAGAACGTTACGACCTATCACAAGTTGGTCGTATGAAATTCAACAGCCGTGTTGGCCACGAAGAAGGTTACGGTGCAGGTACACTAAGTAAAGAAGATATCGTTGCAGTTATGAAGGTTCTAATCGACATTCGTAACGGTAAAGGTGACGTAGATGATATCGACCACTTAGGTAACCGTCGTATTCGTTCTGTGGGTGAAATGGCAGAAAACCAATTCCGTGTTGGTTTAGTACGTGTTGAGCGTGCAGTACGTGAGCGTTTAAGCTTAGGTGATCTTGATGCAGTAATGCCACAAGACCTAATCAATGCTAAGCCTATTTCTGCAGCGGTTAAAGAATTCTTCGGTTCATCGCAGTTATCTCAGTTTATGGACCAAAACAACCCGCTTTCAGAAGTAACGCACAAGCGTCGTATCTCAGCATTAGGTCCAGGTGGTCTAACGCGTGAGCGCGCAGGCTTCGAAGTACGTGACGTTCACGTAACTCACTACGGTCGTGTATGTCCAATCGAAACGCCTGAAGGTCCGAACATCGGTCTAATCAACTCGCTTTCAACATACGCACGTACTAACGACTATGGTTTCCTAGAAACTCCATACCGTAAAGTAATTGACGGCGTTGTAACTGACGAAGTTGATTACCTATCTGCAATCGAAGAAGGCCAGTTTGTAATTGCACAGGCAAACGCAAACTTAACTGAAGAAAACCGTTTTGTTGATGAGCAAATTCCATGTCGTCACAAAGGTGAATCAACCTTTATGCCTAGCGACAGCATCCAATATATGGATGTATCGCCACAACAGGTTATCTCAGTTGCAGCAGCACTTATCCCATTCCTAGAACACGATGATGCGAACCGTGCACTAATGGGATCGAACATGCAACGTCAAGCAGTACCAACATTACGTGCAGACAAGCCGTTAGTAGGTACAGGTATCGAGCGTACACTTGCGAAAGATTCAGGTGTAACAATCGTTGCTAAGCGTGGCGGTGTAGTTGATTACGCTGATGCGAGCCGTATCGTTGTAAACGTAAATGAAGATGAGCGCGTTCCAGGTGAAGCGGGTATCGACATTTATAACCTAACTAAGTACACACGTTCTAACCAGAACACCTGTATCAACCAAAAACCAACGTGTATGGTTGGTGAGCCGGTTGTTCGTGGTGACGTACTTGCTGATGGTCCTTCGACAGACTTAGGTGACTTAGCACTAGGTCAAAACCTTCGCGTGGCATTCATGCCATGGAATGGTTATAACTTCGAGGATTCAATCTTACTATCAGAGCGTGTAGTTCAAGAAGATCGTCTAACCACGATTCATATTCAAGAACTTCAGTGTATCGCGCGTGATACCAAGTTAGGTCCAGAAGAAATTACAGCTGATATTCCTAACGTAGGTGAATCTGCACTTGGCAAACTTGATGAATCGGGTGTTGTATACATCGGTGCTGAAGTTAAAGGCGGTGACATCTTAGTTGGTAAAGTAACACCTAAGGGTGAAACGCAGCTAACTCCAGAAGAAAAGCTACTACGTGCTATCTTCGGTGAAAAAGCGTCTGACGTTAAAGACAGCTCATTACGTGTACCAAACTCAGTATCTGGTACGGTAATCGACGTTCAAGTATTTACTCGCGATGGTGTTGAAAAAGACAAGCGCGCACTTGAAATCGAAGAGATGCAAGTTCGTGAAGCGAAGAAAGACTTCAACGAAGAATTTAAGATCCTTGAAGAAGGTGTCTTAAGCCGTGCTCGCAAGCTACTTATCGCTGCTGGTATGGATGAAGCATCACTTGCAGGTCTTGCTGCAGACAAGCTACTAACACAAAGCCTAGCTGATGAAGCACAACAAGGCGAGTTAGAGCAACTTGCTGAACAGTATGACGAATTAAAAGCGGATTACGATAAGCGCTTTGAAACTAAGCGTCGTAAGATCACTCAAGGTGACGATTTAGCACCAGGTGTTCTTAAGATTGTTAAAGTTTACTTAGCTGTTAAACGTCGTATTCAACCGGGTGATAAGATGGCTGGTCGTCACGGTAACAAGGGTGTTATCTCGACAATCGTACCAGTAGAAGATATGCCTTACGATGACCGTGGTCGTACCGTAGATATCGTTCTAAACCCGCTAGGTGTACCATCACGTATGAACATCGGTCAGATCTTAGAAACTCACATGGGTCTTGCTGCACGTGGTATCGGTGAACGCCTAGAAGACATGATGAAAGAACAGCGTGAACTTCACGAATTACGTGAATTCATCGCTAAAGCTTACGCATTAGGTGATTGTCGTCAGAAGGTAGATATTGCAAGCTTCTCTGATGATGAAATCCGTCGCTTAGCTGAAAACCTAAAAGGCGGTTTACCAATCGCAACTCCAGCGTTTGACGGTGCAAAAGAAAGTGAAATCAAAGAGCTACTTGAGCTAGGTGGATATCCTTCAAGTGGTCAGGTAACACTTTATGACGGTCGTACAGGTGATGAGTTTGAGCGTAAAGTAACTGTAGGTTACATGTACATGCTGAAACTAAACCACTTAGTAGATGACAAGATGCACGCTCGTTCGACTGGTTCTTACAGCCTAGTAACTCAGCAGCCACTTGGTGGTAAAGCTCAGTTCGGTGGTCAGCGTTTCGGTGAGATGGAAGTATGGGCACTAGAAGCATACGGTGCTGCTTACACGCTACAAGAAATGCTTACTGTTAAGTCGGATGACGTTAACGGCCGTACTAAGATGTATAAGAACATCGTAGACGGAAACCACAAGATGGAACCTGGTATGCCAGAATCGTTCAACGTATTGTTGAAAGAGATCCGCTCACTAGGTATCAACATCGAGCTGGAAGAAGAATAAGCCGATTCGGCGCTTCTCTGTAGACACAGAGTCAAGCGCCTTTCGCGAACGAATAGCTGGGGTGGCTAAAATGGACCGCCCCCAAGATTAACCTCCTTTAGGAGAGCTAAGGTGAAAGACTTACTTAAGTTTCTGAAGCAACAAAACAAGACCGAAGAGTTTGATGCGATCCGCATCGGTCTAGCTTCGCCAGATATGGTACGTTCATGGTCATTCGGTGAAGTAAAGAAACCTGAGACAATCAACTACCGTACTTTCAAGCCTGAGCGCGACGGCTTATTCTGTGCTCGTATTTTCGGCCCAGTAAAAGACTATGAGTGTTTATGTGGTAAATATAAGCGCTTAAAGCACCGTGGTGTTATTTGTGAAAAGTGTGGCGTAGAAGTTACATTAACTAAGGTTCGTCGTGACCGTATGGGTCATATCGAGCTAGCTAGCCCTGTAGCGCACATTTGGTTCCTTAAATCATTACCGTCTCGTATCGGCCTAATGTTAGACATGACATTACGTGATATTGAGCGCGTACTTTACTTCGAATCATTCGTAGTAACAGAGCCAGGTATGACAACGCTTGAGCGTGGTCAGCTATTAGGTGAAGAAGAATACCTAGATGCATTAGAAGAGCACGGTGACGAGTTCGAAGCTAAGATGGGTGCAGAAGCTGTACTTGATCTACTTCGTGACCTTGACCTTGGTCAGCTAATTGCAGAAATGCGCGAAGAGTTACCAACAATTAACTCTGAAACTAAGCGTAAGAAGATCACTAAGCGTCTTAAGCTGATGGAATCATTCCACCAATCAGGTAACAACCCTGAGTGGATGATCATGACTGTATTACCAGTTCTTCCACCAGATCTACGTCCACTAGTACCACTAGATGGCGGTCGCTTTGCAACATCTGATCTGAACGATTTATACCGTCGTGTTATCAACCGTAACAACCGTCTGAAGCGTCTTTTAGACTTAGCTGCACCAGACATTATCGTACGCAACGAAAAGCGTATGTTACAAGAAGCGGTAGATGCACTACTTGATAACGGTCGTCGCGGTCGTGCGATCACTGGTTCTAACAAGCGTCCACTTAAGTCGCTTGCAGACATGATCAAAGGTAAGCAAGGTCGTTTCCGTCAAAACCTTCTTGGTAAGCGTGTTGACTACTCAGGCCGTTCTGTAATCACTGTAGGTCCTACACTGAAACTACACCAATGTGGTCTTCCTAAGAAAATGGCACTAGAGCTATTCAAGCCATTTATCTACGGTAAATTAGAGCGCCGCGGTATGGCGACTACTATCAAAGCTGCGAAGAAGATGGTAGAGCGTGAAGTACCGGAAGTTTGGGATATCCTTGATGAAGTAATTCGTGAGCACCCGGTTTTACTTAACCGTGCACCAACACTTCACCGTCTTGGTATCCAAGCGTTTGAACCAGTATTAATCGAAGGTAAAGCGATTCACCTACACCCATTAGTGTGTGCGGCATATAACGCTGACTTCGATGGTGACCAAATGGCGGTACACGTACCGTTAACATTAGAAGCACAGCTAGAAGCACGTGCACTAATGATGTCAACCAACAACATTCTTTCACCAGCGAATGGTGAGCCAATCATCGTACCTTCACAGGACGTTGTATTAGGTCTTTACTACATGACGCGCGATCGCATCAATGCGAACGGTGAAGGTTTAGTATTTAAAGACGCGAAAGAAGCTGAGAAAGCGTACCGTACAGGTGTTGCTGACTTACACGCACGCGTTAAAGTTCGTTTAACTGAAACGGTTATCAGCGAAGAAGGCGACAAGAGCGAAATTACACACCTAGTTGAAACAACAGTAGGTCGTGCGATTTTCTCACTTATCATGCCTAAAGGCTTACCATTTGAACTTGTTAACAAGGCAATGGGTAAGAAGCAGATTTCAGGTCTTCTTAACGAGTGTTACCGTCGTCTAGGTCTAAAAGACACTGTAGTGTTTGCTGACCAAGTAATGTACACAGGTTTCCACTACGCAATGAAGTCGGGTGTTTCTATCGGTATTAACGATATGGAAATCCCACCAGTTAAAGCTGAGATCATCGACGCTGCTGAAGCAGAAGTTAACGAAATTAACCAACAGTTCCAGTCTGGTCTTGTAACTGCGGGTGAAAAGTACAACAAAGTTATCGATATCTGGTCACGTGTAAATGAAAACTTATCACGTGAAATGATGGCAAACTTATCAAAAGATACTGTAATCAACGCGGAAGGTGTTGAGGAAGAGCAAGACTCATTCAACTCAGTATTTATGATGGCCGACTCAGGTGCACGTGGTAGCGCCGCTCAGATCCGTCAGTTAGCGGGTATGCGTGGTTTAATGGCACGTCCAGATGGTTCAATCATCGAAACACCAATCACGGCGAACTTCCGTGAAGGTCTAAACGTACTACAGTACTTCATCTCGACGCACGGTGCGCGTAAAGGTCTTGCCGATACCGCACTTAAGACAGCGAACTCGGGTTACCTAACACGTCGTCTAGTAGACGTTGCACAAGACTTAGTAATCAACGAGTCAGACTGTGGTACTGAAGACGGTCTAACAATGAAGCCGCTAATTGAAGGTGGTGACGTTGTTGAGCCGCTACGCGAGCGTGTATTAGGTCGTGTAGTTGCTGAAGACGTATTAAAGCCAGGTACTGAAGAAGTACTTGTTGAGCGTAACGTAATGCTTGACGAAAAACTGTGTGACCTTTTAGAAGAGAACTCAGTGGACGAAGTACGCGTACGTTCAGTTATCACATGTGATAACGACTTTGGTGTATGTGCTAACTGTTACGGTCGTGACCTTGCACGTGGTCACCTAATTAACCCAGGTGAATCAGTAGGTGTTATCGCAGCTCAATCAATCGGTGAGCCGGGTACACAGCTTACGATGCGTACCTTCCACATCGGTGGTGCGGCATCTCGAGCGTCTGCAGAGAACAGCGTACAAGTTAAGAACAACGGTAGCTTAAAGCTACACAACGCGAAATACGTTCTTAACTCAGATGGTAAGATTGTAATCACATCTCGTTCAACTGAAATCACAGTTATCGACGAGCACGGTCGTGAGAAAGAGCGTTATAAAGTACCTTACGGTGCGGTTCTTTCAGTACAAGATGGTGCTGAAGTAGCTGGTAACGATATCGTTGCGACATGGGATCCGCATAGTCACCCAATCATTGTTGAACACGAATCAAAAGTTCAGTTCAGCGACATTGATGACTCAAACGTAGAATCGCAAACAGACGAGCTTACTGGTCTTACGCGTATGGTTGTTAAAGACCTAGCGAAAGTTAACGCGAAAGAGCCTAAGTTAATCATCGAAAATGATGAGCGCGGTCTTCAAGAAATCCGTATTCCTTCATTCACTACAATTGAAGTGACAGATGGTTCAACGGTTGCGGCTGGTGCAGTATTAGCACGTATCCCGCAAGAAGGTTCGAAGACACGCGATATCACCGGTGGTCTACCTCGAGTTGCTGACTTATTTGAAGCGCGTAAGCCGAAAGATCCAGCAATTCTTGCAGAAATCACAGGTACAGTTAGTTTCGGTAAAGAAACTAAAGGTAAGAAACGCTTAGTTATTACACCAGAGCAAGGTGATGCATACGAAGAGATGATTCCTAAATGGCGTCAGCTTAACGTGTTCGAAGGTGAATCAGTATCGAAAGGTGAAGTTATCGCCGACGGTCCAGAGTCACCACACGATATCCTTCGCCTACGTGGTGTAACTGATGTTGCTAACTACATCGTAAACGAAGTACAAGAAGTATACCGTTTACAAGGTGTAAAAATTAACGATAAGCACATCGAAACTATCATTCGTCAGATGATCCGTAAGTGCATCATTCTAGACGGTGGTGATACAGAATTCCTAGCAGGTGAACAAGTTGAAGTGGCGCGCGTAAATATCGCAAACCGTGATCTTGAAGAGCAAGGTAAGATTCCAGCTAAATATGAAATTCAGCTAATGGGTATTACTAAAGCATCACTTGCGACAGAATCATTCATTTCTGCAGCATCATTCCAGGAGACAACTCGTGTTCTTACTGATGCAGCAGTAAATGGTAAGAGCGATGAATTACGTGGTCTTAAAGAAAACGTAATTGTAGGTCGCTTGATTCCGGCGGGTACTGGTTTTGCCTACCACCAAGACCGTATCAATCGTCGCAAACAAGGTGAAAGTGTTGAAGAGCAAACAGTTAGTGTAGATGAAGCATCACAAGCACTAACCGATGCACTTAATGCTGGCATCGAAGGCGAGCAAGAATAACCTTAATCGCAACTCGCACATATAGCCTAAATTTCGGGCTATATGTGCAGTTTATGTTGACAGGTTAAACTTTGCTCATTAAAATTCCGCCACCCTTTTGCTCAGTGAAGTAAAAGGGCGGATTTTTTTCAGTAGTTTAGTTTAATTTATTAGGAGCTATTTAATGGCAACTATCAACCAGCTAGTGCGTAAGCCACGTCGCAGCAAGGTTAAATCAAATAACTCAGCTGCGCTTAAGGCTTGTCCTCAAAAGCGTGGCGTATGTACTCGTGTATATACAACAACACCTAAGAAACCAAACTCGGCTCTACGTAAAGTAGCGCGTGTTCGTTTAACGAACGGTTTTGAAGTAACTTCATACATCGGTGGTGAAGGTCACAACCTTCAAGAGCACAGTGTAATTCTTATCCGTGGTGGTCGTGTTAAAGACTTACCAGGTGTACGTTTCCACACTGTTCGCGGTGCACTTGACTGTGCAGGCGTTAACGACCGTCGTCAAGGTCGTTCTAAGTACGGTGCTAAGCGCCCTAAAGGCTAATGGTTCTCCGTTAGTAAGGCCAAGCACTTAAATTTGTAATTAATATTGTTTTGGGGATTCGCTGAAGTAAAGCGGACCTGAAGAAATCGGAGAGATTAAAATGCCTAGAAGACGCGTAATAGGTCAACGTAAAATTCTTCCAGATCCGAAGTTCGGATCAGAGCTTCTTGCTAAATTCGTTAACGTAGTAATGTTAGACGGTAAGAAGTCAACTGCTGAAAAAATCGTATATGGTGCGCTAGACGTGGCTGCTGAGAAATCAGGCAAGTCGCACCTAGAAATCTTCGAATCGGCACTTGAAAATGTTCGCCCACAGGTAGAGGTTAAATCTCGCCGTGTTGGTGGTTCAACATACCAAGTACCAGTAGAAGTACGCCCAGTTCGTCGTAACGCATTAGGTATGCGTTGGTTAGTTGAAGCAGCTCGTAAGCGTGGTGAAAAATCAATGGGCTTACGTCTTGCACAAGAAATGATTGATGCTGCTGAAAACAAAGGCACTGCGGTTAAGAAACGTGAAGACGTTCACCGTATGGCTGAAGCGAACAAGGCATTCGCTCACTACCGTTGGTAGTAAGCTCTTAAGTTTTAAGAGGATATTATGGCACGTACAACTCCAATTGAGCGTTATCGCAATATCGGTATTTGTGCCCACGTAGATGCGGGTAAAACCACCACTACAGAACGTGTTCTTTTCTACACCGGTCTTAGTCATAAGATCGGTGAAGTTCACGACGGTGCCGCAACTATGGACTGGATGGAGCAGGAGCAAGAGCGTGGTATCACGATCACTTCTGCTGCAACCACGTGTTTCTGGAAAGGTATGGACGCTCAGTTCGAAGACCACCGTATCAATATTATTGATACCCCAGGACACGTAGACTTCACTATCGAAGTAGAGCGTTCTTTACGCGTACTCGATGGTGCAGTTGTAGTACTTTGTGCTTCATCTGGTGTCCAGCCACAAACGGAAACGGTGTGGCGACAAGCAAATAAATATGAAGTACCACGCATGATCTTTGTTAATAAGATGGACCGCGTAGGTGCTGACTTCTTGATGGTAGTTGAGCAGGTTAAGAGCCGTTTAGGCGCTGTACCTGTACCAATCCAACTTGCTATCGGTGCTGAAGACGACTTCAAAGGAGTCGTTGATCTTATCAAGATGAAAGCGATTAACTGGTCTGAAGAAGATCAAGGTATGAGCTTCACTTACGAAGAGATTCCTGCTGACCTTCAAGACCTTGCTGAGGAATGGCGTGCTCATTTAGTTGAGTCTGCTGCTGAAGCAAACGAAGAGTTAATGGAAAAGTACCTAGAAGATGGTGAATTAACGGAAGAAGAAATCAAAGCAGCAATTCGTCAACGTACGCTTGCGAACGAAATCGTTCCAATGGCCTGTGGTTCTGCATTTAAGAACAAAGGTGTACAAGCGGTACTTGATGCTGTGATTGAATTCATGCCGTCACCAACTGAAGTTAAGCAAATCCAAGGTGTTTTAGACGACGGCGAGACAGAAGAAGAACGTCCTGCTGATGACAATGCACCATTTGCGGCGCTTGCATTTAAAATTGCAACCGACCCATTTGTTGGAACGCTAACTTTCTTCCGCGTTTACTCAGGTGTTGTAGCCACTGGTGATACAGTTTACAACCCAGTTAAAGCTAAACGTGAGCGTTTTGGTCGTATTGTGCAAATGCACTCAAATGACCGTCAAGAGATTAAAGAAGTTCGCGCTGGCGACATCGCGGCAGCAATTGGTCTGAAAGATGTAACAACAGGTGACACTCTGTGTTCACTTGATTCGCACATTACACTTGAGCGTATGGAATTCCCTGAGCCAGTAATTTCAGTTGCGGTTGAACCGCGTACCAAAGCTGACCAAGAAAAAATGGGTATCGCGTTAGGTAAACTAGCGGCTGAAGATCCATCTTTCCGTGTCGAAACAGATGAAGAATCAGGCCAGACCATCATTTCAGGAATGGGCGAACTTCACTTAGATATTATCGTTGATCGTATGAAACGTGAATTCAGCGTTGAATGTAACGTTGGTAAACCTCAGGTTGCGTATCGTGAAGCTATCCGCTCAACTGTTGAAGTTGAAGGTAAGTTTGTACGTCAGTCTGGTGGTCGCGGACAATATGGTCACGTTTGGCTGAAACTTGAGCCAATGGACTTTACGGAAGAAGATGCTGAAAACTTCGAATTCGTTAACGAAATCGTTGGTGGCGCTGTTCCAAAAGAGTACATTCCTGCGGTAGAAAAAGGTGTTGCTGAGCAAATGCAAAATGGTGTATTAGCTGGCTTCCCTGTATTAGGCGTTAAAGCGACACTATATGATGGTTCATTCCATGATGTAGACTCGAATGAAATGGCGTTTAAGATCGCAGGTTCTATGGCATTCAAGAAAGGTGCGCTTGAAGCGAACCCAGCCTTATTAGAACCGGTTATGAAGGTTGAAGTTATCACCCCTGAAGAAAACATGGGTGATGTAGTAGGCGACTTAAACCGTCGTCGCGGTATGATCGAAGGCATGGACGAAGCGCCAGGTGGTCTTAAGCAAGTAAACGCACAAGTGCCGCTTGCTGAGATGTTCGGTTATGCAACAGACCTTCGTTCTGCAACACAAGGGCGTGCTTCGTACTCGATGGAATTCCTCAAGTACGCAGAAGCATCTTCAAATGTTGCAGACGCAATTATTGCAGCTCGCGCTGTTAAGTAATTTTAGTTCGGTCCGATTCATGTGGGATCGGACTTTAATTTCTTTATAGGAATTTAAGAAAATGGCAAAAGAAAAGTTTGAACGTTCGAAACCGCACGTAAACGTAGGTACAATCGGCCACGTTGACCACGGTAAAACAACTCTAACAGCAGCAATCACTAACGTACTTGCAAAAGTATACGGTGGTGAAGCGAAAGACTTCGCAGCAATCGATAACGCTCCAGAAGAGCGTGAGCGTGGTATCACAATCTCAACTTCACACGTTGAGTACGATACACCAACTCGTCACTACGCACACGTAGACTGTCCAGGACACGCGGATTATGTTAAAAACATGATCACAGGTGCTGCACAGATGGACGGCGCAATCCTAGTAGTAGCTGCGACTGATGGCCCAATGCCACAGACACGTGAGCACATCCTTCTTTCACGTCAGGTTGGTGTACCTTACATCATCGTATTCATGAACAAATGTGACATGGTTGACGACGAAGAACTACTAGAGCTAGTAGAGATGGAAGTTCGTGAACTTCTTTCAGAGTACGATTTCCCAGGTGACGACCTACCACTAATCCAAGGTTCAGCTCTTAAAGCACTAGAAGGCGAGAAAGAGTGGGAAGACAAGATTGTTGAGCTTGCAGAAGCACTAGACACTTACATCCCAGAGCCAGAGCGTGACATCGATAAGCCATTCATCATGCCTATCGAAGACGTATTCTCAATCCAGGGTCGTGGTACAGTAGTAACAGGCCGTGTTGAAGCTGGTATCATCAACGTGAACGACGAAGTAGAAATCGTAGGTATTAAAGAAACTACAACTACTACTTGTACGGGTGTTGAAATGTTCCGTAAGCTTCTAGACGAAGGTCGTGCTGGTGAGAACATTGGTGCACTTCTACGTGGTACTAAGCGTGACGAAGTTGAGCGTGGTCAGGTTCTATGTAAGCCTGGTTCAATCAAGCCGCACACTAAGTTCACTTCAGAAGTATACGTACTATCTAAAGATGAAGGTGGTCGTCACACGCCATTCTTCAAAGGCTACCGTCCACAGTTCTACTTCCGTACAACTGACGTAACTGGTGATATCCAATTACCAGATGGCGTAGAAATGGTAATGCCAGGCGACAACATCAAGATGACTGTTGAGCTAATCGTTCCAATCGCGATGGACGAAGGTCTACGTTTCGCGATCCGTGAAGGTGGCCGTACAGTAGGTGCTGGTGTTGTAGCAACTATCGAAGACTAATTCTTGATAGTTAATGCATAAGCATTGAAAAACCCGAGTTTAGGCTCGGGTTTTTTTATGTCAAAAATACCTATACTTTATTTAATTTAACGTTCTCGTTTCACATCATTTTATATTACCGACCGCTTGGTGATAACTTGCCTTGAACAGTCATGCAGAAACAGCGTACTTAGCTTTTAAGCATGTTCTTTGTAGAGCTGTTGAATGAATGGAACTTCGTCATTCGCTATTCATTAATATTCGGCGTTACTTATTAACCTATATCGCGTTTGTTGCAAAATTAACGCTTCGCTATCCCAAGAGTTATGTATTGCTCTAGTGCTTCAAGAGCCTAATGCGATCTGTTACCCGCTATAATTTTATATAGATGCCTTAGCAAGCATGTGACACATTTAAGCATTTGATTAATCGTATTATGAACTAACTTTTGTGCTATGTTTAAACAGTTCATTATACAAAATAAGGCTTACTGAATGCCGCTTACTCTTACAAGATTACTTCGCAACGATGTAGTTGTTTTTGTACTCATCGTGCTTGGTTATTATTCTTTTGGTGTATTCGGTACTTTCTTTCGTATAGAGCCTGGTTTTGCGAGCGCAGTATGGCCAGCTGCAGGGTACGCCGCAATTGTCGCACTGCGCTATGGCAGTAAGGCATATATACCACTTTTTGTAGGCGCTTTACTGGCCAATATTTATAGTTCTGGAAACGATATTTTTTCCGTTTCTGCTTCCGATTTAATATGGAACAGTGTTCGTGCTGCGGGCGCTTTGTTGCAGGCTGCCATTAGCTGTTTGCTCCTAAAAAAGTTGTGTGATTTTCCACTTAGCTTAAATGCAGCAAAACCTTTGTTAAAAGCGCTAGTTTTAGTCAGCCCGTTTGCTTGTATGGTATCTGCAACAATTGGCACTAGCTCTTTATACTTACAGGGCATTATTCCATTTAGCATCGTCGATTTTGTTTGGTTCACTTGGTGGGTTGGTGACAGTGTTGGTGTGCTGTTCTTCTTCCCATTATTTGGCATGTTACTTCCATCTAAGCTTTTTAGCCCGGTGAGTAACGTTAAAGTTGTATTGGTTACTGGTACCTTATTGCTGATATCAGTGTGCTTTACATTTTCTTATTCAAAAGAAGTGTATCGTAAAAATTTAAACCTAACTTTCGCAGATATTACTGAAAAGAAAGTTTACGAATTACAAATACTCAAACGACAAATTGAAACTAATCTGTTTGCTTTGGCAACCTTGTTTCGTAATGGTATTGATCCTAATATTGATGAATTTCAGTTAATTGCATCGTCTCTTAATAATGGCGGTATTCCCTACCGTGCAATTGCTTGGTTAGATTGTTTAGAGCGTGAAGAGTCGCAAGCTTGGTATGAAAAGCAGTCTGAACGAGGGCTGGAAGGGTCAAAACTTAGAATCATCGATGAAAGCAGGCAGTTTTCACAAATTTTTCCGATCGGTCTAACAGCGCCATACTCGACTAATAGTTTGGCTATTGGTCTCGATTTAGCGAGTCACCCAATTGCAGGTGATACCGTATTTGAAGCGATAAATGCACGGGCAATTAAAGCAACACCGCCGGTTCGCTTACAGCAACAATCAGATAAATTAACAGGCAATGTAATTTACTTTCCAGTATTTAGAAATAGTGACGACAAGCTACTAGGTATCGCCGAAGTGGTGATTGAAGTTGATAAGTCGCTTGAAAAGCTAATGCTTGAGGATGCCTCTTCAGATTATTATCATTTTTCAATTTCAGATAAGCAATCGCCTAGTTCGCCGTATGTTGCAGGTTTAGAACAGAAACACAATACGAGCCATAGTCTACACTTCGCTAAATCTTATCAGTTAGCATGGTTTGGCCGTGATTGGCTGGTTCATTTTGAGAGTACTGATAGTTTTGAAAATACTAAAAAGGATTGGTTAAGTTGGCTTACACTTATTGTGGGTTTTATTATTGCAGCAATAGGTGTGATGTTTACTTTAATTATTGCGGGTTTTAACGATCAGCTAAAGCGTAAGGTAAAAGACAAAACAGCACAATTAGCCACAGTAATTGAACAACTCAAAAAAGCCGACCAAGTAAAGAACGAATTTATTGCAAATATGAGTCATGAAATTCGTACCCCGTTAAATGTTGTTTTATCCACATTGCAATTGCTAAGAAAATCCAAACAAGCGGCAAAAGAACAAGAGCTCACTGACAGTGCGCTATCTTCGGGTAAAACACTGCTAACTATAATTAATGATATTCTTGATATATCTAAGTTAGAAGCCGGAAAACTCGAAATTGAATCTACCGAGTTTGATTTAGAAAAGCTGGTTAAAGACACGGTAACTGAGCAAAAGAGTATTGCAGATGAAAAACAATTAGTAGTGAAGCTGCATTCAACGTCTTCAGTAACAGGTGTGTGGAAAGGTGACCCGACGCGTATTAAGCAGATCTTACTCAACCTAGTTAGTAACGCAATTAAGTTTACAGACTCAGGTCAAATTGACGTCAGGGTTGTAAAGTATAAGCGAGGTATTAAAGTCGAAGTAGCAGATTCAGGTATTGGTATGAGTGATACCCAAGTAACACGCTTGTTCGAACGGTTTGAACAAGCAGATACGTCGACAACACGTCGATTTGGGGGCACAGGTTTAGGGCTTGCAATCGTTGCACAACTCGTTCACTTAATGAAAGGTAAAATTGAAGTGACGAGTGAGCTAAATAAAGGTTCTCAATTTAAGCTCACAATTCCATTGATACACGAAAGTCGTGAAGTATTAAAACCACGAGGTGATGCACAGTTAACGATGCCATCACTCAATGGCACAACCATTTTGTTGGCTGAAGATAATAAAGTAAATCAAACTGTGTTTAAGGCAATTATGGCGCCAGCGAAAGCAACACTATTAATCGCTGAAAATGGAAAACAAGCAATCGACTTGTTTCAACAAGAAAACCCAGCCATCATTTTTATGGATATTCAAATGCCAGAGATGGATGGTGAGCAAGCTTGCAAATATATTCGGCAACTAAATAACACCATTCCAATAGTAGCGTTAACAGCGAACGTACTTGAAAGTGATGTAACAAGGTATTTAAGTGAAGGGTTTAACGCTCATCTTGCAAAACCCATCGATATTAATAAATTAATTGAGACCTTAGTCCAGTTAACGGTAGCTAGCGAGTAGCATATTAGAAGAGCAAGTGTATGCTAGTCGCTATTTCGCTCAGAAGGCAGATCACTTAAATACTCGATAAACTCCACTTCAAATCCGTCAGGGTCAATAAAATAGGCATTTTTACGAAAAGGGTGCTCACTGCTTTTATCGACAAAAAAGCCTGCGTCACACATACGCATTATGAGTGCATCTAAATTACTTACAACATAGGCAAAGTGCGCGAGTCCTGTTTGATGACCAGAGAGTTTTCTTATCTCTCCCTCACCATGGTCACTTAATGCAATATAATTAAAATCGTCGCCAAAGTGCAGCCATTGCCGCGGCTTGCCGTACCACTCACCACTTCCTTTTGAGCGAATTTGCCAGTGTGGAAAAGCAGCTTGATAAAAAGTCAGTGACTTATTTAGATCAGTAACAACTAAATTAACGTGTTCCAAAAACATTGTGGTTCCTTATTTTAATGCTGAAGTTGATACCAAGATTGAATATTTGTTTAAAGTACAAAGGTAGCGTGTAAATGTGTGCATAAAATCATTCCTTAAATTGAGAAAGCAGGATGACTATAAAAGCTCAAGTTAGATTGAGGTAAAGCCCTATTTATATTTTTTTAACAGCGGTTTTGTGTGATGATTGAAAAATTATTGGTCAAATGAGTTATAGCAGTGGAAGTAGTTGTAGTAGAACAAACCAACATGCGTGTGTATTTAAACTTGTTGCAAGGGTATGAAGCCGAGTTTTCAAAGATCACAGGTAAATTACCTAACCACATGGGGCTGTTCGATCTCGACACAGAGCTGGTTGATAATGTTTTTGGTTTGCTCTGTTATTTAGAAGGTAAGCCAATTGGCTTTGCAGCAATCAAACAAGTTTCTAATAAACAGTTTGAGGTGTGTGAGTTTTACATAGTTCCAAGTTTAAGAGAGCAAGGGTTAGGACGTAAATTCGTGAGTTGGATTTGGCAGCATTATGGTGGTGCATGGCAGATTAAACAGATTGCGGGTGCAAGTAAGGCAACGCAATTTTGGCGAAACGCAATCACAAGCTTCAATGCAAACTACACTGAAACAAAGATTAATGATGAATATTGGGGTGAGGTGACGCAGCAATCATTTAATACTGAGGCCCAAAATTCACAAGTAAACTCGCTTTAAAAAGCATTTTTTAGAAGAAAACGTACAAAAACGAGCAGTTTTGTATGTATTTCACCCAAACGATCCAAAAAACTAAAAAAAGTTTGAAATAGGGGTTGATCCAAATTCGGATCTCTCTATAATGCGCCTCCACCAACACGGGGAACGACGCAGCATAGCAGCGAATCACGAGTTGGTTGAGTCAAGTAAAACTGAGTTTTGAACGTTTTCAAAATAAAAAGAAAATAATCAAAATTAAGTGTTGACAAAAAATTAGGAAGGCGTAACATACGCAGCCCTAACAGCGACGAAGCGTCGCGGCAAGCACAAGGTTGTTTGCACTGTTCTTTAAAAATTTAAGCAATCATCTGTGTGGGCACTCGTACAGATTAAGTTCTAACATACGCTTTTAGCGTAACAAAATTTAGACTTAATTGAACTGAGTGACCAACGGAATAAAGAAATTTATTCAGCACAGTCAATTCGATATCGTAAGATATCAAAATCAGAATTCATTGAGTCGGACGTAAGTCCAAAAACACTTTTAATTGAAGAGTTTGATCATGGCTCAGATTGAACGCTGGCGGCAGGCCTAACACATGCAAGTCGAGCGGTAACATTTCTAGCTTGCTAGAAGATGACGAGCGGCGGACGGGTGAGTAATGCTTGGGAACATGCCTTTAGGTGGGGGACAACCATTGGAAACGATGGCTAATACCGCATAATGTCTACGGACCAAAGGGGGCTTCGGCTCTCGCCTTTAGATTGGCCCAAGTGGGATTAGCTAGTTGGTGAGGTAATGGCTCACCAAGGCGACGATCCCTAGCTGGTTTGAGAGGATGATCAGCCACACTGGAACTGAGACACGGTCCAGACTCCTACGGGAGGCAGCAGTGGGGAATATTGCACAATGGGCGCAAGCCTGATGCAGCCATGCCGCGTGTGTGAAGAAGGCCTTCGGGTTGTAAAGCACTTTCAGTTGTGAGGAAAGGTTAGTAGTTAATACCTGCTAGCTGTGACGTTAGCAACAGAAGAAGCACCGGCTAACTCCGTGCCAGCAGCCGCGGTAATACGGAGGGTGCGAGCGTTAATCGGAATTACTGGGCGTAAAGCGTACGCAGGCGGTTTGTTAAGCGAGATGTGAAAGCCCCGGGCTCAACCTGGGAACTGCATTTCGAACTGGCAAACTAGAGTGTGATAGAGGGTGGTAGAATTTCAGGTGTAGCGGTGAAATGCGTAGAGATCTGAAGGAATACCGATGGCGAAGGCAGCCACCTGGGTCAACACTGACGCTCATGTACGAAAGCGTGGGGAGCAAACGGGATTAGATACCCCGGTAGTCCACGCCGTAAACGATGTCTACTAGGAGTTCGGTTTTTCGGAACTGTCTTCCAAAGCTAACGCATTAAGTAGACCGCCTGGGGAGTACGGCCGCAAGGTTAAAACTCAAATGAATTGACGGGGGCCCGCACAAGCGGTGGAGCATGTGGTTTAATTCGATGCAACGCGAAGAACCTTACCTACACTTGACATCCAGAGAACTTACTAGAGATAGTTTGGTGCCTTCGGGAACTCTGAGACAGGTGCTGCATGGCTGTCGTCAGCTCGTGTTGTGAGATGTTGGGTTAAGTCCCGCAACGAGCGCAACCCCTATCCTTAGTTGCCAGCGATTCGGTCGGGAACTCTAAGGAGACTGCCGGTGATAAACCGGAGGAAGGTGGGGACGACGTCAAGTCATCATGGCCCTTACGTGTAGGGCTACACACGTGCTACAATGGCGCATACAGAGTGCTGCGAACTCGCGAGAGTAAGCGAATCACTTAAAGTGCGTCGTAGTCCGGATTGGAGTCTGCAACTCGACTCCATGAAGTCGGAATCGCTAGTAATCGCGAATCAGAATGTCGCGGTGAATACGTTCCCGGGCCTTGTACACACCGCCCGTCACACCATGGGAGTGGGTTGCTCCAGAAGTAGGTAGCTTAACCTTAGGGAGGGCGCTTACCACGGAGTGATTCATGACTGGGGTGAAGTCGTAACAAGGTAGCCCTAGGGGAACCTGGGGCTGGATCACCTCCTTATACGATTTAGAACTTTTTGTTCGAAGTGTCCACACAGATGATTGTTAGCTAAGCAATAGCTTAGTTAATTTGCTCTTTAAAAATTTGGAAAGCTGACAAACTTTAAATTAAGTATTTCTTAGGAAATACAATATTTAATTTAGAGTTCTCAAAATAAAGTAAAGAAAATATGCCGCAACATTAAGTTGTTGTTGGTATCTACTTTAGTATTCAATATTTAACTTCTGGCGGAGTTAAAAACTGTCTTTAGCAATACAAACCATTTTGGGTTGTATGGTTAAGTGACTAAGCGTATACGGTGGATGCCTTGGCAGTTGGAGGCGATGAAGGACGTATTAACTTGCGATAAGCCTAGTCAAGCTAGTAAAAAGCGCTTGAGACTAGGATTTCCGAATGGGGAAACCCACCACTTAGTGGTATCACTTACTGAATACATAGGTAAGTGAGGCGAACCGGGAGAACTGAAACATCTAAGTACCCCGAGGAAAAGAAATCAACCGAGATTCCGAAAGTAGCGGCGAGCGAAATCGGATTAGCCCTTAAGCTGTAATGTAGTTAGTGGAACATTCTGGAAAGTTTGACGATACAGGGTGATAGTCCCGTACACGAAAACTTATTTACAGTGAAATCGAGTAGGTCGGAGCACGTGAAACTTTGACTGAATATGGGGGGACCATCCTCCAAGGCTAAATACTCCCAACTGACCGATAGTGAACCAGTACCGTGAGGGAAAGGCGAAAAGAACCCCTGTGAGGGGAGTGAAATAGAACCTGAAACCGTATACGTACAAGCAGTAGGAGCAGATTCGTTCTGTGACTGCGTACCTTTTGTATAATGGGTCAGCGACTTATATTCAGTAGCGAGGTTAACCATTTAGGGGAGCCGTAGTGAAAGCGAGCGTTAACTGCGCGTTTAGTTGCTGGGTATAGACCCGAAACCCGGTGATCTAGCCATGGGCAGGTTGAAGGTCAGGTAACACTGACTGGAGGACCGAACCGACTATCGTTGAAAAGCTAGCGGATGACCTGTGGCTAGGAGTGAAAGGCTAATCAAACCGGGAGATAGCTGGTTCTCCCCGAAATCTATTTAGGTAGAGCCTCGGACGAATACTATTGGGGGTAGAGCACTGTTAAGGCTAGGGGGTCATCCCGACTTACCAACCCTTTGCAAACTCCGAATACCAATAAGTAATATCCGGGAGACACACGGCGGGTGCTAACGTCCGTCGTGGAGAGGGAAACAACCCAGACCGCCAGCTAAGGTCCCAAAGTGTATGTTAAGTGGGAAACGATGTGGAAAGGCCCAGACAGCCAGGAGGTTGGCTTAGAAGCAGCCATCCTTTAAAGAAAGCGTAATAGCTCACTGGTCGAGTCGGTCTGCGCGGAAGATGTAACGGGGCTAAACATACCACCGAAGCTGCGGCTGCGAATTTATTCGCGGGGTAGGGGAGCGTTCTGTAAGCTGTTGAAGGTGTACCGGGAGGTATGCTGGAGGTATCAGAAGTGCGAATGCTGACATGAGTAACGATAAAGCGGGTGAAAAACCCGCTCGCCGGAAGACCAAGGGTTCCTATCCCATGCTAATCAGGGTAGGGTGAGTCGACCCCTAAGGCGAGGCCGAAAGGCGTAGTCGATGGGAAACGGGTTAATATTCCCGTACTTGGAATAATTGCGATGGGGGGACGGAGCAGGCTAAACAAGCATGGCGTTGGTTGTCCATGTGAAAGTATGTAGGCTGGAAACTTAGGCAAATCCGGGTTTCTAAGGCTGAGATACGAGACGACACACTACGGTGTGGAAGTTGTTGATGCCATACTTCCAGGAAAAGCCTCTAAGCTTCAGATTATTTCGAATCGTACCCCAAACCGACACAGGTGGTCAGGTAGAGAATACTAAGGCGCTTGAGAGAACTCGGGTGAAGGAACTAGGCAAAATTGTACCGTAACTTCGGGAGAAGGTACGCTCCTATCTGTGATGAGACTTGCTCTCTAAGCGGACGGGAGTCGCAGTGACTAGGTGGCTGGGACTGTTTATTAAAAACACAGCACTCTGCAAATTCGAAAGAAGACGTATAGGGTGTGACACCTGCCCGGTGCCGGAAGGTTAATTGATGGGGTTAGCTTCGGCGAAGCTCTTGATCGAAGCCCCGGTAAACGGCGGCCGTAACTATAACGGTCCTAAGGTAGCGAAATTCCTTGTCGGGTAAGTTCCGACCTGCACGAATGGTGTAACCATGGCCACGCTGTCTCCACCCGAGACTCAGTGAAATTGAAATCGCAGTGAAGATGCTGTGTACCCGCGGCTAGACGGAAAGACCCCGTGAACCTTTACTACAGCTTGGCACTGAACATTGACCCTACATGTGTAGGATAGGTGGGAGGCTTTGAAGCACAGTCGCTAGATTGTGTGGAGCCGTCCTTGAAATACCACCCTTGTAGTGTTGATGTTCTAACATAGGCCCCTGAATCGGGGTTGTGGACAGTGCCTGGTGGGTAGTTTGACTGGGGCGGTCTCCTCCCAAAGAGTAACGGAGGAGCACGAAGGTTTGCTAAGTACGGTCGGACATCGTACGGTTAGTGTAATGGTAGAAGCAAGCTTAACTGCGAGACAGACACGTCGAGCAGGTACGAAAGTAGGTCATAGTGATCCGGTGGTTCTGAATGGAAGGGCCATCGCTCAACGGATAAAAGGTACTCCGGGGATAACAGGCTGATACCGCCCAAGAGTTCATATCGACGGCGGTGTTTGGCACCTCGATGTCGGCTCATCACATCCTGGGGCTGAAGTCGGTCCCAAGGGTATGGCTGTTCGCCATTTAAAGTGGTACGCGAGCTGGGTTTAGAACGTCGTGAGACAGTTCGGTCCCTATCTGCCGTGGGCGTTTGAGAATTGAGAGGGGCTGCTCCTAGTACGAGAGGACCGGAGTGGACGAACCGCTGGTGTTCGGGTTGTGATGCCAATTGCATTGCCCGGTAGCTACGTTCGGAATCGATAACCGCTGAAAGCATCTAAGCGGGAAGCGAGCCTCGAGATGAGTTCTCACTTTAACTTGAGTTAACTGAAGGGCCGTTGAAGACTACAACGTTGATAGGCAGGATGTGGAAGTGGTGCGAGCCATTAAGCTAACCTGTACTAATTACCCGTGAGGCTTAACCATACAACGCCAAAGTGGTTTAGACCCGCAGAAGTTGAATAGCTCGAAAAGAGCAAAGTACTAAAGTAGATAACTTTACGAATTGAGATAAAAAGACAGTTTTCCAGATTTAGATTTAAGACAAGCTCTTAAGTCAACCAGATTTGCTTGGTGACTATAGCGTTTTGGAACCACCTGACCCCATGCCGAACTCAGAAGTGAAACGAAACAGCGTCGATGATAGTGTGGGTTCGCCCATGTGAAAGTAGAACATCGCCAAGCTCCTAATTAAGTAAAAAGCCCGCTCAATGAGCGGGCTTTTTGCGTTTGGGGAACTAAAGGACTTTAGAATTAAGCAAACAGGCTTCAGAATATTGCTGAATCCTGAATCCTGAATCCTGAATCCTGAATCCTGAATCCTGAATCCTGAATCCTGAATCCTGAATCCTGAATCCTGAATCCTGAATCCTGAATCCTGAATCCTGAATCCTGAACCCTAAGCTATCTCGGCTTCTTTACGTTATAGGAATTGTTGCGTACTTCATAATCTAAGCTCAGTCTGCAGGTAAACTTATTTCTATACGTATTTTGCTGTTCTAGCTTATGGTAAAAATGACGTTTTAATTACTGCATTTTCACGTAATATAGTAGTATTAACATATATGTGAAGTTGTTTAGTCACACGTTAAACTGATTAATTTTATTAACTTAGTTACACTAATGCTTTTTTGTGTCGATAAGATGTGTGTCTTTCTAAATAAAAAGCAAAAATAAATTAGCTTAACATCGTGTGTAAACATAAATAATAAGAATATGAAGCGCTTTATTCAGTATCAAACAGATCGGTTATCCGCTATCCCAAATATGGCTAGCGCTATCTCGAAGAAAATATCAGAATTCCAATACGATTATCGTAAGATGTTGGAAGAGGCGTCTCTGTTTTTTGAAAAACACTACGAATACGAAGCCGAACTTACGCAATTAAATAAAAAGATCGTCGCTTACCAAGAACATATCGATATTGTAGAAAACTACCGCAAAGAAAAAGGTAAGTATCCGCTTATTAAAGGGCAACGATCTGCTCAGCGTTATTTAGAAAAACTACATCAAAAGATCGATGAAGCAGAGCTGCGCATCAAACAAATAGCAGCCGAGCGTTTGAAGGCTCGTGGTGAGCGTTATATTTCACTGGAAAAGCTAATCGATAATATTCTCGATTTGCTCGATGGGCCTAAAATATTCAGTCAGTTTTTGGGGACCATGGTACTTTCAACGCCACTACCCAATGAGACGGTTCGCTGTACGCGAAACGAAAAAAACAAACCAATTTATATCACGGCATTAACCGTTGCGCTGTTTGAAGAAGCACGCCTATTTAACCAATTTACTTCACCTTATTTAAAACAAGCGCTGAGTGACATTATCGGATACGATAAAGTCAGCTTAATGCAGCGTCATGATTACAAGCCGTTCACCAAAGAGCAGAAAATGGCTTATCGTGAAGAAGTGCTTAAACCCATCGTTAAAGCAACTTTGCTTCGCCATATTGGCTCGTATGCACCTCATGCTGAAGCAATTTATCAAGGTAACCGCTTCAGGCTGTTAGATGTAGAACAGCGTAATAAGTTATTAACTGGAATTAAACGAAACTCATATCTCTACTTGCGTCAGGGTGTAGGTTTACCGCAAAGACGTTTTGATAAAAAAGAAGAACGTGATGAGTTCTTTGAAATTGAAAATGCCAAGTTAGATTTTATGACTCAGTTGCTTGATTTCGATAATCAAGAACCTGAGTTGCGTGACTTGATGCGTATTCCTATGGTGTACGCTTCATTTATGCTTTCTACCAAAGAGGAATATGATTATCGCAATATGTATCGCGCATATGACATTCTAAAAGATGGCATGAAGCAAGGAGAGTATAACGCAAATTTTTGTGCGCTATTCTTACGTATGGTTGGACGATTCCCGCTTGGTAGTGGCGTTTATTTTATCTCGCATGAAACTGAGCAAATTGAAAAAGGTATCGTTTCTTCTCTATTTCCTAAAAATCCAGAAGAGCCTTACGTAAAACAAATTACACGTAACCATATACAGTCACTTAGCCAAACTGAAGTTTTGGTGGTACGCAGCACTAATATTTATTTTGAATCTACTCGTGATAATTCGGGGCTAGAGGAGGTGGTGTTTACACAGCGCTACCAACCACCGTATGTGTGGAATGCTAATGAAGTGTGGGAAGTTCAGGTGCCAGCGTTAGTCTTTTGGAAAAAGGATGGCACCACTAAAAACAGTAATCTCGCTATGCTATAGCATTAGCTGTTATTAGCGAGTTGCACACTGCCGCGGCGTTTTTGCCATTTTACCGCAGGTATTAACATCGTAGCTAATAACAGTGCATAAGCCATGTGCGCGCCAATGCCAAATGCAAGAGCCATGCAGGCAATAAACCCTAACGAAATCGTAATACGGTGTTTTGCTGCGAGTAATACCCATGCAGAGCACATAGTTGCAATATAGATAATAACAAAGACACCATTTACCCAGTTTATTAAATCTTCCAGATCTTGGCCGCTGAAATAAGTTATAACGAGTACTGTTGCCATGATACTCAGCACACAAATCAACGCTCTTTGCGGTACATTATATTGGTTTGTGTATGCTAATGATTTGGGCAATACTTTTTGTTCAGCGAAGCTTGCGGCGAGTTTAGCCAGACTTGTTGTATAAACGTTGATGGTAGCAAGGCCACCTGCTGTACCAAGTATGCCAATGATATAGTTACCGCCACTGAAATAGTGGTTAAATACGCCGATAATCGCCAGCTTTTGATCATTAGGGTGGGCCAAAACTAATACCGTAGATAATAAATAAATCACGCCAACAATAACACTGCCTATAATCATCGCTGGAATAACATCTTGCTTCGGCTTTTTAAACTCATTGGCAAGGTGTGACATAGCTTCAACACCAAGAAAACTCCAAAAAGCGAGACCTGCGGCACTTAGTATTTTATCGCTATCCAAACTCAGCGTTGTGTCCGATTGCATTACGACTTGTTCATTGCTGAAAGTAAATAACAGCATGACAATAAAGGTGATTAACAGGGTAAGCAGAAACTGTAGTTTTGCTGAAACATGAATGCCTTTTCGGTTTATGTAAAACAGGCATAAAAGCGCAGTGAGTTCGGCGAGTAACAATTGTACACCGTTAATATTTATCATTCCTTGCACAAACTGAAAGGTCATAATAATGGCTGCGGGTGCACCAATTGGCACGACTAACAAAAACATTAAGCCAATGACTCTACCTGCAGTTTTGCCAAAGGCTTTTTCAACAAAGTGAGCAGGGCCGCCTGAATGTGGAAAAAGTGACGATAGCTTTCCAAATACATAAGTAATAGGGATTAATCCCACTGTCAGTAGAAGCCAAGCGTAGAGTGCATTACTTCCCGACATTTCGACGGTTAGCTGCGGTAGTATAAATACTCCGGTACCGAGTAAGGTTGTTGCCATCATGCCGGCGCCTTGCCAGCGTCCAATGCCTGTATTAACTGATTTCATGTTACTTTGTTTATGGTTTTTAATAGCGCTAGTATAGAAATATTTACTATCTCAAACTGTTTGAGTTGCTAGGCAGAGTGTGTGATATGCAGGTAAAATGACGGTATTACTGCAAAATAAAAACACTTTGAAGGTTTAGGTGATTAAGTATGCAAATGGATAAATTTGACCAGGCGATTATTGGTCAGTTAAAAATAAACGCGAGGCAAAGCGTATCGGCGATAGCTGATGCGGTAAACCTCTCGCGTTCAGCTGTTACAGAGCGGATTAAAAAACTAGAGCGTCAGGGGCAAATTCGCGGCTATCAAGTCTTGCTAAGTGAATCGCAAAAAGTAGGTGTATCTGCTTACTTTGAAATTCAGCATCAGTGCACGCGTTGTTCAAACATTGTTAAGGTGTTTCAGGTGATCCCGGAAGTTTTAACGTGCCATGGTATTACTGGCGATATGGATTTATTGGTATACGTGCAAACAGATTCGATGCAACGACTTCATGAGATAAGAGAATACTTAGACGCAGAGCCTGATATCGTAAAAATTAAAACGCATGTCGTAATGAGCGAATGGATTAATAATTTAGGCTAAATACACGTAAATTATCGTTATATACGGTTGTTACAATTCGTTACGCAAAACTATAGTCGTAATTAATTTACTGAGTTAGCATGGGAAGGTTAAATACAAAGGGAATATTTATGAAAGCATTAAAACCAATCGCACTAAGTGCACTCTCACTATTAGTGCTTAGCGCTTGCAATAACACTCAAAACAACAACAAAACTGATATTGCGGCGCCTATCGCCAAAAAAGTGCCATTTGAAATGACGCACCACGGTAACACACGCATTGATAATTATTATTGGATGCGTGACGATGAACGCAAAGATCCTGAAATTCTAGCGCATTTAGAAGCTGAAAATAGTTATACCGAACAAAAATTAAAACATACTGAAGCACTACAAGCGCAATTATTTGACGAGATCAAAGGTCGCATTGTTAAAGATGATCAATCTGTACCAGTCAAACAGGGCGATTACTTTTACGGTAGTGAAGTAAGCGGTGATAACGAATACAGCGTATATACGCGCGCAAAAGATTTAGCAGGTACTGATAAGCAAGTACTGTTAGATGTTAACGAATTGGCAAAAGCACACGATTATTTTAGTGTTAGCACACTAACTGTGAGTGAAAACGATAATTTACTTGCGTACGGCGAAGATACATTAAGCCGTCGTATTTACACTATTCGCATTAAAGACCTAACTACAGGCGAATACTTAAAAGATAAAATTGAAGGTACGTCAGGCAATATTGTTTGGGGTAACGACAATACCTTTTTGTACTACATCAAGAAAGACCCGCAAACCTTGCTTGGTTATCAGGTTTACCGCCATGTGCTGGGAACGGACCAAAGCAGTGATGAGCTAGTCTATGAAGAGAAAAACAAAGCGTACTACACTTATATTAGTAAGAGTAAAGACAGCAGTTTAGTTTACATTCACCATTCAAGTACTGAAGCACGCGGTGTATCAATTATTGATGCGAACGACGCCAAGGCGAAACCTACACGTTTTATTCCGCGTGAAGACAAGCACGAATACAGTATTGCTAAGTTAAATAACGATTTTTACATTACTACTAACCTAGATGCGGTTAACTTCCGTTTAATGAAAGTTGACGCAAGTAAAGTAGGTGATAAGGCGCATTGGCAAGAAGTTATCCCTGCGCGTGATAACGTAAAACTTGAAGACATTACGTTATTTGATAATCACTTAGTTTATCAAGAGCGTGAGAATGGTTTAACGAATGTAACTGTGCGTAAGCTTGATTCAGGCAAAGAGTTTAACCTGGACTTTAAAGATACTGCGTTTGCTGCAGGTATGTACGGTAATAATGAACTTGATAATGCATCTGTTCGTTTGTACTACACCAGTATGACAACGCCTTCTAGTGTAATTGAATATACGCTAGAAGACGGTAAAAAAACTGTACTAAAAGAACAGAAAGTATTAGGTGACTTTAACTCTGATAACTATGTATCTGAACGCATTATGGTAACAGCACGCGATGGTAAAAAAGTGCCTGTATCGCTTGTTTATCATAAAGATAAGTTTAAAAAAGATGGTACTAACCCGCTTTATCAATATGGTTATGGCTCATATGGTGCAACCTTCGACCCGACTTTCTCAACGTCACGTTTAAGCCTGCTTGACCGTGGTTTTGTTTACGCCATTGCCCATATTCGAGGCTCTCAAATGCTAGGTCGCCCTTGGTATGAAGATGGTAAAAAACTCACCAAGAAAAATACCTTCAACGATTTTGTAGACGTAACTAAAGCGCTTGTAGAACAAGGTTATGGTGCAAAAGATAAAGTATTTGCGGTTGGCGGCAGTGCCGGTGGTTTATTAATGGGGGCTGTGATTAACCAAGCGCCAGAATTGTATCGCGGTGTTGCTTCTCACGTACCATTTGTCGATGTGGTTACCACTATGCTTGATGAATCAATTCCATTGACTACAAACGAGTATGATGAGTGGGGGAACCCGAATGAAAAAGCGTACTATGACTACATGTTAAGTTACTCACCTTACGATCAGGTTAAGCGTCAAGCGTATCCAAACCTGTTAGTAACAACTGGCTTACATGACTCGCAAGTACAGTACTTTGAACCTATGAAGTGGGTTGCTAAGCTGCGTGAATATAAGACGAACGATAACCTACTACTGTTCAAAACGGATATGGAAGCAGGTCACGGTGGCGCATCAGGCCGCTTTAAACGCATAAACGATACTGCGTTAGAGTATGCGTTCTTCATTGATTTACTAAAGCAGTAATACACATATTAAAGGGGCGAAAGCCCCTTTTTTATTAAGCTAAGTTAGACTTCTTCGCCCGCTTCATCCATTTGAACAATCTCAGTTTCCTGCAAAGCCAGATCTATCCACTCGGCAAGTGCAGAACAGCTCAATACTTTGTGCATATAAGCCGTTGCAGGAGCATTTAATGAAATGCCATAGGTTTTAAAACGCAACGCAATAGGTGCAAACATGGCATCAACAATTCCCCAATCACCAAATAGCCAACCGCCTTGATGTTGAAACAGTGTGTGTTGTTCACTAAAAATCTGCTCAATGCGCGCAATGTCATTTTGGCTTTGTGCTGTCAGTTCCACTTTGCGCTTAGCGCGTATATTCATAGGTAACTGATTGCGTAATGAGTTAAAACCAGCATGCATTTCTGCCGCTAATGCGCGAGCTTTTGCACGTTGCTGCGGATCACTTGGCCAACCTTTATTACATAAATAAACTTCATTGATGTATTCGCAAATCGCGAGCGAATCCCATATCGTTGTACTGCCATCAACTAACACAGGCACTTTAGCGATGGGAGCGATGGTGGCAAGGGTATCGCTAAAACTTGGTGTCTCTAATCTTAAGTTGTGTTCAGTGAAGCTTATATTGAATTTTTTTATTACAAGCCAAGCTCTTAGTGACCAGCTCGAATAGTTTTTATTGGCGATATATAAATCCATCTAGTGTTACTCTCAATTAGGTAGTTAGTTTATTTGCCAATAATTTATCGTGTTATTTATGCATCGAATAGCGCATAATTCTTATACTATCTATCAGTTAAATTGATGTGTTATGGAAATTGATGCGCTTAAAAGTTTACTTGCATTTGTCGACACTGGAAGCATAACGCGCGCTGCTAAACAGGTTAATCGCACTCAATCGGCAGTTAGTATGCAGATGAAAAAACTCGAGCAGGATTTAGGTAAGGTGCTGTTTGAAAAAAATGGTCGCAATCTCATTTTGTCAAAAGATGGGCATCAACTTGTTGGTTATGCAAAACAGCTTATTGCACATTACGACAGCACATTAAATGCCGTTAAAACGGACCGCAATAAGTTACGCATTCGGTTAGGTTGCCCTGATGATTACGCCGATGCTATTTTACCTAGCGTAGTAAAAAAAATGCATCAGTTGTGGTCAAGTTTAGATCTACAAATACGTTGTTTACCAAGCAATATTATTCGACAGCAGCTCGACAATGGTGAACTCGATTTAGGCATAGTAACACGCTCATTTGATAGTGAAGAGGGTATTATTATTGCTAAAGATAGTGGTGTATGGGTAAGTAATGGTGATTGTAAAATACTAGAGCAAACGCCTTTGCCACTGGTAACATTTCAGCAAGATTGTCGTTTTCATCACGCAGCAATTGAAGGCCTGCACAAGCAGGGAACTCAATTTAAGTTGATTGCCATGAGTGGCAGTGTTGTTGCGATGCAAGGGTTGATAAAACAAGGCATGGCAATTGGTGCTATGGCGCGCTTAAGTATCGGCGAGTTAACAGAGCTGAAAAATACGCACTTACCCGCCTTACCTGATATTAGTATTGTGCTAATTAGTAACGTGCATACCAATAGCAAAATTTCTCAAACTGAGCTTTTACAACTAGGCAACAGTGTTTAGCGGC
Organism: Pseudoalteromonas sp. NS-SX12; assembly: GCF_057367955.1. NCBI lineage: Bacteria > Pseudomonadati > Pseudomonadota > Gammaproteobacteria > Alteromonadales > Pseudoalteromonadaceae > Pseudoalteromonas > Pseudoalteromonas sp. NS-SX12. The sequence continues at coordinate 739,617 of NZ_CM170634.1, read as the reverse complement.
AGTGTCATAAAAGTGCTGTGAGGATCTTCTTGATAATCAGCGAAAGGACCACAGATATTAAATCCAAACTTTAGATACAAATTGCGTGCAGCATAAAAGTATTCTTGCGTGCCGGTTTCTAGGCTTAGTGACAAATAGGCTTTATCAATGGCTAGCTCTATTGTGTGTTGCAGTAAGCGTGACGCGACGCCGCTTCCACGGGCGTGCTTTGCGGTGCGCATTGACTTTATTTCAGCGTGGTTTGGGCAAAGCTGTTTTATTGCAATACAGCCAAGCAAGGTATCATCACGCCATGCGCTGAAAAAAGTAATATTGCTTTTTTTAAGTTCGTTAAGGTCAAGTGCATGAACACTCTCAGCGGGTGATGTCGCGTACATATCATCTAAATGTTCTTGTAACAGAGCAATCACATCGGGGCTGGATAAATCATCAATTTTAATGTGCATGTAAGGTCTTCTGTTAAATAATCCAGTCACGCATATTCATCTAATATGCCAATCTTTTTTTATTTGTAATAAATTGAATTTATTGGTGAATTATTTTTTGATTGAACCTGAGAAACGAAAAGCGATAGGAAATGCCACTTTTTGGTGCAAGCTGTGCTCTTTTCTTTAGCACTGGTCTTGCATCTAAATTTGCACTGGGGTTAAGCTAGTTTAAATTTTCTAAAGCCAGTAATTTATGGAAAAGTTTAACGATATCTATCTTCGCGCAGTCGAGCGAAAGGGCGGTGAGCGTCAATTAAAGGCGTTGCTGTCAAAACCACTGAGTAATAAGCGCATAGCAGAGTTGCCTGATTCAGCTTGGTTATCTGAATTTACCAAAAAGATTTTTCAAAGTGGATTTTATTGGTCGGTTATTGAGAAAAAGTGGCCTGGCTTTGAAGAGGTATTTTGGCGTTTTGATGTTGAGGCACTACTAATGATGTCGCCGGAACAACAAGAAAAAGCCGCTAGCGATGAACGCATAGTGCGTAACTATAAAAAAGTACAAACGGTGCAAGCCAATGCCTATATGATCCATGATGTTGCAAGTCAGCATGGTAGTTTTAGTAAGTTTATCGCAGATTGGCCAAGTGACGACATTATTGGGCTTTGGCAGTATCTTAAAAAGCATGGCGCACGCTTAGGTGGTAACACTGGGCCTTATGCGCTTCGTGTATTAGGCAAAGATACCTTTTTGTTATCGCGAGATTGTGAGAGCTATTTGCGCAGCCATAAGATTATTGATGGCGGTTTACAAACTAAAAAGTCGTTGGTTGCAATTCAAGCTTTCTTTAATGAATTGCAACAGCAAAGTGGCTTAAGTTATCAAGAGCTTAGCCAAATAATTTCATATAGCTGCGGCGATAATGTAGTCGGTATTAGTTAACTGCGCGGTACAAATTCTAATACGGTTGCATTGATGCAGTAACGCAGCTGACCATTTGGGCCATCATCAAATACATGGCCTAAATGAATGTCTGACTCAACCGCACGAATTTCAGTACGTACCATGCCAAAGCTATGGTCTGGTTTTTCATACACGGCACCTTTTACCGGTTTGGTGAATGAAAGCCAGCCACTATTAGAGTTAAAGCGGTCACGCGTATCAAATAACTTAGCGCCACTTAGCTTATCGATAAATACGCCATCCGGCGTGTTTTTAAATATCTCATACTGTTTGCAATAGCGATTATCTGTCCCCTTATTGAATGCGACATTAAACGCTTCACCTTTACCCAGTTTAAATGCTCCCACTATCTTGTAAAACTCATCACGAGACACATAACCTTGGCGTGCAAAAACTTCTTTGCCTTGCTCTAACAGAATAATGGTGGGGGTTGCCCAGGTTGGCGTTTTAATTGTGAGATCGTGAAGTTGATCGGCCGTTCTAAACGTAAGCGGAATTGAGCCAGCATACCCTTTTGCTGTCTCAGCTTTAAATTTTTCACAGTAAGGGCAGAATGGGGCGTCAATGACCAAAATTTGTTTACCTTCTAACAGCGCACTGTTATTAAGTTTAGCGATAGTTTGTTGGTTAAATGTCACACCAGTTCGCAAATCAGGGCAGTAGCCATTAGGGTTTTTGGCTAGGTAATCTTGGTGATATTCTTCAGCCGCATAAAAGGTATCAAGTGGCTTAATGCTGGTGGCTATTTTGCCGAAACCAGCCTGACTAAGTAGAGATTGGAATTGTTTAGTAACCGCCATTGCGAGCGTTTTTTGTTGCTCTGAATTATATAAAATAGTTGAGCGATATTGTGTGCCGACATCGTTACCTTGACGGTTCACCTGTGTCGGATCATGGTGCTCATAAAAATGCTGTAAAATTTGCTCTAGACTAATTTCATTACGATTAAAAGTGACTTTAACGACTTCGGCATAGTTATTAGGGTTGTACTTGTTACTTTTTTTAATGATATTACGGTAGGTTGCTTTAAAGCCGCTGCCATCCGCATAGCCACTCACTGCATCAATTACGCCATCAAGTGCTTCATAGCGTTTCTCTGCGCCCCAAAAGCAGCCCGAACCAAGCACGATTGAATCTAAGTGATTGGTTTGTGGTTTACGCTCTTGTGCAGAATTGGTAAAGCTTAGTAAGAATAAGCTAAAGCAAATTAGGTAGTTCATATCGGCGCCTTGTTAAACTTTATACTACGTAAATACATAGACCTGAGATCGCCTTGTTTATATTCACAGCCGCTCAACATTTAGATTAGCCGTTTATCAATTAGTGAAAGTGATAGTGACAAATTGTTTTATGCTTTATCGCAACAACAAGGGGGAAACATGAAAAAATTAATCTCAATAGCACTTGGTTTATCTGCACTAACCTTAGCAGGCTGTAATGCGACGATGGATGTTACTTACACACCGATTACCGAATTAGAAACGCATACCGATTGGGAAATCGACACCGCAACGGGCTCTTGGAAAGTAGTTGAAAGCACTGTTTATATTAGCGCCGAGGAAAAGCAGCACGAGTTACCTAAGCAATATGATCGCTTCTCTAACAATTAGTTTTACTAAATTAACTCTTTTAGAGTGCGCGTTGATAAAGTTAAGCGCACTCTAAATTAAAAGCGTGAAGTCATCAGCAAGGTCACCGAATCTAAGCCTGAACTATCATCTCCAAACCCCGCACCTAAACCAAAGTTAAATGAAAAGTGTTCATTAAACCAATACTGAGTTTGCACTTCAAAATTGTTATTATCGAGTTCATTGGTTTGCGCCAGCGCTTGAATACCAATAAACCAATTCTCATTGATATAATAATCTGCTCGTCCTTGATAATAATCTTCTTTCCCCGATATTTGTTTAAATACAAAATCCCAGCCTTGCCCTTGTTCGATTTTGGTATAGCGCACATATGGGGTTAATCGCCAGTTATTACTTGAATCTTGCACACCAAAAACATCGGATTCGTTACGATATAAGTAAGTTACGCCAACACCTAGCTGCAAATTAGTGGTGATATTGTTACCGAGTTCGCCGTTAAGCATTAAATATTCGTTATTAAAATCGTTATCTTTTGCATACTCTACGTTAGAGCGAACAACCAACGCATTGTCGAAATAATGTGTGTATTCGACGTCAATATCATAAAAATCATCCAGTACGAGTGCTCGCGTCGAGAGGGTATTGATTCTATTTAGATAGGTTTTAATATTGTGAGGACCACTTGTCGATGCCAGATCTTCAAAGGCGTAGGTATAAGCAATCCCAACAAAATTATCATCAAAGTCATAAAGGTCAGACACACCAAAATCGATTTGATGTTGAATCGTGTCGCTGGCTAAGCCACTATTGCAGGCAAATAAAAGGGCTAAAGGCAGTAGTTTTTTCATGTTAATTCCTTTTTGACAGTAGGATAATGAAATAACTACCTATTGATAAGTTCAGACCTGTTTGAAATTGTTAGAGATTGTAAAAGTACCTAGCTTTGTATACGAGGGAACAATAAATGATTTGGTATAAAGAAATAGATAAAGCGTTATGCGATAAGCTAGATGAAGGTTTGCATGGCAAAGGCAGCTTAATGAAAACGTTAGGGATTGAAATATGTGAAGTTGGCGACGATTATCTTGTTGCTAGCATGCCAGTTACACCCGATCACCACAACCCTATTGGTATGCTGCACGGAGGCGCGAATGTTGTGCTAGCTGAAACAGTAGCAAGCTACGCGGCAAACTTTGTTGTAGATACCGATAAGTATTACTGCGTAGGCCAAGAAATTAATGCGAATCATATTAAAGCGGCGCGCAAAGGTATGGTGTATGCCACAGCAAAAGCTGTTCACTTAGGTAAACGTACCTCTGTGTGGGAAGTTAAAATTACCAACCAAGCTGGTGAGCTTACTTGCATTTCAAGAATGACCGCAGCGGTGGTTGAGCGACGATAGTTGATCTACATCTAGTAACAGCGTTTTAGCGCTGGTATTTTATCTAGCGCTGGCATATACCTTAGCCAGAGGTATATGCAAATGAGTGAAAAATCGTTAATTACGCTGCTTAAAGTAGTTATTGTGCTTGGATTATGCTTAATAGGACTAGGTTATTATTTGATAAATGTCGCGCATATTGAGCAAAGTATGGGTATCTCCGGCATGATGATTGGCGGAGGGTGTTATGCCCTTGGATTAATCTTATCTTTGCCAACCAAAATGTACCTTACTTTTATTTGGGTTACCGCGGAACAAAGAAAAAAGAGTGGTTAACAGGTTAGCTCAGCAGATTATTAAATAATCAGCCATACTATGATTTATCACTCATTATTAGTGGCACTTGTGATTAGGCTTTTTTGTTTATTATTGTTGTGCTTTAACGCTCATGTGTATGCCCGCGATATTAAAGTCGCTGCTGGCAACTTTACTCCGTACTTCAAAGCAAGCTCCTATCAACGCCATGTTGGCTTATACGAACAGCTTTTGTCAGCAGGGCTTAATAGAGCAGGGTTCAGCCCGACTTATATCAATGTTTCAAACGATGCCATAAAACGCTACTACGAAAAGCAAAGGGTTGATATTGCAGTAAATTGGACAGGTGCATTTACTGGGGACGGTTACCCGTCTCAGTATCGCTTGTTCTTTTACAATCGTGCAATTTTAAGTAAAGACAATCGATGGGCTAAGGCTGAACATGTGCTTGATTTAAAAGGTGCAAGGTTAGCAAGTTTTTCAGGTGCAAGTTTAAACTTTGGTCATGACTTCCAAATTTTAATCAATGACATAAATACACGTTATTTTGAAAGTGGCGATCAGCTCGCTGTGAATAAGATGCTGGTGGCAAATAAGATTGATGTATTAGTGGCTGATTGGCTGAAGTTCTATCATTTTATTAAACCGCTGGGGCTAACAAATAAGTTTACACCGTTAGATGTTATCACAAATGCCGGTTCGCAGATTATTTTTAGAGATGAGAAAGTACGCGATGCATTTGATACTGCAATTACGCAAATGTATGTTAGTGGTGAGCTAGATAAGCTCACCCTAACATGGTTGGCAAAAAATAATTTACCTAAGGTATCACATCGTTTTTTAGCAAAACGACCTTAAATACCGCCGCCGTCTGTGTGAAGGCCACATTCACGATTTAAACCAAAGAAACGCGTTTCTTCTTCGGTCATACCTGGCTCTAGCTTACGTGTGGTATGCACATCACCCATCGACACATAGCCTTGTTCCCATAACGGATGGTAAGGTAAATCGTGCTTGGTTAAGTATTGATACACATCACGGCTATGCCAATCAATAATTGGATAAACCTTCACGGTACCGCGGCTGATCTCAAGCACTTGCTTATCTGCTCGAGTCGATGATTGTTGGCGACGCAAACCGCTAAACCAAGTACCTGCATCGAGTTCTTTTAATGCACGTGTCATTGGTTCAACTTTATTTAAGGTATTGTATTGCTTAATACCTTGTTCGCCTTGTTCCCATAATTTACCAAACTTAGCTTCTTGCCATGCAGGGCTTAGCTCTGATTTATACACTTTCAGATTGAGTTTCAATCGCTCAGTAAGCTCATCAATAAACTGATAAGTTTCTGGAAAAAGATAACCCGTATCTGTTAAAACCACTGGAATATCTGCTTTATGCGATGTTACTAGGTGTAACATCACAGCCGCTTGAATGCCAAAGCTAGACGATAAAAAGTGTGTGCTTGGTAAATTTTCTAACGCCCATAAAACACGTTCTTCAGCCGAAAGCTCTGCTAGCATGCCATTTGCATCGGCAAGCATGGCATTCTGAACGTCTTTATCTAGCGTTAATATTTGCTTAAATTCACTCATGCATAAATTCCAAATGAGGGCGGCTAACCGCCCTTAAAATATTAAGCGTGGAAGTCTGTTTTAGAGACTTTCACTTCGGCAACGATTTCCTTACGGATAGCGAAGTCACCAAAACATTCACCTTCGTTGCGCTCCTTGGCCCATTGGCCAATTAATTCATCTAATGCTGGTAGGTAAACGTCTTCACCTACGTTTTCAAGGTAAAGCTTAGGTACACGCGTACCTTCACGGTTACCACCTAGGTAAACGTTGTATTTACCTGGGCCTTTACCAACAAAACCAATTTCAGCTAACATGGCGCGACCACATCCATTCGGGCAACCTACGACACGCATAATGATGTCGTCGTTTGGAATTTCGTGCTTCGCTAAAATTGCTTCTGTTTTCTCGATAAGCTCTGGCAGGTAACGCTCTGCTTCAGCCATCGCAAGTGGACACGTAGGTAAAGCCACACATGCCATTGAGTTAAAGCGTTGCTCTGAGTGTGAGTCATCAATTAAACCGTGCTCACGGGCGATCTGCTCAATGATGTCTTTTTGGTCGGCAGGAACACCGGCAACAATTAAGTTTTGGTTTGCGGTCATGCGGAAGTCACCTTGGTGAATTTCTGCAATCTTACGACAACCGGTTTTCAGTGGTTGGCCTGGGTAATCAAGAATACGACCACTTTGGATAAATAGCGTTAGGTGGTGCTTACCATCAATGCCTTCTACCCAACCAATACGGTCACCACGGTGAGTGAACTCATACGGGCGGCTTTCTTCAAATTTAACGCCAGCGCGGTTTTCAACTTCAGCTTTAAACGCATCTGTACCGAAAGTATCTAATGTGTACTTAGTTTTCGCGTTCTTACGGTTAACACGGTTACCCCAGTCACGCTGCACAGACACAACGTGCTCGGCAATTTTTAGCGTGTGCTCAAGTGGAATGAAACCTAAATCATCCGCTTTACGCGGGTAAGTGTTTACATCACCGTGGGTCATTGCCAGACCACCACCAACAAGTACGTTAAAACCAACTAGTTTGCCGTTATCAGCAATGGCAACAAAGTTTAAATCGTTCGCGTGTACGTCTACTTCATTGTTTGGTGGAATCGTAACAGTTGTTTTGAACTTACGTGGTAAGTAAGTTGAACCTAAAATTGGCTCTTCTGTTGTTTCAGTCTTTTCACCGTTTAACCAAATCTCAGCATACGCTTTCGTGTGTGGTAGTAAGTGCTCAGAAATCTTCGCAGCCCACTCGTAAGCTTCTTGATGTAATTCAGACTCAACAGGGTTAGTGGTACATAGTACGTTACGGTTAACGTCACCAGCAGTTGCAATTGAGTCAATACCAACGCTGTTAAGCATTTGGTGCATTTCTTTAATGCCTGGCTTTAACACACCGTGGAATTGGAATGTTTGGCGCGTTGTTAAACGAATACTGCCGTAAATGGTTTTATCGCCAGCAAACTCATCAATCGCTAACCACTGCTTAGGCGTGATAATACCGCCTGGCATACGTGCGCGAAGCATCACGTTGTGCATTGGCTCTAGCTTTTGCTTAGTACGCTCTGGACGAATATCACGGTCGTCTTGCTGGTACATACCGTGGAAACGAATTAGCTGGAAGTTATCCGCTGTAAAACCACCTGTAAGTTGGTCTTTTAAATCCGCTTCAATGGTACCGCGTAAAAAGTTACTTTGTGTTTTTAGTCTTTCGTTATCAGCAAACTTGGCATTTGGGTCTAGCTTGCTGTTAGGTTTGTAATCTGTGCTCATGGCTTATCCTAAAATTCTACTGTGACGGTCAGTGTGGTGTACTAACAAACTGTTAGTACACGTCTTTTTGATAACGGTTGTTGCTGCGAAGCTCTTTTAAATAGCTTTCAGCTTGCTCGTCATCTTTGCCACCATGGGCTTTAATAATGTCGATAAGTGCTTGGTGAACGTCTTTCGCCATGCGGTTTGCGTCACCACAAATATAGAAATGCGCACCTTTTTCTAACCATGCAAACACTTCCTCGCCTTTCTCGCGAAGGCGGTCTTGCACGTATACTTTTTCTGCTTGGTCGCGGCTAAATGCTAGGTCTACTTTGTTTAGTAGGCCAGACTTCACATAACCTTGGATCTCTACTTGGTATAAGAAATCTTGGGTGAAGTGCGGGTTACCGAAGAATAACCAGTTATCACCTTCCGCTTCACGTGCATCACGCTCTTGCAAGAATGCTCGGAAAGGTGCGATACCCGTACCTGGGCCGACCATGATAACTGGTGTGTTATCGTCGTTTGGTAAACGGAAGTTGTCGTTATGCTCGCTAAATACTTTAACTTGTACGCCTTCTTCGGCACGATTTGCTAGATAGCCAGAACAACCACCAAAGTGTTTTTCGCCAAAGGCATCAAATTCAACTAAACCAACTGTTAAGTGCACTTCTTCTTCCACTTCAGCTTGGCTTGAAGCAATTGAATATAAACGTGCCTGTAACTTACGTAGGCAGTTTGCTAGGTCTTGTGCACTGATATCGCTAGGGTTTTGCTTGATAATATCGAAGATTTGACGCGCTTCGATGTACTCGCGCATTGCTGCTTTATCTTCAACTAGCTTTAATAGCTCGGCGCTGTTAGTCGCTTGTGCGTACTTTTCAACGAAACCAGGGTAAGACTGGGTTAGCTCTAGTTTTTCAATAAGTGCTGTGCGAATTGATAGGGTTTCTTCACCTAATGTGATTTCAGTCGCGCCATCAATGTTTAATAGTGCCAGCGTTTCATCAACAAGTGCTTCGTCATTTAAGAAATAAACACCTAAAGAATCACCTGGAAGATACGTGATGTCAGAGCCTTCTAATGAAATCTCAATGTGACGAACATCTTTCGTAGAGTCGCGACCTGTGATCTTTTGTACCACACTTAGCTCTGCCGCAAATGGGTTTTGCTTAGTGTATTGGCTTTGCGCTGGTGCTGCACCGAAACCAGCCATAGGAATAACCTGTGCTGAACCTTGTGATTGTGCTTTTAGCTCAGGTTCGAATGCTTCAACCGCACCACCGATCCAAGCTGTTGCTTGGTCTTCATAATCAACGTCTAAATCAGCGCGGGCAACAACCGTTTCTGCGCCGAGTGCTTTAAAGCGCTCTTCAAAATCGATCGCCGTTTGGCAGAAGAATTCATAGCTTGAATCACCTAGGCCGATAACCGCTACTTTAATGCCATCAAGTTTAGGTGCTTTTTTCGAAGCTAAGAACGCATGTAGATTTTCAGCGTCTTCTGGCGGCTCACCCTCACCATAAGTAGAAACAGCAACAGCAATAAACTTTTCTTTCTTAAGTTGAGCTGGTTTGTAGTCAGCCATGTTCACCAGCTTTACCGCTAAGCCTTTCGCTTCAGCTGCTGCTTTTAGCTGGTTAGCGACGCCTTTGGCATTACCTGTTTGTGAACCATAAAGAATGGTTAATGCCGCAGCTTCGCCTGCTTGTGGTGCTGCGCCCGCAACCTGACCTGATAATGCTGCTGTATTGGCATTTGCTGCTAAGTAACCACTCACCCAAGCTTGTTGAATTGGGTTCAGTTCAGCAGTAAGCGCTTGTAACTTCTGTACTTGCTCTGGCGTAAGCGGACTCGCTTGCGCAGAAAGTTGACTTAACAACATGGAATTTTTTCCTCGACCACCAAATGGTTTATACGTTTCTTAACGGTGCTTGTTATACATCTAGTAACAACACACCTTTTTAAGCTTCTCTGATGGTGAAATATAACGATGTCATGGCAAAGAAAAAAATAATAGAAAGTGCTTTGTTATTCCAAAAAGGAATGTATGACGTGTTATTTATAATTTTTATTGAGAGCCGATGCGTTAATTGATTGTTGTGCTTGAAATTAGTTGCGGCACGTTGCGGTATTTCGATTGGATAATATTCAATAAAGGTAAGTGAAAGTGATTACTTTTAGTGGTTTTAATCACAGTGAGTAGGTTGTAATTCACTGTGATCAATCTCGCGGGTGGTGTTTGTGAACGAGTTACTCAACCGGATAAAGTGTGATTTCAATGCCCGCGCCTATGGCTGAAATTCTAAGCAGAGTATCGGCGTGAAGCGCCTGGTTAAAACACTTTGGGTTTTTACCACTTTGAAAGCCAATATCGAATGTGCGTCTTGTACAGCTAAGCCATTGCTTTAAAGCGTTGCGAGAACAGGATTCGATCAATTCACATAAGTGATTAATTGCACTGTCAGGAGAAGTTACGTCAATGTTTGCCTCTATACGCGCCAACTGACGAGTTTCATCTTTGTCGTAGTGAAGAACCATAGCCGATTTACCTAAGTCTGAAACTAATTGGGCAATATCTTGTTTTGACTCGATTTCTAGGTCGACATTAAGAAACTGAATATCTGACATTGATGTTTTCTCTGTAATTGCTTAATCGCTAACTTTACATTAGATTGGCTTTTATCTCTAGTTTCGCGAAGACGATATTACGAGCGGAAAAACCCAATAACGAGAACAATAATGAAAAAATCGTGGTTTAAATGGGCGCGTAAGTGCCACAAATGGTTAGGTTATTTACTCGCGTTACAAGTATTCGCATGGTTATTGGGTGGCTTAGTTATGAGTGCGATTCCACTGGAATATGTACACGGTAAACACCTTGCCAAACGACAGTTAGAAAATCCTTTCTCGCAAGATGTATATACAAGTAATTTTGATAACTTTAAGCAATACAATATTGGATTGAAAAATGTCAATTTCATACACTTCTTAGAGACTCCTGTAATTGAATTAGTCGGCCATAAAAAGCGAGTTTACTTGCATGGCGAAACGGGAGAGAAACTCGAGGCACCTAATAAACAGCAAATTATCAGACAGGCAAAGGCCCATTACTTGGCTGATAGCCAAACCATAGACGCGACCGCATCACTTTTAAAAGAGGGGCCGAGAGAGGTCGGTTATAAAAGCAATATTTGGCGTATAGACTTTGCGGATAATGTTAACACTACATTGTATATACAAGCTGATTCGGGTCAGGTAATTACTGTACGTAGCACTATTTGGCGTATTTTTGATTTCTTTTGGATGCTGCACATAATGGATTATGACGAGCGTGAAGATTTTAATAATCCATTATTAATTAGTTTTGCCGCTGTTGCTGTATTGTTTTGTATGTCAGGAATGATGCTGTTGTTTCAAAATATGCCTTTTAGAAGAAAACGAAAAGTTCTGGCAAATTGATTTGTTGTCATAAAGCTTTCTTATAAGTGCCGCTAATTTGTCATCGGATGTTTTTAGCGTAAGACTTATTACACATAAGGAAGCGCGAATATGGCAAAGCAATATTATTCCTGTATTTGGATCTCAGATGTGCATTTGGGTTACAAAGACTGTAAGGCTGAATTCTTACTGGATTTTCTCACCAATACAGAATGCGATGTGCTTTACTTAGTTGGCGATATCATTGATTTATGGTCGATGAAACGACAATTTTACTGGCAACCAAGCCATTATCAAGTGTTAGAGTGTATTCGCAACAAAGCCAACTCTGGCACACGTGTTATTTATATTCCCGGCAACCATGATGAAACCTTTCGCGCTTATGTTGGCGAAGCATTTATGAATGTTGAAGTGCATCGCAGCTTTATTCACACAGCCAAAACCGGTAAGCGTTTTTTGCTTGTGCATGGCGATGACTTTGACTCTGCAACGCGTTATAGCAAACTGATCAGTATTATTGGCGATAGCGCATACGATTTTTTACTGTTTTTGAATCGTTGGCACAATCGTGTGCGGCGCTTATTCGGCAGTCACTATTGGTCGCTTGCGTCTTGGATTAAAAACCGAATTCATAAAGCACGCCAAGCAATCGCTGCGTTTGAAAAAGCCGCTGTGCACGAAGCGAAAAAGCAAGGTGTCGATGGCATTATTTGCGGTCATATTCATCAACCAGACATTAAAAAAATCGATGGCATTTTGTATTGTAATGACGGTGATTGGATAGAAAACTGCACTGTGCTGGTGGAGGATGAGTCAGGCCGTATTGAGTTGTTGCATTGGTCTGATATTCAAACCAGCTTGAAAGTGGTCGATTTAAGTCAGAAACACAGCGAGCAGGCTGCTTAAACTTGTTTTGATGCTTGAGTTTTGTAGATGCTTTAGCTTGAGCTGCGGCATCTAACACCTACTTACTACTCTTTCTCGATAGTAAGAATGACTTCACCTACTTTGATACCAAACTTTATAATTTCGGTTCGGTTGATAAGGCGTTTTTCATTAATCAAAAACATCCAATCGTCTAGCGTGACTTCGAGCGGTTCGCCTTGGTAGCTTATGACTAATTGATAACGCCAATAAAGCGCAGAGCCTCTAGCCGTGCCCATCGCAGTACCTACTACATCATTGGCGGTGCCTTTGTAATTGCCGTCACCTAAGTTTTCTAAATACCAAGTACGTGTTTGTTTTTCCCCGTCGTCATAAACAAACCATTCTTCGAGTTTGCCTTTATCGTCTTGCCACGTACCCACTAAATCAACGCTAAAGCGTCGTGTTAATGCGCCTGAGCGATCAAGCACTACACCGTGAGCCGTTAGTTTACCGTTAAAGAATTGCTCTAATTTAAGGTTGGGAGAAGTACTTATGTAATCATTAATATCTGGGCTTGAACATGCTGAAATTAATATGGTTAGTGCCACAATTAGCAATCGTTTCATTTTTTATCTCCAACAAGTTTTGCTCGCAATTTTGGGCGAGTGGTTTTTTCCGATAACCAAATATTTAAGAATGCATCGCCAAAGTCAGGATCGTTTACAGTGCCTAAAAGCCCTTGGTGATTGAAAAAGCTTGCGCTGTTGTCTTCATTACGCGTCACAATCAGCATGTCGTTCTTTTTAATGTTTGGCCAAATGGTAGCGAGTTCATCTAGCCACTTGGGTATGTTTTGATGGGTCACGCCAATGTGTTGCCATTGGTCTGCAGTTGCTTCTATTAAGTCCTCTTTGTCTATATCGCGGTAATAGGTGATTTTAAGCGCGAGTTTAGCGTCGTCAAAGGAGTAACGCGTTTTGCTGCCAAATAGCTCGGCTTTGTATAAATGCCAAAATAGCACTTTCATTTCACCTTCACCGTATTTAGTGAGTTGGCTTGTTTGTATCGCAAAAAGATTTGGGGCGAATAAAAAGGTCGCAATAAGTAATGTTTTAAACATGGCTAACATCCAGTTAGTTGTGTTTAGATTCTACGAGCCTTTGTTTAAAAACGATCAATGCGGGTAGCAGCAGTGCCCAAATAATTGCGTACACAGTAAAGAGTGATAGTTGGTTTAAAGATGTGATGATGGCAGAAAAATTAAGCGCACCAAGGTAACTCAGCGCACCGCCAAATGCGCCAATAATGGCAACTAACCAAAGCTTACACTTTCCTAACCAGCTTAATGAATGATTAATTGAAAGTACAAACATAACCCATAGGCATAGCAGCCAAAGTGGGAATTGCTCGGCGGTAAAACTAATCACATTCAGTTGAAAGAGTATGTAATCAATTACACAACCAAAAAGGGCAAAGGGTAATAGCTTTGCATCGCTTCGTTTTGTTGGCGATAAAGCAAAGTGAAGGGCAACGATTAATGGAGTCAGCCAGCTGGCATTTGCTGTGAGTAGCGCACAGCAAAACCATGCTAGCTGAAATAAAACAAGGTTAGTAAGCCAAAATTTGCTGGTCATGATTATCGCGATAATGAGGCTTACGCATAACGAGCTGATGGGTACTGATCACGCGCTCAATGAATGCGCCTTCGCAATAACATAAGTAGAAGTGCCATAGACGCTTAAATTGCTCATCAAAACCAAATTGAGTTAACTCTGACCAGGCGTTATCAAATTTCATGCGCCAATCGTAAAGTGTTCGCGCATAATGTAAGCCAATGTCTTCCACGTTATCGATCATCATATTAGTTTGTTCGGCAATGTGCTGATTCATTACCGCGTTAGACGGTAAACAGCCGCCCGGAAAAATATAACGTTGAATAAAATCAACATTATTGCGGTAGTGTTTGTAACGGGCATCTAAAATGGTAATTGCTTGGATGAGCATTAGGCCTGAATCTTTCAGCAGGCTGTTACATTTAGCAAAAAACTCCGCCATAAACTTATGACCAACTGCTTCAATCATTTCGATTGAAACCAGCTTGTCGTATTTACCTTCCAGTAAGCGGTAATCTTTTTTCAGTAATGTGATTTTATCTTCTAACCCTTCGGCTTTTACTTTTTCGACGGCGTACTCGTATTGCGCGTCAGAAATTGTGGTTGTAGTAACCTTGCAGCCATAATTCTTAGCGGCAAAAATAGCTAAACCGCCCCAGCCAGTACCGATTTCAATCAAATGGTCACTTTCAGAAAGTTTAAGCTTGTCACAAATGGTTTTTAATTTATTAAGTTGTGCTGAATGTAAGTCAGTTGCTTCATTTGAATAGATGGCGCTTGAGTACATCATAGTGCTATCTAAAAAGCGGGTGTAGAGCTCGTTACCTAAATCATAATGGGCGAGAATGTTTTTCTTTGAGCCAGATTGTGTATTGGCATTGCCCCAGTGAAACAAAAAGTTTTTAATTTTAGTTAACAGCGATTTTTTAGCTTCTACCTGATCAAGCGTACTGCTACTGCGGGCAAAAACACGAATTAACTCGGTTAAGTTAGGTGATGTCCACTTCTTGTTGAGGTAGCCTTCTGCTGCTGCAATGCTACCACCTTTAATAAAATCGATGTAAAGGCTTGGATCAAGCACTATTAACTTGCCGCGCAATTCACTGTCTTGGTTACCTAGAAACGTAATCTGACCGTTTTCTTCAATTTCTACGCCGGCATTTTCAATTTGATTTAGTGCGTTTAAAACAAGTGAGCGACAGCGTGATGTAAACCACGATAACTCGTTTTCCTGCGTTAGATTGGTTGAGCTGGTACTTTGCTGCTCCATAATTATCCTCTCGCGTTTGGGTGCGCAATAAATGGGATGCGTTTGGCAAAAAGCTTAAGTGCTTGCCAGTAAATGCCAGCGACGACTTTTAGTGTCATTGCTGGTGTACTTAGCCATGTCTTAAGCATATTTCTGCGCGAAAATTCGCAGCGTGATAATGCTACTGTGGCGTCAAACACTTTCTCTGATTTATGGTTTTCGATATGAATAAGTACTTTTTCTTGTGGCGCTTTTACACGCCATACATATTGCATATCTAAATCCATAAACGGCGACACATGAAATGTTTTATCCATGCGTTGTTGTTTAGAAATATCCACCACATAGTAGTGACGCTCTAACCAAGGCGTATTCGAAACTTCAACTAGCATGGTTGTACAAACATTATCTTGGTCGTAACAAAAGAAAAAATTTGCAGGGCTAAAATAGATACCGAAATTTCGGCATTGCCCCATAAAGGTTACTTTTGTGCCATCCCAGTTACCACCTAACTGTGTAACTTTACTGGCAATACGTTGCTTTAAGTTGCCCGGTTCACCTTTAATATAATCGTCTTGAAAAAAGCTAATTGGCGCGAATTTTTTAAGGCTAAACAAATGGCTAGTTGTGGCGACTAAGTCTAGTTCGTCTAAATCAAGTGCCAGCATATACATGCTATAGCTAAAGGCATGTTGCTTAGGGGAAAAGCGTCTATGCCTTACTTGTCCGCAGTATATGCCGCTATTCATAGTTATAGTTCGCAATCAAAGCGTTTACATACGTCGAGTGCACTGCGAACGCCATCTTCATGAAAGCCGTTATACCAGTACGCACCGCAAAAGTGTGTGTGATTGGTGCCGCAGATTGTGTCTCGTTGTTGCTGTGCCGCCATACTTTGTTTATTAAACACTGGGTGATGATAAACAAAGCTGCGTAAAATTTTGCTTTTATCAATTTGTTCAGTTTGATTGAGCGTAACACAGTAAGTAGTGTCCGTTTTAAGTCCCTGTAATATATTCATATTATAGGTTACTGCAGCAGGGCGTGGGTTATTACTGTCTAAACGGTAATTCCAGCTTGCCCACGCAAGCTTGCGTTTTGGTAGCATGTTTATGTCGGTGTGCAGCACCACTTCATTCTTGCTGTAAGGAATATTACCGAGTACTGATTGTTCTTGCTCGCTCGCATCGCCTAGTAGTTTTAATGCTTGATCGGAGTGACAGGCAAATACAACGTCATCGAATATTTGAGTTGTACCATCTGCAAATTCTAAAGAAATACCGGTATTGCCGCGCGTAACTTGCTTGATATCGCAGTTGAGGTGAATTTTATCGGCGAAGCGGCGCGTTAATGGCTTAATGTATTCTCGCGAGCCGCCTTTAATAACATGCCATTGCGGTCTATCGCTGATATTTAATAAGCCGTGGTTATAAAAAAAGCGAACAAAGAATTTCAGCTCGAAGTCTCGCATTTCTTGTAAGCTGGTGGACCAAATAGCTGCACCCATCGGCAAAATATAATGCTGGCAAAAGAAATAGTTAAAGGCGTGTTGGTCTAAAAAGTCGCCGAGCGTGAGCGCTGGATCTATATCGGTTTGATGTAGCTGCTTACAGAGTTTATTAAAGCGCAGAATATCTTTGATTAGCAACCAAAAACGAGGTTTAAAAATATTTGAACGCTGTGCAAATAATGAATTGAGGCCGTGGCCATTGTATTCCATTTGGCTTTGCACATTGTGCACGCTAAAGCTCATTTCAGTATCTTTGTAAGCAACCCCAATCTGCGATAATAGCTTTAAAAAATTAGGGTATGTTTTGTTATTACAAACAATAAAGCCGGTATCAATCGCGTGCTTTTCGCCATTATGTTCAATATCAACTGTGGCAGTGTGTCCGCCAATGTAGTCGTTTTTTTCAAATAGGGTGATATCGTACTTATTTGATAGTAAATAAGCGCAGGTTAAGCCTGAGATACCACTGCCAATAATGGCTATTCTTTTCATTATTTTGTCATCCTAATAGCAAGTTTGCGCCAGATAAAAAACGGTAACAGTGCGAGTGTTTTAAGTATTAAGGTAAAGCGTTTGGGAAAATGAATATCGTAGTGTTTGTTTTTCATACCTCGATAGATTGCCTGCGCTGCTTGTTCACTGGTAATACGGCTAGGCATCGGGAAATCATTTTTATCGGTTAGAGGGGTTGCGACAAACCCTGGGTGAATTGTACTGACCCCAATATTGTGGTGTGCTAAATCAATGCTTAGAGTTTTCGCTAAATAGCTTACGCCAGCCTTTGACGCACCGTAGGCTTGTGAGCGAGTAAGTGGCACATAAACAGCACTTGAACTCATTAAACCAAGTTGCCCGCCCGTATTTAACTGGGGTAACCACGCCTCTAAACAATAACCAACAGAAATAAGGTTGGTGTTGATCACGCGGGCAAACAAATCACCATCGAATTGTTTTGCGTTATCTATGTATTCACAGGTACCCGCGTTTAATATGATTTGATCGAGTTTGATGTTCTTATCTAATGCGCTAAATATGGCTTGCTTGTCATTTAGATCAAAAACCAGCGGTATGATGCTGTTAAATTCGCTTGTGAGCTTATCGAGTTTCTCTTGGTTGCGTCCGCACGCGTATACAGTAAAACCTTGAGTCGCGTAGTATTTAGCGAGTGATTCACCAATGCCAGATGAGGCACCTGTAATTAGTACCGTATTCATGCGGTGGCACGCTTTTTAACTAAATTTATTAACCCGCCAAGTACAGGAATATGTTGATAAAGCATATCGGCAGCGTTGAAATAATCGCGGTGAAAAATGACTTTGCCATCTTGATACTCAAGGTAACTGTTGCCGTCAAATGACACTTCTTTGCCTGCTTTAATTTTGCTATGCGAGAAGTACATGGTCCAGTAGAGGCTAACGGCATTATCTTGTTGCAGTACCTTTTTCATTTCAAAACGCCCAGCGTCTAAGTTTTCGTACAGATTAGAAAAATACTTGGTAAGTGCAGATAGGCCATCAATGCGGTGCAATGGGTCAATAAACACAACATCTTGATGATAAATATTAGCCAGTAGCGACAAGTTGGCGCGATCCAACTTGTTGTACATAGTTAAAAAGTCATCAATATGTTGTGTGTTACTCATCGTTATTTAACTCTTTCTGATAATAATCAAGTGCCTGCAAACGGGCTTCTTTTAAATCTACCAGTTGTGGCCAGTAGCTGTGATTGCCAACCGAATTTAAATAGGTTTGTGGTTGATGAATATACTTAAGCGGTACATTCTCTAGTTCTGGTAAATACTTACGAATAAAGCTGCCGTCAGGATCAAACTTTTCACTTTGCGTTATTGGGTTAAAAATTCTGAAATAGGGTTGTGCATCGCAGCCGGTGCCTGCTGCCCATTGCCAGCCACCGCTATTGGCGGCTAGGTCGCCATCAATAAGGTGCTGCATAAAAAAAGCTTCCCCTAAGCGCCAATCAACCAATAAATGTTTGGTTAAAAAGCTTGCTACAATCATACGCAGGCGGTTATGCATCCAACCTGTTTGCTTTAACTGGCGCATAGCGGCATCAACGATCGGAAATCCAGTTTTTGCCTCACACCAAGCGGTAAATTTAGCGTTATCATTTGGCCAGTCGAAGCCTTTAAATTTGCCTTGAAAGTCGTGCAATTTGTTTAGATTTGGAAATGACAGCAGCAAGTTGCGATAAAACTCACGCCAAATTAGCTCGTTTAGCCAAGTAAAAATAGGCGCTTTTACATCTTCAAGTATGTGCGGGTAATAGGATAATAGATCGTATAAAACCCTTTTAGGGCTAATTGCGCCAATGGTTAAGTAAGGTGAAATACCACTTGTACCTTTAATTGCTGGGAAATCCCGATCGCGCGCGTAGTCGATAACTTTATCATTTAAAAAGCGAGGTAACACGTGTTGCATAAACTCGTGTGCCAAAGGCCATTTACTTGAATCTTGCTTGGCATAATTAAATGTAATGTTACTGGCTTGATGAAGGCTTTCTTCACTTTGTTTAATTGCTGCAAGATAATTTTGGTTAAAGCCATGCTGCTGCAGTGTTTTTACCCATGCTTTTTTGTATGGCGTAAAAACTTTGAACATTTCATTTTGTTTATTAAGCACTGCGCCATAAGGCAAAATGGTGTCAGCATCGTATAGCGTTAGCTCTAGTCGCTGCGCAGCTTTGTTGTCACGTATTTTTTCGCGTAATTCCGGTTCGCTATTAGCTACCACCGAAGTAATGTCATTTTCTTGGCAAAACTCTGATAATTGGGCAATTTGTTGCTCAAACGTATCGCACTCAATAAAGCTCACTTTAATTCCGAGCTTGGTAAGCTGGTCGCTAAACCAATTTAAATGACGCTCTATAAAATCAATTTGAATGCCTGAATGATTGTGAGTTTGCCAAGTTTCATAGGCTGTAATAAAAACCGCATGCTGGCAATTTTGTTGTAACGCATAAAATAAAGCGGGATTATCGTCTAAACGAAAATCCCGTCTAATCCAGTAAAGAGTACTCATTTATAATCCGTATCTGAGCCTTAAATCCTTTGGATAAGGGTCTAAATAAGCTTGATTTGCCAAATAATCATTTGGGTAAGTTTGCAAATGATGGTTGATCAAAGTGAGTGGCACCATTAACGGCACTAAACCATCGTGATAAGCGATAATGTTTTCGCTAAGTTCTTGTTTATTCTGCTTAGTTAGATGCTTTTTAAAATAACCTTGAAGGTGTTGCAAGGTATTCGTGTGATTTTTTCGGGATGCGGGCTTTTTAAGGGCCTGCATTAACATCGTAATATATTTATCAGCTAATTGTTCCACTGGTAAATCGTTTTCTTCACCAAGCAATCTGCCAAGGGCTTTATACGCCGCTACATTATGGCTCATAACTAAATACTTTTGTTGACCATGGAACGTCGTCAGCTTGTGTATCGTAAGCCCCGATGCGACAAGGTTTTGCCATTTTTTGTAGGTAAAAACCCGCAGTACAAAATTTTCGCGTAGGTGCGGGTCGTTAAGACGGCCATTTTCTTCACAGGGCAGATTTGGGTTAAGTTCCATTACTTGCTTAGCAAATAAACCAACGCCATCGTGTTCACAACCTTTGCCGTGCTCATAGTACACTTTTACACGTTCCATACCGCAGCTTGGGCTGCCTTTCATAAACACAAAACCACTTAAATGCGACATTTTACTCGCTGATTTTTCAGCGTATTCGTTCATTTTTAATGTAACGTCCATGCTGCCATCGGGACGTGAAACATGGATCATATCGTCGCGCTTAATTTGCCTAATAGTTGGGCGCGGCACAGGCAACCCAACCGCAACCTCAGGGCAAAATTTTTGATACTCGACGAACTTTCCTAGCTGGTTAACGCAAAAATCAGATTTTTTATGGCTTTTGTCAAAGCGTACTTGGTCACCTGTTAAGCAGGCGCTTATACCAAGTATAATTTTATCCTTATCTGTAACCATGCTCCCTCCTAGTAAATAAATTTACCGATTGGGTTAAGTAACTTGCTTAAGCCTTGTGTAAAGTGCAGCGAATCACTTGAAACAGTTAAGCACAGGCAACCGTGTTCTGTAATTGGATTATGTGTATGTTTTCCGTCTAACCAAATAAAGTCGCCTTTATGATACTCACCCATATCGTCTTTAAAGCTACCATCTAATAATAGTGTAATCTCAAAGCCATTGTGAGTATGTTCAGGCACTGAGCCGCCACGGTCGATGTGCAACAAGCTAGTGTGCAAATTGGCGTCTTCTAACCCAATGCGCGAACGCGATAGTTTACCTAAGTTAGCCCAGCTGCTTAGCTCTAAATTTTTCAACACTTGAGGCAAGTAATAGCTATTTTCTTTCAGTGATAGCTCAATCGGTTGCGCTGCAACGACATCATCAATACTGTCATCAAGCGTAATATCGTTGATTAACGCATCTAAATCGATATCTGACAGATAATCACTGTTGTCAGTGTCGTTACTAGTGTATGTAAACGCGCCTTTTGCTGCCTCAGCAGTCAGTGCTTCTACTTGCTGTTGGCAATGCGGGCACAATTCAATATGTGCGGCTATAACAACAGAAATTGAGGCTGGTAATTCACCGGCACAATAGGTTTTGAGCAGTGAAAGTTGTGGATGGTGCTTAATCATTGTCTGCTCCTATGTGCTGTCTCAATTTTGTAAGGGCTAAACGCAGTCGCGATTTAACGGTTCCTAACGGAATGCTTAGATTCTTTGCTAATTGCTCTTGCGATAAATCTTGAAAATATACGCCTTGAATAATTTGTCTCTGGTTATCAGGAAGGCGATTCAAATACTGTGAAATTTGCTTATCCATTAAGTGGTCGGCAAACACGTGCTCATCTGAATTTTGCGCTTCTGCTAATGGCCAAATATCATCGCTGAGTGTGTCTTCGTGATTAGCTTGCACTTTGCGCAACATATCAAAACTAATATTACGCATTACTGTGTAGACCCACGTTGTCGCAGCACCTTTCTCTTGGTTGTACAGGTGAGCTTTACGCCACACGTTGGTCATTGTTTCTTGCAGCAACTCTGACGCCATGGCAGGGTTGTTAAATTGCTTTCTGCCAAAGCCTAAAATTTTGGGTGAAAACCATTTAAATAGGCGCGCAAATGCTTGTTTGTCACGCTTCTCGGCTATGTCATTTAGCCAGCTAGATAGCGTTTTGCTGTCAATTTCTTGCCCATCTAAATTTGCGTTTTGCTTCATCGAAGATCGGTGATTATTGGTTGTTGTTGATATCATCATAGCGCTCTGACAATAAAATCATAGTAGACAATACGCAGTGAGCACAAAAGCGATCAGTTTTCTTGACCTAAAATAATAGTTTTTAAAAAATCATCGGCTTGAGTAAAACTATCTGCGTTAGTAAAGAGTTGTTTTTTCTCGAAAGACAGCGGCAAAATTTCTAAAAATCGCGCACAAACCCAGTTAATGTCGTCAAACTTTGGTTCAGGATACAAAGACGCCTGCTCAGGAAACTCTTCAAACACATGATGTAGCTTAGCGGCGAGCACTGAGTGGTGTTGTTGTTCGCTTTGCTGCGGCCAGTGAGGCACTTCGCTGCAATCAGCGAAACGCAAACTGTCTTGATCCATAGTTACATTTTTGATGGTCACAAGGCTTTTCGCCTTGATATCAATATGCAGCAATTCGCCTTCCTGGTAGAAGTTAATAATATCAACCCAGGCGCCGAGTTTCGGCACGTTTAGCTCAGCTTGATGATCGTACAAACACAACACAAAACCATTTTGTTGGCAGGCAATCGACACCATTTTGAGATAGCGAGGCTCAAAAATACGTAGTCGAGTTACACCGTCGGGCAACAAAAATATTGGTAATGGAAATACTGGTAGATTCATAAGTAGCTTATTTTGAACAACATAATATGCTTATACGTATTGTTGCTAAAAAAGATCCATCTACAAGGAGATTACTTTGTCTTGGTTGTTTTTGTTGTTGGCAAGTTTGGCGTGGGTGCTATTTGATTTTTGTCGAAAACGTCTGGTTGAAAATAATAGTCCTTTACTCGTTAGTTTTGTTTTTAGCTTGTTCACGTTACCTGTTTACTTGGTTTTTTGGCTGGCCACTGGTTCCTCCCAGTTGCCTCAAGTAATGGTTTATTATGTGTTTGCCAGTCTAAGTGGCTTGTTGGCAGCGCTTGGTGCGGTATCCTTTATTTCGGCGCTTGGGCGTGGACGTTTTTCTATTTTGTTGCCCATGCTCGCGCTGACGCCTTTGATTGCAGCGCTACTTAATGCAGTCGTTTTTTCAAATATTCTTAACTGGCAGGCGTATACGATTATTGGTATTTGCGCCTATGCCACGTATCGGCTGCTTGGTGAGGGTTTTGCTATTACAGAGCCGGGCGCTGGATTTATGTTACTCGCGGCATTTTCTTGGGCGGGCTGTATTTGCCTCGATCAATTTGTATTATCACATGCATCGGTGAGTTTTCATGCGTTGTGGGTTAACGTAATTATGGTCCTAGTGCTTTTTTGTTCGCTTGTTACTAGGCGAAAAAGAGCGCTGTTGCCAAAGGGGCGTAAAATCTATTGGGCGATTGGCTTATGTGGTTTTGCAGCTGCGGTACTACTGCAGTTTAGTGCACTCAGATATTTAGATGCCAGTATTGTTGAGGCGGTAAAGCGTGCGATTGGCATTGTGGCTGCGATGATTGTAGGAAGCGTGTTTTTGCGAGAAAAACTGAAACCATATCAGTATGTTTACGGCGTGATTATCATCTTTTCAGTATTAATATTTAGCTTTGTAACTGAGTAACACAGATCATTTTATAAAATTAATTTAAACTTTTTTTGAACTTCCTCAAAACGGCTATGTCTATTGAAATACAAGAAAGAGATTTCTTGTTTAGATATTTCCCTGAAGCATTAGTTGTTGATGATGCACTTTCGGCTCACATCCCTGTGAGCCTTTTTTATGCCTGTAATAAATCTAAATTTACATTTTTCTCGGCAAAATTCTTTTTTATTTCCTATATTTGAAAGTACTTACTTGAGCGTTAAATATCTCTATGGATAGCATCAAAAAACATCCGGAAATAAAGTGCTTTGTTACCGTGGCGACCATTGTGGCACAGCTAGAAGTGATTTTGACTGAAGCAAAAAGCTTATCGCTTACCTCCAAAAACGCCAGAGTTGTCGCAATTAGGGCGGGGGAGGCTGCTTTAGGCTTCAAATCGATCACCAATTTTATCAACGAATTTTCCGGGCGCACCATTCAAACAACAGAACATATTAATTTACACGCTAGCCAGTTATTTCGGCTCGCGTTACATCATTTGCGCGCTAGTCAATTTGAGCAGCACCTCGCGAATAGCCTTTCATTGTTTGATCATCCGCAAAGTCGCGCATTACACCACAAGGCGGCAGGGCAAGTGAAAGATGCCATGACAGCGCTTAAACATGAACTGCAAAACTTACAGTGGCAATTTGAAGAAATAGAACAACAAATGCGCGCAGCCGAATACATCGCAGTGACGTCGCGTGTAGAAGCGTCACAGGCAGGTGAGTTTTGTGCCAGTTTGGAATCTGTTTCAGACTATATCAGCTCCGCTGCAATGCGTATTAAAGGCGCGATAGAGACTAACCTCAGCACACTCGATGAGTTAGAAAGGGTATTTAAATGAAATCGACCGATTTATACCAAGGTAAACATCACAAATGGATTGTGTTTGGCCGCGATCAGGGAAAATCAGAAAAAATAATTGATACCAACCAATATATGATTGTGACTAACCAGCAAACCATGTTGTTAGATCCAGGTGGTATAGAATTATTTTCTGCGATGTTGGCTGGCATATTAAGTCATACTGAACTCGAGAAAGTGACTACCTTATTTGCATCACACCAAGACCCAGATATCATTTCTTCACTGGGTTTGTGGGATAAAACTATTCCAAATGCCAAGCTATACGCGCCTTGGCTGTGGGAAGGGTTTATCCGCCACTTTGGTATGGATAATATTGAATATAAGTCGATCCCCGATGAAGGACAAGAGTTGCGCTTAGATGGTGTGACGTTTCGTTTTATTCCAGCCCATTTTTTACATTCCTCGGGTAACTTTCATGTTTATGATGCTGAAGCCAAAATTCTGATGAGTGGTGATATTGGTGCTGCGCTTGAAGAGCCAGATGCCCCCATGTTTGTTGAAGACTTTGCCGAACACGCCGATAAAATGCGTTACTTTCACCAGCGCTGGATGCCGTCTAATAGCGCGAAAAAGAACTGGATTGCACGCGTACGTGAACTTGATATAGACATGATGGCGCCACAGCATGGGCGGATCTTTAAAGGTGAGGCAGTACAAGAGTTTCTTGAGTGGTTTGATAATTTGGAAGTTGGTATAGTGAATTCGTAAGTTGATAACTTGAACTCATAGTTAAAAACAATCTAACTTACTGATACATTTTAATAAAACGTGTTTCAGCGCGCTTATCTTATGCTTTTTGATATTGCCTTTTGTGTGTCAATTAATTTGGGATTCATTGCGAACCAGCATAATGCGTAGTACGTAAATTAAAACGTAATGTGTTTTTGAGTTCAGGAATACGATTAAAGGAAACGGTATGACAAGGGTTTTAGTTGGATTAGCTGTATTGTTTGCATCATTGGCATTACATGCAAAAGACCAAGGAAAAGTACAAGCGCTG
The DNA here is from genome assembly GCF_057367955.1 of Pseudoalteromonas sp. NS-SX12. Taxonomy (NCBI): domain Bacteria; kingdom Pseudomonadati; phylum Pseudomonadota; class Gammaproteobacteria; order Alteromonadales; family Pseudoalteromonadaceae; genus Pseudoalteromonas; species Pseudoalteromonas sp. NS-SX12. The sequence continues at coordinate 714,205 of NZ_CM170634.1, read as the reverse complement.
TATGATTTTGACCATAAAGTGCATTATCGCCAAACACAGTTGGCTGATAACAAATACAAGCTGTCTATTCGAGAAGGCAGTTATCAAGAGTTTGCTAAACAATCTGTATTTATGTTGCGCCACAGCGCAGCGCTGTGTAAAAGCGAAAAATTTAACCTTAAGTTTGTGTCGGGAATTCAAGCGTTTGAAAAATTCCCAACAGAGCCTAGAGCAAATCCAGGCCCATTAGTTGCTGAGTTAACCTGTAGCTAATTATGCAAGTGAAATAAAGAATATGCTAACAGCATTAAAATTATCGATGTAGATTAACTACATACGGAAATTCTACTTTGTTAGCTTTTCATCATCTCGCGTTATTTCCCATTGCGTAACTAGCATAATGGATATCGCTGTTAATCTTGATAGCCCCATGGTGCAGCAGGTGGTGTAATTGGGTTAGTTAAATCAAAGTCTACTCTAAACTCGCGCCCTTCACGTACTAAGCGATAGGTATATGTCTCTGGGTAAATGAAAATTTGCCATGTATTTCCATTTGATTGTGGAATTCCTTGTTTTACAAATAACTCTTTTGAGTATTGATCGGCAGGAAAAGATTGTGCGTGTTGCCAGCCTGCATCAACCGTATGGCCGCCATACATGGTTGATACATCGTATTCACCGTTACTCATGCGGTGGTCGTGCTTTAAACTTAAACCAGAACCAGTTTTGGTAATAATCCATGTGCGTGACGCATCGTCACCAACATGAAATGGAATTTGCAGTTCAGTGTCACTGCATTTACGCACATGCATTATTAATTTTTTACCGCTGAAAGAACCATTATCTTGGTTATCAACCGTTACTTTCCCTTGGTATGCCTTACCGCAATGAGCGCGCAATTTATCGAAAAAAGCGTCATGGCTAGCAATGCTAACTTGTGGTGCTGGTTTGACTACCGCTGGGCCGAGGTTTTTTGCGCTGCTCGCTGCAAGTGCTGAGGCAGGTATTAAGCTGCTAATGAGTGCAGCCAAAGCAAATTTATATTTCATCGTGTAATTCCATATTTCTATTTGGTAGCCCAGGGGGAGCTGTAAATTAAGTTATGAGGTGATCTTTCGTAATGCTGTGGAAAAGTACACTTGTAGATAGCACAGCAAAGATCAACAGGCTCTAGCATAACATTCATTTAGCATAACAAAAGTGTGTTGAGATGAGGTTAACGACGCTCATTGTGATGAAGTTCGCAAAATAACATTTTAGCATTAGTTAAAGTTATTAATGTTTGTTGCATTTGCAACATAGGTGTTTGATTCAGAAATAAGTTTTTTAAAAACGGGTTGTGTTGTGTCTAATTTAGGTATTAAATGGCCTCGATTAAATAAATGTTACAAATATTCTAAAGCTATGCTGTTTTTAGTCGACAACATATATGCGTTAGAACAATAAATTGTTTAATCAAGCCTTATACAATTTCCCCACCGTCACTGAAGTTTAGAGGTAAAAATGTTTCAAGCCATAAAAATTAAAACTAAGTTGCAAATCCTTTCAGGGATCGCGGTAGTTTCAATGGCTGCTCTCACGTTATTAAATGTTTATATTGCAGGGAAGAAGCAAGTATTAGTGGATGCTACAGAAGATTTAATTGCTGCTGAGCGCGCTGTCGCAGATACATTGCGTATTGAAGTTAAGTTCTTGGAGAAGCCAGCGTCAGGTTTCCGTCAAGAATTAGTAAATCGAGTTGGTGAGGCTGATTCGGCCTTAACTAAACTACAACAAAAACTATCTGAGTTTGATGTAACTCCACGTGCGCTTGCTGATACAAAAGAAATGCTATCAACATTAGCGCGTGATTTTGTCAATTTAGATGAACTGTACATTGAGTATGGTTACAATCAAAATGCGGGGTTGCGTAAAGAACTACGCGGTGCCGTTCATAAATTAGAAGAACAAGCAAAAGCGACTAATCGCCTAGACATCAGTGTGTTAGTGCTGCAACTTCGCCGTAGTGAAAAAGATTTCATTATGCGAGGCGACAAAAAATACATTGCGCGTATCAACGGTACTGTTGCTGAGTTAGAAAAGCTGCTACTTATCAGCCATGATAGAAACTTAATCAGCTTATTAAAGCAGTATCAAAATGCCTTTTTGAAAGCGTCTGAGCGTTATCTTGCAATTGGTTTTAATCAAACAACAGGTTTAAAGAGCCAAGTTGCAGAAACCGAAGATAAACTAAAAATATCACTTGAAGCGCTAGGGGTTGAGTTAGAAGCTATTCAAGAAGATATCTATGCAGATGCTAAAGTTCAGCAAATTGCATTGAGTTTAATTTTGGCATTCGCACTAGTTGGCTTTTTATTTACCATCACACGCTCTGTTACAACGTCAATTGATAGTGTTATCAATGATATTGACCGCATTGCGCATTCGGGTGACTTGTCGATTAAGGTTCGCAAACACGGTAACGATGAACTGGCGATGCTGGCCGATAGTGTGAATGAATTAATGGCGAAGTTTTTATCCGTTCTACAAACCATTCATCATTCGGTTGAAATTGTAAATACAGAATCGACACGTGTAGCGCAGGTAGTGGAATCGAGTGGCCAACAACTGGTTCAGCAAAAATCGGAAGTTGAAACAGTTGCAAGTGCGGTAACTGAAATGGGCGCGGTAGCGCATGATATTGCCATTAATGCTGAAACAACCTCAAACCGTGTGGATACAGTTTCACAAAATGCGACGATTGGACAGAAGCAAATAGAAACAACTGTTGATCAAATGACCTTATTGAGTAATCAGTTGGTTGAATCTGCTGAGCAGGTTAATTTACTGCGTGAAAAGAGCAACGCAATTAACGCTGTGATGGAAGTTATTCGTGGCATCGCAGAGCAAACTAACTTGCTTGCGTTAAATGCAGCGATTGAAGCCGCGCGTGCGGGCGAGCAAGGTCGAGGTTTCGCGGTTGTTGCGGATGAAGTTCGCTCACTTGCGGTGAAAACACAAGAATCAACGCAAGAAATTACGCAGATTATTACCGACTTGCAATCAAGCACTGCGAACATTGTCGACAGTATTGAACTGTGTAAATCGCAAGGTTTAGAAACGGCTGAGCAAACAGATAAAGCGGGTAAAGCGTTTGCTGAAATTATTGCCGATATTCAGGAAATCTCAGAGATGACGTCAACCATTGCGGTGGCGGTTGAGCAGCAATCTACTGTGGCACAAGAGATAAACCAAAATATTGTACAAATCAGCGACTATGCAGATGAACTAGCAAATAGCTCATTGGCTAACTCTGAAGCCTCAAATCAGGTTTCACATCAAGCTGATGAGCTCGATAATGCAATAAAGTGGTTCAAAATTTAACTAAAAAATTAAATGGTTAGAGTAAAAGCGAGGTTAGTAATAGCCTCGCTTTTTTATTGCTTTTTAGAATATCTTGGTTAACTTTAATACAGTGCTCACAAACAATAAGGAAAAAGACATGGCAAGTTACACAAAGCACCAAGCAGGCACATTTTGCTGGACGGAATTATGCTCTCGCGATTGGGCGTCAGCGAAAGCATTTTATACTCAACTATTTGACTGGCAACATGATGATCAGCCGATAGGTGATGATTTGTATTACACCATGCTGCAACTTAATGGCAAAGATATTGGTGCCATGTACCAAATGGAAGCAGAGCGTTTAGAGCAGAAAGTCCCGAGTCATTGGCTAAACTATATTGCGGTAGATAATGTTGATGAAACGGTTGAGAAAGCCAAGCAAGCAGGTGCACGTGTCATTGCTGGCCCTCATGATGTTATGGATGCAGGGCGCATGGCGATGTTCTTTGAGCCGAACGGAGCAATGTTTGCGATATGGCAAGGTAATCAGCATTGTGGTTCACAAATCAAAAATGAAGCGCGCAGTGTGTGTTGGAACGAGCTTGCATCAAAAGACGCAGAGGCAAGCCGACAGTTTTATTCATCTGTATTCGGCTGGCAATATAAAGTTGAAGATATGGATGGTATGCCATACACCATTTTTATGTTAGGTGATGAAGAAATTGCGGGCATGCTGGAAATGAATGAAGAGTGGGGCGATATGCCAGCACACTGGATGACTTACTTCCAAGTAACCAATTGTGATGAAACCTTAGCAAAAGTAGAGGAGCTGGGTGGTACCGTATGCGTACCTGCAACCGACGTGCCCAATGTTGGTCGTTTTAGTGTGATCAACGACCCTCAAGGCGGATTTTTATCTGTGATTGAAATGTAGCAACCTATTTATCAAGGGCTTGTATTTTACCTAAAAGATACCAATGTTTATTGGTATCTTTTTTATTGGGAAAAAATTATGACACAACACGTGGTTATTACGGGCGCAAACCGTGGTATTGGGCTTGCGTTTGTTGAGCAATATATTGCACAAGGTTTTAATGTGACTGCTGTAGTACGCACTGCAAGTGAAAAACTTAATGCAAGTGGCGCAAACGTGATTGAGGGAATCGATGTTGCAAATGCAGATGATATTGCCAAACTTAAAACGCAACTTGGTGATCAAGCAATTGATATTCTAATAAATAATGCGGGGGTGTTTCATAATGAAAGCCTAAGCAATATGGATTTTTCGAACCTAGAGCAGCAAATTAATATTAATGCGGTTGCGCCAGTCCGCGTGACGCATGCACTGCAATCAAACTTGCGTGCTGGCAGCAAAGTGGCAATGATCACAAGCCGTATGGGGTCAATTGAAGATAATGGCTCAGGCGCATATATTGGTTATCGCATGTCAAAAGCCGCGCTCAATGCCGCGAGTAAAAGTATGGCGATTGAACTTGCATCGCGTGATATTAGCCTAGCAATTTTACATCCAGGTTTTGTACAAACCGCAATGGTAGGCTTTGCTGGCGATATCACACCTGAGCTTGCTGCTAGTCGTTTAACTACGCGCATTGATGAACTAAATTTAAATAACACAGGTACTTTTTGGCACTCGAATGGCGAAGTGTTGCCTTGGTAATTTAACGTTCTACCGGGCTGGGTAAATCAAGTAACAGCGCAAAGCTGTAAAGCATGGTTTGCTCCGCCTCGGTTAATTGATTATCCCACTTGGCTGTAAACTCGATAGCTTGCAAAAACGCATTGCGATTTTTTAGTGGTAAACGAGTGAGTACAGCAAAAAACTGATGTGCGTGCTCAATATTAAACAGATTAAACTCAATTACCTCCAACCCTTTCATATTAAACTGCTGACACGTTGCTTTAAACGCTTGCTGTTGCTCATGTTCAGATTCGTGACCAATCGCTGCAATTAAACTCACAAAGTACCGCCATACGAGAATTAGTTTTTTGCTATTACGAGTGGTAACGGCAAGGGTACGTTTCGCTTTAGTGACTTGCATTAAGATAATTTCTAAATACAACCAAGTAATTAAATGCTGATTGCGTTGCTTGGTATTTGTTTTAGGCGCTGGATTTTTTTGCTTAACAATTTGCCAGCACAACTCAGTGAAGTCGTGTTTTTGTTTTTCCCCTAGGCTGGTAATACTTGGCGATGCTAACTCGATAAGTTGAAAGCGTTCGTTTTCAGATAGTTTAGCAAGTTCGCTTTCGGCGCAATCAAGGGTATATGCATCAACGTAGTGTGATGCTAATAAGCAATTTAGTTGTAAACTTCGTAACTCAAACTCGTCACTAATTAATAAAAGAGGAATAAGTGTAAAACACGCGTAAGGGTCGTGTACTAAATGCGATAGTTTGTCTGATAAATGACTGGTATCGGCAGTGATGGTTTGATTGATTATAGGCGTGCTGTTTTCAGTTAAAAACTCGCGTGTTGCGCTTAATTGCATTGCTTGGTAGTTGGCAACACTAGGCCTTTCACGAAAACCAGTACTTGGCGGTTGCCAACTTGGGTCTAGCTTAGCAATTCGTTTAACTATTGGCGGATGAGTCGAAAATGAACTTATCCAAGGGGTTCTTATTTGATTAAAAAATAAATGGCTGTATTGATGAAAGTGAGCATTGCGATGTGGCTTTCGAAGTCCTGCGGCTACTTTCAGCGCATCTGCGAGCGCTGCTGGATTACGATTTAACTGACAGGCGCTGGCATCAGCCAGATATTCACGGCGACGGCAAATCGCAGCTTTAATAAAATCGGCCATTAATGTGCCAACATAGCCGTAACAAATGAGCATAAGTGCAATTACCAACTCCAAGCCACCAGAGCCTTTAGAGTTACCACGCCCTGCAGCGGCGGCACGCTCGAGTATCCACTCACCTGCTAAACCGATAAAACTAATAGCAAAGGTAGCTGCAACTAATCGGTTATTCAGTTTTATATCACCATTAACAATATGACTAAATTCATGGGCGACAACCGCTTGTAGTTCGTCACGGGTTAGTTTTTCAAGTGCACCTCGGGTTACCGTAATCACTGCATTATGGCTGTTATGACCCGCCGCAAATGCGTTTACTTGGTTATGATGCAATTGTAGGTAAACGCGAGGTACTGTGGTACGTGCTGCTATTGCCATTTCTTCAACCACATTGAGCAATTGCTTTTCTAACGGATGAAAGGTGTTGGGCTGTATACGTGTTGCACCTAATTGCTCAGCAATTTTGCTGCCACCCGTACGCAGTTGGCGGTATTTATAAATGCCCGTAGTAAAAATAAGTATTGCAGTAACGAGTGCTGATGGAATATGCCATTGATATGGATTTTGTGCACGAAATACATCCCAACCTTGGTACAAAATAAGGTTTAGATTACTGGCTATTCGGGCATCGAAAATAAGACCAAAAAACCATTGTGCAAGCAACACAATTAGGCCAACGGCAATGCAAAACAAGCAAACCAGCATAGCGCTGGCACGTCGGTTTGCAGCTTGTTGCTGAAAAAAGTTTTTCATTAATTAAAGTTGTACAGAGGGGGCTTGTCGTATACTGGTTTTTTCTAGCTCTAACACGCTGGCATCATTTTTGTGGCCAAATTTAGCTGCGACTAAGTTGTTTGGAAAGCTTTGTTTGTAGGTGTTATATTGCATAACTTCATCGTTATAAGCCTGGCGCGCAAAGGCTATTTTATTTTCTGTTGAAACCAGCTCTTCATGTAAATCTTTTACCGTTTCGTTGGCTTTTAATTCAGGGTAATCCTCAATCGTAATCTGTAAACCTGACAGTGCCTGCGTTAAGGTGTTTTCAGCGTTAGCTAATTGTTTAATCAGTGCACCATTGTTTGGGGCTTGTTTTGCCTGCTCTAAACAACTTAACGCGGCATTTCGCGCTTTGGTGACTTGCTCAAGCGTACTGCTTTCATGTTTTAAGTAAGCTTGGCAGGTGTTGACTAAATTTGGGATTAAGTCATGACGTCGGTGTAGCTGTACATCAATTTGTGCAAAAGCGTTAATCACGTAATTGCGATACTTAACGAGTGTATTAAATATCACAATAACAAACACCGCTAATAACGCGAGTATAAGTAATAAAATACCAATAGTTGAGAAGAAGTTATCAATTACACTGGTCATTAAATTTCCTTGAGAAATGTCTCTAAATTGTCAACACAATGGCTAAAAGCGCCAAAAAATTCAACTATTTTGCTATCATATCGGCAATTACCCAAATTTAATACGAGAACAATATGGCAGATGATACGCTAGCGACCGAAAATATAGATATTCCAGTGTTTTTTTTGGCGCCTGAGATGCCTATTACGCAAGACGCAGAACCTGCGTTTTTTGTTTCAGTGGCACTTACCGAAATGGTAATGGCTGAAATGTGCCAAAAAATTACCGATGAAGAAACACATACGGTATTTCTAACAGATTACGCGTTTAACGACGTAACAGCCGATTGGCAGCGTGCAGTGACAAATATTGAATCAGTGCAATTGCACCTTAAAAAAGGCCCGCAATTAGCGGTGATGGTTTGCAGCGAAAACGAACAACAGTTTATTTCACCATGGTTGGAGTTTGCTCCTGAGTTTGATTTAGGACTTGATGACGAGGACGTTGAGTAAATGAAAAAGTTCGTTGTTTTATTTTTCATAATTGTGGTTTCTGGCTGTACAGCTTTGGCGGTCAATAACTGGCATAACAAATATGGCAAACCTGAAGTAAAACAACGAATAGTTGCGCATCACAGCAGTGATGGGCAATTTTATCAGAGTGCGGTAAAACCCGTATTAGAAAGCCGTTGTGTGGTGTGTCACGGCTGTTATGATGCGCCTTGCCAGTTAAAGTTAACATCGGCAGCCGGTATTGACCGCGGTATTAGCAAAGAACTCGTTTACGATGGTACGCGATTAGTCGCAGCAAAGCCTCACCGACTATTTATTGATGCAGATTCAACGTCTGAATGGCGAGAACTTGGTTTTTCACCGGTTTTAAACGAATACCCCGAGTCACCAGCGAACAACCTGGCAGCTAGTTTGCTCTACAATACATTACTTGTTAAAAAATCAAACCCATTGCCACAAGTGGCGCAGCTTGGTGATGAATATGATTTTTCGCTAGATAGAACGGCGACCTGTGCCAGTATTGAAAGCTATCAGCAAGTCGCTGAGCATCAACCTTCACTGGGTATGCCTTATGGTTTTCCTGCTATTGATGATAGCGAATTTAACGTGCTGCAGCATTGGTTAATGCAGGGCGCAAAAATGACCAATTTAGCGCCAGTGGACCAGTTTACTGCACAGCAGGTTGAAAAGTGGGAAGCATTTTTAAACCAAGCACCTGCTAAGCATCAACTTATGGCGCGCTATATTTATGAGCACTGGTTTTTAACAAATATTTATTTCAGTAACGCTAAAGAGCAGCATTTTTTTAAGCTGGTGCGTTCGAAAACACCACCGGGCGAACCAATTGATGTAATTGCAACACGCAGGCCATTTGATGAGCCAAATGTGGCGCGCGTGTATTATCGCTTACAGCGCAATCAAGCCAGCATATTGGCGAAAAACCATATTCCATTAGCACTGAATAACAAAGAGTTAGCGCGATTGCATCATCTGTTTATTGCAACCGATTATACCGTGTCGGAATTGCCTAGCTATGCAGTAGATGTTGCCTCAAACCCATTTAAAAGCTTTGCTCAGATCCCGACCAAAGTGAAGTACCAGTTTTTACTCGACCATTCACAAACCATTATTATGGGCTTTATTAAAGGCCCGGTTTGTCGTGGCCAAGTGGCACTAAATGTAATTAATGACCACTTTTGGGTGGCATTTGTTGAACCCAAACGTGTTGCCAATGCCAATATGGATGAGTTTTTTCATCAAGTAGATGATTTATTGGCAATGCCGGCAGAGGAGCAAAGTAATGCGCTGCCAATTAGCAGTTGGGTTAAATATGCCAGATTACAAGCTAAGTTTTTAGCGCGCAAAACAGCGAAAATGAATGAGTCGTTTGCTGGTGGCAAAGGGCTTGATATGTCGCTGCTTTGGCAAGGTGAAGGGCATAATGATAATGCCGCACTGACTATTTTCCGCCATTTTGATAGTGCCACTGTAGTTAAAGGGTTGGTTGGGCAAGCACCAAAAACTATGTGGGTACTTGATTACAGCTTATTTGAACGCATTCATTATCTGCTGGTGGCAGGGTTTGATGTGTACGGTAATGTTGGGCATCAATTGGTAACACGCCTATATATGGACTTTTTACGTATGGAAGGAGAGCAAAACTTCTTAGCGTTTTTGCCGTTAGAAGAGCGCAAAAAGTTACGCAATCATTGGTATCGAAAAGCGCCCAAAAATTTAGTTGAGCATTTAGAGTCTAATGCCCAGTTTAACCAAGAAACAGGCATTAAATATCAAACTAATGCGCCAAAAGCGGAACTTTACAGCAATATTAAGCAGCATTTGTCAGCAGTGTTAAACACGCGACATGAGCTGGCAAATGAAGAAATTAGCCAAGCACTTGGGGAGCTTAATTCGCTGCCAAATGCAGCAGTGCAGCAACTTGCACAAATCTCGTTTATTTTAGTTAAGCAACAAGGCCAGCATAAAGCCTTTAGTCTGCTGCATCATAATGCACACTTTAATATTTCAAGCCTACTTAACGAAGGTGCGCAGCGTGCACCACGCGAAGACACAGCAAGTTTGGTAAATGGTTTTATTGGTGATTACCCTGCGGTGCTGTTTTATCTTGAGCAGCATCAGGTGAATGAGTTTGTAACGCAATTTAGCAAGGTGAAAACAGAGAAAGACTACATTCAGCTAAAAACGCAGTTCGCAATTAGGCGTACACATCCCGAGTTTTGGCGTTATAGCGACATTCTGCATAAAACAGCCAAACAGAATTTACAAATTGAATACGGAATCTTTGATTACAATCGTTTTGAGAACAAATAGTTAATCTGCTTTATTGGTTTTATCTTTGTGAAACTGATGTAAACAACATGCTAACACTTGATTTGTTCCTAAAAAATTTGGCAAAATCCTATAGTTCGTACTAGTTGAGAATAACAATGAAGATTTTACTAGCGATAAGCATTCTTTTATTACCTTTTTTTGCCCAAGCTGAGAAAGTTCAGCGTAAATGTTACAGCTCTGATGGCACCGTAAAATTCACAACACGTCGTTGCGGACCAGGTGAACGCGAAGAAATTGTTAATAGTGGTCAGTCACTTACACAATTCGCTCAAAAAGCCAGCAACAAAGTGAGCGCTTTAGGTTCGGGATTAGATAATTCTGATCTGACTTATTTTTTAACGCAAAACTACTCACAAACTGCGTGGAGTGAAAATATTGTGCGCAGTTACCTTGAGCCTGAGCAGGCGGTTGTTGTGGTTGATACCTTTCGTATCTATAAGTTAGAGGAAATTTGCCAAGCCACTATGCAGTGGATTGACCGCTACCCACACTCTCGTTTTGATTTGTCATCAATGCGCCTTGAATTTAATACGGGTGAAACCTTTGATGCGCGTTATGTGAAGAAATCACAGTGTGATTTTGAGCTGAGACAGTAATCGCTTTTTGATACACTAAGCCCAATTTAATTTTAGAGAAAGATTATGTCTGCCAATGTAAACAAAATTTGCACTATGCTAGAAATGCAAAACGCGATGAATACTAAAGTCCATGCCGAGTGGTTTAATCAGGGATTTGAGTGGTATCGTGCGATTTGGGTTGAGTGTGCTGAAATGCTAGACCACTACGGTTGGAAGTGGTGGAAGAAACAAACACCTGACACTGAACAAGTAATTCTTGAGCTGGTAGATATTTTCCACTTTGGTTTATCGCTTCGAATCGATGGCGAAACAAGTTACCAAGAGTTAGCAGAGCAATTAACTGCTGAACTAGAAAAGCCGACTCAAGCTGATGATTTTAAGCAAACACTAGAACTACTTGCTGCAAGTGCCGTAGCAAACAAGACATTTGATGCGGCTGCATTTGCCGGTTGTATGGCGCAAATTGGTATGGATATCGACGATTTATATCGTGGTTATGTTGGTAAAAACACACTTAACTTTTTCCGCCAAGATCATGGCTATAAAGATGGCAGCTACATTAAAGTGTGGAACGGTCAAGAAGATAACGAACACTTAGTTGAAGTAGTTAAATCACTCGACATTAATCAAGAGAACTTTGCTGAGCTGGTATACAAAGGCTTAGAGGCTCGCTACCCAGCGTAAGTTATAAAACAAATTAAAGAGTACAAAAAGGCCACTAATGCGGCCTTTTTTATGAGTTAAGTTATCGGCAGTAAAGTGCGGTAGTCTTCAATTGATAAGTAGTTATCAATAGTGCGGATTGCTTTGGTGGAATCTGGGTTTGCAACTGCAAGAAGGTGTTTAATACCAAACTGTTTTGCCGCATCAAGCACAGGCAAGCTGTCATCTACAAACAAAGTTCTGGTTTTATCAAAGCCAAGCTGTTGCTCCACTTGTTGCCACAAGCGCTGAGATTCTTTACTTACGCCAAACTCATGGGTTGAAATAAGCGCATCTAAATGCACATCAAAAGCTGTTTGTTCAATTTTGAGTGACAGGCTATCTGGATGCGCATTGGTCAGTAAAATAAGTTTTTTTCCGGCTTCTTTAAGCGCTTTTAAAAAGTCAGGCACGTCTTCTCGAATGCTAATTAAGTGCTTAATTTCTTGCTTTAGCTCGACAATTGGCAAATCGAGTTCCTGCTGCCAATAATCTAAGCAATACCACTGTATTTGTCCTTCCACTTGTTGGTATTTTTCTGACAGCTGTGCAAACGCTTGTTGTTTAGTGATACCGTGTTTTTCTGCAAGTTTTTGTGGGATTAGTTCAAGCCAATAATGGTTATCGAAATGAAGGTCTAATAATGTGCCGTCCATATCAAATAAAACGGTATCGATTTCCTGCCAATTTAACATAGGTTTTTTAGTTTAAAAGTTTTATTATAAATTTAGACTGTAGTTTAACAGAGTTTCAAGATGGCCGAGAATAAAGGATTAACACTCCCCCAAATTACAAATGTTACCGAGGTGTCGCACAGTAAATTGTTTACGGTAGAAGCGATGGACTTAACTTTTTCAAACGGCGTTAAAAGGCAATATGAAAGGGTAAAAGGCGGAGGCCGAGGTGCGGTGCTTGTAGTGCCTGTGGATAGTGAAAATAATCTAATATTAGTGCGAGAGTACTGTGCAGGTACCCATGACTATCAACTCGGGTTCCCAAAAGGTCTAATTGATCCTGGTGAAACAGCGGTGCAAGCTGGTAATCGTGAGCTAAAAGAAGAGGCTGGATTTGGTGCAAAGCAACTTGCTGAGCTAAAGTTAGTATCGTTAGCTCCGAGTTATTTTAACGCCAAAATGCACATATTGTTGGCGCAAGATTTATACCCCGAGAAGTTAGAGGGGGATGAACCTGAACCACTTGAAGTTGTTAAGTGGCCGTTAAGCGATTGGCAAACACTATTACAGCAAACCGACTTTACCGAAGCGCGCAGCGTTGCTGCACTATTATTAGCAAAACAGTATTTATCTTAATTTAATTTACAGTAGTACCGAATGAAAGAATTTATTGAGCCTTGTATTGAAATAGCGCGACAAGCAGGCGACGCTATTTTAGATGTATACCATCAAGATGACATTCAACTATGTGAAAAGTCAGATAACACGCCTGTAACAAAAGCAGATTTAGCGGCAAATGAGGTGCTATTAGCGGGTTTAAAAGCGCTAGCACCAGATATCCCGATTATGTCCGAAGAAACGCCAATTCCTGCGCTTTCTGACCGTGAATCGTGGCAGCGATACTGGCTGCTCGATCCGCTAGATGGCACAGGTGAGTTTGTGCTTAAAAGTGGTGACTTTGCAGTAAATATTGCGCTTGTTGAAAACAATAAACCGGTGTTTGGCGTTATTTTTTGGCCAACCGAAGGGGTTACATATTGGGCGATGCAAGGTGTTGGTTCATTTAAACGTGAAAATGGCGAAGATGTTCAGCTGCAAGTTCAAAAGCAATCTCAATTAAAGTTAGCTGTGAGTAGGCGACAAAATATTGCAACGGTAAGTCAGTACATTGACTCAGAGTTTGATACTTTGCCATTAGGTTCGTGCTCATTAAAAGCGTGTGCAATCGCTGAAGGACGTGCTGATGCTTTTATGCGAATAGGGCCAACTGGAGAGTGGGACACTGGCGCATCACAAATAATTGTGGAAATGGCAGGTGGTAAGCTTTTTGATGCGGAATTCAATCCTATTACCTATAACCAGCGCGAAACGACTGAAAACCCTGACTTTATTATTACGGGCGATCAAAGTTACCCTTGGCAAGAAATGATCAAACCGCATAAGCGTTGATGCTAATTTGAGCGGTTAAACAGTTTTTAAAAGAAAAAACTTGCATAACTGTCATAAATCCTTATTATAGCGCCTCACTTAAGCAGCAAAGCTTAAGAATACAGGCGCGGGATGGAGCAGCCTGGTAGCTCGTCGGGCTCATAACCCGAAGGTCGTCGGTTCAAATCCGGCTCCCGCAACCAACTCTTTGGTAGCCAATTCTTTTAGAATGAATTAAAACTTCTAAGGCTTGTTCACGTTCGTGAACCATTCTGACGCGGGATGGAGCAGCCTGGTAGCTCGTCGGGCTCATAACCCGAAGGTCGTCGGTTCAAATCCGGCTCCCGCAACCATTTCTTAATAATTCAACTTTTCAGTTTATTTAGATAGTTTTCTTCTCTAGAAATAACCCCTTTATATTTAACGCTTTTAGCTTTGCGGCAAATATCATTGGCGCTTAGTATCGCGTTAAGTTGAATTCATTAAGTCGCAAACTATTAATTTTCTATGAAATACCTTTCAAATAAAGCGTTAGTCTGAGCATATCTTTATGCTGAATTCCATTTTCGAAAATTGGCTCAGGATAGTTGTCTAAAAAGTGGTTTTTAATCACACTTTCAACACGAAACCCTAATTTTTGATAAAAGCTAAGTTGATGGCCAAAAGTTCCAGTGCCTAATTCAATAATTTCAACGCCTTTGTATTTTATCTCGGCAATCGCATATGCCAGCAACTTAGAACCGATCCCCTGTGCTTGATGAGTTGGCTGCACCGCAATATTCATTAGTTCAATAGAGGTGTGTGAGCGTCGTTGAAAGATACAAGCAGCAGTTACAGTATTATCGATAACTGCGGCAAAGCAGATGCCATTTGCTAAATATGCCTGTACTTTTTCAATGTTTGGATCGGCTTCGAGTAAAAGAGCTAAAGGAAGCTTTTCAGGCTCAATGGGTATTAGCTGCATCAGAGTTACTTACTTTGCGTGAAATGTTTTACCAGTAACTGATAGGCATGGTTTGCTCTAATGTAGTCACTAGTATGCTGGTTATTTTGTTTATCTGGATGTGATGCGAGTGCGATTTTATACCAAGCACGCTTTACCTGTTTCAAATTAGCGTCACGAGCTAAGCCAAGCGTGTTAAATGCTGTAGTTAAATCATCTGATGTTATTGTGCTATGTTCAGCGTAGTACTGCCAAAAGTTATCCAGTAACTGGTTTATTTCATCGTTTGAGATAGCGATATTGTTAAAGTTTAAATAATACTCTGACAGCGTAGGGTTATGACTTGTAACTTGGTTTTCTTGATACTTAACAAGCCTTATATTGATTGACTCAATAATTAAACTATACCCTAACTCTTTTGCATCATGTTGAAGGTTGAATAGGGCATTCATTACCAGAAAGTTTTGCTTAAACAGGTTTTGCTCTGGGTTTGAATCTAGGGTGTGTAGTAGCTTTTGTTGCTTTAATTGGTTAAAAAGCGCGTTGAGTTTGCAATTCGGGTATTGTAAAAGCGTCGCTAAAATAGCTTGTTGCAGTGTTAATGAGAGTGCTTCAAAGTTGCTATTCAAAATGTTCACTTCCTGTTTTAACACTTGCTGAGAAAGTCAGGCGACACAATGCCGCCTAACATTTATAAGCGTTAGTGCTTTTTAGCGTAGCTTTCGGCTTCGCGCCAAACACGCATTGTGTTACCGCCTAATAACTTAATAATATCTTTATCAGAGTAGCCGCGATCTAATAAACCTTGCACTAGGTTAGGGTAGCTTGCTACGTCTTTCAAACCGATCGGCAGTGAGTCGCCAACGCCGTCGTAGTCAGAACCAATACCGACGTAATCAATGCCAATTAGTTTTACTACATGGTCAATATGATTCAGCACTTGCTCTAAACTTGCAAACGGGTATGGGTTTTTAGCACTGTATGCTTTTCTGAAATCTTTTACTTGTGAACTATTTTCGCCGAAAGTCTCTTTGGCTTGTTTGCGTGCTGCTTTCATTTTATCGCCCCAAGCACCCGCTGCAGAGGTTACAAAGCTTGAACCAAAGTTAATCTGAATAACACCGCCGTTTTCTTTGAGAGCAAGCAGCATTTTGTCATCCATATTGCGCTCAAAACCCGGCGTATATTTACGCAGTGATGAGTGCGATGCAATCACTGGCACTTCCGATAATTCCATAACTTGATAAAACGCATCGTCTGAAATATGCGAAACATCAATCAGCATGCCGATTTTATTCATTTCTTTTACTAGATCTTTGCCAAACGGGCTTAACCCCTTCCACTTACGACGAATATCATAGGACGAGTCAGAAATATGGTTGCTTTGTGAGTGCGCAAGGGTAATGTAACGCACACCACGGTCAAAGAAATGCTTTAGGTTTGCCATTTCCCCTTCCATTGGCGAGCCGTTTTCCATGCCCATAGCAAGTGACATTAATCCTTGCTTAAACTGTGCTTCAACGTCGGCAGTACTGGTTGCAATAGCAAATTTATCCGGTGCACGTTGTGCTAATGCTTCCATGCCATCAATTAATTGATTGGCTAGTTGATAACTTTTCCCTTTGCCTTCAAATTCGAGGTTTGCTGGAATGTAAATCGACATAAAAGGCACATTTAAACCGCCTTTTACACCTCTAGGATAGTCAAAATCACCACCTTCCGTGGCTTTTGAGACATCATCCCATTTGTGGTAAATGCGGTAAGGTACATCGATATGGGTGTCGATTAATAAGTTCTCTTGTGCGAGTTTTACTGCTTTTTCTGATGCTGTGTATTGGGTTGCACCTGCTGTGAAGGTTGCCATTATGGCACTTGCGATTAAGCTTGTTTTTATTAGATATTTCATAGTGGATTCTGTGTCGTTGTTTTCTTTATTGTGCTTGCTTTAATGAGTAAAGCAATAGAATCGCGATAGAAATGTTGAGAGCTGTTGGTAATCGAAAGTTGTGAGTAAGAAAGTGAAAAGTTAAAAAATAGAAAAGGCGCTGCCTTTTCTATTCATAATCTGGGTGTGATTCAAAGTCACTGGCTGGCATAATATTAATCGTTTCGTGTAATTCAGAAAACACTAATACCGCTGTGCCACTTTTGAGCTGTGCTCTCACTTGCTCAACTTTTAAGTTGAGTGCTGCCTCTTCTTCACCGTAGTCAGTGCCTTCTCGCAGAACAAACTCTTTAATTAAATTAGTCAGAGTATCTGGGTCAATTTGTTCAATCGGAACGATCATTTTAATTTGCCTAAAAGTTGTTGCTGGAAAAAATGGGGAACTTGCTGCTCTAGCCAAAAAATTGGTTTAAATGGGTTTTTACCGCTTATAAAGCCAACATGTCCACCTTGCTTGGAAACCATTAGTTTAACTGCGTTGCTTACGTCTTCTTTTTGCGGAATAGCTTCTTGTGACAACATAGGGTCATCTTTTGCATGAATCACTAAAGTGGGAGTTGTGATGCGTTTTAAATACTGTTTGCCGCTTGATTTTAGGTAGTAATCGGCCGCATCTATAAAACCATGTAATGGGGCTGTTACTTTATTGTCGAATTCCCATAAATCGTAAATGTTTTCTAGTTGCTTTGCCGTTAAATTAATTGATTCTTTAATGTTATCAAGCTTTCTTGCTGTGGACTTTTTTAGCCTATCCAATAAATATTTTTGATAAAGCTTAAAGCAACTTTTTTGAATCACTTTACATGATGATGCTAAGGCAAACGGGGCTGAAACAACGGCTGCGGCATCTAGCTGACATTCGTCTTCATACTCACCTAGGTACTTGGTTAGTACATTGCCACCGAGTGAAAAGCCAACAGCCATTAATGGCTTACTTGGAAAGCGTTGCTTTAATATATTAACTAAAAAATGCAAATCGCTGGTTTCGCCGCTGTGATAGGCGCGTGCCTGCAAATTAGCTTTTTGTCCACAGTTTCTAAAGTGTAATAACACAACATCAAAACCGGCTAAAGTTAAGGCTTTCATCATGCCTTTAGCGTAGAAGCTATCAATATTTCCTTCTAAGCCATGCAGCACAATTGCTAACGGTTTGTCGTCGGCAGCAATATGCTGAGAACTCCAGAGCAGTTGCAGAAAGTCGTGATCGGGCGTAGTGATTTCTTCAATATTGTAATCAACGGTAAGGTTTGGGCGAAAAAAGCGCGGTAAAATGGTTTGTGCGTGCCGATTGGTCATCCACCAAGCTGGCTTAAAGTTTTGATCCATGGCTGTGTACAAAAGAAAAATATTTGCTCAGTGTATCATACCAATTCGCAATTATAATTATTCATTTTGAGGCATTAAATCTGTTGCTAACCGCATTAAAGTTTTTCATGTAGCGCAGCTTTACAGCGAAGTGATTGCCTTGCTACCAGTGCGGTTTTATTGCCTCACACTAGAGCTCTTAATTATCCAAATTGGTATTAGAAAAAATAAAGCACCAAACTAGTTGCCTAGTTTGATGCTTTAGTGCGTCGTGCTTAATTCTAACAGGGTTTTTCAAATGCCGGCCAAAGCCCACATTATCAAATTTTATAAAACTGGTTATGACTCGCTAGGCTGATCGTTCTTAATCTTATTGATAAAGAAGCCTACGTAGAAAAGGCAAAGAACAATAACAACACCTAAAATGCCAAATGATAAAAAGAGCACAGGGTCCTGGAAAAAGTCTCTAAATAAATTGCTCATTGTGTTTCTCCTCTAACGTCAACACGAAAGAGAATAGAATAAGGTGAGCATAATGATCATGACTTAGATCAATATTTATCCCGCGTATTTACGCGTGTTACGCAAGTTGAGTTAATGTTTGATCTAGGTCAGTTTTTGGCACTGCTAAAATGTTTTCTAGGTAGTATTTAAGCGGGCAGGAAGGAAATGAATCGCTTGTTGTTGCGCGATTAAAGGCGTCTACTAGCAATTGCTGCTCTTGCTTTTCAAGCTCTAACTCGGCATTGAGCATATGGGTTCGCAATACTGAGTAATTTTCCATTGTTTGCAACGACTGTTTGAAGTTGGCTCGTATTTGGCGAAGCGGCTGCGTGTAGTTTTGGCTAAATTCCGTAACGTGTGCATGTAATACGGCAATGGTTGAGGTGCTTACGATTATGTTTTGTTGCGAGAGGTATTTAAGTAGTAAGCACAAATTGATATTGGCAGCGTATTTATCTTGCAGCTGTAAAAGCACGCGGCTACGCACGCTTTTACTATAATACTGCAAAGCAAACTGCCAGAGGTTGCTACTCTGCAAATTGGGCTGCAAAGTCAGCTTCCTCTTGTTCAAGTGTTTCGAGCTTTTCAAGCAGGCTTTCTTCAATCTCAATGAGCTGTGGCGCAAGTTTGGCCTGTTCCGCTAGCTGTTTATTAAGTTCTGCCTTATTTTCATCTTGATAGATGCTGGCGTCCGCTAGCGCGCTTTCAACGTTTTGCAGCGCATCACTAACTGTTTCTAACTGCTTTTCAAGTTTTTCAATTTCACGCTTTAATGGCTGCATTTGTTTTCTAAATTCAGCTTCAAGGCGTTTTTGTTCTTTGCGGTTTTGCACCTTGTTAGGTTTGCTTTCAACTGGCGCTGTATCACTTTCAGGTGTTTTAGCAACGTCTTTGTTGGCAAGCCATGCGTAGTAATCTTCAATCTCGTAACCAAGTTGAGTTACTTGACCGCTATCCACTAAATAAAACTGATCTGAAGTGTTTTTTAATAAATGACGATCGTGCGATACCGTAACCATTGCCCCTTCAAATCCTTGCAGTGCCATTACGAGAGCATGACGCATTTCAAGATCTAAGTGGTTGGTTGGTTCATCGAGTAGCAAGATGTTAGGTTTTTGATACACCAATAATGCCAGTACTAAACGCGCTTTTTCGCCACCAGAGAATGGCGCTACAGGCTCAAGCGCTTTGTCGCCATGAAACGCAAAGCAACCAAGAAAGTCTCTTAGTTCTTGCTCTGTCGCTTTGTTATCCAGACGTTGCAAATGCAAAATGGCCGATGCACTTGGGTCGAGCGATTCGAGTTGATGCTGCGCAAAGTAACCAATACGCAAGCCTTGGTGGTGCACAAATTCGCCTGATTGCGCGTTTAACTCGCCTGCTAATAATTTGATTAACGTTGATTTACCCGCGCCGTTTTTACCGAGTAGCGCAATGCGGCTACCTGGAACAAGGTTTAGTTTGATGTCTTGTAAAATGGTGACATCGCCATAACCCGCTTTCACTTTTTCTAAAGAAATAAGTGGGTTTGGTAAGCTGGGTGGCTCTTTAAAACTAAAGTTAAATGGCGAGTCGATATGTGCTGGCGCCAGTTTTTCCATTCGCTCGAGTGCTTTAACACGACTTTGCGCTTGTTTGGCTTTGCTGGCTTTGGCCTTAAAGCGGCGAATAAAGTTTTCTAAGTGCGCTATTTGCTCTTGTTGCTTTTCAAAGTTACTTTGCTGCTGAGCTAGTTTTTCAGCCTTAATGCGCTCAAACTGGCTGTAGTTACCTTTGTAAGTGTGAATTTGCTGCTGATAAACGTGCCAGATTTCGCTGACAATAGCATCTAAGAATTCACGGTCGTGTGATATTAGCACTAATGTACCTGGGTAGGTTTTCAAAAACTTTTCTAGCCAGTAAACCGCATCTAAATCTAAGTGGTTGGTTGGCTCATCCAGCAGTAGTAAATCTGCTTCTTGTAATAACGCTTGGGCAAGGTTTAAGCGCATGCGCCAACCACCCGAAAATGATTTTACCGGCAGAGAAATTTGCTGCTGCGAAAAGCCTAGACCATGCAATAACTCACCTGCTTTGGCTTCAATGTGATAAGCCTGCAGTTCTTCTAAAGCGAGGTGAAGTTCAGCTTGTTTTGCCCCGTCGTTGGTACGTTCGGCTACATGAAGCTGCTCTCGCAGTGCGTAATACTCTTCGTAACCTTGCAGCACATACTCTAGTGCTGAAATATCTAATCCGGGCGTTTCTTGTTTTACTGATGCAATACGCCACTCTTTAGGAATACTACATTCGCCCATATCTGGTGATAGCTCATTGCGAATAAGTGCAAACAGGCTTGATTTACCACAGCCATTATTGCCAACAAGACCTACTTTGTGGCCCGCAAATAAGGTTGCATTGGTATTTTTTAATAGTGGCTTGCCACCACGCAGTAATTCTAGATTAGAGATTTGAATCATTTAGTAAGCATTTTTGAAAACTTTTCTTGCGCTAGTATATCAAGTAATCAGTGTTGTTTGTTAAAATCGCTTTATCAACATTGTGATTAATTTGAAAACCATGAAACAGAAAAAACGTTTTATCGCAGGCGCAACCTGCCCAGAGTGTAAAAAGCAAGATACCATGATGCTATACAAAGAAATGGATGTTGAAAAAGTAGAGTGTGTTGAATGTGGTCATACGATGACGCAGGCTGAAGGCCAAGTTCAAGCGTCTACACGCCAGTTTGAACAAGTAATTGGTGTATTTAAGCCTGAGTGATCAGGCTTAACGTCAATTTAGTAATGCGGTGGCGGGGTTTCATGCTCTTCACCGACTACCGAAGACGGTTTAATTTCTTTTAGCTTTTCACCTACCAACTCAATTTGACGGGTCATTTTTGCCATCGCCATTTGATGCTGCTTTAGCTCGTCATTTAAAATGTCGATAGTTTCATCTTGGTACGCTACCTTTGTTTCAAGTTCGGTAATACGCGCTTCAAGACTGGTTATTTGTTCATTTGCCATGTTTCAGATAAACCGTTAGAACTTTCACTGATAATCTGCCCATTATCGCTAAAAGCGATGTCATATACTACTGCTGATTTTGGGCGCGAGTCTTTGCGCGGTGCTACTTGCCATGTTTGTAGCTCTTTTCCTGAGTTTGCATCCCATAATGCAATGGTGCGAGCCGGCGAACCTGTGAGTAGTTGACTAGCATCAGGGCTAAAGCGCACAGCGCTAAATACTTTTTGTCGCGCTCTGAATTGCAGGTTACTAATTTGTTCGCCTGTTTGTAAGTTCCATACACTTGCTTGTTTTTTACTGTCGGCGGTAAAGGCTCTGCGGCCTTCTCGGTCTAAACTTACTTGGGTTACGCGACTTGGATGATTAAAACGGTGAACTACCTGTGCGCTGCGGGTATCCCACAAATATGCGGTGTAGTCATTTGCACCAGTTAGCGCGTAATAGCCATTGGGTGATAAATCGACGGCGTTAATTTTTTCGGTGTGACCCAAAAATTCGATTCTGCGACCAGTAGTTAGATCGATATGAATTACTTTTCCGTCACCTCGTCCATAAAGCACGTAACGACCGTTATTGCTAACGGCTATATCGCGAATGCTCGATTCTTGAATTTTCCAAAAGCCGATATTCTCACCATTTTCTAAGCTCCAGACAGCAAAATTAGTGCGGTCTGCTGTAACAGCGAACTTATTATCGTCACTAATGTCTATAGCGAGAACGAGGTTGTCTTCGCTTTGTTGGTGGCTCCATTGGTAAAGCAATGCATTGTCATTCAAATTCCATACTGAAATGCCATGATTGATAGAGGAGACAACTGCAAGGCTGCCATTGGAATTAAGAGCCGCTGCGTAACTGCCTTGTACAGCATGTTCTTGCGCATTGTTTGGTACCACATCGTTGTTATCGCACGCCGTTAAGGTAAATAGGATAAAAATTAATAAAGTTATACTAAATGGCTTCATTTTTAATCTAATTTTCCTTAACTCTTAGACTGTGAGAGGTTAGACTAGGACGAGTTTTGAGAACAAGGTAGTTACAGATAATAATTATCGGCGTTGTCTCAGGTTAACGTCTTTGTCGTCATTATTTGTGTTTTACATCGATGTTTGTCAGCCTATCATGTAACTCATTTAATTTTAACTTAGATAATTGTAGATAAAAGGCATTTTATTTGCCGGAGAAAAAGATGAAAAAAGTATTTAAACTTTCATTTGTTGCTGCATCAGTGCTTGCACTTGCTGCATGTAATAAAGAAGCACCGAAAGCTGAAGTAAAATTAGAGACCGAAGTACAAAAACAAGCATATGGCCTTGGCGCTTCAATCGGTGAGTTTGTTAAGAAAGATCTAGAAGGTAAAACTGAAGTTGGTTTTGAACTAGATAAAGCACTTATCGTTGCTGGTTTAGAAGAGTCTCTAGCGGGTAAATCACAGCTAACAGAAGACGAAATTAAAGAGCTTCTAACGAAACTAAATACTGAAGTTGCTGAAAAGCAGCAAGCTGCGGCGCAAGCAAAAGCTGAAGAAGTTAAAGCACAAGGCGTTGCTTTCTTAGCTGAAAACGGCAAAAAAGACGGCGTTGTAACAACTGATTCAGGTCTTCAGTATCAAGTTCTTTCTGAAGGTGAAGGTAAGAAGCCGTTAGCAACAGATACTGTTGAAGTTCACTATAAAGGTACATTAATTGACGGTACTGAGTTTGATAGCTCTTACTCTCACGGTGAGCCAATTACTTTCCCACTAAATCGCGTTATTAAAGGTTGGACTGAAGGTGTTCAACTTATGGCAGAAGGTTCAAAGTACAAGTTCTTTATCCCTTCTGAACTTGCGTACGGCGAGCGTGATCTTGGTAAGATCCCTGCAAACTCAACGCTAATTTTTGAAGTTGAGCTTTTAAAAGTAGTTCAGCCTGAAGCTGAAAAAGAAGCTGCTTCTGAGTAATTTTAATTACCAGTTTTAAAAAGCCACCCAAGTCGGGTGGCTTTTTTATTTGCCTTTGCTGAATTATTGCTCTAAATTAAACTGACTAATCAGTCGGTTTTTTATTAGGTTTAGACGTTTTATGAATTCATCCACCTCACACCCAGTTAACCTTGAGTCTGTCGACGCATCAGCACAACAAGATGTTAATGCAATTGATCTTGAAGCATCATTTTCAACACTAAAACAACAATACCTTACTAATAAACAGCCAAGTTTAATTGAGCGTAAAACCCTACTTAATAGCTTGAAAAATGCGCTGATTGAAAACCAACAAAGTTTGCTAGTTGCATTAAACCGAGACTATGGAAAGCGCCCTGATTTTGATAGTTTGATGGCGGATATATTACCGAGTGTTCAGCATCTTAATTATACCTTAAAGCACTTAAAAACATGGTTAAAACCAGAAAGGCGCAGTGCCGGTTTGCTGCTCGCGCCATCATCCATTTATGTTCACAAACAATCTAAAGGTGTGGTGGGTGTAATTGTGCCTTGGAATTTCCCTGTATTTTTAAGTATTGGGCCAATTGCAACGGCGTTGGCGGCTGGTAATAAAGTAATGGTTAAATTGAGCGAATATACGCCATTTACTAATCAGGTATTACGTAAGATTTTTTCATCGCTAAGCGATAGCGTGACGATTATTGAGGGTGGGCCTGATGTCGCCGCTAAATTTACTCAGCTTCCTTTTGATCATGTGTTTTTTACTGGCTCGACGTCTGTCGGGCGCTTAGTGGCAAAGTCGTGTGCCGAACGATTAATACCGAATACCTTGGAGCTTGGCGGAAAATCTCCGGTAGTGATTACGCCTGATTCTGATTTAGAAAAGGCGGCTGATGCGATTATTCTTGGTAAATCGGTTAATGCGGGTCAAATTTGTGTTGCGCCTGATTACGTGCTTGTTGAACAATCTCAGCATTTAGCATTTTGTCAGACTTATTTAGAAAGATTCGCTGCTTTATATGATGTTGATAAGTTCAATGATGAGTACGGTGCCGTTATCAATTTAGCGCAGTTTGAACGACTGCAAGCATTGTTAGATGACGCAAAAAGTAAAGGCGCTCGGGTGTTATCGCCTAAAGGCTATGAAATTGACGTGCAAAATCGCATTATGCCACCACAATTACTAGTTGATGTGAATGAGCAAATGCTGGCCTGTCAGAATGAAATATTTGGACCTGTGCTGCCCGTAATTGTCTACAGTGAACTTAGCGAAGCGATAAACTATATCAATAGCAAAGCGCGTCCATTGGCACTTTATATTATGTCCAAGGACAAGTTGGCAATTAATCAGATTTTGCAGCAAACACACAGTGGCGGCGTATGTATTAATGATACCTTAATGCATGTGGGGGCTGATGATGCACCATTTGGTGGAATAGGGGAGTCGGGCGTTGGTAATTACCATGGTCGTGAAGGGTTTGAAACGTTTTGCCATAAGCGTACAGTATTAAAAACATCATTATGGTTACCGCGCGTTAAGCTTATTTTAAAATTTAAGGGATTGGCAAAGTCATTATTAACAAAGTTGTTTGTACGTTAAATGGGTAACTCAAAAAAACAAAACTTACTGGACGCGGCATTAACATTATTTGTTGCACAAGGTATCTCTGAAACATCGACCGCGAGCATTGCAAAGCATGCTGGTGTAGCGACGGGAACGTTATTTCATCACTTTGAAAATAAGAAGGTGTTAGTAGAAGCTCTGTATTTAAGTCTGAAGCAGGAGTTGGTGGCAAGTTTACAGTTAAGTAACGCAATCAATAGTAATGAGCAGGCATTAAGTGTGTGGCGAAGCGTAATAAAATGGGGGCTTGATAATCCAGAAAAGTTTTCATTTTTTACTATTTATTATGCTAGTCCATGGCTTGAAATGGACTTTAAACAAGGTGTTTTGAATAGTGTCTTTTATTTTTTGACTGAGTATATTGAATTGCAAAAACAGCAAGGTAACTTTGTGGCTTTGCCAACTGACTTTATTGCAATGCATATTCAACAAAGCCTTATTAATACAGTGCTTTACTTAAGTCACGAGCAGGCAAATATTTTGGATGCTGAGAAGCTTATTGATAATAGCTTCAACACTTGTTTGTTCGGGCTAATCTGCAGAAATTAAAATGGCGTTAATTAACGCCACTTATTCACTGTGATGAGTGTATAGATTCTCAATAAGCTCATCTTCAAGTTCGAAGCGTTGCTCAAGAACTTGACCTAATGTTGAAAGGTCTTCGTCAAACTTAGGCATTAAGCTTTTTTCTTTTGCGTTGGCGTAATCATCGTTAAAGCTAAGTGCTATATCTGTTGAAGCTGAAATTTGCGGATAAAGCGATTGTGCAAGTTTAAGGCTTTCAGGGCCTTTTTCAGCGCATGCCTTCACTAAGTTATCGTAAATCTCAAAATGACCCGCAGATAGGTAGTCCATCAGAATCTGACAAAACTCAAGTATTTCAGACTTTTGCGGTAGCGCTTGGTCGCTTCGTTCATAGGGAGGTAAACCAGCAAGCTTACAGTAAATTACGAGTAAATCTTGACGCTCTTGCAACCAGTTATCGATTGCCGAGTGAGCTCCACCCCATTCTTCTTTGGCTTTTTCTAATCTCGTAAGCATATATTTGTCCCTTTACTTCAATCTAATAGCTATAACAATGAAATCTTGATGAAAGGTCAACTGATTTTTAACATATTTAATTAAGATTAGATTAAGTTGCTGATAGTTATGAGGATTTTTAATATGCTATTTTGTGCTTAGAAAAAGTTCTTTATTTTCAATGTGCATAAAAAGAAAAAACCACCCAATAGGGTGGTTATAAAACTTTTTCTGACTTGATTAATTCAAGTTCTTATTTTTGTATCTATTTTATAACAAACTATTTTCATTTTAACAACGTTAAATTTCAAAAATAGGCGATTAATAGCAAAATAAGGGTAAAAAGATGAATAATTACGCATTTAAAGCGTTAGCGCTTGATCTTTCGCATAGTTAGTTAGCGTTCTAAATGATACAATTCGCGCAGTTTTATTTTTTAGGTTTTACACTACCATGAGTGAATTAAAGAACGATCGCTATTTACGTGCGCTACTTAAACAACCTGTAGATCAAACTCCAGTATGGATGATGCGTCAGGCTGGACGTTATTTACCAGAATACCGTGCAACACGCGCGCAAGCTGGCGACTTTATGAGCTTATGTAAAAATGCTGAATTAGCGTGTGAAGTAACGCTTCAGCCACTACGTCGTTATCCACTGGATGCAGCGATTCTTTTCAGTGATATTCTGACGATCCCTGATGCGATGGGTTTAGGCTTATACTTTGAAACAGGTGAAGGTCCTAAATTTGAACGTCCAATTCAGTCAATGGCCGATGTTGCTAATCTACCTATTCCAGATCCAGAAGATGAACTGGGCTATGTGATGAATGCCGTGCGTACAATTCGCCGTGAATTAAAAGGTGAAGTACCGTTAATTGGTTTCTCAGGTTCGCCTTGGACACTTGCGACTTATATGATTGAAGGTGGTAGCAGTAAAACATTTGGCAAAATTAAAAAAATGGCTTTCTCAGAGCCTGAGATTTTGCACATGCTACTCGATAAGCTTGCTGATTCAGTTATTAGTTACCTTAACGCACAAGTTAAAGCCGGTGCGCAATCGCTGATGATTTTTGATTCATGGGGTGGTGTATTATCGCCGCGCGATTACAAAGAGTTCTCATTAACTTACATGCAGAAAATTGTAGATGGGTTAATTCGTGAAAACGATGGTCGTAAAGTACCTGTTACTCTATTCACTAAGAATGGCGGTTTAAACCTAGAAGCGATCGCAGCAACAGGTTGTGATGCAGTAGGCCTTGATTGGACTGTTGATATTGCTGACGCGCGTCGTCGTATCGGTGATAAAGTAGCGCTACAGGGTAATATGGATCCTGCAATGCTTCATGGTACGCCTGAGCGTATTCGTCAAGAAGTACAGCGCATTCTAGAGGGCTATGGTGACGGAACTGGTCATGTATTTAACTTAGGCCATGGTATTACACCAGAAGTTGACCCTGAAAACGCTGGAGTGTTTATCAACTCGGTAGGTGAACTAAGTAAACAGTACCACAACAAATAATGTACAGAGCCTTGCACTAGCAAGGCTTTTTCTTTATGGCGATTACAGATTCTATTACTTGGCCTGGCAGCGTTGCCAATGCGAAGTTAATTCAACAAGAATTAGCTGCTAAAGTTAAATTAACACCAATGCAAAACCTTGTGCGATACATTGCGGGTATTGATGTTGCATTTCCTAACAAGGGTAAAACAACACGAGCTGCCATTGTGGTGCTCAGCTTTCCTAGTCTAGAAATGGTTGAGCTGACTGTATATGAAGCGCCGACCGTAATTCCATATATTCCTGGTGTATTAAGCTTTCGAGAAGGTGGTGCAATACTAAGTGCGCTTGCGCAACTCAAAACCTTACCTGATGTTTTAATGTTTGATGGTCAGGGTATTGCGCATCCGTTAGGGCTCGGAGTAGCGAGTCATATAGGCGTTATTTTAAATGTACCGACACTAGGCATTGCGAAAAGCTGTTTGGTTGGTAAATTTGATGAGCCGGAGTTAACTAAAGGGTCGATTTCAGATTTGGTGATTAATGATAAAAAGAGTGGTTATGTCGTGCGTTCACGGGATAAGGTGAAGCCGCTTTTTGTTTCGCCTGGTCACTTAATAACAAAAGAGCAAGCTTTACAGCTTGCTCTTCAATGTGTTACTAAATATCGTTTACCAGAGCCAACTCGGCTCGCCGATAAGCTTAGTAAGAATCAGATGTAGTATCAGCCATCATTGATGCTTCACTAAGTTCAATTAACTTAATGTAGTTTTGCGCTGGCCAGCTACGATTATTCGCTTCATTCAGTGCTTGTTGCAGTAACACTTGACCTTCTTGTACACGGCCTAGTTCAGAGTGCGCGCTACCAAGTACTGATAATAGCACTGGGTGATTATTATCAACCGCACGCGCTAACTCTGCATATTTAATTGCACTTTGTGCGTCACGTAACTCAGCAACGTCAGAAAACGCAAGTAAGCGAGAATATTCGATCATTGCCGGTAAATACTGGCTATGCGCTGCGGTTTTTAGCATTTCAGCAGCGGTTTCAACATCATAATGAATGCTGCCGTAATTTAGCATGATACGTGCTAGTTGATATTGCGCGCGTTCATTGCCTGACTCTGAAGCACGTTGTAACCAGTTAAATGCTTTTTCTTCATCAGGTTGGCAACCTTCACCATTTTCAAAACAGTGCATTAAGCGCATTTGTGCATCATGATTGCCATTAATAGCGGCTTTGTAATACCAATCGATATGCTCGTTTTCTGATGCTTTTTCAAGTACACCGTGTTCTAAC
Organism: Pseudoalteromonas sp. NS-SX12; assembly: GCF_057367955.1. Lineage (NCBI taxonomy): Bacteria > Pseudomonadati > Pseudomonadota > Gammaproteobacteria > Alteromonadales > Pseudoalteromonadaceae > Pseudoalteromonas > Pseudoalteromonas sp. NS-SX12. The sequence goes on along the minus strand of NZ_CM170634.1, from coordinate 685,426 downwards.
ATTAATGCATAGCGATTTTGTGCAACACTGTTACCTTTATCTGCAAGCTCGACAAGCTTGGTTTTGTATTCAGTAAGTGCGCGCTCAAATTCACGTTTAACTTTGCTATTTTCAGAGCCAAGCGTAAATGAAGCAACCAGATCAAATACGCGACGCGGTTCACCTGTTGGGCTTACATCTGGCTCGAATTTCCATTTTTTCACTGCTTCTAAAGCAGCTTCGTCGATAACACCTTTTGGAAATGATGCTAGAATTCGGCTATCTTCAACGACCCCACTTTCGTTGACATTATAGCCAATTGTTACCCAAGCTTTAGACGCTGAACGAGTGTTGCCATCGATTTCAGGTTCTACACGTTCTAATAATTTAGCGCGCTCAGGAAAGAAATTGGTATGCTTTGAAATAGGCGCATAGCGTAAATCATGAAGCTTTTTACCAAAGCTATCTTTTAAGTCGATATATGCTTCTTTTGCTTCACGGCGCGAAGGTACTTGCTTACGCAATTCGCGATATTTGTCTTGCGCTTGTGGGTGGCCAAAATCTTTAGCTAATAAGTACCAAGCGTAGGCTTTGGTAATATCTTTTTCGACGCCTTGACCATTTAAATAGGCAGTTGCGAGATCGTATTGCGCATTAACATGACCAAGTTTTGCAATCTTGGTTAGTTCGCTCACATATTTTTCAACATCTCCCTGTTTTTCATAATACTTTGCAGTTGAATAGTCCGCAAAACTGCTTACAGAAAACAAAGATAGTGCTGAGGCAAGTAATAGAGTGGGGGTTTTCATACTTAACAGCCTATTATTATTTTTTTAGGCTTTTAAGTTTACAATAATTTTACACGATCTCAAGCATTAGTTTAAAAAAGCGGCACTTTATGTGAATGTTTGTAATAAACCTGACATAAAGTGCCTTTTTGCTTTATTTAATTAACCGATTCAATCCGTTAAGGGCAGCTACTCGATAAGCTTCTGCCATGGTTGGGTAGTTAAATGTTGTATTAACAAAGTATTCTATGGTGTTGCCACCATTTTTTTGTTCCATTACTGCTTGCCCAATGTGAATGATCTCAGCGGCACGCTCACCAAACACGTGAATACCTAAAATCTCTTTTGTTTCGATATGGAATAGGATTTTTAGACTACCAACTTCTGTACCGGCAATTTGTGCACGAGCTAAGTGCTTAAACTGTGCGCGACCAACCTCATAAGGTACTTTTGCTGCCGTTAACTCTTGCTCAGAGCGGCCAACGGAACTAATTTCTGGAATAGTATAAATACCGCTTGGAATATCACGAATTAGTTTCTTATTACATTCGCCAGTGGTGATGGCATCTGCTGCGATTCGACCTTGATCAAATGCCGCACTTGCAAGGCTTGGGTAACCAATTACATCGCCAACTGCGTATACATTTTCCACTTCAGTTTGATAGTTTTCATTTACTTTCAAATTGCCTCGGCTATCTGAGCTTAAACCAATCGCTGATAAGTTAAGCTTGTCGGTGTTACCTGTTCGGCCGTTGGCAAACAGTAGGCAGTCAGCTTGCATTTTTTTACCTGATTGCATATGCATAATGACGCAATCATCGCGGGTTTCTACTTTTTTAAACTCTTCGTTATGGCGAATTAAAATACCGCTATTCCAAAAGTGGTAACTTAATGAATCAGATGTTTCTGCATCAAGGAAAGCGAGTAGGCGATCACGGGTGTTTATGAGATCTACTTTTGCGCCTAGGCCGCGAAAAATAGAAGCGTACTCACAGCCAATCACACCTGCACCGTAAATAATAATGTGACGAGGGTCGTGCTTGAGGCCCAAAATGGTATCGCTGTCGTAAACGCGTTTATGATTAAAGTCGATTTCAGCAGGGCGATAAGGGCGAGAGCCCGTCGCAATGACAATTGTTTGCGCTGATAATGACTCGCTCGAACCGTCGTCTTTTAAAATTGAAATCGTATTTTTATCAACAAAGCTCGCCTCGCCATGAATTAGTGTAATACGGTTACGATCATAAAAGCTGGTGCGTAAATTGACCTGCTTTGAAATTACGTTACTCGCATGATCTAAAATATCTGGGTAGGTCATGCGCTCTCTGTGAGCTTGTGAATTAAACAGCGGGTTTGAATTAAACTCAATCAAGCGACTAACCGAGTGGCGCAGTGCTTTTGATGGAATTGTACCCCAGTGAGCACAACCACCACCTACTTTAGGTTGTTTTTCAACAACCGCTACGCGCTTGCCACTTTTCGCAAGGTTCATAGCCGTACCCTCACCACCAGGGCCAGTACCAATTATAATGGCATCATAATCATACTGTTTTTTAGTCGCTTGTTTTTTTGTCACAGAGTGTTCCTTTAACTAGTTTATTGCGAGCCCTTTAATTAAGGCTTTGTTTAACGCCAGCCAGTTTTGTTGTTGGTTTATTAAAGACGCTTTAATGTCATTATACTGCTTTTTCAATTGTGATTGCTCACATTGCTGTATCACTTTGTTTTTGCGCATCTCTAGTAAGCGTTTTCTTACTTTATAATAGTGCTGTATTTTACTTAATAACAACTCATATTCGTGCTGCAGTTTATCTAATTGCACATGACTGTCTTGCTTTTCAAGCAAGGTGCGCTTGGTTTTTTCCATTAAAGTTGCCGCTTTTGCACGTTCAATTCGCTCTTGCGGTGTTTTGCGTAACTTTGAGGCTAATCCCAAAAATGACAGTGATTTTATCAGCCATTTTGTCGGATCGTAATGCCACCATCGGATACCATTGCGGTAATCAGATGCAAAAATATGATGGAAGTTGTGATACCCTTCTCCGTACGTGAATAACGCTAAAAAGCCATTGTCGCGGGCGGTGTTTGATTCCGTATACGGGCGAGAACCCCAAATATGTGCCAGTGAATTAATGAAAAAGGTGAAGTGTTGGCTCAGTACTAAACGTAATAAACCCGCAAGAAGTAACATTCCCCATACATTGCCAAACACCAAACCAAGCACTAGTGGGATACCAAAGTTGGTAATCAGGGTAAGCGCCAAATAATGTTTATGTTGCCACATTACAATACGATTTTTTTGTAAATCTCGGCAGTTTGCATAGTCGTTGTATCTATGTGCTTGATATTCGCGCAGCATCCAACCAATGTGGCTGTACCAAAACCCACGAGTCGCTGCGTAAGGATCGTGTTCAGCGTCATCAACTTTACCATGATGTAAGCGGTGATCTGAACTCCAATGTAAGGCGCTATTTTGAATAGAGAACGCCCCGCCGATGGCAAAAATAAACTCAATCACAGGATGGGTTTCATAAGTTTTGTGCGCCCATAAACGGTGATAACCGGCAGTAATTGATAAACCGCAATAAAACATACACGCAATAAATGCGATCCAGTTTGCGCTACTGTAGCCATACGCTAAACCGTACCAAGGCACGATGGTAACAGCAGCCAAAAAAGTGATGGTAAAAAAGAGGGTATTAAGCCAAATAATAGGTGGTTTTTTCATTCTTAAAAATCTCAGCGTACACTTGTACGCTAAAATAGTTTTATATGGCCTTTTTATCAAGTGAATTCGACAAAATTCATAAATATTTTTTCTGTGGTAAACTGCGTGCAAATTAGATGGGGGACGTATGTCGGGTATTCGCGCACAACAAAAAGAAAAGACAAGACAGGCTTTAATTGCAGCGGCTTTTAACCAGCTAAGTGCTGAGCATAGCTTTTCTAATCTAAGTTTACGTGAGGTCGCACGTGAAGCAGGAATTGCACCTACATCTTTTTATCGCCACTTTAAAGATATGAATGAGCTTGGGTTAACCTTAGTTGATGAAGCAGGCTTGATGTTGCGTCAATTGATGCGTCAGGCTCGCCGTCGAATTGAAAGCGGTGGCAGTATTATTAATATATCTGTGTTGACGTTTATGGAGTTTATTGATGAGTCGAGTAACCAGTTCCGTTTATTATTGCGAGAGCGTTCGGGTACATCAAAAGCTTTCAGGGCGGCAGTTGCACGTGAAATTAAGCACTTTATTCTAGAACTCGCGCATTATTTAGAAAATGAGACTGGTTGTGATGCTAATCATGCGTATATACAAGCAGAAGCAATGGTTACGTTAGTATTTAACGCAGGCGCTGAAGCGCTTGATCTCACTAAGCCACAGCGTGAGCAACTCACCGAGCGTATTATTTGGCAATTGCGTTATATTGCTAAAGGGGCATCAAGCTATACCAAAGAAAAAAAAGCAGCTAAATAGCTGCTTTTTTTGTGATGAATGTTTTACTTGCGCGTAAGAAATACGCCGGACTCAATATGATGGGTATACGGGAACTGATCAAAAATGGCAAAACGCGCGATGGTATGAGTTTCAGTTAGTTGCTGCAAATCTCTTTCCAGCGTATCTGGGTTACATGAAATATAGATAATGTTGTCATACCCTTGCACTAAATCAGTGGTGTCTTTATCTAAACCTGCACGTGGCGGATCAACTAATATACTTTGACAGTTGTAACTTTTAAGGTCGATTCCATTTAAGCGGGAAAACTCTTTTTCACCATTCATTGCCATGGTGAACTCTTCACTCGACATACGGATTATATCGAGGTTGTTGATTTTGTTTTCGGCAATATTAAATTGCGCGGACTTAACCGAAGACTTGGAAATCTCGGTGGCAAGTACGCGATTAAAGCTTGGCGCTAATGCAATTGAAAAGTTACCGTTACCACAATAAAGTTCCAGCAAGTCGTTCTTAAGTGGTTTTGAGACATCGATTGCCCACTCGAGCATTTGCTCGTTTAGCTTGCCGTTTGGCTGAGTAAAGCTGTTTTCAACTTGCTGATAAACAAGTTCACGATTATCTACATTCAGCTTTTCGATGACATATTCTTCACCAAGCACAATTTTTTGCTTGCGCGCTCGGCCAATAAAATCGATATCAAACTCTTCTTTTAGTAACGCCTTTAGTTTATTAGCCTCGTTTACCCATTCGTCATCAAGTTGCTTGTGATAAATCAAGCTAACAAGAATTTGCCCGCTCAATGTCGACAAATAATCAATTTGGAAGAGTTTACGACGTAAAATTTCATTCGGCTTTAGCAGATCTAACAAACGTGGCATTAATTCACAAATTAATGGTGCTGCAGGATCAAACTGATCAACTCTGATTTTTTCTTTTGTTTCTGGGTCAAACATAATGTGAAATAAATCTTCACCTTCATGCCACACGCGAAACTCAGCACGTTGTCTGTAATTTTTTGCTTCAGACGCAAATACTTCTAATTTTGGCGCGTTAAACTGCGCGAATTGTTGGCTGATACGTTGTTCTTTTTCAGCAAGTTGTTCGTCGTATTGTGAAGTATCAATTTGAATTACAGGCATATGCTTTTTAACCTCTAGTGTGCGAGTCGCGCTATTGTAGGTTGTGGTTTTTCTTTGTCCAGTTATAGCATAGAAAAAATGTGACATACTTATACTGACTCACTTAAATAGCTAATCATTTACGCGGGCTTTTTTGATTGCTAATCACGTTGTTATTTATCGATTTAGAAGGGCTATATCAGAAAACTCCGCCTTAGCAACATCGAATAACATACTTAAGTAAGTGGGCATTACCTTTATATAAAGAGAACGAATAGTGCTTAAATTAATAATTAACACTTAAGTTGTTCACTATTTGGTCGATAAGTAGGCATTCTGAAATGGAGGCAATGATTATGAAAGTGGGTGGATTGGGGTATCAACCCGAAAACAAGTATGGTTTTTCTCAAAATAAACCAAACGAAATAGCACAAAACGCATCGTCTAAAGATGTTTTTACCATGTCTCAACGAGTAACAATTGCAAGCCAGATCTCGTATCAGAAAATGATGGGATCAATGCCATTTGAAAGTAAAGTTGAGCCTACCAAGCCTGAAGAGTTATTCGACTTTGAAGAAATTGCAAAGAATGTATTATCTTTTGTTAAAGGCGCTATTTTAGGTGCGAAAGCAGACGGAGCTGATAATGACAAGCTTACCAACATGTTTGAGCAAGCACGCAAAGGCGTCGAACAAGGAATTGGAGAGGCTGTTGAGGAATTAAAAGACAGTGAGTTGTATACCGACGAAATTGAGCAAGGTATTGAGAAAAGTCGAGAGTTGATTTTTGACGGTTTGGATGAGTTTGAGCAATCGATATTCAACCCAGACAAAAAGGGTCCTTCTGATGCCGCTTTTAATGGTCAAAACTTTTATCAGTTAGATAATGGTGCAAGCTTTGAAATTAAAACAGCTGAAGGTGATATTATTAAGCTTACTTATAATAGCCAGTTCAGTTCATCAGAGCAGTTATCATATAACAAGAGCGAAGAAGGCGAGTCGTTGAGTTATTCGTCTTCTCAGTCAAGTTCACAAGCTTACTCATTTTCAGTCGAAGGTGATTTGAATGAAGATGAAGTAGCAGCAATTAATGAGCTTATGTCAGATTTGCAAGAAGTTAGTAACGAGTTCTTTAATGGCTCGCTTGATGAAGCGTTTGAGCAAGCAAAAAATCTAAACTTGGACTCTCCACAATTGGTGGCTATGTCGATGAACTTGCAGCAAACAGAAGTTAGAGCAAGTGTGCGAGAGTACCAAACGAGGCAACCAGGTCGAGAAATTGCTAAGCAATTTGAACCAATAAATGAAGGTCTAAAAGAAAGCTATGACAAAGCGAAGCCACTCAATATTGAGAATCAATTGACGCAATTATTAACTTGGTTGAATCAACAGCAGGCTAATAAAGAGAGTCTGTTGGATTACAGTACTAGCTTTTTTGAACAGCTAAATCAAAAGCAACAAAAAGAAAGCTAGGCCATCGCTTGTGAATTAAAAAATCTATGGCAAACTACTCGGGTTAATAACGTATTAGGTCGGGTAGTTTGGCTAAGCACATTGTTGTATTTGATTCTGGCATTGGTGGCACATCGGTACTTGAACATATTCAAGCGAGTTTACCGAGTGCAAAATTCAGTTATCTTATGGACAACAAATACCTGCCGTACGGAAAACGCTCTTCTCAATTTTTAACGCAGCGTATCACTAGTCTGTTAACTCAATTTATTAAAGAAATTGAGCCTGTCGATATTCTAGTTGTTGCCTGTAATACCGCGAGCACACAAACATTAGTGCAACTTCGCGCACAATTTGATTTTCCAATAGTAGGCGTTGTTCCAGCAATTAAACCAGCTGCAGAGAAATCCCTAAGCAAAAGAATTGGCGTATTAGCAACGCCGGCCACAGTTGCAAATGAATACACCGCAACATTAATTGATGATTTTGCAAGAAGCTGTGAAGTTGACTTATATGGTTCTAGCGAACTAGTAAGGTTAGCTGAATACAAGTTCTGGTTTAATACATTAGATATGCAAGCGTTAGCTCAAGAACTCGATAAATTAGCAATAAACAGTGAAATTGATCATTTAGTTTTGGGGTGTACGCATTTTCCAATTATTGCAAATGAACTTAAACAGTTAATAAGGCATGATTTACAACTACTCGATTCTGGTGAGGCGATCGCGAATCGTGTATCGAGTCTCATTGGCGAGTGTAATGTAGAAGATAATAAAAAGCAGCCGGTAGATTATTATGCTACGGCTGCTTTAGAACAGACTAAATTACAAATCTCAGTGATTAATGATTAACACTATCATCCAAAGAATTATTGTCATCTGACTTTTGTTTCGCTTCACGTACTTTTAAAGTGCGCTGTTGAAACTCTTTATCATTTAATGCCGAGATAATTTTATCGGCATCCTTTTCTGCGACTTCTACAAATCCAAAGCCGCGACGTTTACCAGTATGCTTATCCTTTAATAGGCGAACAGAGAATATTTTCCCGTGTTGTTCAAATAAACTTCTAACAACCGCTTCGTTTGCCTTATAAGGTAAATTACCAACATAAAGTGATTTACTTGCTTCTTTCTTTTCAGTTACACCATGAGCAGAGAAGGTTGCAAGAATACCACCAATCAAAATGCCTACAGCAATAGCCAAAGATGAACTTGTAAGTACTGATGATAATGCAAAATGAACTACGGCATAGCCGATAAGAGATGCGATAAAAATTATTATTAATGATTTTTGTTGCGATGAACTCATTTTAAAGATTCCGAATTACACAAATTAAACATAAAATTAACAAATGTTCATGCTTATCTTATCTTACTTTGCCTACAAGGCAATAATATCAGTACAAATAAGCGGTAAAATTATTTAAGTTAAGTTTAAAAAGCCCATTAAACGGCCTAAAACGTACAAAAATGAGCGGTTTTGTACGTATTTTGCTCGAACGATCCAAAAAACTAAAAAAAGTTTGAAATAGGGGTTGATCCAAATTCGGATCTCTCTATAATGCGCCTCCACCAACACGGGGAACGACGCAGCATAGCAGCGAATCACGAGTTGGTTGAGTCAAGTAAAACTGAGTTTTGAACGTTTTCAAAATAAAAAGAAAATAATCAAAATTAAGTGTTGACAAAAAATTAGGAAGGCGTAACATACGCAGCCCTAACAGCGACGAAGCGTCGCGGCAAGCACAAGGTTGTTTGCACTGTTCTTTAAAAATTTAAGCAATCATCTGTGTGGGCACTCGTACAGATTAAGTTCTAACATACGCTTTTAGCGTAACAAAATTTAGACTTAATTGAACTGAGTGACCAACGGAATAAAGAAATTTATTCAGCACAGTCAATTCGATATCGTAAGATATCAAAATCAGAATTCATTGAGTCGGACGTAAGTCCAAAAACACTTTTAATTGAAGAGTTTGATCATGGCTCAGATTGAACGCTGGCGGCAGGCCTAACACATGCAAGTCGAGCGGTAACATTTCTAGCTTGCTAGAAGATGACGAGCGGCGGACGGGTGAGTAATGCTTGGGAACATGCCTTTAGGTGGGGGACAACCATTGGAAACGATGGCTAATACCGCATAATGTCTACGGACCAAAGGGGGCTTCGGCTCTCGCCTTTAGATTGGCCCAAGTGGGATTAGCTAGTTGGTGAGGTAATGGCTCACCAAGGCGACGATCCCTAGCTGGTTTGAGAGGATGATCAGCCACACTGGAACTGAGACACGGTCCAGACTCCTACGGGAGGCAGCAGTGGGGAATATTGCACAATGGGCGCAAGCCTGATGCAGCCATGCCGCGTGTGTGAAGAAGGCCTTCGGGTTGTAAAGCACTTTCAGTTGTGAGGAAAGGTTAGTAGTTAATACCTGCTAGCTGTGACGTTAGCAACAGAAGAAGCACCGGCTAACTCCGTGCCAGCAGCCGCGGTAATACGGAGGGTGCGAGCGTTAATCGGAATTACTGGGCGTAAAGCGTACGCAGGCGGTTTGTTAAGCGAGATGTGAAAGCCCCGGGCTCAACCTGGGAACTGCATTTCGAACTGGCAAACTAGAGTGTGATAGAGGGTGGTAGAATTTCAGGTGTAGCGGTGAAATGCGTAGAGATCTGAAGGAATACCGATGGCGAAGGCAGCCACCTGGGTCAACACTGACGCTCATGTACGAAAGCGTGGGGAGCAAACGGGATTAGATACCCCGGTAGTCCACGCCGTAAACGATGTCTACTAGGAGTTCGGTTTTTCGGAACTGTCTTCCAAAGCTAACGCATTAAGTAGACCGCCTGGGGAGTACGGCCGCAAGGTTAAAACTCAAATGAATTGACGGGGGCCCGCACAAGCGGTGGAGCATGTGGTTTAATTCGATGCAACGCGAAGAACCTTACCTACACTTGACATCCAGAGAACTTACTAGAGATAGTTTGGTGCCTTCGGGAACTCTGAGACAGGTGCTGCATGGCTGTCGTCAGCTCGTGTTGTGAGATGTTGGGTTAAGTCCCGCAACGAGCGCAACCCCTATCCTTAGTTGCCAGCGATTCGGTCGGGAACTCTAAGGAGACTGCCGGTGATAAACCGGAGGAAGGTGGGGACGACGTCAAGTCATCATGGCCCTTACGTGTAGGGCTACACACGTGCTACAATGGCGCATACAGAGTGCTGCGAACTCGCGAGAGTAAGCGAATCACTTAAAGTGCGTCGTAGTCCGGATTGGAGTCTGCAACTCGACTCCATGAAGTCGGAATCGCTAGTAATCGCGAATCAGAATGTCGCGGTGAATACGTTCCCGGGCCTTGTACACACCGCCCGTCACACCATGGGAGTGGGTTGCTCCAGAAGTAGGTAGCTTAACCTTAGGGAGGGCGCTTACCACGGAGTGATTCATGACTGGGGTGAAGTCGTAACAAGGTAGCCCTAGGGGAACCTGGGGCTGGATCACCTCCTTATACGATTTAGAACTTTTTGTTCGAAGTGTCCACACAGATGATTGTTAGCTAAGCAATAGCTTAGTTAATTTGCTCTTTAAAAATTTGGAAAGCTGACAAACTTTAAATTAAGTATTTCTTAGGAAATACAATATTTAATTTAGAGTTCTCAAAATAAAGTAAAGAAAATATGCCGCAACATTAAGTTGTTGTTGGTATCTACTTTAGTATTCAATATTTAACTTCTGGCGGAGTTAAAAACTGTCTTTAGCAATACAAACCATTTTGGGTTGTATGGTTAAGTGACTAAGCGTATACGGTGGATGCCTTGGCAGTTGGAGGCGATGAAGGACGTATTAACTTGCGATAAGCCTAGTCAAGCTAGTAAAAAGCGCTTGAGACTAGGATTTCCGAATGGGGAAACCCACCACTTAGTGGTATCACTTACTGAATACATAGGTAAGTGAGGCGAACCGGGAGAACTGAAACATCTAAGTACCCCGAGGAAAAGAAATCAACCGAGATTCCGAAAGTAGCGGCGAGCGAAATCGGATTAGCCCTTAAGCTGTAATGTAGTTAGTGGAACATTCTGGAAAGTTTGACGATACAGGGTGATAGTCCCGTACACGAAAACTTATTTACAGTGAAATCGAGTAGGTCGGAGCACGTGAAACTTTGACTGAATATGGGGGGACCATCCTCCAAGGCTAAATACTCCCAACTGACCGATAGTGAACCAGTACCGTGAGGGAAAGGCGAAAAGAACCCCTGTGAGGGGAGTGAAATAGAACCTGAAACCGTATACGTACAAGCAGTAGGAGCAGATTCGTTCTGTGACTGCGTACCTTTTGTATAATGGGTCAGCGACTTATATTCAGTAGCGAGGTTAACCATTTAGGGGAGCCGTAGTGAAAGCGAGCGTTAACTGCGCGTTTAGTTGCTGGGTATAGACCCGAAACCCGGTGATCTAGCCATGGGCAGGTTGAAGGTCAGGTAACACTGACTGGAGGACCGAACCGACTATCGTTGAAAAGCTAGCGGATGACCTGTGGCTAGGAGTGAAAGGCTAATCAAACCGGGAGATAGCTGGTTCTCCCCGAAATCTATTTAGGTAGAGCCTCGGACGAATACTATTGGGGGTAGAGCACTGTTAAGGCTAGGGGGTCATCCCGACTTACCAACCCTTTGCAAACTCCGAATACCAATAAGTAATATCCGGGAGACACACGGCGGGTGCTAACGTCCGTCGTGGAGAGGGAAACAACCCAGACCGCCAGCTAAGGTCCCAAAGTGTATGTTAAGTGGGAAACGATGTGGAAAGGCCCAGACAGCCAGGAGGTTGGCTTAGAAGCAGCCATCCTTTAAAGAAAGCGTAATAGCTCACTGGTCGAGTCGGTCTGCGCGGAAGATGTAACGGGGCTAAACATACCACCGAAGCTGCGGCTGCGAATTTATTCGCGGGGTAGGGGAGCGTTCTGTAAGCTGTTGAAGGTGTACCGGGAGGTATGCTGGAGGTATCAGAAGTGCGAATGCTGACATGAGTAACGATAAAGCGGGTGAAAAACCCGCTCGCCGGAAGACCAAGGGTTCCTATCCCATGCTAATCAGGGTAGGGTGAGTCGACCCCTAAGGCGAGGCCGAAAGGCGTAGTCGATGGGAAACGGGTTAATATTCCCGTACTTGGAATAATTGCGATGGGGGGACGGAGCAGGCTAAACAAGCATGGCGTTGGTTGTCCATGTGAAAGTATGTAGGCTGGAAACTTAGGCAAATCCGGGTTTCTAAGGCTGAGATACGAGACGACACACTACGGTGTGGAAGTTGTTGATGCCATACTTCCAGGAAAAGCCTCTAAGCTTCAGATTATTTCGAATCGTACCCCAAACCGACACAGGTGGTCAGGTAGAGAATACTAAGGCGCTTGAGAGAACTCGGGTGAAGGAACTAGGCAAAATTGTACCGTAACTTCGGGAGAAGGTACGCTCCTATCTGTGATGAGACTTGCTCTCTAAGCGGACGGGAGTCGCAGTGACTAGGTGGCTGGGACTGTTTATTAAAAACACAGCACTCTGCAAATTCGAAAGAAGACGTATAGGGTGTGACACCTGCCCGGTGCCGGAAGGTTAATTGATGGGGTTAGCTTCGGCGAAGCTCTTGATCGAAGCCCCGGTAAACGGCGGCCGTAACTATAACGGTCCTAAGGTAGCGAAATTCCTTGTCGGGTAAGTTCCGACCTGCACGAATGGTGTAACCATGGCCACGCTGTCTCCACCCGAGACTCAGTGAAATTGAAATCGCAGTGAAGATGCTGTGTACCCGCGGCTAGACGGAAAGACCCCGTGAACCTTTACTACAGCTTGGCACTGAACATTGACCCTACATGTGTAGGATAGGTGGGAGGCTTTGAAGCACAGTCGCTAGATTGTGTGGAGCCGTCCTTGAAATACCACCCTTGTAGTGTTGATGTTCTAACATAGGCCCCTGAATCGGGGTTGTGGACAGTGCCTGGTGGGTAGTTTGACTGGGGCGGTCTCCTCCCAAAGAGTAACGGAGGAGCACGAAGGTTTGCTAAGTACGGTCGGACATCGTACGGTTAGTGTAATGGTAGAAGCAAGCTTAACTGCGAGACAGACACGTCGAGCAGGTACGAAAGTAGGTCATAGTGATCCGGTGGTTCTGAATGGAAGGGCCATCGCTCAACGGATAAAAGGTACTCCGGGGATAACAGGCTGATACCGCCCAAGAGTTCATATCGACGGCGGTGTTTGGCACCTCGATGTCGGCTCATCACATCCTGGGGCTGAAGTCGGTCCCAAGGGTATGGCTGTTCGCCATTTAAAGTGGTACGCGAGCTGGGTTTAGAACGTCGTGAGACAGTTCGGTCCCTATCTGCCGTGGGCGTTTGAGAATTGAGAGGGGCTGCTCCTAGTACGAGAGGACCGGAGTGGACGAACCGCTGGTGTTCGGGTTGTGATGCCAATTGCATTGCCCGGTAGCTACGTTCGGAATCGATAACCGCTGAAAGCATCTAAGCGGGAAGCGAGCCTCGAGATGAGTTCTCACTTTAACTTGAGTTAACTGAAGGGCCGTTGAAGACTACAACGTTGATAGGCAGGATGTGGAAGTGGTGCGAGCCATTAAGCTAACCTGTACTAATTACCCGTGAGGCTTAACCATACAACGCCAAAGTGGTTTAGACCCGCAGAAGTTGAATAGCTCGAAAAGAGCAAAGTACTAAAGTAGATAACTTTACGAATTGAGATAAAAAGACAGTTTTCCAGATTTAGATTTAAGACAAGCTCTTAAGTCAACCAGATTTGCTTGGTGACTATAGCGTTTTGGAACCACCTGACCCCATGCCGAACTCAGAAGTGAAACGAAACAGCGTCGATGATAGTGTGGGTTCGCCCATGTGAAAGTAGAACATCGCCAAGCTCCTAATTAAAAGAAAGCCTCAACATAATGTTGAGGCTTTTTTGCATTTGAACTCCAGAAAAGATAGGGCGAACGCCCATGTGCCTCTTCACCGCTGTGAGCACTTGAACATCGCAAAGCTTCTAATTAAGTAAGGTCGATAAAAGCCCTTCATCCATGAAGCTTATCGACATTCGTACATCCATGTACATCAAAGCCTGCTCAATGAGCGGGCTTTTTGCGTTTGAGCGTTTTATGAATTTATAGCGCTATAATTCATCCATGAAGCTGGGTTACATCGGTCTTCCATGACCTCACCTCATTACACTACGAAACTTCGTTTCGGTTGTAATTCACCTAATAAAGTAAGGTCGATAAAAGTCCTCTATCCGCGAAGCTAATGGTATTTACGCATTAAAGTACATTAGAATCGTTTGATGAGCATTTTGTGGAAGGTATACAAGTATAACTATAAATAGAGCTTAGTAAGTGAAGCGTAGAAGAGCTGTTTTCAGGTAACAGCTTTTAGAAATATAGACTTCTATTTGATAGACTTTGTTTGGCCGTGGGTAGATTGTTTATTTACAAAATTAAGGTTTCGTAACATATGGGGTCTGTATTATTCTCTTTCTATTACTTCACACTTTTTATTTAAGCAAAGCGTTTGAGGTGCTGGATTATGCTCGCAGGTAGAAAATGCTGTGTTTTTTTGATTATAAGCTTGTTCAAAGGATGTAATTTCTGTTGCCAAAAATTCAATGTCTTCTTGTTTACTTGTCTTAATTGAGTAAATATCAAAGCGACTCGGGCCACCACATGCGCGTTCACCATAGGAGATTACACGGCACTGATAGCTAGCATCACACGATTTATCTTCAATAGCTTTCTGAAGTTTAGTTTCTGCATCAGTAATGGTGCTAATTTTACTCTCTGGGTTAAAGTCATTTGATTGACATCCAAAGAGCAAGCTACTTAAGGCTATGATTGGTGAAATTTTAATAAGCTTCATAGACGAGTGTTTATACAAGTTATCTTTTATTTGTTCATACTAGCACAAACAAACTATTTATATCATACAAACACTTATCACATGAATTATATCGTAGTTATTAGATGATACCTGTCATCGATGACTTATACCGTCTTGAAAGACTAAGTTGATGGCCATTGCGTAAAGTAACCTGATAATCGCCGCTGTCAGTGGGTTTGAGCTCAGCGATACACTTTTTCCTGACGATTACACTACGATGAATGCGTATAAACCCTAAATCAGCTAGTTTGGTTTCCATAGCAGATAGTGTCTCTCTGTGAAGTGTAGGGCGTTCTTCATTCACTAAATATAGCTCGACATAGTTACCAGCACCGCCAACCCAGACTATGTCGTTACAATCGATCAGCTTAATTCTTCCAGAGTCTTTTACTATTAGTGTTTGATCAGTCGTGTTTAATTGATTAATCAAACTTTGAATATTCTCAAAAGGGAGCTGTTTGTTGTTATTGAGTCGTGACGAAAGCTTTTTGATGCACTTATTAAATCTATTCCTATCGCATGGGAATAAAAGATAGTCAGCAAAATCATGTTCGAATGCGTAAATTGCCTCTGCTTCTGACTCTCCAAGATAAACGATCTGTGTATAGTCAGGGCATTCTTGAGCTAATGTTTCTAATGCGTCTAAATCAGGCAGCAAGTTGTGATTAATAAAAAGAACGTCAGCTTGCATTGTATTTACAATGCTAATTGCTTCAGACCAGTCAAACGCTAACGCAATTGCTTCAAAGTTTTCGTGCTCCTTTAACAATGTTTTTAATGCAGACTTATTGCTCTCTTTTTCGTCTGCAATAACGAGACTAAATTTTCTCATTACGCAAGTTCCTTCTAACTATAAGGTCTGTGCATTTTGTCATTGATTTGTCTACGGTGTTAGTCTTTTTGGGTAACAAGGAGTAACAAAATGTTAGCTTGAATTACCTAAAAAACTTGTTTTTGATGATTTTATAGCATAAGTGTAAATGGGGTGTTTCAAATCGCTTACCTTCTTCCGCTCAAACCATATTTAGAGCCTTTTATTTATCAATTTAAGTATTAGGTTATTAGCTTTATAGTTAAGTTCGGCGCTTTTGATAATTTTAAAAAAATAGAGTGATGGCTCTACTGGTTTTAATCGAAAAAGGTTATAACGATTTTTGTGTTTAAGAGCCTAAATGAGTGTGTAGAATATTTGAATTGGCCCTAATCGGCTAGTTTTTATAAAAATTAATGACCAAGGCTTTGGGGTGAAATAAATTACGGTAAATATCCAGACTGAGATTGGAGGCTAGTATTAAATTAATAATCTTTCCCTTCTTCAATGTTGGGCAACAAAAAGAAGTCTTAAAGCTATATTAAGTATAATGAGGGTTCTATATTTATTAGACATAGAAAGTTTTGTCTATATGTAAATTAATAAACTTATTTAAATGTACAAACTTAAGTTAGCGGTTTAACAAATACAAAGTGTGTTTGTTTGGCATTGAGATTTAATTAACAAATCGCAGAACATGAACGTGTGTTTCTTTATGTGTCAAAATTTATGTTTTATCTAATTAGAATGCCGTTTAACATTAAATTCAGTCCGCTTGAATAATACGGTTGGAAATGATCTTTCAATATAATTAGGTTGAGGTTTGCGTTTGACTAGGTCAACGCAATACTATTCCAGGGAGATTATTATAATGAATACATTTAAAAAGTCAGCGCTTAAAATAGCGATGACATCAGCGTTATTTTCGGGCGCAAGTTTTAACACTATTGCTGCGGAAGCCAATTCTGCAGATGATGTTGAGCGTATTGAGATTACCGGTTCTCGTATCAAGCGTTCAGATTTGGAAACGGCTACTCCTGTTACTGTAATTTCAGCTGAGTCTATTAAAGAGCAAGGCTTCGACAGCGTAGCAGACGTATTACGTAATACGTCATTCAATACATTAGGTTCTTATCGAGAGCAGTCCGGTAGCAGTTTTGGTGGTGCCGCACTTGTTAACCTTCGTGGTTTGGGAACAGACAGAACTGCGGTTTTAATTAATGGTCGTCGCGTTCCTGGTAATGCATTTACCGGTACATCTGCTGTAGATATCAATACAATTCCAATGTCAGCGGTTGAGAGCATACAAATTCTAACAGATAGTGCTTCTGCTGTTTATGGTGCTGATGCAATCGGTGGTGTTATCAATATCATTATGAAGAAAGATTTTGATGGTACGATCGTAGAGTACAATAGTGATATTCCGAGTCAAGATGGTGGTGACAGAGAATCATTTAAGATTACAACTGGTACTTCAAACGATACATCAAGTGTATTATTTTCATTTGAGTACTCAAATAAAGATCATATTGCAGATAGTGACCGCTCATATACAGGTTTGAATATCACGAGCAGCGGAATTCCTAGAGATGGTGTTGATGTTACCGGTGCAAATGGTGGTGGTAACTCTGGTTTTAACTTTGAGTTTACTGAAGCATTTTCTGTAGGTGACTGTGATGCAAGTTTCTACCTACCTGTTCTAGATCCGTTTGGTGTTCCAGGGACGGGTTGTGGTTATATTTTTAGTGATATCTCATATAACACAATGGATGTAGAGCGCTTCTCTACATTTTTAGATGCCCGTAGAGACTTAAATGATGATCATGAGGTTTACTTTGAAAGCCGAATTTCAAAAGTTAAAACTTCAGGTCGTTTTGCGCCTGCTATCGGTGGTTTTGCAGTAGCGGGGGATGCACCGATTAACCCTGTTGGTGAAGCGTTTTTACTTTATCACCGCTTTGTAGCGCATGGTCCACGTGATGACTCAAGCAACGCAACTGAAATGGATGCAGTGTTAGGTTTCAATGGCACCTTCGGTAACAGTGATATTGAATATGACTTTAGCGTTCGCAAATATAAGTATAATGCAACTGAACTAGGTAATAACTACGTATTGCAATCAAATATTGAAGCACTTGTTGCTAATGGTGGTTATAACTATCTTGATCCATTATCTCAAGATCCAGACCATTTGGCTGCCGTAGCGGCGAGTAAAGCAACATTAACGCGAGATTTATCAAACGATACTACTTCAATTCTTTTTGCACTTAACGGTGGCACCGGGATTGAGTTAGGTGGTGGTGATATTTTATGGTCAGCAGGTATAGAATATGCTGATGAAGAATATGAAGATATTTATGATTCATTCCGTGAAGCTCAGAATGTACTAGGTTCAGCTGGTAACTCAGCGGCAGGTGAACGTCAGCGCTCGGCTGTTTTTGGTGAGTTGTATGTACCAATTATTGATGGACTAGAGTTGAATGTAGCTGTTCGTTATGATGATTATGACGATTTTGGCTCAGAAGTTTCACCTTCAATTTCTGCTTCTTATGTAGCAACGGATTGGTTAAAGCTAAGAGCTTCATATGGTCAAGGCTTCAAAGCACCAAACCTTACGGATTTGTACGCTAAGCCGCAACAAAGTTTTGAGGGACTAGTTGATACAACTCGTTGTCGTGCACAAGGTATTGCCGATGCGGATTGTCCTGCAGGTCAGCAAGAAACTTATAATGCTGGTAACCCAGAGTTAAAAGCAGAAACGTCAGATTCATACAATCTAGGTATAATCTTAGAACCTGTAGAAGATCTATTGATTACAGCAGATTACTACAGTGTTGACCTAGAAAACGTTGTAACTCAACTTGAGTTTAAAGACGTATTTGAACTTGAACAGGCTAATAACCTTCCTGCGGGTGTTATAATTAACCGTGGTGCATCGAATGGTGGAGTTCCAGGTCCAATTACACGCTGCGTTGTTGAAAGCTATCCTAACTGTGGCCTGATCAATCCAGTGGCAAACTTAGCATCTCGCACTGTTGAAGGTCTTGATCTGAAAGTTCAATATCTATTTAAAACTGAATTTGGTGACTTTAGACCTGATTTACAATGGTCGCACATTGCAACCTATGAAGAAGAAATCTTAGGTGTAGTATTCGACCAGCCAGGAACTCAAGGTTATCCTGCAAATAGAGCTAACTTTAACTTCTTGTATGAGTTTGGTGATGTGCGTGTTAACTACATGTATCAATGGATCGATGAAACTGATTCAGATACTGGTGGTAAGTTCAAAGCGTGGGATACTCATTCAATCAATGCAATCTACACAGCAATGGATGGTTTGGACTTGACATTTGGTGTACGTAATTTAACTGATGAAGACCCATCAATTGATACAGTTGGTGGCTGGGTACAAGATTCAGCTGCTACTTCACGTGATTTATATTCACTTGATGGCCGAGTATATACACTAGGACTTAAATACTCATTTTAAACAATAGTTTAGTACTTTAAAGCCAATGGTATTACCATTGGCTTTTTTGTATATGGCGCCTAAATATGTCTATTTGTTACATATTCGCCGTTTGTCACCAAATTTGTTCGTATTATCACTTTAGCCTAGAGAATAGGGCGCTCAGTCAGTAGTCTAGGCTCATCGCATTGATATTTAACATTGCGATTTTCTTTGGACCAAATGGGGGATTTATCCACCCCCCATTTTATTTTCCCCACAAAGATTCTTGAGTTTTAAGATTCTAGACTTCAGAATATCTGCTAAACCCTAAACCCTAAACCCTAAACCCTAAACCCTAAACCCTAAACCCTAAACCCTAAACCCTAAACCCTAAACCCTAAACCCTAAACCCTAAACCCTAAACCCTAAACCCTAAACCCTAAACCCTAAACCCTAAACCCTGCCTCAAAAAAACTGTTGCATTTATCATCAATATCACTATAATACGCAAACTTTCAAAATTGTGAGTTCGCTTACAAGCTTTGAAAGTTAAAGATAGAGGCTTGGATTTCAAGCCCATGAACAGGAACTCCGATTTGGAGTTCAAAGGTAAGATATAAGAAGATTGTCGCTTTCCAATTTTTTGGATGAGTTGACGGTTTTTTTATGCTCTTTTTAAAATGCTCTTTTTATTGAGGTTTAATTGAATGTCTAATCAACGCATTCGTATTCGCCTAAAAGCTTTTGACCATCGTTTGATTGACCAATCAACTTTGGAAATCGTGGAAACTGCTAAGCGCACTGGTGCTCAGGTTCGTGGTCCAATCCCACTTCCTACACGCAAAGAGCGTTTCACTGTACTTGTTTCTCCGCACGTTAACAAAGACGCGCGTGATCAGTACGAAATCCGCACCCACAAACGTCTGATCGACATCGTAGAGCCAACTGACAAGACTGTAGACGCACTAATGCGTTTAGACCTTGCTGCTGGTGTTGATGTTCAAATCAGCCTGGGTTAATCGGAAGATTAGAGAGGTTTTAGGAAAATGGCATTAGGTCTAATCGGTCGTAAAGTGGGCATGACTCGTATCTTCACTGAAGATGGCGTTTCAATCCCAGTAACCGTTATCGAAGCGACGCCAAACCGTGTAACTCAGGTTAAATCTGAAGCTACTGACGGTTATAACGCGCTTCAAGTGACTGCAGGCGAGAAGAAAGCTAGCCGTGTAAACAAACCAGAAGCGGGTCACTTCGCTAAAGCTGGTGTTGAGGCTGGTCGTGGTCTGTGGGAATTCCGTCTATCTGGCGACGAAGGTGACTTCGAAGTTGGTAACGAAATTACTGTTGAAGTATTCAACGACGTTAAGAAAGTTGACGTAACTGGTACTTCTAAAGGTAAAGGCTTCCAAGGTGGTGTTAAGCGCTGGAACTTCAGCATGCAAGACGCTACTCACGGTAACTCATTATCTCACCGTGCTCCGGGTTCAATTGGTCAAAACCAATCACCTGGTAAAGTATTTAAAGGTAAGAAAATGGCCGGTCACATGGGTGCTGAGCGTGTAACGACTCAAAACCTAGAAGTTGTTCGTGTTGACGCAGAACGTGGTCTATTACTTGTTAAAGGTGCAGTACCTGGCGCAGTAAATGGCGACGTAATCGTTAAACCAGCTGTTAAAGCTTAAGTCCTGGAGATTTAGTGATGGAATTAACGTTAAAAGACGCATCAGGCGCTCTTGAGGTTTCCGAAGCTACTTTTGGTCGTGAGTTTAACGAAGCATTAGTACACCAAGTAGTTGTTGCTTACGCAGCAGGTGCTCGTCAAGGTACTAAAGCTCAGAAGACACGTTCTGAAGTAAGTGGTGGCGGTAAGAAACCATTTCGTCAAAAAGGTACTGGCCGTGCACGTGCTGGTACAATCCGCAGCCCAATCTGGCGCAGCGGTGGTGTGAGCTTTGCAGCTAAGCCGCAAGATCACAGCCAAAAAGTTAACCGTAAGATGTATCGCGGTGCGATTCAAAGCATCCTATCTGAACTAGTTCGTCAAGAGCGTTTAGTAGTTGTTGAAAACTTTGGTTTAGAAGCACCAAAGACTAAAGAACTAGTAGGCAAGCTTAAAGAGCTAGAGCTTAAAGATGTTCTAATCGTAACTGAAGAAGTTGATGAGAACCTATTCTTATCTGCACGTAACCTATATAAAGTAGACGTACGTGACGTTGCGGGCATTGACCCAGTAAGCTTAATTGCTTTCGATAAGGTTCTTATTACAGCTGCAGCTGTTAAGCAACTTGAGGAGGCATTAGCATGATCTCTGAAGAACGTTTATTAAAAGTTCTACGTGCTCCGCACATCTCTGAGAAAAGTACTATCAATGCTGAAACTAGCAACACTATTGTGTTCAAAGTAGCTAAAGATGCAACTAAAGCTGAAATTAAAGCAGCTGTAGAAAAACTTTTCGAAGTTGAAGTAACGGGTGTTCGTTCGCTTGTTGTTAAGGGTAAGAAAAAGCGCACTGGTATGCGTTTCGGTCAGCGTTCTGATTGGAAAAAAGCTTACGTTACTCTTAAAGAAGGCAGCGAATTAGACTTTGTCGGCGGCGCCGAGTAATTTAAGGAGTTAGAATTATGGCACTTCAAAAGTGTAAACCAACTTCTGCGGGTCGTCGTCACGTCGTTAAAGTGGTTAACCCTGATCTACACAAGGGTAAGCCATACGCTCCGCTACTAGAGAAAAACTCTAAATCAGGTGGTCGTAACAACAACGGTCGTATCACGGTTCGTCACATTGGTGGTGGTCATAAGCATCATTACCGTGTAATCGATTTCAAACGCACTAAAGACGGTATTCCGGCTAAAGTTGAGCGTTTAGAATACGATCCAAACCGTAGCGCAAACATCGCTCTTGTATTATATGCAGACGGTGAGCGTCGTTACATCATCGCACCTAAAGGCCTTAAAGCTGGTGATTCAATCCAATCTGGTGTTGATGCACCGATCAAGGTTGGTAACACATTGCCAATGCGTAACATGCCTGTAGGTTCTACTGTTCACAACGTTGAGCTTAAGCCTGGTAAAGGTGCTCAAATCGCTCGTTCAGCGGGTGCATACGTTCAGATCCTTGCTCGTGAAGGTCAGTACGTAACACTTCGTCTACGTTCAGGCGAGATGCGTAAAGTTGAAGCGGATTGTCGCGCAACTTTAGGTGAAGTAGGTAACGCAGAACACATGCTTCGTTCACTAGGTAAAGCTGGTGCTAACCGTTGGCGTGGTGTTCGTCCTACAGTTCGTGGTGTTGCCATGAACCCAGTAGACCACCCACACGGTGGTGGTGAAGGTCGTACTTCTGGTGGTCGTCATCCTGTGTCTCCATGGGGTAAGCCTACCAAAGGTGCTAAGACACGTAAGAACAAGCGTACTGATAAATTTATCGTACGTCGTCGTACTAAGTAATAGTTGAGGAATTGCCATGCCACGTTCTCTCAAGAAGGGTCCTTTTATTGACCTACACTTGCTGAAGAAGGTAGAGAAGGCGTTGGAAAGCGGTGACAAGAAGCCTATAAAGACTTGGAGCCGTCGTTCAATGATCATCCCTAATATGATCGGATTGACCATCGCTGTCCATAATGGTCGTCAGCACGTCCCTGTATTTGTTTCGGACGAAATGATCGGTCACAAACTAGGTGAATTTGCACCTACACGTACTTATCGCGGCCATGCTGCTGATAAGAAAGCTAAAAAGCGTTAATAGGGGAATATGATGGAAGCATTAGCTAAACACAAATTCGCCTCTGGTTCAGCGCAAAAAGCACGTTTAGTTGCAGATCAAGTCCGTGGACTACCTGTTGATCGCGCGCTAGAAATACTGGCGTACAGCCCGAAATCAGCGGCTGTTTTAGTTAAGAAAGTACTAGAGTCTGCTATTGCGAATGCAGAGCATAACGAAGGTGCTGACATTGATGAGCTTAAAGTGGCGAAAGTTTTTGTAGACGAAGGTCCTACAATGAAACGTATTCGTCCACGTGCTAAAGGTCGTGCGGATCGCATCCTTAAGCGTACTAGCCACATCACTGTTGTGGTTTCAGATAACTAGGAGATTAACTAATGGGACAAAAAGTACACCCTACTGGTATTCGCCTAGGTATCTCAAAACCTTGGGTATCTACTTGGTACGCGAATACAAAAGACTACTCTGAGACGCTATTTGGCGATCACAAAGTTCGTACTTTCCTTACAAAGGAATTAAAAGCGGCTTCTGTGTCTAAAATCGTTATCGAACGTCCAGCGAAATCAATCCGTGTAACAATCCACACAGCTCGTCCTGGTGTTGTTATCGGTAAAAAAGGCGAAGACGTTGAGAAGCTACGTCAAGCAGTGACTAAACTTGCAGGTGTTCCGGCTCAGATCAATATTTCTGAAGTTCGTAAGCCAGAGTTAGACGCACAGCTTGTAGCTGACAGCATCTCTTCACAGCTTGAGCGCCGTGTAATGTTCCGTCGTGCTATGAAGCGCGCGGTACAAAACGCAATGCGTCTAGGCGCTAAAGGTATTAAGGTTGAAGTTAGCGGTCGTTTAGGCGGCGCTGAAATCGCACGTTCTGAGTGGTACCGTGAAGGTCGTGTACCTTTACACACTCTACGTGCTGATATCGATTACGCAACTTCAGAAGCTTTAACTACTTACGGCATCATCGGTGTTAAAGTTTGGATCTTCAAAGGCGAAGTTATCGGTGGTCTTCCACTGAAACAAGAAGCTGAGAAGCCAGCTAAGCGTGCACCGAAAAAAGCTCGTAAAGCTAAGTAAGGGGTAGCGATCAATGTTACAGCCAAAACGTACAAAATTCCGTAAAATGCACAAAGGCCGCAACCGCGGTTTAGCGCAAAACGGTAACAAAGTTAGCTTCGGCTCATTCGGCCTTAAAGCGACTGGCCGTGGCCGTATGACTGCTCGTCAAATCGAAGCAGCTCGTCGTGCTATGACTCGTCACATCAAGCGTCAAGGTAAAATCTGGATCCGTGTGTTCCCAGATAAGCCAATTACAAACAAACCGCTTGAAGTTCGTATGGGTAAAGGTAAAGGTAGCGTAGAATACTGGGTTGCTGAAATTCAGCCTGGTAAAGTACTTTACGAAATGGAAGGTGTTTCTGAAGAGCTTGCTCGTGAAGCATTTGACCTTGCAGCTCGTAAACTACCATTCAAGACAACATTCGTAACTCGGACGGTAATGTAATGAAAGCTAGCGAATTAAAAGACAAGAGCGTAGAAGAGCTAAACACTGAACTTCTAGAGCTTCTTCGTGAGCAGTTTAACCTGCGCATGCAAGCGAGCACTGGTCAGCTAGCTCAGTCTCATTTACTACGTAAAGTACGTCGCGATATCGCGCGTGTTAAAACGGTTATCAACCAGAAGGCAGGTGCATAATGAGCGATAAAATCCGTACTCTACAAGGTCGCGTAGTTAGTGACAAGATGGACAAGTCTATCGTTGTTGCTATTGAACGTCAGGTGAAGCACCCAATCTATGGTAAATTCATCAAGCGTACTACTAAGCTACACGCACACGATGAGAACAACACTGCTAAAGTAGGCAACACAGTTACTATTCGTGAATGTGCTCCTATTTCTAAGAACAAATCTTGGACTTTAGTAGACGTTATTGCTTAATTTTTATTAATTAAGTAAACGCTAAAAACCCCGGCCTTGGTCGGGGTTTTTTACGTTTCGTATAAAGTAAATTAAGTTGTAAGTGAAGCCACCAATCTACGGTAAATTTATTTAGTGCACTACTAAGCTACACGCATGATAAGAAGACACCTTCTAAAGGTGGCACCACAGTTACTATTCGTCAATGTTTAGAATTAACTGGCTCTTTGGGTAAGCTTGTGACAATAATTACTGCTTACTGCTTACTGCTTACTGCTTACTGCTTACTGCTTACTGCTTACTGCTTACTGCTTACTGCTTACTGCTTACTGCTTACTGCTTACTGCTTACTGCTTACTGCTTACTGCTTACTGCTTACTGCTTACTGCTTACTGCTTACTGCTTACTGCTTACTGCTTACTGCTTACTGCTTACTGCTTACTGCTTACTTACGATTTCTTACATTGTTTAGGTTTTATTCGCTGAACTTTAACCCCTTGCAAGACTCCTAACATATTCATAATAATTATAAATTTCTAAAAGGTGTTGCTGTGCGTTCTAAGAAAATGGCATTGCTGACCTCTATTACCGTACACTTTGTTCTAGGCTACTTACTGGTAACTCAAACATTCAAACAGCCAAGTTCAACACAGGCAGCGTCTCTTAAAACGTATATCATACCTGTCGCGCAGCAGCGCAAAATTCTAGCTGAAATGGTGAAACCTAAAGACGAGAAAAAGCCTGAAACTAAACAACAAAACATCCCTGAAAAAGTCATAAAAAAAGTAGTTGTTGGGCAGGAAAATAAAACCCCAAAAGTTGCAGAATTACCAGTACCAAAAAGCACTGAAAAACCGTTGGAAATCGCACCTAAAACCCAGAAAAAGTCGAATGAAACCAAGACTAAAGTGATAAAGTTTAATCGTTATAAGAGCCTTGAGAGTGTAATAGAAAAAGAACAGCAAGCTTATTTTAAATCGCAACGATTCAATAACCAGATAAGCCAACCTAAAGTCAAAATTAAGCCGTCGAAAAAATATCAAGACTTAGTAAACAGGCAAACTGAAGTTGTTACTGGAAGTGTAACCTCATCACGTAAGACAATAAAATATAAAGGTAAGTGTTATCTTGTTGATAGTAGTTCGGAAATGGGTAGTATGGACATGCCGTCATCATCTGGCTTTCCATGCCCTGGAGAAAAATCAGATAATGAAATATTGCTGAAAAATTCGTTGAATAAGTATTTAAAGAAAAAATAAGGGATACGCGTGAAAAATTGTGTATGTATTTTCTTGCTGCTAATAAGTGCTGGTTGTTCAACTGGTTTGAAGCAGCGTGACATAAGAGAGTGTCGAGAAAATGCGTTTCAAAACCAAACACTGCCTATGGCAGTAATAGAAGCCCAGTATAAAGAGTGTCTAAACGAGAAAAGAGAAATGCAGGCGGCAGAGCAGCAAATGTCACTAATTGAAAATGTATTTGAGATCATACTAGACGTCTTTGGTGTAAAAGAGCCTGATTAGCTTTAGCTACAATCTTATTTAACTTTCAAGATTGATGTTAAAACCTAGTAAAGCCTAGTATAACCAAGTGCCAATTCAATTAATCATTCACCATTTTGCTGACTAAGTATATCACTCATCACGCTACATATATCCACATAGGATGAGTGTCAATCGCGAGCTAAATGTTTATTTAGCGTTATATCTGATCACATGCACAATAAAATTGCTGTATCGTCATTTATGTACCTCAAGGGAAAATTTAATTCTATTTGCGTGAACCTTTGCTCGAACGCTCACGTCTTGATAATCAAACAATCTACTTTGGAAGTGTAAATGCATCAAGCGCAGGAAGAGTTACTGGTCTTAGCGGCTCAATCAGGGAACACTAAAGCGTTCACCTATCTTTGTCGTCACTACCAAAAAGCTGTAACTCGCTTTGCGTATAAACTATCGAGCGACCCGCAAATAGTTCATGATGCGGTGCAAAATGCATGGTTAAAAATCGCTAATAATCTTCACAAATTAAATGACCCTAGAGCATTTAAAAGTTGGTTGTTCAAAGCAGTCCGCTGGAGCGTGTATGACATAATGCGCGCAGCAAAGCGAGATAAAGAGACTATCGCAAACGATATAGATGTGCTTGATATTGTCGCGTCAACTAAACCTGAAAGCTTAGATCTCGGGTCCTTGATAGAGCAGCTTCCAGATATAGATAAGCAGGTTATACATTTGTTCTATATGGAAGAAATGCAATTGATACAAATAGCCGAGGTATTAGAAGTACCGCTAGGTACTGTTAAATCGAGGCTATGTCGTGCCAGAAAAGCGTTACAAAAGAGTGTAGAGGATAAGCAAGATGAATATTGATGAAAGAATTGCTAAACAACTAGATGCAGATTCAGCTGAAATCGACCGCATTTTGGCGGAACAAAATAATGGGCTAGGTGCATTGCTAAATGCGGGTTTAAAAGGCGCGATGCGACCTTGGTTTATATTAGTAAATGTATTAGTACTAATAAATTTTCTCGGGCTCGCTTACCTTGTCTATCAATTTTTTACGCAAACAGCAGATACGCAAATATTTTGGGGAGTACTCGCAATTTTCAGTTTTCAATTTCATATTGCAGCTAAAAGTTGGCTTTATAACGAAATGAATCGAAGTAGTTTAATGCGTGAAATAAAGCGCCTTGAAGTCGCGATTAATGACTTAAAAGTTTCAGCCAGTAAGTTGGAGTAATTGATGGATAAGCTAAAGACAGTTGTTTGATATTGCTGCAAACGCTGCTATTTATTCTTCAGTTTTTACTGTCATAACAGATACGCATATAAAACAAAAAGCCAGCTAATAGCTGGCTTTTAAATCAAGGAAAGTGAGTTAAAGTATTGAGTTGGATTATTGTTTACAATAAGTACTTGGCTTTTTTGTTGATTTTTATAAGTATAAAAGAAGCTAATAAAGAGCCAATAATCGCAGCAATGGTTAAGTATGTCCCTTCAAGTCCATATGTATTCTTTATACCCTCAACAAAGAATATATGAAGAAAATAAATAGCCGATGAAAAAAGGGCTATCATTTTTGTATTCTTACTGAAATTTACCTTTAAACAGCATATAAAAATAAAGGTGCAAGCAATTATTAAAGAGAAAAGGTTGTCCATACCTTGGTGTTTTTCACCAAAGAGAAAGTTTATATAAGATTCAATAAATAACAGAAAAAGCCCTATGATTGAGAGTCCTAAAGCGTTCCTTAAATTGATTCGTTTGTCATAATGATTTTTATGTATTAGATAACCAATACAAAAGAAAGGATAACAGAAAAAAACGGCGTTTCGATGAGAAAAGCTTAGATTAAAAATTTTATCAACTAGGTTACCTTCAAAGTAATGATAATTACCTAAGTATTGAATTAAAACCCCTGCCAAGAAGCTAATTATTATAGAGATAATAAGAGCGAAATCATGAAATCGTTTCATGAAAATTAGGATTAGGGCGGCAAATATCATGCCTGGTAGATACCAAAGGTGATACCAACCCATAGTGATGTAAAGTATACTTCTGGCTATATTTCTTATAGAAAAGTCTGTTAAATCAAGCCATAAAAAAGAATAAAAAAACATCCAAAAACAATATAATATGAATACTCTTTTAAGCCAAGTTGTGATGTTTTTTTCAACAATAGAGTTGTGGAAATAGTATCCATTAATAAGGAGAAAAATTGGAACTGCAACTCTAAAGATTCCTTGAACTGTGAGATGATAGCCCAACTGTGACGTTTCAGATAAAAAGCTCGAATGAAGCCCCACGACCATAATTGCCATTATTAATTTCAAAATATCAAGAGCACTGTTCCTTTGCATTTTAATTCCTTGTTTTTTATTTGTTTTTTATTTTAACTTATTCCTATAATGATTGAAATTACGCCATTAAAAAGATGTAAGGAGCCTTATAAGTTAAAGTGTAAGTTTTAAGAATAATGCTAAACAAAAAGCCAGCTAAATGCTGGCTTTTTTAATTAAGGAGAATGACTTAATTAAAGTTTTGGGCCTGCCGCTACAAGCGCCTTGCCGTTTTCTGTGTCAGTGAACTTGTCAAAGTTATCAACAAAACGCTTAGCTAGGTCTGTTGCTTTGTCAGTCCATACGCTTGCATCTTCGTAAGTGTTACGAGGATCAAGAATATCACCTTCTACACCTTCAAGTGACTTAGGTACTTCAAGGTTAAATAGTGGCACGATTTCAGTATCAGCGTTATCGATAGAACCATCTAAGATAGCGTCAATGATTGCACGTGTTGCTTTAATTGAAATACGTTTGCCTGTGCCGTTCCAACCTGTGTTTACTAGGTAAGCTTCAGCGCCAGCAGCTTCCATACGCTTTTGTAGTACTTCAGCGTACTGCGTTGGGTGAAGTGATAAGAACGCAGCACCAAAACAGCTTGAGAAAGTTGGTGTAGGTTCAGTAATACCACGCTCAGTACCTGCTAATTTCGCAGTGAAACCCGATAGGAAGTAGTACTGTGTTTGCTCAGGCGTTAATTTAGCAACTGGTGGTAGTACACCGAATGCGTCAGCAGTTAGGAAGATAACTTTCTTCGCGTGACCTGCTTTCGATACTGGCTTAACAATGTTATCAATGTGGTGAATTGGGTAAGAAACACGCGTGTTTTCAGTTGTTGAGTTATCGTCAAAATCAATTTTGCCGTTTTCATCAACTGATACGTTTTCTAATAATGCATCACGACGGATTGCATTGTAGATGTCAGGTTCATTTTCTTTGCTTAGGTTAATTGTTTTTGCGTAACAACCACCTTCAAAGTTAAATACGCCGTTGTCATCCCAACCGTGCTCGTCATCACCAATAAGCTCGCGCTTAGGATCGGTTGAAAGTGTTGTTTTACCAGTACCAGAAAGACCAAAGAAAATTGCAACGTCGCCATCTTTACCAACGTTTGCACTACAGTGCATTGATGCGATGCCTTTAAGTGGTAGGTAGTAGTTCATCATTGAGAACATACCTTTTTTCATTTCACCGCCGTACCAAGTACCACCAATTAATTGGATTTTCTCAGTTAGGTTAAATGCAACGAAGTTTTCAGAGTTAAGACCCTGTTCTTGCCACTTGTCGTTAGTAGTTTTCGCACCATTCATTACGATGAAGTCAGGCTCGTAATCTTTTAGCTCTTCTTCAGAAGGGCGAATGAACATGTTTTTAACGAAATGTGCTTGCCATGCTACTTCCGTAACAAAACGCACTTTAAGGCGTGTGTCTTCGTTCGCACCACAGAATGTGTCAACTACGAAAAGACGCTTGCCTGATAACTGCTTAGTCACTAAACCTTTAAGGTGTGACCAAGTTTCAGGAGTCATTGGTTTATTGTCGTTTTTACCTTGATCAGACCACCACACAGTGTCAGCTGAGGTTTCATCACGTACGATGTACTTATCTTTTGGTGAGCGACCGGTAAAGATACCAGTTTTCACGTTAACTGCGCCTAATTCAGTTTCGACACCTTTGTCATAACCTTCAAGGCCCGCTTTAGTTTCTTCCGCAAAAAGTAACTCGTAAGATGGATTGTGAACAATTTCTGAAACATCGTGAATGCCATATTGCGACAAATCAATCGAGTTTTCTAAAGCTGACATAGTTTAAACACTCCTAGGGGTTTTGAACGGGTAGTAAAATAAAATCGAATAAAATTCGAGCGTCAATTCTATCTTAATACTAGAGTAAAACCAAAGCTGAAACCCCCGATTTTTCTAGGATTTATGTATTTTTTTTCATGATACCGGTGTCATTTCAAAATACCCAATATGCATTAAAGTAATGACATCGCTGTCATTTTGTTTTTGTACTTTTTATAGACTTTTTATGCAGGGAATTTGCGGCAAGTTAATTGCAATTCTGATGTTCTTAGGATTGGTTAAACGCTAAACTAATTTAGATAACAAAAAAGCAGGCATTTAGCCTGCTTTTTCAATAAAAAACATTTTTTGTATTAGTTAAAAATGTTTTCAATATCACGTTTGTTAAATTGGTATTCTTTTAAACAATATTGGCAGTTAATTTTAATAGCGCCTTGTTCTTTCGCATCTTCAAGCAATGCATCTTTACCAACATTAACAATTGCATCTGCAATTTTATCGCGGCTACAGCCACAGCGGAAACTTACTGGCTGAGGATCAAATAAACGCGGGTTATCTTCATGATAAAGGCGCGTTAACACTGTATGACCATCAAGATTTAATAACTCCTCATCTTTAATGGTATTTGTTAACGCTTCTAAATGCGTAAAATCTTCTTCCGCTTTTTCTTTGTTTACAGGTAATACTTGTAGCAACATGCCTGAACATTTTTCTTGCTCAGCATCAGTGCTAATCCACATACGTGTACGCAATTGTTCAGACTGCTGGAAGTATTGCTCTAAGCATTCTGCAAGGCTGTTTGACACTAAAGGTACAATACCTTGGTAGCGCTCGCCTTTTAGAGGGGTAATGGTAATAACCATATGACCTTTACCAATTAGGTTTAACACGCCAGTATCTGTAATCTCACCTTGAATACGGGCAATACCACGCATAGTTTGCTGGTGGTTACCATTAATTACGGCATATTTTACAGGTCCATCACCTTGTAGTTGAACGGCAATCTCGCCTTCAAACTTCAACGTTGCTGTAAGTAAACAGGTTGCTACTAACAGCTCACCGATCAACTGTTTTACTTCAGTTGGGTAATTGTGGTTTTCGATTATCTCTGAAAATGTTTGATCAAGTTGTACTAACTCACCACGTACATCATGGTTTTCAAAAATATATCTGTGTAATAAATCTTGCTGCATTGGTCAGATACCTTGTTTCAAGCGTACTGCTTGATAAATGTTAACTATGTTTAAATTTAATAAGCTCACGACGCTGCTTTTTGTCAGGGCGTTGTTCAGGGCTTGGAGAGAAAAAGGCATTGTTTTTACGTGCCCAAGCGTTTTCTTCACGCTTTTTCTCGCTCTCTTGTGTTTCCTGATACAACGTTTGCGCAATTGGCGCACCGCGTCTTTGATCGCTAATTTTTTCGATGGTGACAATTTTTTCATCAAATCCTTGCGAGAATTTAATTGTCGCACCTAACTCAACGGTTTTGCTAGGTTTGCATCGTTGGCCATTGTAGTGAACTTTGCCCCCAAGAATCATTTCGCGAGCAATCGCACGTGTTTTGTAAAAGCGTGCAGCCCAAAGCCACTTGTCTAATCTTACGCTTAGACTGTCGTCGTGATCTGAAGTGTGTGTTGAATTCTGCTTTTTACTCATGGAGTGAGTGAATAATTGCACTGAAAAGTACGTGAAATATACCATAAATGCCAATATAGACAAAGTTGATACATTTATTTACCAAAAATAGAGACAAAGGGAATCAAGCCCTGACACAGAATTGTCATATTTACAGTGTAAATTCCAGCCACTTTCCAGATTACCTGCTTGTTGTAGAAAAGCTGACAGGTTAAGATGGTCGTTCAAAAATAAGCAAACAAATTATAATAATGCAGATAAACCAAGCGCAAATCGAACAGGTTATAGCAAAATTCCCACATAAAAAAGCAAGCAATATTGTACTTATTGTTGTGGTTATTTATGTCGCATTTTTAGCTGCGCAATTAACGTGGATGTTATGGCCAAAGCCGACTCAGCAAGCAGCATTTATTACTGTGAATAACAGTGATTCGGGTAGCGCATTCAACTACAGCAGTAAAGAGCTGGTATCGCAAAATATTTTTGGTAATGCAACGCAACAAGCAGAGCAGAAAACTGAAGAAATCATCAGTGATGCACCTGAAACAACGTTAAATATTAAATTAACGGGTGTAGTGGCGATTGCTGGCGATGAAAAAGCTGGTCATGCCATTATTGAAAGCCAAAATATGCAAGAAACCTATTCAGTAGGCGAGTTAGTTAAAGGTACTCGTGCACAAATCGAAACCATTTTTGCGGATCGCGTAATTATTAAAGTAAGCGGTCGTTTCGAAACCTTAATGCTCGATGGTATTGATTACTCAAAAACCGTTAAGCAGCCTACCAAAAAACAAGGCAAGTCATTTAATCAACTTCGTTCAGCAAATGAGTCTCCGGCTCCTGCAATAAATGCAACGAAAAATGCAGACCTTAAACAAGAACTAAAAGCTAAGCGCAGAGAATTACTTGAAGAACCTGGGAAACTTTTTGATTATATTCGCATCTCACCTAAACGGGTTGATGGACAAATTGTTGGATATAACCTTAGCCCAGGTAAAGACCCTAAGCTGTTTTCACAAATGGGGCTTAAAAGTGGGGATCTCGCGACTTCAATTAATGGCTATCAGCTAACCGATATGAAACAGGCTATGGCAGCGATTGGTGAACTTAGAAATGCATCATCTGCGACAATAGTTATCGAACGTCAAGGGCAAACTCTCGACGTGCTATTTAGCCTAGAATAAGAATACGACTCGGAGTAACTAAATGAAAAGCGTGTTAAACCTAAGCAAGGTTTACAAAGGATTACGTAAATATGCAGCATTATTAGTTGCTGTAGGTGTTTCCTATTCTGCACTTGCGGTGGAGTATTCACCTAGTTTCAAAAATACAGAAATCACTGAATTCATTAATGTTGTTGGTAAAGACTTAAAAAAAACCATCATCATTAACCCTAATGTGCGTGGCAAAATTAATGTGCGCAGTTACGAGGCGATGGACGAAGAGCTGTATTACGAGTTCTTTTTAAATGTATTAGAAGTATATGGCTATACCGCAATTGAAATGGAAACCGGTTTTATCAAAATTGATAAAAGTGCCGACGGCCGTAAAAAGAATGTTCCTGTACTGGATGACGATGAAGAAGTGACGGGCGATGTGATGATCACCCGCGTTGTGCGTGTAAAAAACGTCAGCGTACAAGAGCTTGGTCCAGTTGTTCGTCAGTTTAGTGACCAAAAAGGCGGCAGCCACGTGGCACAATACACCGCATCAAACGTAATGATGTTAACGGGTCATGCGGCAACGGTTAATCGCCTTGTACAGGTAATTAAACAAGTTGATAAAGCCGGTGATCAATCGGTTGATATTGTGAAGCTTAACTACGCGACAGCCACCGACGTTGTGTCAGTTGTCGAGACCATTTATAAGCCAACCACAGGTAAAAACGACATTCCAGCGTTCTTAATTCCTAAAGTGGTTGCTGACGAGCGCACCAACAGTGTCATCGTAAGTGGCGAAGGTGAAGCGCGTGACAGAGCGATTGCCCTAATTAAGCGCCTAGATAACGAGCTTGAAACGCAAGGTAACACCAAAGTATTTTACCTAAGTTACGCCAAAGCAGAAGACTTAGTGAAAGTGCTACAAGGTGTGAGTAAGTCAATTAATGACGAAAAGAACCAAGGTAAAACATCTGGTCGTTCAGCTAATAAAGATCAAATTAGTATTGAAGCGCACGAAGACACAAACTCAGTTGTAATAACAGCAAATCCTGATGTGATGCGTTCGCTTGAAAAAGTAATCAAAGATCTTGATGTGCGCCGTGCACAAGTACTGGTTGAAGCAATTATTGTTGAAGTACTTGAGGGTGATGGCGTTAACTTTGGTCTGCAGTGGATTTCAGAACAAGGCGGCATGGTACAGTTTAACAACGGTAGCAGTGCGCCAATTGGTTCTATTGCCGCGGCGGCAGAGTTAGCTCGTGATAAAACCGTTAAGAAAAATGTAATTGGTTCAGAAACGGGCACAGGTACACAGTACGATGAAACTGTTGAGGGTAACCTTGAACCATTAGCTGGTCTACTTAGCAGTATTAGCGGCTTAGCAGTGGGTATCGCGAAAAACGATTGGGCTGCGATTGTGCAGGCCGTATCATCAGATACTAACTCAAATATTCTAGCAACACCTTCTGTAACCACTATGGATAACGAAGAAGCGTCGATGCTAGTTGGTCAAGAAGTGCCAATTCTTACTGGCTCAACGTCAAGCAGTAACAATACCAACCCATTCCAAACGGTAGAGCGTAAAGAAGTGGGTGTAAAACTGAAAGTAACACCACAAATCAACGAAGGTACAGCGGTTCAATTAAAAATCGAACAAGAAGTATCAAGTGTATCAGGTGCAACCGCGGTTGATATCTCAATTAACAAGCGTTCGATTAGCAACACTGTACTGGCCGATGACGGTAGCATGGTAATTCTCGGCGGCTTAATTGACGAAAACGTACAAGAAAGCGTGCAAAAAGTGCCATTGCTAGGTGATATTCCAGTGCTTGGTCACTTATTTAAATCAACGTCGTCAACCAAGCAAAAACGTAACTTATTGGTATTTATTCGCCCGACTATTCTGCGTGACAGTGTAAGCATGAACAAGCTAAGTCATGGTAAGTATAACTTTATTCGTGGCGAGCAGGTAAAACGCAAAGATGATGGCATTAACTTAATGCCAAACGAAGTACCACCAGTACTACCTGAGTGGAACGATGCGCTTGTGTTACCACCAACGTATCAAGAGTTCTTACACGGCGAAAACAAAAAGAATCAGCAAGATGACTGAGATAGTTTCTGAGGTTAGTGTTGCACCCGTAGTGCCAGTTAAGCGTTTACCATTCAGTTTTGCTAAGCGCTACAGCATCTTGATGCAAACACAAAACAACGAGTTAGTAGTAAGTTACGCAGGCGACTTAAACCAGCAAGCATTACTTGAAGTAAGGCGTGTTGCTGCAAGTGCCTTTTCGCTTAAGCAAGTGACTAAAGACGAGTTTGAGTTACTGTTAGAGGTGGCTTATCAACGCGATAGCTCAGAAACACAGCAGATTATGGAAGATATCGGCAATGAAGTCGATTTGTTCTCGCTGGCAGAAGAGTTACCACAGACAGAAGACTTACTTGCCTCAGAAGATGATGCGCCAATTATCAAACTAATCAACGCCATGTTAGGTGAAGCGATTAAAGAAGGTGCATCGGATATCCACATTGAAACGTTCGAGCAAAACTTGGTAATTCGTTTCCGTGTTGATGGTGTTTTAAAAGAAGTATTAGAGCCAAATCGTAAACTTGCATCATTACTTGTCTCGCGTATCAAAGTAATGGCAAAACTTGATATTGCTGAGAAGCGCGTACCACAGGATGGTCGTATTAGTTTGCGTATCGCAGGCCGTGCAGTTGATGTGCGTGTTTCAACGATGCCATCAAGCTTTGGTGAACGTGTTGTATTACGTTTACTTGATAAAAACAATGCACGTTTGGATTTGGAAGATCTCGGTATGTCAGAGCATAACCGCAGAACATTCGCCGAATTAATTCGCAAACCGCACGGCATTATTTTGGTTACCGGCCCAACAGGTTCTGGTAAAAGTACCACCTTGTATGCAGGTATGACCGAGATTAATACCCGAGATCGTAATATCCTAACGGTTGAAGACCCAATTGAATATGAAATCCCTGGTATAGGTCAAACGCAGGTTAACCCTAAAGTAGATATGACTTTTGCCCGCGGCTTACGCGCCATCTTACGTCAAGACCCTGATGTGGTGATGGTTGGTGAAATTCGAGATTTAGAAACCGCACAAATTGGTGTACAAGCTTCATTAACCGGTCACTTAGTATTGTCAACGCTGCACACTAACACGGCAGCCGGTGCAATCACCCGTATGGAAGATATGGGTGTTGAACCATTCTTACTTTCTTCGTCACTACTTGGCGTACTATCGCAACGCTTAGTACGTACTTTATGTGACTGTAAAGAGTCGCATGTAGCCGATGAAAGAGAATGTGAATTGCTTGGTATAGAACACGGTAAAGGTGTAGAAATTTGTCGCCCTGTCGGCTGTAGCGAATGTAACCACAACGGTTATAAAGGCCGTACTGGTATTCATGAGTTGCTGGTGGTTGATGAAGCGGTACGCGAACTTATTCACGATGGCAAAGGCGAACAAGCCGTTGAAAAATACGTACGTAAAACCACGCCAAGTATTCGCCAAGACGGTTGTAACCGTGTACTTGCAGGGCAAACGTCACTTGAAGAAGTGCTTCGCGTGACGCGTGAGGAAAGTTAATCGTGGCTGCGTTTGAATATAAAGCGCTCGATGGTCGCGGTAAAAATAAAAAAGGTATTTTAGAGGCTGATACCGCAAAACAAATTCGCCAAATGCTGCGCGAAAAAGGGCTTACGCCGATAGAGGTGGTGCAAGCTGCAGATAAAGAAAAGCAGCAAGTTAAAAATAGCGGCGGATTGTTTAAAGCAAAAATATCGGCGCATGAGTTATCACTGATCACGCGTCAATTAGCAACACTTGTGCAATCGGCGTTGCCTGTTGAAGCCGCAGTTCTTGCTGTGGCAGAGCAATGTGAAAAGCCACGTTTAAAAAGCATGTTGATGTCTGTGCGTTCAAAAGTGGTAGAAGGTTACAGTCTGGCTGAAGGCCTAGCTGAGTTTCCGCATATTTTTGACCATTTATATCGCGCTATGGTTGCCGCGGGCGAAAAGTCGGGGCACCTTGATCAAGTACTGGTGCGTTTAGCTGATTACACTGAACAAAGACAGCATATGCGCAGTCAAATAACGCAAGCTATGGTCTATCCCATTATTCTTGTGGTATTTGCTGTCGCAATTGTATCTATTTTGCTGGGCACTGTGGTACCGACCATCGTTAAGTCGTTTCAAAGCTCAAAGCTGGCATTGCCTTGGACCACTGAAACAGTAATTGCGGCAAGTAATTTTATTCAAAATTATTGGCTGTTTTCATTAATCGCCATTTTTGGCAGTATCTTTGCCATTAAGAATGCGTTAAAAAAACCGAAAATACGTTTTTGGTTCGATGCCCGTGTACTGCAATTTCCGTTTATCGGTAAAGTAGCACGGGGTCTTAATACAGCACGATTTGCAAGAACGCTAAGTATTTTGTCATCGAGTTCTGTGCCGCTGTTAGAAGGCATGCGAATTTCGGGCGAAGTTTTAGCAAATGAAAAAATGAAAGCAGCAGTCGCTGAGGCAGCAGTAAAAGTCAGTGAAGGTGCCAGCCTGAAAGCGTCACTTGATCAAACTAAACTGTTTCCACCTATGATGCTGCATATGATAGCCAGTGGTGAAAAGTCAGGAGAGCTTGAACAAATGTTAGAGCGCTCGGCAGATAACCAAGATAAAGAGTTTGAAGCGTTAGTGAATATTTCATTAAAGCTACTAGAGCCATTAATGATTGCGCTTATGGCAATCATTGTCATGTTTATTGTAATGGCAATTTTACAGCCAATTATGGCGATGAATAACGCGATCGGATAAGCGTTAAGTTTTATAGAGGTGTTAAATGAAAAAGCAAAGTGGATTTTCATTACTTGAAATCATGGTAGTTCTGGTAATTATTGGCATGATCATGGCCATAGTTGCGCCGAACATTATGGGTCAACAAGAAGAAGCAAAAATTGACAAAGCACGTATTGATATCAGCGCATTAGAAGATGCAATGAATATGTACAAGCTACGTAACAACCGTTACCCAACAACAGAACAAGGCCTTGAGGCGTTAGTTGAAGAAACAACGATTGAGCCGTTACCAAAACGCTTTCCTGAAGGTGGTTTTATTGAAAAGCTACCCGTTGATCCATGGGAAAGCCCATATCAGCTAGTAAGCCCAGGTGAGTTTAGCAAAATTGATATTTTCTCAATGGGTCCAGACGGTGTTGCTGGTACAGAAGATGATATTGGTAATTGGGATGACGAAGACGAGCGTTAATCGTTAATCGTTAACGTTAGTTTAAATTATGAAAAAGTGGCAAAGCGGATTTAGCTTACTCGAAATTTTAGCGGTATTGGTAATTATCGGCTTTGCCATGAACCTTGTTGTTCTTACGCTTAATGATCAGCAAGAAGAACAACTTGAAACCGAAGCACTTAAGCTTCACACCATGATTAATCTTGCCTCTGAATTTGCCGTTATGAACCAGCTTGAGCTGGGCTTTCATATTGATAAAAATACTAATACGTTTGAGCTGCTGGCGTTTGATAGCGAAAAGTGGGTTGCAATTACAGAACCTGAAGTATTTAAACCACATCAGTTCAGTGAATTTATTAGTGTTGAAATGGCACTTGAAGATTTGCCGTGGGGTGAGGAAAACTTGTTGCAACAAGTTGACTGGCGCCAGCTTCTTAACAGTGAAGATGAAGAAAGCTTATTGGAACTTGAGAAAATGAAAATTCCACAGGTTTTGTTGCTGTCTTCCGGTGAAGTGAGCCCTTTTCAGCTAGTACTAACGTTAACTGATAACGAAAAAGCGCGTCCTTATTACATTAAAGGTGAGTTAATGGCACCGGTTGAATTGTCGCAGGAATTAGACGACGATGCTTAGAGTGCGCGGTTTTACGTTATTAGAAGTGATGATTGCAATGGCCATTTGTGCACTTGCAGGCATTGCCGCAATGAAAGCGGTTGGTGATCACATTAATCACCTATCAAATATTGAAGAGCAACAGCTTGCAAGCTGGGTTGCTGAGAATCAATTAGCAGAATTAACGCTTACTACCAGTTGGCCGCCAGCGGATAATAAAACCGGTGATGAAGAGCAAGCGGGAATTAAGTTTTATTGGCGTCACAAAATTACCAAAACAGAAAGCCCCGACCTACTTGAAGCAAGAGTGTTAGTATATTCAGATGAAGCACGTAAACACGATGTTTATGAGCTTATTACTTACATTACCAAAAGTGAGGGTAAGTAAGTGGTCACTCAGCGCAATAGCTATTTAGGATTTACGCTAATTGAGGTGCTGGTGGCACTCGCGGTATTAGCAATGGTAACGCTGGCAAGTCATCAAATTTTATCGACCGCGATTAATGCCAATCAAAACTCAAAAGAAAAAGTAGCGGAAATAGGCGCTATGAATACGGTTTTCCGTATGATGCAGCAAGATTTTACCCAATTAGCACTACGCAACACACGCAATGAATCGGGAGATAGTTTAGAGCTGTTTTTAATGGCTGATCGTTTTTTATTTGATAGTCAATATCATGGTGTTGCAGGCGTGCGAGATGGTTGGAGTAACCCAGTTAACTTATTGCCGCGCAGTGAATTACAGTTATTCAGTTATGTTGTAGAAGAAGATAACTTAGTGCGTAAATATCGCATTTATGTCGATTCGCTCGATGGCACTGAATCGAAAAGCCAAGTATTACTGGAAGACATTAAAGACTTCACCATTAGTTTTCGTGGCGACAACGATAAATGGGAAGAAAATTGGACAAATCCTAGCTTGCCTAAAGCTATCAAAGTAGAAATCGCGTTAGCCGATGAAATTATCGTAAGTCGCATTTTACTGCTACCAGAGAATGAGGCAACCTGATGAGGCTAAAGCAAACGGGTGCAGCGTTAATTATTGTTTTATTTGTGGTGGCGTTGGCAGCATCTTTGGCAGTTAAAATGAATGCGCGCTTGATGGTAGAAGTACAGCGTTCAAGTAATCTCGTATTACAGCAGCAGGCACGTTGGTATGCGATGGCGGGGGAAGCTCTGGCTAAGCAGTTGCTAATTGAAGTAAAAAAACAAGATAAAGATCGTATCGACTTATCACAAAAGTGGGCTGTTGAAACGCCACCTTACCCTGTAGAAGACGGTACAGTTGCAGGTAAAATCATTGATTTACAGGCGTGTTTAAACCTTAATGCACTGCGGTTTGTTGACCCAAACAATGCTAGCACTCGAAACTTTAATGAAGCACATAAAACATTAGAGGCGTTACTTGATCTGATTCCTGATTTACCGATGGAAGAATCGAAAGAAGCACTTGCAGATAGTGTATTTGATTGGCTGGATGAAGATAGCATGCCAAAAAGGCAGGGTGTCGAAGAGGGGGAGTACATGTCTTACAGTATTCCCTATATGACAGCCAATAACTTATTTGCTAGCGTATCTGAGCTGAGATTAATTCGTGGCTTTAACCCGATCATCGTGGAAAAATTAAAGCCTTATGTTTGCGTTATTCCCCAATACGATGAATTTAAAGTGAATGTGAACACACTGCAACCTGAACAGAGTTTGTTATTGGCTGCAATGCTGGATATTTCAGAGAGCCAAGCAGAGACAATAATAAGTCAGCGTCCAAATGAGGGCTGGGATGACCTTAATAAATTCATTAATGATGCCAAACAAAATGGCGCTAAATCGTTAGACGATAAAGATAAACGCTTTGT
Source organism: Pseudoalteromonas sp. NS-SX12 (assembly GCF_057367955.1). NCBI lineage: Bacteria > Pseudomonadati > Pseudomonadota > Gammaproteobacteria > Alteromonadales > Pseudoalteromonadaceae > Pseudoalteromonas > Pseudoalteromonas sp. NS-SX12. The sequence continues at coordinate 644,639 of NZ_CM170634.1, read as the reverse complement.
AATAAACAGTAATTATTTTGAAGCGCAAATAAAGGCAAGCTTCTTTGAAACGAATTTTGCGATGAAATCCATAATACATATAACAGATAATCAAAAAGTTAGTGTACTGGCGCGTAGATTTGGAGGCGTACAGTGAAAGAAACCTTAATTATTCGCTTAGGGCAATCGGTTAATGATCCAATCCATTGGCTTATTAGCAATGCGAATGAAACCATAGCAAGTGGCCGAATTGATAATAGCTTGGTACTTGAAGAATTAGCTGAAAAAGGGCAATCACGGGAAGTTATCGCGCTATTTCCTGCCAGTAAAGTGCAGCTTAAAACAGTAGTTTTACCGACTAAATATAACCGTAAGTTAGAGTCAGCATTGCCATTTATGCTAGAAGAAGAACTGGCGTGTGAACTTGATGATGTATTGATTAGCATCGGTGAACCTTGCATGTTAGGCGAAAAGCATGCATTGCAAGTGGCTGTATGTCAGCGAGCATGGTTTGAAAACTGGTTGGATATTTTAAAAATAGCAGAGCTATCGCCAACGCGTGCGCTGCCTGATGCACTGTTACTACCACAATTTGATGACGCCGGTGTAACCGTTACGGCGCTTGAAAACAACTGGTTGTTTAGACTTGATGCTTGGCGCATTGCCGAGGTGGAAACAAGTTGGATAAACGAATTTACTGCGACCCTAGATGCACAATCGCTCGCACATCTTAGCGATTTAGAGTTTGAATATGACAACGCGGTAAAAAAATTAGAACACTATGACTTACCGTTAGCGATTTTTACCAAACAGCTTGCAACGCAACCATTTAATATGTTGCAAGGTGCATTTCAGGTTAAAAAACAAAGTAAAGGTGTGTGGCCTGTATGGCAAGTGCCTGCTATTGCCGCAGGTGTAGCTTTAATGTTTGGCCTTGTTTTGAAAGCGGTAACCGCGTACCAATTGGAGCAGAAAGTTGCTGTTGCAAAAGCTGAGACAATTGAAGCGTATCAACAAGCGTTTCCGGGTTCAAAAGTGCGACCAAATCTAATTCGCCGTCAAATTCAGTCTAAATTGTCACAAGTATCGTCTGGTGGCGAAACCGGCTTTTTGTTCTTATTACACCACCTAACGCCTGTATTTAAAGATGTTGAAGGTTTTACACCTGAAACATTACGTTTTGACAGTAAGCGCGGTGAGCTACGTTTACGTGCCAGTGCAAAAGATTTCCAGAGCTTTAATGTTGTAAAACAACGATTGGAACGTTCAGCGTTGCAAGTCGAGCAGGGATCACTTAGTAACTCAGGTAATCTGGTGGTAGGCGAAATAAAAATTAAGGCGGGTTCATGAACCAGTTAGAAACATATTGGCAGAATCTTAAACCAAACGAACAACTACTGCTGAAATGCGCTGCGGTAATTTTTGCCTTGTTTATTATTGTGATGTTAATTATTCGTCCATTAAATAATAAAATTGAAAAAGCGGAAAAAACCTTGCAGCAACAGCAAGAATTAGCGCAATTTGTAAAACAAAGTGCAGCAAAAATTAATGGTAGCGGACAAGGCAAACGCGCAGTGAGTGGCAGCTTAAGTCAGATTATTAATGTTTCGAGCCGTCGCGCGCAAATCAGCATCAGCAAAATGCAGCCAAAAGATGAGACACTGCGTCTTACCATCGAATCAGTTGAATTTAATAAACTACTTATTTGGCTTGAATCACTGGTCGAAGATAGTGGTTTAACGATCTCTGCGATTGATATTAATCGAGGTGCAGAGCCAGGCATGGTAAGCATAAGTCGCTTGGTGGTTGAGAAGTAATATGAAAAAAACGATATCTCTTATCTTGTTATTTATTATCGCATTTATTGCGTTTGTTATATATCTTGCGCCAGCCTCGGTTGTGCTTGGCTTTGCACAAAGCTACTTACCAAAAAATATTAAAGTTGTAGGTGTGTCAGGCACGATTTGGCAAGGTCGCATCGCTCAGGCTCAAATTAATCAACAACTTATTGATAACCTAGAGTGGCAGTTAAAACCAGCTAGTCTGTTAACTGGCAAGGTGAGTGCTGATATTAAATTTGGTAGCTTACGTGGTTTTGATACGCCGTACGGTAAAGCGTCAGTTACTTTGCCATTTTCAGCTGAAACGGTGCAGTTAAGCCGTGCTAATATCCGCGTTGCGACATCAAGTATTATGGATAATGTTAAATTGCCAATGGCGCTGCCAACTAAAGGTAATTTAAAAGTAAAAGTGAGCAATGCTGAATTACCACTAGTAGCGAAAGATAAGTTGTGTCATGTTTTAGCTGGTAATGCTGAAACGCACAATTTATCGGTGCAAGGTCTACAAGGTTGGATTGAGTTTGACACTATCAAGGGTAAGCTTGGGTGTGATAATGGGTCGCTAAGTTTAAATATTAGTGAAGAGAACCAACTTGGGCTGCAGCTAGAAGCGCAATATGGCATGCGCTTGATGAGTGTTAGTGGCTTTGTTAAACCAGATGCAAGTTTGCCAAAACAAGTTCATGATGCCGTTAAGTTTTTGGGTAAACCAGATAATAGCGGGCGCTACCCGTTTAAGTTCTAAGTACAAAACATGATTGAATTTACACAAACAGATAAGCACGCGTTGGCGAGCTGGTTAGCAAGCAGTGAAATGGCACCTTATGCGATGCCATTACCCCAGCTTGAAGGGTATTTATTTGCGCTTATAGCGGCGCCAGCTCCGATCATTGAAGATATTTGGGTAAGTGAAGCGCTTGGTAATAAAAGCGAGCAATTAGCCGACGATAAACTGTTTGCGTTAATGGCCTTTCACAATGATGTTAGCGATCATGTTTTTGAAAAAGGCTATGCGCTTTCTTCTCGCATTAACATGATGCAACCGAGCGCTGCTAATTTATCAAAAGACAGTGAGCTTCATTTATGGGCGCTAGGTTTTACTCAAGGCATTAAGCATTACATAGAGCCAATTGTATCGGCGAATAATCTCAATGGGGAACTAAGCGAAGCACTGGCAATGACGTTAGGTTATTTATGCTTTTTTGCAGATCTAAATAACGACGCTTCATTGTGTGATGATGTTATCAGCTTGCTTGAACCATTTGCTGAGGGCTATGCAGAGCTTATCGAAGCATGTGTACTGGATGCAGGGCTTATTGAAGAGGATGATTTAGATGATCTCGAATGAGATCATCTAAATACTCACAACTAAAGTTTGCTTTTCTTAGCTTGAGTTAACTAATCTATTTCAAGAGTGAGCCGAGTGCAGCCAGATCCGCAACTTACAATAAACTCACCGTCTTTGTCGTTAAGTGCTACGCTAAGAGGCTTGTTACACGTATTGCAATTAACTGTGCCGCCTTTTAAGAGCTTTTTTAAAACGGCTTTTTGATCATTAAAGTTTTTTGCAAACTTTTTATTAAGCTGTGAAAAATCCATAATTAACGTTTAGATTCTTCCGCAATAATTTTACAAATTTGTCTTAAGTCATCCCCGTAGAAGTAAGAGTTAAGCTCTTTTTGTACACAGTAGCGGGTGTTAAACGATGACATCTTTTGATTAGTGGCAAGCTGCTTGGTTAAATAGTCTTCAGCAGTTTGTGATAAACGAAGTTTTTCTTTGGCACGTTCTAATGAGCGAGCAGCTTCTTGATCTGTTTTTACTTTGCTCGAATCACTCAGTACACCCATAATTTTGTCATAAAGTTCTTGTCGCGGCTTAGCGATGCTTGGGTGATCAACACTTGCTAAGATAAGAATCACCAATACAAATAAGAAGTAATTTTTCATAAACTTTTCTTTTTTTTGATTTAGCACTAATTTGCTGTGTATTTAGTTTAATAAAATGCATCGCACTAGCAAAGACAATTGTTATAATTAAGCAACTTATCTACAAGTTTGCACACCTAGGGGCGCCATGGACAAGCAAATTAAAGTAAAAAATATCCCAACCGAAGTAAAGGTACATAAGCCTGACGCGGAAAAGTTTGACCGTTTTAATCCGCGAAACCGCATTTATGTTCGCGCTGTAACAGGCTTACATCAAAAGTTGCGTAAGTACCTTGGTTTTATTGCCATGCTTAGTTTTATGTTACTGCCATGGGTGAGTTTCAATGGTCATCAAGCGGTTCTTTTCGATATCTTCAATCAAAAATTCAATATCTTTGGCATGACATTATGGCCGCAAGATTTAACCATTCTTGCCTGGATTTTTATGATTGGCGCTTTCGCTCTGTTTTTAGTAACGACTTTTTATGGTCGAGTTTGGTGTGGCTATATGTGCCCACAAACTGTGTGGACTTTTATCTTTATTTGGTTTGAAGAAAAAATCGAAGGCAGCGCGAATCAGCGCAAAAAACTCGATCAGCGTAAAATGGACTTTGATAAGTTTTGGCGAAAATCAGCGAAACATTTAAGTTGGGTTGGTTTCTCACTTTTTACCTCGTTAACCTTTGTTGGTTATTTCACGCCTATTCGTGAACTCATGGTGGATTTTTTTACCTTTGAAGCAACGGCATATGCCGTTGGTGGCGTATTGTTTTTTACGTTTTGTACCTATGGCAATGCAGGCTGGATGCGCGAAATCATGTGTTTACATATGTGTCCTTATTCGCGTTTTCAATCAGCGATGTTCGACCAAGATACCTTCACTGTTAGCTATGACGAAAAGCGCGGTGAAAACCGTGGTCCACGTGGCAGAAAACAAGATCCAAAAGAGCTTGGTTTAGGCGATTGTATTGATTGTAAAATGTGCGTGCATGTCTGCCCGACAGGCATTGATATCCGTAATGGATTACAGTACGAATGCATTAACTGTGGTGCATGTATCGACGCGTGTGACGAAGTGATGGATAAAATGAATTATGACAAAGGGCTTATTTCATACACCACAGAGCGTAACTTAACATCTGATAAAAAGACTCATGCGTTTCGTCCGAAAATTATTGGCTACTTGGTCGTAATGCTTGTTATTTGCGGTATTTTTGTTGCGGATGTGATGACTCGTATTCCTATGGATCTTGATATTATTCGCGACCGAAATCAGCTTTACCGCGTAACTAATGAAGGTTTAGTTGAAAACACATACACCTTAAAAATTCTCAATAAATCACAGCAAGATCACGAATACACCATCGCAGTTGAGGGGCTAAATAATTTTAATATTATTGGTAAAACACAAGTGCATATTCGTTCCGGTGAGTCGTATAGCCTGCCGTTGTCAATTGCAATTGACCCGTATGATTTGAAATCGCCAATTACTGAATTTAATTTTGTATTGCAGCGTGCAGATCAAACGCAGACGCAACTTGCACAGCCAAGTAAGTTCTTTAAAGGACGTTAAATGTCGGCTTTTGATTTTAGTGATTTAACGCCTGAACGTATTTTAGACGCGGTTGAAAGCATTGGCGTTTACCCTATATCAGGGCTTTTACCGCTCAACAGCTATGAAAACCGCGTGTATCAGTTTGTGGCTGAAGATAACAAACGTTATGTAGTGAAGTTTTATCGCCCAGAGCGTTGGAGCTCTCTGCAAATACAAGAAGAGCATGATTTTAGTTATGAACTGGTTGACGGTGAAGTGCCAGTTGTCGCGCCAATAAAACGCGACAGTACCAGTTTATTTGAATACCAAGGTTACCGTTTTGCGCTGTTTCCGAGCGTAGGTGGTAGAACGTTTGAAGCAGATAACTACGATCACCTGGAAGTTTTAGGTCGTTTTATCGGTCGTTTACATAATGTGGCTAAAACTAAACAGTTTGCAGTTAGGCCAACAATTAGTTGCCAAGAGTTTTTGCACGACGCTAAACGTTCTCTAATAGATAGTAATTTAATATCGCCAAGTTTAGAAACACCGTTTATGACTGTTTTGCAACAGGTTATCACGTTAACTGAAGAGAAATATTCGCCAATTAACGAGATCCGCTTGCATGGTGATTGCCATATTGGCAATATTCTGTGGACAGGCAATGAACTGACTTTCGTTGATTTAGATGACGCACGTCAGGGGCCAGCAGTTCAAGACTTATGGATGATGTTAAGCGGTGATGAAAGTGAACAACGCATGCAAATGGATACATTGTTGTGTGCATATGACGAATTCTCATCACTGGATTTACAAGAACTGAGGCTGATCGAACCTTTGCGCGCCTTACGTATGATTAATTATATGGGCTGGCTTGCAAAACGTTGGAATGATTTAGCATTTCAACGGAACTTTTCGTGGTTTGCATCAGACAAATACTGGGAACAACAAATATTAAGTTTAAAGGAGCAATTGGCTGCGTTGCACGAAGCACCGTTAAAGCTTTTGCCATAAGAGAACCCTATGACTAAGAAGTTATTTTTAATTGTTGCATTAATTTTTCCGTTAGCACTATTTGCTAAGGAGTTTACGTTTGAAGAGGGAAAACACTTTTCACGTATTAAAACTGAAAAATCTGAAAAACCACAAATAACCGAGTTTTTCTCATATTACTGCCCGCATTGCTACAATTTTGAAATGATCGCCCAGCGATTAAATAAAGAACTACCAGCAGATACTTTTGTTAAAAGTCATGTAAACTTTTTAAACGGCATTGACCCAAAAACTCAATCGTTGCTTTCTGTTGGTTACTTAGTTGCAAAACAAGCAGGTAAAGCGAGTGAAGCGAGCGATGCTATCTTCTCATTTATTCATCGCAATCGCGGTAGCTTCGCAACAATCGGTGATGTACGTCGTTTATTTGTATTAAACGATATTGTGACAGAAGAAAAATTTGACCAGCTAGCTGGCAGCATGGCAATTGCTGCGCAAGAACAGTACATGGTTGAACAGCAAAAGCGTTTTTCAGATCTGCGCGCGTTGACTGGCGTACCAACATTTATTGTTAACGATATTTACCGTATCGAATTAACCAGTATTAAATCATACGATGAGCTAAAAGCGCTCGTTGACTATTTATTAGAAAAATAACGGAGTAATAATGAAAGCATTTTTTAAAGCTGCTCTTTTAGCTTTAGCACTACCTGTTGTGGCAATTGCCAACCAGTTTGAAGAAGGCGTGCACTACGAAGTGATCTCAGATCGCGCAACTAAAAAGCCAGAAGTAACCGAGTTTTTCTCATTCTACTGCCCAGCATGTAACAACATGGAAAACGTGATTTACGACATTAAACCTTTACTAAAAGATGGCGTGGCATTTAAAAAAGCGCACGTTAACTTTATGGGCGGTCGTTCAAAAGAAAATCAAGAAATGTTGTCACAAGCGTTAGCAACAGCCGAAGCGCTGCCGCAAAAAGACCAAGTGATTGCAGGTATTTTTAACCATATTCACGGTGAGCGTAAAAGCTTTAATGAAGTTGCAGACGTAAAAGATGTATTTGTAGCTAAAGGTGTTGAGGCTGCAACATTCGATAAATATTACAAGAGCTTCGGCGTGCGCACAAAAGCGAAGAAAATGAGCAAAGAGCAAGAGTTCTTTAAGAGCAAAGGCGCATTGGGTTCAGTACCTACCTTTATCGTTAATGGTAAGTACAAAGTTAACTTTGGCCGTAAGTCAGGCATTTCAAGTGCTGAAGATATGGCGAATCTTATCAATTACCTTGCTCAAAAATAATTTGAGCAATTAGTAAAAAAGCGCTGTTTAGGCGCTTTTTTTGTGTTTAAATTTTGCATTATCTCAGGGATGGTTGCATAAACCATAATTGTCACTCAGTAATTTAAGCTTAAATAAGAGTACGAGTAAGCAGTGTTTTAAGTTGCGGTTGAGATTAATTCGCTCAATTTGCTGACGTCGCGCAACTGGTAAATTAATTTATTTATGCTTGACTTAAATTACACATTTAAATGGTTTTTATCATGGAATTAAAAGAACAAACTGTATACATATTTGATAGTAGTGAAGAACAACGGGCTACTACTCAAAAGTGTATAGAATACTTATGGGCTGGCAGAATTTTCACTACTGGCAATCTCGCTAGTTTACAAAGTGAAGTTGTACAGGGCACCAGTGACGACACATTAGTTATCGCGGTAAGCGCGTTTACTGATGTTGATATGTCGAGTTGGTTGCTTGGCACAGGTTTTAAAGGTCGTTTAGTCTTACTGCTAAATGATGAAGATGCGGTGCCATTATTCTTACCTTGTGAACTCGTCGCACAAATTAATAAACCGGTAAAATTAAGTGATTTTAACCAAGTATTTAGTCAGCGTTCGGTGACTGAAAAAATTATCGATAAAGACAAACTGGCTTCACTTCTCTCACGACGCGATTGTATTAATCTCGATTTTCAGCCGGAATTTCGCAGCCAAAACGAAAAATTATCAGGGTTTGAGTGCCTTGTGCGTTTTCAAGAAAATGGGATTAAGCTCAGTACTCGCGAAGTAATGAACGCTATCGAAAATCATCAGATGATCGCGACCTTTAGCGAAGTATTCTTTAAGCGCATTGCCGAAGTATTGCCCGCGTTTAGCAGCGTACGTCTTTCGATTAATCTATCGCTTATCGATCTTGAACAGTATGACTTACTCAAAGTGATGAGCCAGCACCTAGATATTGCGGGAATTAATCCTGAACAAATCGTTTTTGAGTTTCCTTTGGACGCATTCTATAGCTCAAATACTAAGGTCATTGAATTATTAACTGGGCTTAAAGAACTGGGTTTTAGTTTAGCGATTGATGGCGATGATGATGTGCTTAGCAATATTGAAAAGTTGCCATTAGTGATTGATGAAGTAAAAGTACCGGTTGCGCAACTTCAGCATTTAGATAAACAGCAAATGGATAAGGTATCGCAAGCCTATCACTACCATTCAATTAATTACATATTTGCGCGCATTGAGAACTACCAGCAGCAGAAGCTCGTGCAAAACAATTTCTCATGTAGTTTTATGCAAGGATATTATTTAGCGCCACCGATCCCTGTAAACCAAGTTTTCGAGATGTTAAAAAATAATCGTATTTAATTTGCTCATTTTTAATTTTATTTTTTATGCATAACACTCATCACGATTGACTAATATTTTTCTAAATCCGTTAAAGATGAAAATATAATTCAATAAGTGTTGGTTTTTTGTATTTAAATTCTTTCTGAGTTGCCTTTGATATCGGTTTTTTGGATTTTTTATGCTTGTTTTGTTCTTTTGCTAATGGTTAAATTGCCTTAGTTAATGATGGAAACTAAATAAAAATGTCAAAAAACACGATTAGCCTACTTCTAAACAACCTCTTACTGCGTAATTGCAGAAGCGGGGCTTAGTGTATTTGACTGAAAAGTTTGCAAAAACCCCGCTAAATGCGGGGTTTTTTTATATTAGGGCAAAGGTGCAGGTATGAGCGATAAAATTTGGATATTTGATACGACGTTACGCGATGGTGAGCAAGCATTAAAAGCAAGCCTTACAGAGGACGATAAGCTTCAGCTGGCTCATGCAATTAGCCGACTAAACGTTGATGTTATGGAAGTTGGGTTTCCGGTTTCTAGTCCAGCTGATTTTAGAGCAGTAGAACTCATCGCCCGTGAAGTTAAAGGACCATCAATTTGTGGTTTAGCGCGTGCCGTTGAAAAAGACATTGAAGCATGCGGTTTAGCATTAAGACCAGCTGAAAAAAGTCGTATTCATACCTTTATCGCAACCAGTCCATTACATCTTGAGCATAAATTACGCATGAGTCTTGATGACGCAACAGCAATGGCGGTGCGTTCGATTAAGCAAGCGCGAAACTACACTGATGACGTAGAGTTTTCTTGTGAAGATGCAGGGCGTACACCGCATAGCGATTTATGCCGCATTGTTGAAGCTGCGATTAATGCAGGAGCGTCAACTATTAACTTGCCTGATACCGTTGGTTATGTAACGCCTGATGAATATGCCGCAATGATCACACATTTAATGAATAACGTGCCTAATATCGATAAAGCACGTTTAAGTGTGCATTGTCACAATGACTTAGGTTTAGCCGTTGCTAACTCAATTGCCGCAGTGCAAGCGGGCGCTCGTCAAATCGAGTGTACGGTTAATGGTATAGGTGAACGCGCGGGTAACTGCTCACTTGAAGAAGTGTCGATGATCTTAAAAATGCGTGAAGATCACCTTAAATTACATACCGATATTGTCAGCGAAGAAATTTATCGCGCATCACGACAAGTCAGTCAAATTTGCAATATGCCAGTGCAACCAAATAAAGCCATTGTTGGTGAAAATGCGTTTGCTCACAGTTCGGGCATTCACCAAGACGGCGTACTAAAGGCGCAAAACACTTACGAAATTATGGCGCCAGAAACAGTCGGTGTGCCAAACAACCAGTTAAATATGACTTCGCGTTCAGGTCGTCATGTTATCCAGCATCGTTTAAGCGAATTAGGGTATCAAGCTGAAGATTACGATATGGATGCGTTATACAAAAGCTTCTTAGCGTTAGCCGATCAGAAAGGCACGGTTTATGACTATGACCTTGAAGCGATGATTTATTTTAATAATCAATCGGATGAAAGCGATTTCTATCAATTGTCATTTGTTCATTCAACATCAAATTCTCAGTCAATTGCTAGCAGCAGTATTGGCATGACCATAGGCGGTAAAGAGGTGACTGAAGCTGCTACGGGTAACGGTCCGGTTGAGGCATCATTCAAAGCTATTAAACGTATGACTAATATGGATGTTGAAATAATTGAATATAATTTAGACGCAACAGGGCAGGGTGAGGGGTCGCTTGGTCAGGTTGATATTATTGCTAAGTTTGACGGTCGTCAGTATCACGGCGCAGGTTTAGCAGCAGATATAGTAGAAGCGTCGGTACGCGCTTTGGTTCGAGTTCACAATTTAATTTATCGGGCGCAGCAAGTGTCTGATCTAAAACTACAAAGGAAAGCAGTATGAGCAGCCAGTCAAATTACGACATCGCAGTATTAGCCGGTGACGGCATTGGACCAGAGGTGATGAGCGCCGCAATTGACGTATTAAATGCGGTTAGTGAAAAGTTTAACTTTTCATTGAGCTTAAATCATCACGCTATTGGTGGTGCAGCGATTGATCAATTTGGCAAGGCATTGCCAGATACTACGCTAGCTGCGTGCGAACAAGCTGATGCTATTTTGTTCGGTTCAGTTGGCGGTCCGAAATGGGAAGGCTTACCACCATCAGAGCAGCCTGAGCGTGCATCGTTATTGCCGCTTCGTAAACATTTTGGCTTGTTCTGCAACTTGCGCCCAGCACAATTATTACCTGCATTGAGTGCTGCATCGCCACTGCGTGCAGATATTAGTTCAAAAGGCTTTGATATTTTATGTGTACGTGAACTTACTGGTGGCATTTATTTTGGTGATAAAGGCCGTAGTGGAGAAGGTGCTGATGAATACGCATTCGATACGCAAACGTATTCACGTAAAGAAATCGAGCGCATTGCACGCTTTGCGTTTGAAGCCGCTAAGTTACGTGCAAATAAAGTTACTTCGGTTGATAAAGCAAATGTGCTGGCATCAAGCGTACTGTGGCGTGAAGTGGTAACCGAAGTAAGCAAAGATTATCCAGATGTGGCGCTTGATTATATTTATATCGATAACGCAACGATGCAGCTTGTAAAAGAACCAAGTCAGTTTGATGTATTGTTATGCGATAACTTATTTGGCGATATTTTATCGGATGAATGCGCAATGATCACAGGGTCGATGGGTTTATTGCCATCGGCAAGCTTAAATCAAACTGGTTTCGGCTTGTATGAACCTGCTGGTGGCTCTGCACCGGATATTGCTGGCAAAGGCATTGCTAACCCAATCGCACAAATTCTAAGTGCGGCCTTAATGCTGCGTTACTCACTTAAGCAAGATGAAGCCGCACGCACGATTGAAAAGGCTGTGGCAGAAGCTGTAGCTGCCGGAGTGGGAACACCCGATATTTTCCCTACCGCGGGTTACACCACGTTAGACGTTGCAAAAGAAATTATTGCGCGTATTTAATTTTAAATTTTAGGCCTGAATTTAACAGGCCTCCGTCACCGATAATAGCAAGGGGAATGACGTGGCTCAGACCTTATACGATAAAATTTGGCAGGCTCACAAAGTTACTGCCATTAATGAAGAAAGTGATTTACTTTACATTGATCGACACTTAGTACACGAAGTGACATCACCACAGGCTTTTGCTGGTTTACGCGAAGCAAACCGCAAAGTACGTTGTCCTGAAAAAACATTTGCGACCATGGATCACAATGTTTCAACTAAGAGCCGCTCTTTGGATGCAGCAAGTGAAGTGTCTAAAAATCAGCTGGTTGCTCTAAAAGAAAACTGTGAAGAGTTTGGCATTGTACTTTACGATCTTAATTCAATTAACCAAGGTATTGTGCATGTAATGGGGCCTGAACAAGGCATTACCTTACCGGGTACAACCATTGTATGTGGCGATAGCCATACTTCGACCCATGGTGCCTTTGGTGCGTTAGCGCATGGTATTGGTACTTCAGAAGTAGAGCATGTACTAGCAACACAAACATTACAGCAGAAAAAAGCCAAGAGTTTAAAAATCCAAATTGATGGCCAAATTAACCTTGGTGTTACCGCAAAAGACATTATTTTAGCGGTCATTGGTAGATTAGGTACCGCAGGTGGTACAGGTTATGTTGCAGAGTTTTGCGGTGAAGCAATCAGTGCGCTTTCAATGGAAGCGCGCATGACACTTTGTAATATGAGCATTGAAATGGGTGCTAAAGCAGGCTTAATTGCACCTGATCAAGCAACTTACGACTACTTAGAAGGGCGTCCGTTTGCACCAAAAGGCGATGATTGGCAGCAAGCAGTTGCGTATTGGCAAACCCTAAAGAGCGATGATGATGCCGTGTTTGATCACACCGTTGTATTGAATGCTGCGGATATTCAGCCACAGGTTACTTGGGGTACAAGTCCAGAGCAAGTGATTGGCATTGACCAATTAATCCCAGATCCAGATGCACAAAGTGACTTGATTAAAGCTGATGCAATTCGTCGTGCGCTGGCTTATATGGACTTAAAGCCGGGCCAAAAGATTTCAGAACTCTCGGTCGACACGGTATTCATTGGCAGTTGCACAAATAGTCGTATTGAAGATTTGCGCGCTGCAGCCTCGCTCGTTAAAGGTAAGCAAGTTGCGGTCGGCGTTGAAGCGTTAGTGGTACCAGGCTCAGGCTTAGTTAAAAAACAAGCAGAAGACGAAGGCCTTGCTGATATTTTCAAGCAAGCAGGCTTTGAATGGCGAGAGCCTGGATGTTCAATGTGCTTAGCTATGAATGATGATCGCTTAGGCGCGGGTAAACGCTGTGCGTCGACATCTAACCGTAATTTTGAAGGTCGCCAAGGCCGAGGTGGTCGCACTCACTTAGTCAGTCCAGCAATGGCAGCCGCCGCGGCTATTCATGGTCGATTTGTTGATATTCGAGGAGGTATCTAATGAGTAATTATCACATTGGCTTAATGGCACCACTTGATAAAAATAATGTCGATACAGACCAAATTATTCCGAAGCAATTTTTAACGTCAACAAGTCGTGATGGCTTTGATAAGGCGCTATTTTACGATTGGCGTTATTTAGATAATGGCGATGCGAACCCTGAGTTCATTTTAAATGAAGCGCGATATCAAGGCGCTAGCGTGTTACTCACACGCGATAACTTTGGATGCGGTTCATCGCGTGAGCACGCGCCATGGGCATTAAAGCAGTATGGTTTTACGGTAATCTTAGCTGAGAGCTTTGCCGATATCTTCTTTAATAATTGTGCTAATAATCAGATGCTTGCTATCGCATTACCGAGCGAAACACTGGATCATCTATTTCACGTAACAGAGCAAACTTCTCAAGTAAATGTTGAAATTGATTTGCAAAATCAAGTTATTAAAAGCGATCACTTTGATGATATTAAGTTTGATATTCGTCCCGATATTAAACAGCGCTTGTTATCAGGGTTAGATTTTATTGGTGTAACAGAAACACTAAACGATAAGATTGATGCCTTTGAACAACAACTTACAAGCCAAAGGGCTTGGCAATAACTGCCAGATGAAATTAGAATGAAAAAGGCTGTGTTTACAGCCTTTTTTTATACAGGAAAATAATTATGTTTGGCGAAACGAACTTACAACTACTGATAAAAAATATGCGACCGCTGTTACAGCCGCAAAGCTATGTATTTGTATCTGTATCAAATGTTGAAGCGTTTGATATGAATAAGGTATTTGCGCGCATCAACGAGCCAGAAGGGGTGACGTTAATTCTCACCAAACAACAAGCCGTTGAATGGCAGTTAGAATATGCTTCAGAGTTTTCGTTAATAACCCTGCAAATTCACTCAAGCCTTGACGCGGTAGGCTTAACGGCAGCATTTTCAAGTGCGTTAGCAGAGCATGGGATTAGCGCAAATGTGATTGCAGGCTTTTATCACGACCATATTTTAGTTGCCAAGCACGATGCAAACAAAGCTATCGATGTGCTTGAAACGTTAGCGCAGCAAGCAGGTTAATTATGGATTCGTTATTCCATTGGATTGATTTATTTGGCGTTGCCGTTTTTGCGATTTCTGGTGCGCTTGTCGCTTATAAAAAGAAACTAGATGGCTTTGGTGTAGTGGTTTTAGCATCCGCGACTGCAATAGGCGGTGGTACAACGCGCGATGTGATTTTAGATGTGCCGGTTTTTTGGTTAAAAGATCCCACATATTTGATTTCGATTTTTATCGCTAGTGCCATCACCATTGTATGGCTTAATCGTCAACGTGGCTTTCCACAGGTATTGCTTGAAATAGCTGACGCGTTAGGGTTGGCATTTTTTGTGGTGATGGGGGTGCAAAAAGCGTTAAGTTTAGGCATGCCAGACTTAACCGCAATTGTAATGGGCACAATCACCGGCTGTTTTGGTGGCATGATCCGTGACGTACTTGCGCGTACCACACCTATGGTTTTAAAAAGTGAGCTGTATGCAACTACCTGTATTTTTGGTGGTATTTTGTATACTCAAAGTTTGAACTTAGGCGTATCAACAAATATTGCCATGTTGGTGGGAATGCTAGGTACATTAAGCTTACGTATGGGCGCAATAAAGTGGGGCTGGAGCCTACACGTGTTTAAATACAATAAAGAAAAGTAAGCAGCTGAGCGTTAAATATACGCTACACTAAAAGAAAGAAATAAATTAAGGACAATGGAATGTCTTTTGCCTGTGTTTATTCTCGCGCACAAGTCGCGATGGATGCCCCGCTTGTTACCATTGAAATACATATCACCAGTGGCCTACCTAAATTTACCATAGTCGGTTTGCCTGAAGCATCGGTTAAAGAAGCTAAAGATCGTGTGCGCAGTGCAATTATCAACAGCCAATTTAAATTTCCGCAGGAACGCATTACTGTAAATTTAGCGCCTGCCGATTTACCGAAGGAAGGTGGCCGTTTCGATTTAGCCATAGCAGTTGGTATTTTGTTGGCTTCTAATCAATTGGGTCAGCTCGATTTGCGACAACTTGAATTTTTTGGCGAACTGTCTTTAAGTGGGGAAATTCGTCCGGTGTTGGGACTGCTATCGTCGTTAATCGCTAACGTTAATAGTGGCAAAACGGTTTATATTTCAGCATTCAACGCCAGTGAAGCGGCGTTGGTAACAAACTGTAATACCAAGCATGCCAGTAGTTTAAATCAGGTTTGCCAAGACTTAACGGGCCAGCAAGCGATTGAATTTACTTTAAATAGCCCACAAGCTGAAGCGTTAACTTCACGCTACACAATTGATATGGCAGAAGTAAAAGGTCAAGCTCAGGCCAAGCGCGCACTTGAAATCGCTGCAGCAGGAAAACACAACGTAATGTTTCTTGGTCCGCCTGGTACAGGAAAATCCATGTTGGCAGCACGAATGGCGACCATTATGCCGCCACTTACTGAATCTGAAGCGCTTGAAACCGCAACTGTATATTCAATTATCGGTAAAACTGTCAACAACAGTGAGTGGCAGGTAAGGCCGTTTCGTGCACCGCATCATACTTGCTCTGCGGTTGCTTTGGTTGGTGGTTCTTCTAATCCCAAGCCAGGTGAAATCAGCCTTGCCCATAATGGCGTGCTATTTTTAGATGAGCTTACTGAATTTGAACGCAAAGTATTAGACAGTTTGCGTGAACCATTAGAAACACGAAAAGTCACTATATCGCGCGCAGCAAGGCAGTCAGAGTTCCCAGCTAATTTTCAGCTTATTTGTGCGTTAAACCCCAGCCCCACAGGGTGTCATCGTGATAATCGCGCATCGCCAGAACAAATTCTTAAATACTTAAGTCGTGTCTCAGGGCCATTTCTTGATCGAATCGATTTGCAAGTAGAACTTCCTAAACTAAAAACCCACGAATTACAGTCAACACAACAAGGCGAAAGCTCAGAGATTATTCGTAATCGGGTTGTTGCCGCGCAACAGCGACAATACCAACGTCAGGGCAAGTTAAATGCATTACTTAGCAATAGCGAACTTGAGCAAGTCGTTACCCTCGATAATGAAAGCTTAGCGTTTATGGCACTTGTTACTGATAAGCTCGATTTATCGCCGCGGTCGTATCATCGTGTGCTAAAAGTAGCGCGCACCATTGCTGATTTAGCCGCTGAAAAAACGGTTGCGCTCACGCATATTAAAGAGGCGATTAGTTACCGTGCCTTCGAGCGACTATTAAATACGCTCACACGTGTATAAATACTGCAGCTTAGGCGTTTCCTCAGTTGCACCACTATTAACCAGCTGTTAACATGAAGTTTGGTGCAATTGACAGGAGTTGAAATGAAAAAGTTAGCGAGTGTAATAGCCGGCATTTTATTGGTGGGTCAAAGCTTTTCAGCAAGCGCAAATGCTGATCGCGCGATGGATCTCTATCTCAATCAAGACTACGCGCAAGCCTTTAAACTTTTTCAAAAAACAGCTCACCTCGGTCATGGTAAAAGCCAATTTAATTTGGGTGTTCAATACTTACGCGGACAGGGCGTACCGCAAGACCCCGTTTTAGCATACGCTTACTTAGCGGTAGCCATTGAAAATGGCTTTCTAACAGCAAGGCAAGCATTAAAAACAGTTGAACGCCGTTTAACCCCAGCGCAAACCAAAGCAGCAAAAGCTAAAGCAGATGAATTAATCGGTTTTTATGGTAAGGCTGGTAGCAAGAATATTCGTTATGCATTGCCATTTGGCCGTGCGTATAACCCGCCACCTAAACGCACTGAAAATCCAGAAGCTAAGTACCCAGGTAGTTTATTTAAAGAGGGCATTCCAGGTATGGCGCGATATCTATTTGATATCGACCGCAATGGTATTGTGCGAGATATGCAGTTGTTACAAAGCTATCCGACCGATGAATTTGCACAGAGTGTGCGTGAAAAACTTGAAAATTCACGTTACCAAATCTTAAAAGTGGGCGGTACATTACGAAAGTTTAGCCAAGCGCAGTTTAGCGGCATGTTTAAACGTACAGATATTCCAGAAGAAACGCGTAAAAAGCTAGCAAGCAAACACAAGCAGTTACTTGCTAAAGCAAAGCGTGGTAACAGCAAAGCGCAAGCAGAATTAGCTGATATGTTAGAGTTAATGAGCGACGACAACATGTTGAAGGTTGCTTATTTACCAGACGATACGGTTTCAAGTTCACAAGGTGAGGCGAATTTACTCGCGAGCAATGCCGATAACTTTTCTAATAACACTCAGCTAGAAGAAGATTTTTATAATTTTGCATACTTAGTATGGTTAGATAAGCAAGGTAATACGCTTCGCTTTGAGGCAACCGGTGATTATAAAGCACCGAAAGAGCTCGATGAACTGGCAGTTAAAACTATGAATAACTGGCACGTATTGGTAAGCGGCGATGAACAAGCTGAATATGGTCCATTTTTAGCTGAGTTTTTCTACAACAATGAAACGCGAAATAATACCTACTCAAACTACCTTAATCGCCAAAATGTAAAGCTTAAAAAGATTATTGCCAAACCGCGTGAAGAAATGCCGAGCTACTGGCGTTTAAAAGCAGCGCAAGGCGGTGATTTTGCGTCACTTATGTTGTTAGGCTCGGGTTGTAATTTGCGTATTTTAGGTACTGCAGCGGATCTCGGTCATACACCAGCACAAACCTTGGCTGCAAAATGTGTTTTACAAAAAACGAACGCAAACAAAGAGCAGCTTAATCAAGCAAAAGAGTGGCTAACCGCCGCTTCTGAGCAGGGTGATTATATTGCAATGCGTGAACTTGCCGGTGTTTATGCGCGCGACTCACATAATCAAGGTGAGCTAAATTACGCGATTGAATTAACCAAAAAAGTGGTTGATGAGAAAGATGACCCATGGGCATATGAATACATGGCAGCGGCCTATGCAAAATTAGGTCAATTTGAAGAAGCCATTGATATGCAAGAAAAAGCAGTTAAAGAGGCGTGGGACAAAGATTACTTTGTTGATGCAGCGAAAGCGCGATTAGCAGCTTACGAAAATTCAAAACTTGGCACTTGGTAAAAAGCTAACATTAATCAATTAAAAAAGGCCGCAAAAGCGGCCTTTTTTATGTTTATTCGCTAGTTAAGTAAATTGTTATCATTAACCTAGGGCAATCATATAGCCTTTGCCACGTACTGTAACAATACGTTTTTGTTCTTTTTCATCGCCGAGTTTTTTGCGTAGGCGACCAACTAATACATCAACGGTTCTGTCTGATGGGCTCCAGTCAGATTGACCGATTTCTTCCGATAGCTTTTCACGGCTAGTTGGTTTACCAGCATTACCTATTAATGAAATCAGTACTTTATGCTCTGCTTCAGTTAATCGTATTTCATCGCCACTGGCAATGATAAGCGTGCGATGTTCTGGGTGCACTTTGATATCTGAATATTCAATGTATTCGTCATTGGTTTGAAACAAGTTAAGACGCTTAGCAAGCGCTTTTAATCTTAGCTCTAGCTCAAGTAAATCAACTGGCTTACAAATGTAGTCATCTACACCTTGTGCTAACCCTAAAATGCGATCTTCTTGCGAATCGCGGCTTGAAAGTACAACCACACCGATATCGGAAACTAGATTTATCTCTTTAGCGAGCACTAGGCCGTCTACCTGCGGCAGTACAATATCAACAATCGCTAGTTTGATTTCGTGGTTAGAACGAATGATTTCAGCTGCATTTGCGCCGGTTTCGTCTACCACAAAACTAAAATCACTATTGCTAAAATGTGATTGAATGCGCCTTACTAGCAAGGAGTCATCTTCAACTAGAAGTACTTGTATTGTCATAATGCTCGTTAATGTGTTTTTCTGCCCGAAGCAATATTATCACCAATTTTGCACTGAATGAAAAATAGAAATGTTATGTCACAAAATGCATGTGTACAGAAATAATAACGGCCCATTGTGGGCCGTTATTATTTAGTAATACTTAAATCTTATTTTTGTGTATATAAGTCGTTCCACCACTGCGGTTGTTCTTTTAAATGTTTGTCGAAATATGCAAGCATGGTATTCCACCAATGGAAGCGTTTATCGCGCGCAAAAATCTGGTGGTCTGCGCCTTTATATTCAACTAATTCAACATCCTGACCTAGTAGCTTTAAGGCAGTGTACATAGTGTGGCTCTCGCCTACAGGGACATTAGTATCAGCATCACCATGGATCAGTAATAACGGTGTTTTTACCTTATCAGCGTTAAATACAGGGCTGTGCTCTGAATAAAGCTTAGCGTTATTCCAAGGAAAGCTGTTTTTAGAGGCTTCACCCGAATATAAATAACCCCACCAACCTTGGCCCCAGTAAGAGGTAATATTTGAAATACCCGCATGGGAAATCGACGCGCTAAACATATCTGTTTTGGTTGCCAATAACATAGTCATAAAGCCACCGTAAGAGGCACCTAAATTACCTACTTTAGTTTTATCAACAAAGCTGTATTTATTTAAGAATGCATTTGTACCTTTAATAATGTCATTGGCTGTGTATTCACCCCATGCATTTACGTGTTTAGCTGAGAAATCTTGGCCAAAGCCAGTTGCACCTGTAGGTTGTAATACGTAAACCACATAGCCATTTTCTGCCCATAAATTAAATGGGTAGCGGCCGGTAAATGCACGATTTACAGGAGAAGTACCGCCATAGTAGTAAACTAACGCAGGGTATTGCTTTTGTTTATCAAGGTTACTTGGTAGGTAAACGCGCCCCTTAATTTCAGTGCCTTGATCGTTAGTGAAATTAAATTCTTCCAAACTTGGTAATTGGGTATTAGCGTAGAATACTTTTTTGCTATTAAATAAGGTTTTTGACTTAGTATTAGAGAGTTTAGCTTTTAACTGCACTTGTTGTGGCAATTGTGCGCCAGTTCCGGCGAAAACAAGGGTCGGTGACTTCTCGTTAGACACACTAAAGCGTTCAATTACGTCCAGATTCGTTTTTACTTTATTAAAGCGTTTTTTACTTTCATCAAATACATATAGCTGGCGTTTGTCTTCTTCACCGACATTTAAAATTACATCGTCATTTTTTAGTACGCTAAATTGGCCAATGCTTGGATCAAATGTTTTTGATAACGCGGTGATGTTTTTACCATCGTAGCTTACTGAATACAGTTGCGTGTCGTAATTGTTACTAAGCTGAGAGTCAGCAACCGTTTTTCCTGCTTTTTCACCGAATTCAGGGCCAGCGGTAATGTATAAACCATCACTAGAATACTGCGCACTATTAAAAGTACGGTACTTTCCAACAGTGGTTTGGCTATTGTCTTTTAAGTTGTATTCCAGCAGTTCTGTTAGCATATGTGGCGGCGCAGCATAATCTGAAATAGAACGGCTTAATAACAACGTACCACGCTCGTTATCAAAATCTTGTAAGCTAACACTAAATTCGGCTGGGCTAACTTGACGCATTAAGCCTGAATTTACATCGTATAAGTAAACACTGGTTTTATTGCGTGCATACGACCAGCGATCTTCTAAACCATTATAATACTTAGTCAGCGATGTCGACTTTTCAGGGCGTTTAACCCAAGTAAAAATAAGCGTGTCGTTATCATAAAAATCGACATTGCTGATACCAGATAGATCTTCACTTAATGCGCTGGTGGTTAGCGTTTTAAGGTTTAGTTTATAAAGCACCTTACTGCTTGTGTATACAAGGTGAGTATTATCGTCTGACCAAGCAAAATTGCTGGCGTTAGCTGGTAATGAGTAAACAATCTCGTTGTCTTTTACCGACTTGATAACAGTCTCTCTAATTGCCTTATTGGCGTTTTTATCGTTATAGCTGCTCGTTTGCCAAATTAAGTGCTTACCGTTTGGTGAAATGCTTAGGTTACTAACGGTTTTGCTATCAAATAATTGTTTTGCGCTTAGTGTATTTGGCGCATCACTAGAAACACTGATTTTGCTCTCTTCAATTTCGCTAGTTAAATCTAAAGCTACTTTGCCCCAATCTTCAACACTTTCAGTAATAATGATTACTTGGTGTTGTCCTGTTGTTAGCGGTAGTTTATAAGCGTCGCCTTTTTTAGAGAGCAACTCGCCATTAAGATAAAAACTCGCCTCTTTAACACCATCTAACTTAAGTGTTGCAGGTGTAAAGCGCGTTGTTGTTAATGTGAACTTAAGTGCTTGTAAGCCAGGTTCAGTTAATGCATTTACCTTGCTTAAGTTTTGCCATTTTAGTGTATTACCAAAAAACGAAACTGACTTTTGGTCGGCTGTTAAGCTTTGCTTTAGGTTGGTTAAAATGGCGTTTTTACGGTTTGTTTCAAATGGCTTGAGTGCGTTTTGCGGCGCAATTGGGCCTAAGTAATTAATCTTGCTTGCATCAATTGCTTCAGCATGCGCTACAGGAGAAATAAAATAAGCGCCGAGCATTGCTGCTAAAAATGATTTTTTCATTGTGAGTCCTTATGAAAATGCGTGACGAAATCATAGCGAAAAAAAGTATGAATGTATGCTTGAACTCGTTGAGTTGCAGCCCAATTATGGTGAACAACGAAAACGATTGTTAATCGATTTTGTTACGGGCTTTAATTGTTATGGTTTATCGCTGTTTATAAATTAATACAATTAAAATGCGGTTGTTATACGCAGCACTGGTTTAATTGGGTAAACTAGTGACTGAAATTATTATTCGCCATGATTCGAGAGGTTACTGTGGCTTTGTTAATTACCTATATGCTGTTAGCTATAGGCATTTCGTTTGTATGTTCAATAATGGAAGCGGTATTACTAAGTATTACCCCAAGCTATGTCGCCAGTTTAAAAAAGCAAAAACCAAAACTTGCTGCGCGCATTAACTCATTAAAAGAAAAAGTAGATCAGCCGTTAGCGGCGATCCTAACTTTAAATACGGTTGCACACACAGCCGGTGCTGCAGGTGTAGGTGCACAAGCTGCCGCGGTATTTGGTGATGCGGCAATTGGTATTGCGTCTGCGGTAATGACACTACTGGTGTTAGTGCTGTCAGAAATTATTCCTAAAACGTTAGGTGCAAACTATTGGCGTCAGCTTACGCCAATTGTATCGTCGTCACTGGTAGTAATGGTTCGCTTATTAAAGCCGTTTATTTGGCTTTCAGATATAATTACCAAAATGCTCGGCAGCAAGCAAAGCGAAAGCCACTATATTCGTGCTGAAATTGAAGCTATGGCTGAAATGGGCAGCGAAGCAGGTGCACTTCATCAAGAAGAAAGCGAGCTTATTCGCAGTCTTTTAAAATTCCGCCATTTAAAGTTAGATACTTTATTAACTCCGCGCACAGTACTGTTTAAAGTACACAAAGACTTAACGGTAGATGAGTATCTTAAACAACACGGTAGCGTGGCATTTTCACGCGTACTCGTGTTTGACCAAGATTCTGACGACATCATTGGTTTTGTGCACAAAAATGATATTATGCTGGCGTATCATCGTTTAGGTGAAGACTACAAAATTGCCAAGCTAGTTAAGCCAATTTATACCGTGCCTGAAACCCTGCATGTTCACACTTTATTGCAAACATTGTTAGAAAAACGCATTCATATCAGCCTAATCGTAGATGAATACGGTGATGTACAAGGTATTGTTACGCTAGAAGACATGATTGAAAGCCTAATGGGTATGGAAATTGTGGATGAACGTGACCAAACCTTAAATATGCAATTAATGGCTAAAGAGAAGTGGCAGCAACGCGTTGATAATCACGAAAACTTGATTAAAAACGAAGAGCACTGTGTAGAGAGCAAATCTCCTGTAGTTGACAAAAAGTCGCTTAGCGATGAGTGTAACTAAGCTACAACATCATTTTGTTAACCTCGCTAAGCGTTTAAATGCTTGGCGAGGCATTATGGTGTTATTTGCCATTATGGGCGGTGCCTTGTTAGGTGTTTCGCTGCTACTAGACAATCCAAAAATGAACAACTACCAAGTGAGCTTTATTTTGCTACTTGGCTGGAGTTTGCTCGGTTACTTTTTTATCGCCAGCTTTAGTTTGTATGATGGGCATATTTCCGCCGATGCATCATGGCTCTCACGTGTTAAACATAAATTAGCTAAGATTTTTATTAGAATTCTTACTCTAATTTTTGTATTAATGGTCGCTGTTACCCTATATTTAACGTTTCGCTTAATAAGTGTTTTCGGTAGTTAAATTTTAAATTGAATGTAATATTTAATTTCTACGTTTAAATTGGATTTTTTAATCTAATTAGTCCTGCATTCGTGAAATATAAACCACAAAAAACCTGTTAAAACCGTCTAAGATCTCCGCGATTTATAATTCATCATCTGCGAGCGTGTTATGACGAAAGTAAACAACCAGAATCTGCTGCAATTGCGTTTTATTGAGCAAGCATTTATCGAGCAGCTAAAACCTTCTTTTGATAACTTACCGGCAAACCCATATGCCGACGGTGCATTTCGTTTACGCCGTTACTCTGTAATTAAACTTGTTGATGGCAAATTAAGCCTGCAACCAACTAAAGCATTTGTTCAAGATGACTCAATTAACCAATTCCAAGGCAACATTGAGCGTACTTACGAAAACCTAGAAGAATCGCTATTAGCGACTGACGGTATGACGCATTTAGTAGAGCAGTTTATTGAAATGTCAGGTATTGCTAGCGACACTGATATCGAAATTCATCAGTTCCGCATGTTAGCGATTGATGCAGATACACCACCTGCACCAGAAGGTGTTCACCAAGATGGTTTTGACCATGTTTGTGTTGCTGGGGTGTCACACAGCAATATTGAAGGTGGTGAGCTACTAGTTTACGAATCACGCGATGCAGAGCCATGTTTCAAAATGGAAATTAAAGACGGTATGTTTGCTATGGTGAACGACCGTCAGGTATGGCACAACGCAACACCAATGAACAAAATCGATAACGATAAAGTAGGCTACTTAGACTGCTTTGTATTAACAGCGTAGGAACTGATAATGCAATTAACTAAAATCCGTAAGCAGTTTCCTGCGTTAATGCAGGAAGTAGCAGGTAAATCACCGGTATTTTTAGATGGCCCTGGTGGCTCACAAGTACCGCAAAGTGTTTTAACTGCCATGTCAGCTTATTTAGGTCGTTACAATTCAAACTTAGGTGGCGCATTTTTCTCAAGCCACCAAACAGTCGACTTAGTAAATAAAGCACGCGAAAGTGCGGCAACATTGTTAAATGCACCAAGCAAAGAGCAAATTGTGTTTGGCCCGAATATGACCAGCCTTACCTTTAGCTTTAGCCGTGCCATTAGCCGCGATTGGCAAGCGGGTGACGAAATTATCGTAACTAATGCAGATCACTTCTCAAACGTATCTAGCTGGCAGCAAGCGGCAGACGATAAAGGCGTAAAAGTTCACGCATTAGAAGTGAATACCGCAGACTGTAGCCTTGATTTAGTGCAGTTAAAATCATTACTCAATGAAAACACTAAGCTTGTTGCCGTAACTTACGCATCAAATACCACAGGTACTATCAACGATATTAAAGCGATTGTTGATATGGCACACCAAGTAGGTGCGCTAGTGTATGTGGATGCTGTGCATTATGCGCCGCACATGCTGGTGGATGTACAAGCACTTGATTGTGACTTTTTAGCGTGTTCTGCGTATAAATTCTTTGGCCCACACTTAGGCATGGTTTACGGTAAACGTGAACACCTAGAAGGTTTTACGCCATATAAAGTAGAACCAGCGACTGATTTAATTCCAGGTCGTTGGGAAACGGGTACGCAAAGCTTTGAAGCTATGGCAGGCTTTATTCAAGCCGTTGAATACATAGCAAGTTTAAGCGAACTGGCTGAAAGCGAGCCACTGCGCACGCGTTTAGAAGTGGCTTTTGCTAATGCTAAACAGCATGAAGATGCGCTTTCTAAGTACTTCCTTGAACGTATCGCAAAGTATAAATCAGTGACCTTATACGGTATTTCTGATCTGTCTCGTTTAGCCGAGCGTACACCTACCTTTGCAATTACTATTGCGGGCGTAACGCCACGCCAAGTGTCTGAGCACTTAGGTAAAGAGCATATTTGTGTATGGGACGGTAACTTCTACGCCAAAGGCTTATGCCAACAGCTTAACGTGTTAGATAACGGCGGTGTGATTCGCATTGGTTGTATGCACTACAACACAATCGAAGAGCTAGAGCGCTTCTTTGATGTATTAGAGCCGCTACTTGCATAAGCTCGCAATAATACCAGTTTTATTAATTATTTGATCATTCTAGCGAGTTAAATGACCCATAAACTGCGTTTTAAAATTCTAAAGTAGAACAACTACATGTCTAATTTTAAGCCTTGTTTCTGAGCCATTTTTCTGTCGCAATAAATGACCTGCTAATTAATGCAACTGGTATAATCAAACGTGAAAAAGGGTAACTGAGTTACCCTTTTTTATTGGATAATACCAGCATCAACTAAACCTAACTGAGCCAACTTGAAGTTAACCAGCTTTAAATACAAAACCCGCAAAGGGCCAGATTATCGTCATGGCGAACAAGTGTCGTTTTTAGATATAAAACACACTTTTGGCATGGGGAATATTCGAGTGGGTAGCTGGGTAACGCGCGAAGAAAAAGACCTTGCCGCTAATTTAGTATTCGATGCATTGGCTGATTTAGCTTACATATTGGCATTGCCGCCACAAGCTATGGGGCTGCGTGGCAACTTAAATCTTGCCTTTGGTAGTGGCGGGCGAAAGGGCGTGCAAGCGCATTATGCGCCCCATTATCGCGAACTGGCACTGGCTAAAAACGCGGGAGCAGGGGCACTTGCTCATGAATTTTGGCATGCCTTTGACCATTACATCACCGATAAAGCTTTTGATATTAATGATGTTGGCCTCTTTCCAAAGCGCATTTTATTCGCCAGCGACTGCTGGCTGAAAAACAAAACACAAATTGCTCACCCGTTAAATGATCGCCTAATAAATATTTTTAGCGCCATGCTATTAAGCGACGACGGCCAAGATAAAAACGACTTTGTTGCCCGCAGTGTAAAAGCCGACTTAGCCTTATCGAGAAACTACTTTTCACTACCCACCGAAATGATGGCACGGGCTTTTGAAGCAGCAGTAGAGACTTGCCCTGATATTGAAAACAGCTATTTGGTTGCGGGCACAACAAACCCTGATGTATTGCCGGTGTTTCCTGACTTAACCCATCGGCAAAAAATTTATGAGGCGTTGTTAGCGTATTTTAAGCCGCTGGGTATGGCATTGAGTAAGTGAGTTGATCATTATTATTTGGTCGGGCTTTCAATCTTAACATTTGAGTTAATTGAAACTTGGTTTGACGTTGCTTTCGACAGCAGCCTTAGTATTTGTATTTAGCTGTGCCTCCCTGCATTTATCTTGCTCCATCCATGGCATCCTGGTTCATTTTGAGTATATTACAATTGTTAACATTTTTATGTTGATTTGTACTTTAATTAATTGAGTGTCTTGTGAAATATAAATACTATTCAGCCCTCAATTATTTTGATAATTCAAGGGAATAAGAATGAATAAAAATTGGATAATTTCTTTTCTGGTACTTTTGATAGTAACAGGTTGTAAAGTTACCCCTTCAAAACAGCCTCTTTTAGAGCCTATTGATAACAAACAAATAACCGTATTTTCAATAATTTCACAAGATGAACTAGAAGCTATTTATCCAGTGCAAAATACTGGAGCTGCAGGTGCTGCTTTTGGATTGGCTGGCGCTCTTGTCTCGGCCGCAATGGATTCTGCAGTAAATGCTGTCAATAAAGCTGAGGCTGAAGAGCAGTTAATAGCTCTTAGAGAGGAACTTAAAAATTTTGATTTCAATAAGTTATTTGAAGAAGAACTTAATATTAAATTAAAAGATAATATAAATATTAAAAGTATTAAAACGCTAAAATCTAATAGAAACCTAAATAATAAAGTAGCGAAAGGTGATTTATATTTTGTACTTAATACAAGCTATTTAATGCAAATGGATTTTAGAACACCGTTTATTTCAATCACAGCAGAATTAAAACAGCGCCCATACAAAGGAAAAAGTGCAAAAATACTCTATAAAAATACTTTCACATATTACGGAAAAACTTTACCGGACATAACTAAAACTCAAAAACAAATAAATGAAACAGTTGCTAAGGTTAAAGCTGAATGGCAAGCTTTATCAAAGACAGATCGTAATAACAATAAAGAAAAAGCGAAGTATAATAAGAAATTAAAGAAAGCTAGAAAAGCTAACTATTCATTTGAAGAAAAAAGAGAAAGAATTGCATCAGCATGGACTACAAAGCATAGCGGAGAAATGGAAACTAATTTAAGAAATGGTATTCAAGATCTTTTCACTATTATTGCTAATGACATAAAAGACTCTGAAGACCCAAAAGTATATGAAAACAAAAACTCTCGGCTGAAAGGTTATCCTGAAAATCATAAAGCTTTATTAATTAGTGAAGAAAACAATCGTCGTGTGATGCGTTTTACTCAAGGTTGGCGAAATGGGGCTATATGCTCTATGCCTTATGACCCAGTAAAAAATAACACAGTTTGCTTGTAGTGAAAAGAAAGTGAAATCTGAGTTAATTTACTTTTGGTTGCGGGCACAACCAACCCTGATGTAATGCCGGTGTAACCCATCGGCAAAGAATCTATGAGGCGTTGCTGGCGTATTTTAAGCCGCTAGGGATGGCATTGAGTAAGTGATTTGATCATTATTATTTGGTCGGGCCTTCAATCTTAGCATTTGAGTTAATTGAAACTTGGTTTGTCGCGCTGGCGACGGCAGCCAAAGGGAGACTAACGCCGGCCTCCCTTTGAAACCCCTTGGCGCCCTGAAATCAAACTGACTCCTCAAAGAATAAATCGAAATGAACGCAACCAGTATGCAATCGCCATCCATAGCTCAGGCATACTTTTGCCAGTATCCATACTGGCAATTGCTCTTAAATTTATTAATTTTGGGTTTGATTTAAGGGGAGGGGCGAAAGCGCATAACCAATCTTAAAGTAGTGATATGTAGTTGATTTGAAATTCACTAATATTGATTGTAGAGTTGAGCCGACTTCGTTTCGATTAAAAGGATTTAATATGAACCTATTCATAAAAGCATTTGCTCTTGTAACTTTAATAGCTTGCTTTCTTTATCTTCAAGAGCAGAATAAACCCCCATCTCACCTAATTGTTCTTGATGGTTGTAGTGACTCAGACACACCACATATCATCGTTAATCAAGGGCTATATGTCGAACGGCAAGAAGCATATGTTGCATGTTTGTTTGATAGAAATAGTTTTAAGATAGGCAAGTATGAAATCAACTCGTTGAGTAGTAATACAAATATAATTTATGCAGAATTTTTATCTTTTTTACCTAATAGCCACCCATTAAACATTAGACTTAATAAAATAGCGTCACAGATGTTTGACGTTGAATTATTATTAAAAGAGTATCTGTCTAAGGAAATTATTATTCCTCATGACTTTTTTATTGATTCAGCATGGACTGTAATGATGGATCCGATGTTTTCTCAGGGAAAAATATCGGATGCTTTTCAACCTGAACGTAAGGTGTTCGACATATTAAATATACTGGAAAGTTCGTGGAGGGATTTAGAGCATGATTTAGGTATAGAGGTAAATCATGCTAGTGTTAAGAGTAAACCTGAAGCACGGATTACCGCTTTTTTTCCTGACGGGACGCATGCAAGGTTTAAGCTCATTATAACTAAAGATATTTCTCTAAATAAATTTGGAACTGAGCTTGAGCTTATTTCTGCAAAAGATAAATCTGGCAGAACAATTCCAACAGCTTCACCGGTATTTTTCAATTTAATGCGCGGGAAGGTGATTAACGCAAATAATGTTGGAAATATGAATCGCTTTATTGAGTACATGGAATCAATAAATATTCCAGTTATACAGCCGACTACTCAAGTTGATTCAGGTGTAAACAGTTGCATGTTTGTTGAAGATAAAGATAATAAGAAGAGAACCTTACACTGTGAATAGCATAGATGCTTGAGAATCCTTTAGTTCTGAATTGAGTGTGCAGTGTTACACTCGTTTACTCATACCTGTTGTCGACTACGGCATCACTATATCAAAGTCATTCCTAGAAAATAAATTTAAATGAACGCGACTAGTGTTCATGCTGATAATTGCTCTTAAATTTATTTTTCGGGTTTGACGTTAAGGCGAAGCCAGTATGTAATTTAAAAGCCTAGACCTTCATTTTTATTTCAGTGCTAGTAACCTTACAGATTTTCGTTCATTTGGGAGGTATCCAAGCTCCTTGTAGTCTTAGTATTACTTTGTAATGCGTAAAGTAATTTATTGAGTTCGCTTTTTTGTAACCATTTTACTATTCCGAACGTTATTAGTAAAAAAAAGCTTAGATGACACTTATGAAGATAAAGGGATTTTCCTCTGATTTACCAGCCTATCTAATTGTTAACGCAAAGAACGGTGATAAAGCTGCGATGGAAAAAATTTATCGTAGTTATTGTGATGCTGCTTATCGATTGGCATTGGCAATTTGTCAAAATGAAGCAAGTGCACAAGATATTGTGCAAGAGGGATTTATACGTGCATTAAATAATTTAAACAAGTACCAAGAAAGGGAGTTATTTGGTGCCTGGCTTAAAAAATTTTTACCAACTTAACAATTGATTATTTGAGGAAAAAGAATCGTATTAACGAAGAGAAGTTCGATTGTGAATTATATAAGACAAACGAATTATCAAATTATCAATGGCTAAGTCAAATTGAAGAATTGAGTTATTACTTTGGACTGTTAAATACGAATCAAAGGTTAATAGTTTGGCTTCATATTGTTGAGGGTTATACGCATAAGGAAGTAGGTGAGTTACTCAATAAAAGTGACAGTTACTCAAAAGTGGTATTTCATCGTGCTATTGACGTAATTAAAACAAGGGTTAGCACACAAGCGGAGCTAGTTTCATGTCAATAAAGAATGCAGTGAATATTAAAAGTAAACAGTATATTGAAGAGTCTCGAAAATTGTTACTAAAAGACGTACCAAAATGTCCGGATCTTTGGGCGGATATAGAATGTAATTTAGCCAAGCCAACTCAGACAAAAACTACCTCATATTGGAGAAAATTGTCGCTCGCGATGGCGGCTTCATTTGCATGCTTAATCGTATTTCAACAAATGAATGTTATGAGGCAAAGTGCTCAAATAGAACTTTTGATACGAGAAAATCAGGAGTTGCAAGCACGTTTAACAGTTCAAAATATTAAGGTTGATGAGTTGCGTTATGCTAACTATTTACAGGAATTAAATCAGCTAGATATTGAGCTTCAAAAAATTTATCTAGTCGCATCTTCTGAAAAGGAAAAGTTGGTTTATTGGCAACAACGTCAACAGTTATTAAACAAAATGATAAATAGTAAAATTTAGGGAGAGTATTATGTACTTACGAAACTTTTTTTTGTGTTTTATGATCTTAGGTTTTTCTTCATTTGTAGTTGCTCAACAAGTAAATAGTGTCGGACTTATTATTGACCCTGAAATGGCAAGTGATGGCTTAAAAGTGTTGGCGGTAACACCTAATAGTGCAGCAGACAGGTTAGGCGTAAAGCCTGGCAACTATATCGCTGCAGTTAACGGCGTGACTGCGAATAGTGAGAATGCTAAAAAGGTAGCACTTTCTTTGTTAGAAAATAAAGATCGGGAAGTTATTTCGTTCCGCTTAGTTAGAGACAGTATTGAAATAGAAATGATTGCGGTATTGTTAAGTGAGACTAATCATTGTGGAGTTGTGTATGCTAAAAGTATTAAAAACAACCTGTCAGGGGAAGAGCTCTATGGCGTAAAAATCTCTAATATCAACGGAGAAGCAAGGTTAAGTAATAGTTATCGTTATAAACTAAAATCAGGATTCAATTATATGAAATTATCTGATTTAGTTTTTAGTGAAGTTGATGAATACAATAGAAAGTCTTATACCGCTAACCCAGTTAATGACGCAAAACTAAGAAAAGCGAGAAATAAGCGCCCAAGAAAAGACGTTGCTGTTTATTTACCCGCAGGTTATTCCTACTCATTTGCCGCAAAGCTCATACGAGACTTAAGCTCTAAACAAATACATTCTCGCTATTGGTACCCAACAATACATAAAATAGAGAAATTGGGTACTTGCTCGTAATTTAGACTAATTTGGTTACCCAAACGAGATTGGTTTTCTACCCGTTTTTTTATCTTTAGTTTTTGCGCTTTTAGTGGCTGGTTTTTTATCTGTTTTTTTCGCTTTTGCAGGCGACGGATTATTCGCCGGAGTCGCTGCTTTTGACGGTTCAGTTACTGGCTGATATTCAACTGCGTCATCTTGAACGTCGTCTTCAAATGACTCGCTTTCTTGGTAGTCACCCTCAGTGCTTTCGCCTGAAAGTTCGGCAACTTGGAACAGTTGGCCGTCGAATTCTACCGTGTCACCTGCGTATACTTTTTTGCGTTTTTGTAGGCAAATTTCACCATTAAGAGCAACATAGCCGTCGGCAATTAGCATTTTTGCTTGGCCGCCAGACTCAACAAGGTCGAGTAGCTTTAATAAGTTACATAATTCAATGGGTTGCTCTTCAAGTTCTACAACAAAAGCTTGTGACATGGATAAATCTCTTAACTGGTTTCGCTGGCTATTGTATCAAACTTATAGGTGCGGTCGAGTTCGCTGATGCCTAAACCTGACTTTTTACGCACTTTAATTTGCACTGGAATACGTTCTTTCATCGCATCGATATGACTTATTACGCCAATAGTTTTACCGCTGGCATGTAGGTTGTCGAGCGCATCAAGGGCGATATCGAGGGTTTCTTTATCGAGTGTGCCAAAACCTTCATCTAGAAACAGTGAGTCAATACTCACTTTATGGCTTACCAAATCAGAAAGCGCGAGTGCCAAAGCAAGGCTCACTAAAAAGCTTTCACCACCAGATAGGGTGTTGGTATCGCGTACTTGCTCGCCCTGCCAAAGGTCGATAATTTGCATTTCTAACGACTGATCTTCCTTGCGTTTTAATAGGTAGCGGCCAGTCAGCTTTTCAAGTTGTCGATTGGCAAGGTAAATCAAATTATCAAGCGTTAGCCCTTGGGCAAATTTTCTAAATTTATCACCTTTTTGCGAGCCAATTAAACCGTGTAAATAATGCCAATCTTGATACTCGCGGTTAAGTAAATCGAGCTCGTGTTTTAAATCTTTAAGTTTGTCTTGTCGCGCTACATTTTCATTAATTTGGTTGCTCAGTAACCCCAGTTGTTGGTTGGTTTGGCCAAGCGTTTCATTTAGTTCGTCAAAGGCGCTTTGTAGTTGCTGGCTATTTAGGTTTAGCGCATTAAACTCATGTGCTTGTTGAGCTTTTAACTCATTTTCAACGGTATTTATTTGCTCGCTGTTAAGTGTAAGCGCTGCATCTAATTGGCGTTTAAGCTCGGCTAATCTATCAAATTCATCAACTGGTAAACGTGCTTGTTGCGCTGCTTCAATGGTCGCGTAAGGGGTTTGCTCCAGAAGTTTTGTTAGTTTGGTTTGCAGCTCACTTAATTGCACATTGGTATCATTTAGTTGATCTTGTTTTTCGCTTAGCTGACCGTTGAGCTTGGTAAGCGCTGCATGAATTTGTTGGGCGTGTGTTTCGGCGGTTTTTACTTCAGTATGAAGCGCCTCTAAGTGTGCTTGTGATTGTTGCTTTTCAGTTGTGGTCGATTTATCGCCAAACAGCTTGTGGCGTGTGTGGGCTTGCTCCGCAATTTTTTGCTGTGTGGTTTCGTGCTGATTTTTTAATTCACTTTGTTGCTTTACAACATCCATTTGCTGTTGTGTTAAATGGTTGCATGCCTGTTGTGCCAGAGCGAGTTGCTGTTGTACCTGTTGGTATTTTTTATGCTGTGTTTTAAGTGTATTTAATTGTTGTTTCTGTTCGTTAAACCAGTTGGCTAAGTCGCCTTCTTGGCAGGAATAGCCACACTTATTAATTGTATATACAAGTTCTATAAGTGCTGAAGCATAAGCTTTTTGCTGCTCATTAAAGGTTGTTAGTAGCTTTTGCTCTTTAGCCGTTAGGTTTTGTAATTGCTCAGTCGCGCTATTAAGTTTTTCAGCCAGTAATTGTATTTGATGGCTTAACTCGCGTTCTGCTTGTTGCGCCTCAGTTAACTGAGTATTTATTGTTTTTACTTGCTCATGGTTTTGTAACGCAGTTGCAAGGTGTTGCTCAGTTTTTGCAATAAACGTCAGCAAAGCAGTTTCATCGCTAATCGCAATCTGTTCAATCCCCCAAGTTGTGGCGATTGAATCTAGTTGCTGGGTTTTATTCGTGAGTGCAGTATTGAGTGCATCAATTTGTTGGGTGTTGCTGCTAAGCGTTGCTGAAAGCTCAATTACGTTTTGTTGTAAGTCACTTATCTCTTGTTTAAGCGTTGCGATCTGTGTGTTTTCATCACCTGCCGTGTTACCAACCTCAAAATGACTTAAGTCGTGCTGAGCACTACCGCAAAGCGGGCAGGGGGTATCTTCTTCTAAATCTTGTCGTAGTTGTGCTAATTGGGCCTCTGCATCTTGCAAGCGAAGTGAGGTATCTAAACTTTGTTGCTGAGCTTTCAGTAGTGCATTTTGTGAAGCAAGCTGAGTTTCCAGTTCAGGTTGGGCACTCTGTAATGTTTGAATCTGAGTTTTATCCGCAAAGATTTCGTTTGTTATTTGTTGCCATTGAGTTTGCTGTTGTTTTGCAGTTTTGGCTTTATCTAGCGCCTGTTTTAGCGATTCAATTGTGTTTTCAGAAACATTAATATCACTGTTCACACCCAACTCACTTAGTTGTGTTTGTAACTGCGTAACTTGAAGCTGACGCTGTTCACGGTTTGTTTGCTCTTTTGCGATACCTGTTTGTTGCTCGCCAATTGCTTGGTTTAAGGTGGTTTTGCTCTCGGCTAACTCGGTTAGCTGGCTTTGTTGCTGCTGCAAAGACTGTGCGTTTAGTTGCAGTTTGGCATGCTCATCAAGCCACTCTGCAAGCTTGTGTTCAAATTGCTCTAAATTAATGGTTTGATCAAAACTAGCGGCAAGTTGCTGCTTTTCAGCTTCAAGGTTATGAATGTTACTTTCACTTTGTTGCAGCGCTTCAGTCAATTCTTTTTCTTGTATATACAAGTTTTCTAGCTGCTGATTTAACTCGCTTAATTTGCTTTTGCTATGCGCAAGTTGGTTATCGAGTGGCGTTACTTGGTTATCAATAAGCTCAAATAACTCTTTTTGCGCTTGCTTGGCTGTATCGAGTTTAGTGGCTAGTGAGTGAGTTAACTCAACAATCTTTGTTTGCTCATTTGCGCGCGTGTTTGCTTGTTGTTGATAGCTTTCAATACTGGCAATTTGGTTTTGCTTGGCAGTGTTTAGTGATGCGAGTTTATCTAAATCAACTGCGAGCTTTTGTGCGGGCTGGGCAGTTTCAAGGCGCGTTAGCTCTGGCTGTTTTTCAGCAAGTTCATTTTCAAGCTGCGCTTTTTGCTGTTGCAGTTTTTCTAAACGCTGTTGGTTTTGTGTAACTTGGTTATGCCAATCGCGTTTTGCTTGCAGGCTGGTAAGCTCGCTTTTTAAATTAGCTTGCTGTGTTTGTAGTTCACTAATTTGCTGGTTTATTTCATTTATGCGCTCCTCAGGTAACAGTTCGAGCGACTCTGTTTTGGCGTTTAGTACATTAAGTGCATCGCGCGCTTCACCAAAGCGTTGGTGTACTAATTGTGAAATTTGGCCGTAAATTTCGGTGCCGGTGAGCTCTTCTAATAATTCGGCGCGGTCGGCTTCTTTGGCTTGTAAAAATGCGGCGAATTGCCCCTGTGACAACATCATGGATTTTGTGAAGCGGGCAAAGTTAAGGCCAGTGAGTGACTCGATCAGCTGATCTTTCTTTTTAATTTGCGCGGCAATGGGTTTGTTGCTCGCCACTTCAACAAGCTCTACTTCTGCTGGTTGTAAATTACCATCTGGCTTATTACGGGCACGGCGCATAGACCAAAAAGCACGATACACACCTTGATTTACGGCAAATTCAACTTCAGCTAAACAGTAGCTGGTACCACGGGTCATTATTTCGTTATTACTTGCGCTGATTGCACCAAGCCTTGGTGTGCTGTTATAAAGCGCTAAGCAAATGGCATCTAAAATAGTGGTTTTACCGGCGCCAGTTGGCCCGGTGATAGCAAAAATGCCGCTTTCGGCAAATGGCGCTTTGTTAAAATCGATTTTCCACTCACCTTTTAGCGAGTTTAAATTGGCAAAACGCAGTGACAATATTTTCATGACTGTGCTCCTTTTGCCGTATTTAGTAGTGAAATAAAATGCTGGGTTAGACGTTCTTTACGGGCAAGCTCGTCATCTGTTGTAAACTCTTCAAGCGCGATACGTTTCTCAAAAACCTCTAAAGGGGTTATTTCAGACAGATTTTCTTGCTTTTGTTGGCTAAGTTTAGCTACATGTTTACGCGCACGTTTTAGTTGTAATACTTCCACGGGCAGGTCTTTGGTGAGATCTAACACGGTATTTTGCAGGTCGCTAATATAGTCATCGGTGGTAACTTCAATACTCAGCCAGGTTGTTTCAGTTTGCTCTGCAAATACGGTTAATGCGTTTTTAATTTCGGCAAGGTTACCTTTTATGGTTTGCATTGCTTGAAAGCGCGGGATTTCAAGTTGGCTTATTTGCGACACATTTTGCCCTTCAAATTCAACTAAGTTGACCGATTTTGCGTGTTTTAATTCATCAAAACTAAGGGCGATTGGCGAGCCGCTATAAAACACATTACCTTCTTTACCAACCTTTTGAGCACCATGAATATGACCAAGGGCGATGTAATCGGCGTTTGGCAGTTGATGTGCGTTTATACCTGACAGGTGGCCGATATAAATATCGCGCACTGACTCTGAGCTAGATGCGCCTACCGCAGTTAAATGGCCCGTCATAATAATTGGTATATCTTGCGCTGCTTTTAATGTTTGCGCGGCCTTAAAGGTGTTTTCAAAGTGCTCGTAAATGCCTTTGGCAAGGTTGTCTTGTTTTTCTTTTATGCTTTCGTCGGCGCGGCTGGTGATAATGTCTTTACTGCGTAAAAACGGAATGGCACAGACATAGCCTAGTGTTTTTTCAGCTTGAGTGATAGCGACGATTTGCTCTGCTACATCTTCACTTGCTTGAGATACCACGTGGCAGTTAAGCGCTTTTACTAAGCTTTTAATCTCGTTAAGAGTTGCTACCGAATCG
Source organism: Pseudoalteromonas sp. NS-SX12 (assembly GCF_057367955.1). NCBI lineage: Bacteria > Pseudomonadati > Pseudomonadota > Gammaproteobacteria > Alteromonadales > Pseudoalteromonadaceae > Pseudoalteromonas > Pseudoalteromonas sp. NS-SX12. The sequence continues at coordinate 608,002 of NZ_CM170634.1, read as the reverse complement.
TGGTTGCCTGCGGTAACAATCAACTGACAATTTGCCGCTTGCATCGCCAAAATAAGTTCGCTGTAAAGGCTGCGTGCATAACTTGGTGGCGTGCCAGTATCAAAAATATCTCCTGCGATAATCACCGCATCTACTTGCTGCGTTTTAACTTGCTCAGCTAGCCATTTGATTAATAAATGGTGCTCTTTTTGCCGAGATTGATTAAAAAAGCTCTGGCCAAGATGCCAGTCAGAAGTGTGAATAATGCGCATAAGAGTTCTTGATAGCAAAAAAACTCACTTTATCACTTTTTAATAAAACCCATAAAGGGCAACAAGCTGCATAAAGCATAATTTTTTAACTTCTGCTTTTAACGCATAACATGTTGTTACAGTGCGCTAATTTATCCGTTAGATCTTCGCTTAATGGATGGTTATAATGCGTTTTTTATTTTGCTAACCAGTAAGAGAAATTCAGTATGTTCACGGCCATGCAAAGCCAATTTCAACGAATCGACGACAGTAAAGCGTTTCAAGCCTTTGTTATTTTTGTCATTGTGGTATCGGCACTGAGTGTTGGTGCGCATACGTATGCCTTGCCTGTGTGGATGGAAAATCTTTTATTGCTGTTAGATAAAGGCATCACAGTATTTTTCGCGGTAGAAATAGCAATTCGTTTTATTGCTTCAAAAGGGCCTAAAGCGTTTTTCTCTAAGGGTTGGAATATTTTCGACACCATTATTGTAATTGGTAGCTTGTTACCTGTTGCGGGGTCAACGGTGTTTATTGCACGTTTACTGCGTATTTTCCGTGTGCTGCGTTTGGTTTCTATGGTGCCTGAGTTACGTATGCTGGTGAATGCGCTGATTAAAGCGATTCCGCGCATGGGTTACATCGCACTGTTAATGTTTGTAATTTTCTACATTTATGCCGCTGTTGGTAGCATGATGTTCAGTGAAATTAACCCAACCCTTTGGCGCGATGTATCGATTTCAATGCTGACGCTGTTTCGTGTGGCAACTTTTGAAGACTGGACAGATGTAATGTACGAAACCATGGCGGTGCACCCGCTAAGTTGGATTTACTATTTGTCGTTTATCTTTTTAACCGCCTTTATTTTCTTAAATATGATGGTGGGTGTGGTGCTTGAAGTAATGACCCAAGAGCACGATAACTTTGTAAAAGAAAATACTGACGAATTAGATGAGCCAGCCACCAAAGGTGAAGTACTTGAGTTAAAAGCGCAAATTCTAGAGCTTAATAAATTACTCAGCGAACGGCTGAAGTAACCGCCGCTACTCACTTGCGCATCTCGCTAACCTCGTTAACACTTATGTATGGTGAGCAGGTATGGCGGATGTGCAATGTGGAACAACTTTAGTCGTATTCTTAATATACTCTACGTTGTTTGTGTGCTTTGGGCGTGTTTTGTTGCTTATTGGTTCTTAGAAAGTCTTACCGCTGTTATTGTGTGCGGTGCAATTGCCGCTATATTACTTCTGTTATTTATCCACCGCGCGTCATCCTTCGTACTATTAAAACTGCCCCCGCAAATTTCATTTAAACGCCAAGCTTCCCCTGTTTATGCATTAAACAGCAATGCATTTGATGTGTTTGTATTGGTTAGTGGCGCATCTATTAATAATTTACAGGAGTTAGGTGAGCGCTTAAAAAACGCATTCGCCAGTGACTTTGTATCTTGCAAGCAACTTAAAGGCGAGCGTATAAGCATTACTATTAAATGCCCAAATGTGTGCGATGAAAGCCGATTTAATACACTTTTTAGCGAAGTTATGGCGCAGCATAACGACATTGCATTTGGTGCCTGTTTATATCGCGAGCCGTGTCAGCAGTTGAATGTATATCAACTTGCAGAGCTTGCATTAGCTATTGCGAAAACAAAACAGCATGACCCTTGCCACACCCTAAAGCTAAATCAAACTAATCTTGCGCTATTACAATATTCGCTGCCAGATATGCTGAGTGACTTGTTAAATAAGCAGTTTTTACTGGTTTTTGAGCCGGTGTTTAGCGTGCATGGTGAGGCTTTGTTATTTCATCAAGTTGGTATCACGATTCGCCATCAAAAAATTGGATTGTGTGATGCCAAACAGTGTTTGTTGGGCTGTATTGAGCCAGATAAGTTAATTGCGCTCGATTCACATTTAATGCACCAGCTAATTAAAACACTTGCACAAGACCCTGGTAGCGAACCTGTCTCTTTGTGTTTAGATCTTTCTACTTGGCAAAGTGCTAATGCAATAAATGAGCTAGTGAAATTAGTAGACCAAGCGGGGCATACCCAAGTGATCCGTTTTTCATTGCCTGAAAGCGTATTCGTTAACGAATTTGATAAAATCTCAGCACAACTTAAATTTGTTAAAAAGCATAATATTGCTATTTTGCTCGAGCATTGTCATGGTGCATTATTAGCGGTGCAAAAAGGCGTGAATTATTTAACAGGGATAAGTTTAGACAGCGATTGCTTTCAGCTGCCTCATGAACAACAAGAGAGCTTACTGACCGCCGTTGCTCATTTTGCCAATCAATATCAGTTGCAGTTATACGCAAATGGCGTAGCAAATAAATACCAACTTAACTTGCTTGCAGAGCATCATTTTTCCGGTGCTAGTGGGCGCTACTTTCAGCAAGGCGAAAGCAATATTGCACTGGGATTAAACTAGCTTTCGGTATTTCAGTCCTGTTAATCCTTGTAAGCCACCGGTGTGAATCGCCATGATACGGGTGTTTGGTTTAATAATACCTTGCTTTATTTGGCTGAAAATTGTGAATAGTAATTTTCCAGTGTAAATGGGCTCAAGTGGCAACTGCACACGCATGCTTTGGCAAAACTGCCACAATTCATCTGTAAATTTACCGTAGCCGCCATAGTGATATTCAGTGAATAAATGCCAATTATCTTGTTGTTTAGCTTTAAGACTAAGCTTTTGGATTTCATCGTTTAAATAATTTGCTTGTTTCAATACCGCAACACCATAAATTTGAGTGCTGTTGGGAAGGCCTTCAATCAACCCTGCTAAGGTGCCGCCACTACCCACAGCACACCAAACTTGATCCGTGTGTGGCAAGCTTTGTGCGAGTTCTATTACACCTTTCATTGCGAGTTGGTTGCTACCACCTTCTGGAATGATTAGGCTGTCTGGGCGCTGTGTTTGTAATTCAGATAAATAATCTTGCTCATAACGCTTTCGGTAAGTAATGCGATTAACTGGCGTTAGCTTTACGCCGCAAGCGCTGGCGAATTTTAAACAGGGATTGTTAGCATCAAGTTCTGGCCCACGTACAATTACTTCTGTGTTAAACCCAAACAAGCGCGACGCACCCGCTAACGCATATAAATGATTTGAAAAAGCGCCTGAAAAACTCAGCAAGTTGGTTATTTTGTTTTTATGCGCATAGTGCAGGTTGTATTTAAGTTTGCGCCATTTATTACCGCTTATTAACGGATGTGTCAGGTCATCGCGCTTCACAAATAGGGTGATGTTATTTTCAGCTAATATGGGATGCGCAATTTTTTGCACTGGTGTTTGATCAATATTTAGTTGGAAATCAATGCTCAAAGCACGAAACTCCTTGCTTAGGTTGGTTTGCTTGCTACACTAAGAGCAATAGCGCGTTTGATAGATAACATATTAAATAATAACAAATATGAAGAATTTATTGGCTCGAATTCCGTGGTTTAACAAGAATAATGATGGCTCACTGTTAGCTGGCATCTATATTGCGAGCGATAAAGTTGTATCTGTTATTCTGCATCGCGTTTCAGATAGTTTCGAAATTAAGCATACGGTAGTTGAAGCGTTTCAAAGTGAAACGGAAAAACTACCAGCATTTAATCGAGTGTTAGCGAAACTTCCCGCGGGTGCACAAGCGTGTTTAGTTATGCCCGAAAGCGCATATCAATGGGTGCAAATTGAAAAGCCCAACTTACCAGAACAAGATATCGTGACATCGTTACCTTGGACGATTAAAGAATTAGTAAGCTTAGAACCTTCCGATATTATTGCGGATTATTATGACGCATCGTTAAAACAAGGTGGGCAAAATAAAATTAATGTGGTGGTAACAAGCCGCACCTTGTTAATGCCAATGCTTAAATTAATTAACGACAACGATATTGGCCTACAAACCATTACTACCCAAGAAATGATGTTTTGCGATTTAGTGACGCAAGATAACGCTGCGCATATGTTGGTTTCGCAGCAATTCGGCAACGAGCCAAGCATTCATATTATTCGTGATGGCGAGCTATTGTTATCGCGTAAGCTGCGTGGCTTAATTCCACTGGCTGAGCAACCATTAAATCAATTGAAACTCGGGCTACTTGATGCACTAGGGTTGGAATTACAGCGCTCACTCGATTATTTTGAAAGCCAGCTAAAGCAACCTCCAATCAAAAGTTTGCAGTTGGCAATTCCAAATTTTGAAATTAACGGCATAGCGCAAGAGTTGAGTCAGTTTTTTCCAGCAAAAGTACTCGCGTTTGAACCACGCTTAGCACTCTGTTTACAGCAAAACACTGAAGTGCAGCTAGCGATTGCGGCGGCATTATCTCAGGACTTGCGAGGTGACAATGAAGACTCGCATTAACTTATACTTAGATGAGCTAAAGCCGAAGCGTGAGTTTTTTACGCTTAATAATATTGTGATGTGCTGGGGGGCTCTAATTATTGTGTTGGTGCTTGTTAGTGCATTATTTGCGCGCTTTGAACATACATCGAAACAACAGCTGTTATCGCTACAAAGCAAATTAGACCGCACTAAAGCTGAGCTAACCCAAGTGCAACGTGAATTAGAACGAAAACAAGATAAATCGCCAGTATTACGCCGCATAGATAAGAAAAAACACGACATGCTTGAAATGCAAAAGTTACTACAATTTATGCAAGCGAAATCAAAGCAAGCTGAATTTGACTACGCACAAGTGATGGTTGATTTAGCCAGTAATACGCACAACGAAATATGGCTCAAATCGTTCCATTTTGTTGGTAACGATATTCAATTAGTTGGCGAGGCGACACATGGCTCCGCTATTCCAGAATGGTTGAATGGCCTGAAGCGCTCAGAATATTTTGAGGCAAAAACCTTCTCGTTACTTGAATTTGATAAGCAAGAAACCGGTGTTGAGTTTCAAATTGCCACCCAATATAGCGGCCAAGGAGTGCAATAATGAAGGATACTTGGCAGCAGTGGTCAGAAAAACTCAGCACGCTAGAGCAACGTGAAAAGTTATCGGTATTTTTAGTTGGCTTGTTTTTGATTGGTTACTTAACCATTTGGTTTGTAATTTCGCCGCTGCAAACTGCATATTCAAACAATCAGCAGCGAATTACTAATTTAACTAATCAACAGCAAAACAGCGAGCGACAATTAGTGGTGCTGAAAGATGCGCTGAACAAAAGTTATGTGCAAGAGTTATTGCAACAAGAGCAATCTCTTGAAAGTGAATTGCAGCAAATTAATCAGCAACTGGCTGATTTTAGTCTTACCTACATCTCGCCTGAAGATATGGCATTGGTATTGCAAAAAATTCTGCGTAAGCATAAAAATATTCAACTTTCGCGTTTTAAAATAAATCCAGTAGAAGCGATTTATGTCACTTCAAGCACTTCTGCTACGGCACAAGACCCTCAGGGGGAAGAACCTCTAGCGCCGCGAGAAGTCGCGTTTTATCAACACACTATGTTGATAGAGCTAGAGGGTGAATATTTCGCGCTATTAAGTTATTTAAAACAAATTAAGAAGATTGAAGAAAAGTTATTTATTCAAGAATTTGATTACCAAGTGGACGAGTATCCGACAGGTAAATTGACATTAACCATTGCTACTGTAAGTGCGAATGATAAATTTATTGCGTTATAACCTTATTTTAATCTGCATGTGTTGTGGCTTTTCGCTGTCGGCAAAAAGCCTGCAAGATCCAACACGACCAAAAACACACGAAGCGAGTAGTGTGGTTGCTAACAGTACACAAGCAGATAACGCACTGGTGCTGCAATCGGTGTTTGTAAAAGATTCAGGCAACCTTGCGGTTGTTGCTGGGCAAATGGTAAGAATTGGCGACCAAGTTCAAGGCTATAAAGTGATAAAAATAACACCGGACTCGGTGACACTAGAGCAAGGTCAAACTAACAAGGTATTGAGACTTTATCAGCATGAAATTAAAAAATAACATTCTAAAAAGTTGGCTGGCAGTTTCAGCGTTAATGGTGTCTGGTTGTGAGCTTACGTCAGAACCAACACTAAAGCCGCATATTCAACAAGAACTCAATGCGAAACCACAAAATACTGCAAACGAGCAGTTACCTACCGAACAAGCGCCAGAAGGTTTTGAAGAAGAGTTACTAGCTTCTGTAGGAACCAGTGTTTCATTACCGAAAGAGTTTGAAATGACGCGCTTTGATGTAAATGCCAATAAAGTGTCTATTAATGAATTCTTCGCGGGATTGGTAGCCGATACGCCGTATAGTGTTGCTTTACACCCAGAGGTGGAAGGTGAAATTTCACTTACTTTAAAAGACGTCACTATGGATGAAGTGACAAAAATTGTATCGCGTTTATACGGCATTGATGTATTTCGTGAAGGCAAAGTAGTGCAAGTATTGCCAGCAAAAATGCGTACAGAGTCAATACCGGTAAACTATTTAATGATGAAGCGCAGCGGTTTATCTACGGTAAGCGTTGTTGCTGGTGGCGTGAGCCAGTTTGATCAAGGCGGCTCAGGCGGTAATGGTAATTCAGGCAGCAATAATTCGAGCAACAACCAAAATATGGGTGGTAATAACACCTTTGGTGGTGGCTCCAATATGCAAATTAACGGTGCAAGCATTCAAACCAGTAGTGAAACTGACTTTTGGAAAGATCTGAAGTTGGCGATGGAATCTTTAATTGGTAAGGGCAATGGCCGTTTTGTTATTGTTAGTCCACAAGCAAGTTTAGTGACTGTCAACGCATTACCAAGTGAAATTGCAGCGCTAAAAGAGTTTTTAAAAGCCAGCGAAGACAGCTTGCAGCGCCAAGTTGTGCTTGAAGCTAAAATTATTGAAGTAACCTTAAACGATGAATATCAGCAAGGGGTGAATTGGTCAGAAGTGTTAGGTCATATTGGTGCGACTGATTTAACTTTCTCAACCACAGCTGCGGCGCAAGTTGGCAATACTATTTCATCTCAATTAGGTGGTGTGACTAACTTAGTCTTTAAAAATGCTGATTTCAGCGGTGTGATTAACTTGCTTGAGACACAGGGCGATGTGCAAATGCTCTCTAACCCACGTGTAACTGCAACGAATAATCAAAAAGCAGTGATTAAAGTGGGTGAAGACGAGTATTTTGTTACAGAAGTGTCGAGCACTACGGTAACGGGCAATGCAACAACCACGTCACCAGAAATTGAACTAACGCCGTTTTTCTCAGGTATTGCACTTGATGTAACACCGCAAATTGATGAGTTTGGCTCGGTTATTTTACATGTTCACCCATCGGTGACTGAGACCGAAGAGCAAAACAAAGTTGTGACACTAAACGACCAAGACTACGTTTTACCGCTAGCGCAAAGTAACATTCGTGAATCCGATACCGTGATCCGCGCAGGCAGTGGCGAAATAGTGATTATTGGTGGCCTAATGCAAACTTTAACCACAGATCAAGAATCGAAAACGCCAGTTTTAGGCGATATGCCGATTTTAGGAAATCTATTCAAAAGCGTGCGTCGCGTGCAAAATAAAAAAGAGCTTGTCATTCTTATTCGCCCAACCGTGGTGATGGCGGATACATGGCAACAACAGCAGCAACGTAGCCTTAAATTGTTGAATTCTTGGTACGGTAAGTAATGTATTTATCGCACTTCGGTTTGACCGAGTTACCGTTTTCGCTAACGCCTAATACGCAGTTTTATTGCGCGTTAGCTCCTCACAATGAAGCCATGGATGTACTGATTACCGCACTCAATATGGGTGAGGGCTTTATTAAAGTTACGGGTGAAGTAGGTACCGGAAAAACATTGTTATGTCGAAAGTTGCTCAACAGCTTTGATGATTCAACCATAGTAGCGTATATCGCCAATTCGTATTTAAGCCCTGATGAGCTGCGTTATGCGATTGCCAACGAATTACAAATTGATATTAGCAGCGATTTAGATCAGCAATCGCTTAGCCAGAAAATTCAAGACCAGCTGTTAGCATTAAATCATCAAGGCAAACGCGTTGTTTTGATTATTGATGAAGCGCAGTGCTTAAGTTGGGATGCGTTGGAAGCGGTGCGGCTATTTACTAATTTAGAAACCGAAACACGCAAATTGATTCAGGTTGTGTTATTTGGCCAGCCTGAGCTCGATAGCCGTTTAGCGAATCAAAAAGTGCGTCAGTTACGACAGCGTATTAGCTTTTCATATACCTTACGCGCTATGACCAATGCTGAAGTGGCTTATTATATTCGACATCGCTTAGAAGTTGCGGGAGCCGAGCAGGCGAAGGAGCTTTTTTCTAATAAAGTGTGTTTGCTTATTGCAAAAGCGAGTCGCGGTATTCCACGTTTGGTTAATTTGTTAAGTCATAAAGTGCTTATTCAAGGCTATGGTGAGGGTACACAAAAAGCCAAAGTAGGTTATGTGTACAGTGCCGCACAAGACACAGAAGATTGCCGCTTAAGCCGCTCACGTATTTGGCCAATGTACTTAGCTTTGTTGTTAGTAATAGGTACGGCGACATGGTTAATTGTTAAGGAACAACTATGAGTGTACTGAATAAAACGCTCAAGGGGTTAGAGCAAAGACAAACCGAAGCCGCATCGAGCGCAGAGCGAGAACAAACCGTAAATGTAACTCCAATTTCAGATATCGGCGAAAAGCTGCATAAGTTAGCAATTCCAGTGTTAGCTGTGGTGGCATTGTCGCTCGTTGGTTATGTGGTTTATAAAAAAGATCTGGTTCAGCATTTTTTTGTAAAATCGCCAAATGCTGCTGAAAGTATTCCAATGGTTACTGCTAGCAACGAAAAACCAGCTGTAAGTGAGCCTATAAGCGAAACGCCAAATCGCATGCTTGAACAGGAAAATGAACAAGCAAATCAACAAAGAAATGAGCAAGTAGCTGAGCAATCTAAATCGCTAACAGCTCAATCATTACCGCAAGCAGAGCAAGTAACGCAAACTATCGAGATGGGTAATGATACAACTGCCACACAAGCTCCCCGCGTAGCGTCACAAAAAGTGGTGCCTGCTGAAGAGGAAACACCACCCGTTCAGCTTGTAGAGCGTGAAAAAGCGCAGCCATCTGAACGTCAAGCGACGATGAAGCAAGTTACTAAGATAACAGCAACGCAACAGGCAAGTGAACATTTTCAAGCCGGAAAAAAAGCCTTCACATTTGGTTTGGTGAGTGAGGCAATTGCCGCGTTAGAGCAATGTATTGCGGTACTTAATGAACATATTGAGTGTCGTAGCTTATTGGCCGCAGCGTTTTATGGCCGTCAAGAAACTGTGAAAGCCAGTAATGTACTTGAGCAAGGTTTAAGTTTAAAACCCGACAGTATGGAGTGGCGCACTCTACTGGCGCGCATTTACGCGGATAACAAACAATATAACGAAGTACTGAGTGTATTGCCGCAGCGCTACGAAAGCCAAGGTGATAACGATTTTTGGATATTAAAAGGCTTAGCTGCTCAGCAGTTAAAGCAACACGAAGTGGCTTTGCGCAGTTTTAAAAAATTAACGCTATCGCAGCCTGAGCAAGGTAAGTGGTGGTTAGCAATGGCGCGTTCCGCTGAATTTTTACAACAGTGGCAAAATGCGATGCAATATTACACAACAGCGACGCAAATTGGCAATTTGTCGCCTGCATCACAGCGTTATGCTGTTGAGCGTTTACAGTTTATAAGAGGTCGACTCGATGCGTCCTAGGTTAAAAATGCGATTAGGTGATTTGTTGGTTCATGAACATATCATCTCGGAACAACAACTCAACGATGCGCTTCAAGCACAAAAAATAACGGGGCGAAAGCTCGGTGCTACATTGATTGAGCAGCAAGTGATTGAAGAAACTCAGTTACTGCGTTTTTTAGCGCAGCAACTTAATGTTGCGTTTGTAAACTTAGACAATGAAAAGCTCGATCCAAAAGTGGTTAAACTGATCCCTGAAGTTTACGCTCGTCGTTTTAGAGCGCTGGCTTTAGCAGACCTTGGTGAGTCTATTCAAATTGCTATGAGCGATCCGGCTGATTTATCGAGTTTAGATCAGCTGGCACCTATTATTGCGCCAAAACAAATTGAAATCGTTGTTGCACAAGAGCAGCAAATTCTTAATGCATTCGATAATTTATATCGCCGTACCCAAGACATAGAAAGCTTTGCATCACAGCTGCAAGAAGAGTATCAAGAGACCGAAGAGTTTGAGCTTAATGCGCTAGACGAAAACACCTCAGATGCCACGGTTGTAAAATTACTGCAGTCGATTTTTGAAGATGCGGTGCAAATGCGTGCGTCGGATATTCATATTGAACCTGATGAAGGCATTTTACGCATTCGTCAGCGCATAGATGGCATTTTGCATGAAAACACCCTTGATCAAGTGGCTATTTCAGCGGCATTGGTGCTGCGCCTTAAGTTAATGTCGGGCCTTGATATTTCAGAGAAGCGTTTACCGCAAGATGGTCGCTTTAATATCACCATCAAGGGTCACAATATTGATGTGCGTGTTTCAACCATGCCGGTGCAGCATGGTGAGTCAGTGGTAATGCGTTTGCTCGATCAGTCGGCGGGCCTATTAACGTTAGATGAAACCGGTATGCCTTTAAAAGTGCTCAATAAAATGCGTACTGCGCTAAAGCGACCGCACGGCATGATTTTGGTTACAGGACCAACGGGCTCGGGTAAAACCACAACACTTTACGGTGCATTAAGTGAGTTAAACCAATCAAGCAAAAAAATCATTACCGTTGAAGATCCTGTGGAATATCGATTACCACGCATTAACCAAGTTCAGGTAAACAGTAAAATTGGGCTAAGTTTTGCATCTGTATTACGTACCACACTTCGTCAAGACCCTGATATTTTGATGGTAGGTGAGATGCGTGACCAAGAAACGGTTGAAATCGGTTTGCGCGGTGCGTTAACCGGTCACTTAGTGTTATCAACATTGCACACCAATGATGCGATTACCAGCGCCATGCGTTTAATCGATATGGGAGCGCCGAGCTATTTGGTAGCAAGCTCTTTGCGTGCGATTTTAGCGCAGCGCCTTGTGCGTCGTGTATGTGATAAATGTGCTAGCGATTACACGCCTGATGCACAAGAACTTGCTTGGGTAAATCATATCAATCCTCGCTTTAGCGGTGCTCAGTTTAAGTTAGGCAAAGGCTGTAACAGTTGTAACCAAACTGGCTATCGTGGCCGGATTGGTGTGTTCGAATTACTCGAAATGAACGAACCTATGATGGATGCACTGCGTTTAGCTGATACACAAGCATTCTCAGAAGCGGCACGCGCAAACCCAGAGTTTGAACCTTTATCAGTGATGGCATTGGATTATGCAAGCCAAGGCATTACCTCACTTGAAGAGGTGTTTAGAGTGGCTGAAAGTTTGCCTGAGTTAGTAGGTTAAACTGATGCCGTTTTTTGCCTATCAAGCAAAAGATAAACAGGGCAAACCGGTTAACGGTGAGCTTGAGGCGCATGATGATAATGCGGCTGCAGATGTACTATTGAGACGTGGGTTAATACCGCTGTCTATTAAACCTAGCACTGGTGAAAAAGAGGGTGAAAACTCGCCGATAATGGCGTTTTTCCAGCCTAAAGTAACCCTTGATGAGTTGATTGTTTTTTCAAGGCAAATGTACTCGTTAATGAAAGCGGGTATTCCGATTATTCGGGCAATTGTTGGGCTTGCTGAAACCACTACACACCCCGTTTTTCGCGATGCCTTACTCGATGTCGCAAAGCAACTTGAACAAGGTCGCAATTTATCTGCGGCATTTGCCAGTCACAAAAAGATATTTAACCGTTTAATGGTATCGATAGTGGTAGTGGGTGAAAGCACGGGTAAGTTAGAAGATGCATTTTTGCAACTTGCGACGTATTTTGAACAAGAGCACGAAACTCGTAAACGCATTAAAGCAGCTATGCGCTATCCAACGTTTGTGGTTATTGCGTTGGCAATTGCGATGTTTATTCTAAATATTTTCGTTATTCCAACCTTTGCTGAGATGTTTGCCAAGTTTAATGCTGAGCTGCCATTAATGACGCGAATTTTAATTGGCACATCTAACTTTTTTGTAACGTATTGGCATGTGCTTTTACTTGGTATTTTAGGTGCTTTTATAGGCGTTAGAAGTTATCTAAAAACATCTGTAGGTAGGCTGAAATGGGACAGAGTAAAGCTTAGAATTCCCATTGTGGGCGGTATTATCGAGCGCTCATTACTGGCGCGCTATAGCCGTTCATTCGCTATGATTTTGCGCGCAGGCGTGCCTATGACGACAGGCCTTTCACTTGTCGCAGAAGCGATTGATAATGCCTTTATGGAAGAGAAAGTAATTGATATGCGACGCAGTATTGAAAAAGGTGAAAGTTTACTGCGTGCATCGAAAAACAGCGAACTGTTTACTCAATTGGTATTGCAAATGGTTGCTGTAGGTGAAGAAACCGGGCGAGTCGAAGAATTATTGCAAGAAGCCGCGGAATTTTACGAGCGTGAAGTGGATTTTGATTTAAAGAGTTTAACCGCCAAAATTGAGCCAATTTTAATTTCAATTGTGGCCGGTATGGTGCTTGTTTTAGCCTTAGGTATCTTTACGCCAATGTGGGATATGATGTCGGCAATTAAAGGACGATAAATGTGGCAGATACGCAGGAATCTAGCACAGGGTTATATCGCTTTATTATCATACTGATTGTTTTTTGTCTGCTTTACTGGGTGTTGGCAGGAAAAATGCTAGGCTTATATGATGAGGTAGAACAAGTTGTTGCAAAAAAATCTAAAGATGAGTTTGTAACTAGCATCAATCATATTAGGCATCAATGGATGCGAGATAAGCAAAGCGAAGTTGAAATGTCGTTGGTCGCACAGTCATCGCTAAGTAGCGAAGGGGTGTTAAAAGCTCGTGTTAACCGTAATGGATTTGTAACCCACGTAGTTACATCACCCAAAGCGCAATGTGATGGCTTGTTCGAAAACTTACAGTCGATTGCGTTATCGGATGTTAACAGTGTAGAAATATTAGATCACGGTCAAATAATTGGCTGTAAATACTATAAAAATTCAGTTTTACTATTTAAGTACATGTTCTTAAATGGCATAGTGAGCAATAGTTAGAGCATAAATGTAAACTTTGGTTACAATTAAGTCGTCGAGGCGTCAAATGAAGAAAAATCTAGCAAAGAACACAGGTTTTACATTAATCGAAATGATTATTGTAGTGATAATTTTAGGCTTATTGGCCGTGACGGCATTGCCGCGCTTTATTGATATTCAAGAAGAAGCGGAGCGCTCAACGGTTGAAGGCGTTGCTGGTGGTTTAGCCGCTGCAGTTGGCCTAGTACGTGGTCAATGGGAAGTGTTAGGTCGTCCTGACAATAACACCACCATCAACTTTATTGATTATGATACAACGCGTGTCGGTATTGACCCTGATATTGGCTACCCAACATCAGGTGTAGACGCTGCAAATAATGAAGTTGCAGGTTCAACTGAAGTAACTGCGTTAAATACAGCAAAATGCCAAGCAGTATTTAATTCTGTACTGCAAAGTGCGCCGTCAAGTACAACATCTGCGGCCGCTGCGACAGTTGAAGAAAATACGTATTTAGTGCGTTTTGTTAATAATGGCTCGGTTGATGGTGCAAGTGATACTTGCCTATATTACTTGGTTAGTGCGTTAGACTTAACAGCCTTACCTGGTAACGCGTTAGACACTAATTTACGTGGTATTGAATACTCTCCAGCAACTGGCGTAGTGCGAGTTTTTGGTAACTAATTATAGGCTTTAAAGAGGTAAGTAATATGAAAAAGCAAACAGGTTTTACATTAGTCGAATTAATTATCGTTATTGTAATTTTAGGTATTTTAGCAGTAACAGCTGCACCTAAATTTTTAGATTTACAAGGCGATGCTAATGCTTCGACTATTCAAGGTGTTGCAGGTGCAGCAGACAGTGCAAGCTCAATCGTTTACGGTAAATCTGTGATTGCAGGTGAGCAAAAGCTGACGGCTCAAAATATTCAAGCAGATACTGGTGAGACGATTAATACTGAATATGGTTACCCAGAAGCATCTGCAAACGGTATTGTTGTAGCAATGGATGTTAGTGTTGATGTGGCCGGTAATAGTGATTCTGATTTTAATTTTTCAACAGGTACGGCATCAAGCATTACAGGAGTTACCGATGGTACGCCAGTAGCGTACTTTTATGCCAATGGTACACCAAATCCAGCCGCTCCAGGTGGTGCTACTGAGTTTTGTGCGGTGACATATGTTGAAGCTGAGCTTGATGGTACAACATATGTTGCAGCTAAAACATTTGTTGATACAACAGGCTGTTAACTATATTAAATGAAACAACAAGGTTTTAGTCTTGTCGAGCTAATTATAACCTTGGTAATTTTAGGCACCTTGGCGGTAACCGTGGTGCCTAAATTTTTTACAAACGAAAGTTTTGATAGCTTCGAGTTCCGCGACAGAACCCTTACTGTATTGCGCACTATACAACTTCGCGCAATGCAAAATACTAATAATACCTTATCCCACAAAGTGTGCTTTAGTAGCGCTCAAATCGCACCTGCAATGACCAATAATTGCGCTAATTTAGCGCTCGATTTTGCCTATCTTGTTGTCAATATTCCAACTACTAGCACAGCAACACGTATTCAAACCCTTGATTCAAATAATGCCAGTTTTAGTGAGGTCGAGTTTGATGATTTTGGTAGACCAAATTTAAATTGCGCCGCAAATTGTAAAATCGATTTTGGCGAGGCGGATATTTGCATTTCTGCTCAAGGTGGCATTTATGCATGTGAATAGGCTTAAGGGCTTTACCCTAGTTGAAGTGATTTTTGGCATAGTGTTAATGGCGATTGTGCTTACCATAGTAACCGGTCTGTTAGCACCACAGGCAAAGCAAAGTGCCGATCCCGTAATTCAAGTTAAAGCCAATGAACTAGGCCAGGCGATGATGAACGAAATTTTGGGGCGTTCATTTGACGAGAAATCACGACGCAGTCCTCCTTATACGCAATGTGGTATAGCATCAAGTTTATGTACTTTGCCAAGTGATTTGGGTTGTGATGACCCCGAAGAAAAAGATATTAACGGAAAATGTATTCGTAACAAACTTAACGATGTAGATGACTTTATTGGCAATTACCAAGCCGCAGATTTACAAAATAGCTTAGGCCAACCAGTTGAAGATCTATATCCTGGCTTTAGCCTGTCGGTTACTGTGGTTTACGATGATGATGCTGATGGTGTGGCCGATACATCAGGCGATTTTTATACCTTAAAACTAATCACGGTAACTGTGACAGCGCCAACAGGCGATGTATATGGTTTTTCTGCCTACAAAGGTAATTACTAATGAACCGCGCTAGACGAACAGGTTTTAGCTTGGTAGAGCTGATAATTGTGATTGTTATTATCGGTATTGTAAGCATTAGCACGATGCAGTTTATAAAGTTTGGTGCACAAATTTATGCAACGGGTACAGAGCGTGATGAAGTGGTAGCACAAGCGCGTTTTGCCTTACTGCGGTTAAGTAAAGAGTTACGCCAAGCAACACCTAATTCGATTCGAGTTCAAGCTGGTAATGTTTCAGGTCAAGCGTTTCAGTGTTTAGAGTTTACCCCGTTTAAAGCCAGCAGTATTTATGTCAATAACCCACCGCTTGATACCTCAAGTGCAGGTGATTTAATTGTTGTGGCGTTTAATAATGAAGATAAAGCGTTTGAAAATGATCGGGTCACCTTGTATCCACAAAGCCCTGCCGATATTTATGATTTGAGTAATAACCGCGTTCGCTTGTTATCGGCAGACCCGGTTGAAGAAGAGACAAATAAAACACAGCGTTGGTCATTTGATAATGGCTTTGCAGTTGCTTCACCAACGCAGCGATTGTTCGTATTGAATAACAGCCCAATTAGCTTTTGTGTTGAAGGTGATAGTTTATATTATTATCAAGGTTATGATTTTGAAGTGAATCAGCCAACGCCTTCGCTTTTGCATGTGCTTGATGGAGTGAAGGGCCAGCTATTAGCAAAATACATTTCAGAGCACTTAGCTTTTGAGTTTAATGACGCAAGCTTAACGCGAAATGCTATTGTTAATATAAGGCTGGCGATGGGATTTAATAGTTCTGAATCCTTGGTATTTAACCATGAAGTGCATATTCCAAACGTGCCCTAGAGAAATGTATGACGTTAAGGCTTAAACAGCAAGGCAGTTTATTAATTACATCGTTATTTGTTGCTATTGTATTGTTGGCACTTGGATTAGCGCTTACCCGTGTTATTGAAGGGGGCGCGCAATCAAATGCGGTAGAGTACTATGGCTCTAAAGCGTTTTTGTCAGCGCAAAGTGGTGTTGAATGGAAACTCACACAGTTGTTTCCGCTGAATGCGCCAAACGGCGTATGTAATGCTGATGTGCCGCCAAACCATTTTAGTGCAACTAAGTATATGGAAAATTGCCAATTTGTAGAGCTGTCATGTAGCTCGGTAAATAATGTGGCGGATGCAAATTCTCCAACCTCTACGGTGACTGTGTATCGGATAACCAGTACAGTAAGTTGTGATTCTGGCCAGTGGACAACGCAGAGAAGTATCAATGTTGAAGCAAAAACACTTAATTAGCTTAGTTTATCTTTTGGTGTTTCTACCTAACTTTGCTTGGGCAAACCTTCCTGCCTGTAAGGATGTTTTTCCATCGGGTATTGCAACATTTAATAATGGTACTGCCTATATCGATTCAGGAGGCCGGGTCTCGGGCCAAAGCAATAATGTGATTGTGACGACAAATTTATCTGATAATAATCCAGATGCATGTGGCACAAAGTGCGCCCAATCTGGAACAAATGCCGAAACAATCCAAGAACCAAATTTAACAAACCCAAAAACACGTATTCCAAATGACGGTAGGCTCTCGGGTGATTATTACTTTGCAGGATCGTTGCAACTATTTGGGTGGAATTTAGTGGTAACCTCACCTACAAAAATAGTTGTGAAAGGGTCGTTACAAATAGCATCGAGTATTCAGGTAGAGAATCCTGATGATTTGATTATTTATGTTGAGGGAAGTATTGCCACCGCGCGGGGGATTTCGTTTGGAGGCTATCTTTATTCCCCGAGTTACATTGACCTTGATCTTGGAGTGCAATTTAACGGGGCATTTACCGCAGGCACGTATGGCATTATTCGTGATGGTGCTGAAGTACGTTATGCTGCCCCAAGCATCGTAAATAACTTTGCGGGGATCTGTGATGCAAATGCTGTTGAACCCGACGCATCACCGATTGCTGAGTTTCGGTTTGATGAGTTCTCATGGTTGAGCGGGGTTAATAATCAGGTTGTTGAATCAATAAATAATCAACATGGTACGCCGTTTAACCTTCAACCTAGCGAGGGAAAAATTTGCAATGCGGCTAACTTTGATAGCAGCGTTACGAATGCGCGCATAGACCTTAATGCAAACTTGATAAGTGGCACGGAATTTACTATTTCAGCGTGGTTAAAGAGCAGCTTTACTGGAAGTCAGGTGCTTTTTTCTGGCGCACGTGACAACAACAATGCAAATGAATTAATTTGGTGGCACCCTAGCAGCCAACTGTTTGAACCTTGGATTAGACAAAACCCAGGGTCACGAATAAACATTAATGATTTTTCTGATAATACGTGGCGGCATGTTGTTTGGCGACGAGATGGTGCAACTTCGTGCTTTTTTGTTAATGGTCAGCAGATGGGGTGTGTAT
This sequence comes from Pseudoalteromonas sp. NS-SX12, assembly GCF_057367955.1. NCBI lineage: Bacteria > Pseudomonadati > Pseudomonadota > Gammaproteobacteria > Alteromonadales > Pseudoalteromonadaceae > Pseudoalteromonas > Pseudoalteromonas sp. NS-SX12. Next base: position 590,058 of record NZ_CM170634.1, on the reverse strand, counting down.
CAAATCACAGTGATCGTGCGCTTGATATTAATCGCTTAATGTTAGGGCAAGAACAAGATAATTTAGGTGGTGGGTTTGATGTAAACCAGCGTTTGCGTGGTCAGGTTGATGAGCTATTAATTTTTGATAAAGCGATTAGTAGTACACAAATTCAAACTATCTATCAAAATCAAAATCAAGGCTTAGGCTGGGATGGAGCTGCGCGCGAACAATATTGTGACGCCAATGGTTGGTGGCAGCTTGATGGTGATTTTTTAGACGCCAATTTAACTGATCCCCATGATTTAACCCCTTCGGGCAGTCCCACATTTTCAATAAGCTCGCCTGGCCCGGCAAACACCATAGGCAGCCAAAGTACATGTGAATATGCGGAATTTGATGGAACCAACTACGCATCAGTTGATGACAGTGGTGATTTTAATTATCAAGAACTAACCGTAAGTACGTGGGTTTATCCCACCGAAAATCGCGGTGGCCTACGAAGTTTAGTATCTAAAGATGAGCATTTTGAATTCCATTTAGATTCAAATAATCGATTGTTTTGGTGGTGGCAAAATGCATCTAGGCAATCTCGTTCATTTACCAGCTCAAGAACTATACCGCTTAACCAATGGACCCATGTTGCCGTTGTTTACAGATCTGGTTCGCAAATTATGTACATTAATGGAATTGCTGATGCCTCGCGTAGCTACAGCGACGGATTAGCTGATTCACCGTGTAAGTTTTTTATTGGCGTTGATGTAGGCACGAATACTTCAACACAGTGTGGCGGTATTCGCAGCGATCGTTATTTTAAAGGTAAGCTTGATGAAGTAAGAATTTATTCACGTGCGTTACAACAGTCTGAAATTTTAAGTGATATGAATACGGTACGTACGTGTGACAATGCGCCGAGTGTTGACCATTATCGCCTTACGCTAAGTGATAATACAGGGTTAACATGCGAAGCTGAAACCATGACAATTGAGGCATGTGCTGACGATACTTGCAGTAGTTATTATCCAAACCCAGCTACTGTATCGCTTTCCACCTCAGGTGGTGGCTCGTTAAGTTGGTCGCCAAATAACCCATTTACGGTAAATGGTCGAGCAAATATTAGCTTAAATAATACGCAAGCAAGTACCATTAATTACGCGTTAAACACTAACGTAACGAATCCAAGTTCAGGGTTTAGATGTTTTGTCGGTGCAAACGAAGTGTCGCTTGCTAATTGTTATACCCAATTTGTGGATACGGGATTTAAAATCAGTGCCATTAGCGATCAAATATCTGGTGTGCCATATAGCGCGGAATTAATGGCGGTAAGAAAAAACGATAATACAGGCGCGTGTGAAAACATTTTTAGTGGCCCACAAACAGTTAACTTTACCAACAATTTTGTACAACCAAGTAACCCGTCATCGATGGCGTTTACTGTAAATAATACGCCAGTAACAAACAACACACCTGTAACCGTTAATTTTGATCCAACTAATAACTATAAAGCGAATTTGGCGTTAAATTATCTTGATGCCGGTAGAATTAGTTTGTCGGCACTTGCATCAGCACCTAATGGAGCGAGTTTAACCGACACCAGTAATAATTATGTGGTGCGTCCTGAAAGGTTTAACGTCATTGTAGCCGGCGATCCGAACGCGTTTGATGCGGAAGATTCTGTATTTAAAATGGCGTCGGAAGATTTCAATATTCAAGTCGAGGCTCACAATGCCAATGGGGCGATAACGCGTAATTTTCGAAGTGCTGATATCACAGGAACAGTTGCGTTAACGCATAACTTACAGGCGCCGCAAGGGGGTATTGACGGTGTATTATCGCCTAATGCTGTGCCGGCTAATGGTTTTGTCTCGGGTGTCGCGACGATCACTGATGCAAAATTTAATGAAGTTGGGATTATTGAGCTACTTGCTAACCTTTCGAGCAGTAATTACTTGAACCATAGTGATGGTGGAGCTATCTCTGGCAGTAAAGCCAATGTAGGACGCTTTATTCCTGCGCAATTTGAAATGACAGAGCAAACACTGACAAGTGCTTGCAATAGCTTTACCTATTACAGCCAGCCGTTTGATGAATTAAGTTACACCATTACAGCGCAAGATGTATTAGGTAACCGCTTATACAATTACACTTATCATGCAACTAGTACGTTGAATTTTGCCAAAGCGAGCATTGAAAACTTAATTGAAAATGATGATGCTGCAAATTATAAATCGGCAACACAACTTGCGCCGCGTTACAGTTTGAGTGCCGATGACGGTGTCGACTGGCAGCAAGGTTTGTATGTGGTAAATGTAAACAATGCCACGTTAGAGCGTGATAGTGCGCCGTCAATTCCAATGACGCAAGTGATTCCATTAGTGCGTTTAACCGACTCGGATGGCAAAGTACTCAACGATTTAAATCAAAATGCTAATCAACTTGCTGGTACAGCCGATAGTCGCGCTATTAACACTAATGTAATTGGCGGTGTTGAAATTATTTCGCCGATGGAAATGCGCTACGGTCGGTTAACACTTAGCAATAACTATGGCAGTGAATATGAACCGCTACAAATTCCAATGAAAGTTGAATATTGGGATGGTACTAACTTTGTAGTTAATACGTCAGATTCTTGTAGCGCATATAACTTTGCTAATTTAGTGATTGAAGATAATCAACCGCTTGAAGATGATTTGAGTGATAGTTTTGCCGCAGGTATCTATAAATCGGGTCGAGAGTTATTTTTGACTGCGCCAACGCCAACCGAGCAACGTACTTATAATGTTGATTACGTAAGCCCAGAAAAGTGGTTACAGTTTGATTGGAATAACGATGGCAACTATAACGATGTCAACGATAATCCTAATGCCGTGCTACAGTTTGGCCGTTTTAGAGGAAATGACCGCGTAATTTACTGGCGAGAAAACTAACATCTTTTGAGCGTTGCAACGCTATTTTTGTTTCAAGTGCATGAAATGCTGGAGTGCAATATACTTTTAGGTCCTTTGGACTCTGATTAAAGCCGCTTCTTTCTTGCGTACAAAACAACTTTCTTTGGATAACTAAATTTCATTATTTTCGCCTTATTTAAAGTGGTTCAATTGCTCGGCTGAATTATTTAACAAACAACAACAACCTTTAGTTTTACTATTTAATTGAAAATTTGCCATTTAAGGTAAGACAAAGCTTGTGTTTTGCATGACAAAAAAATAGCATAAAGCATTAGGGCAAGTGCCCTTACGATAAAAACGAAAACAAGAAAACCAAAAATCGGCCGTTTTGGGAATAATTATATGCGACTAGCACCTTTGTCATTGGTGATCTCGCTTAGCCTATTTACTTGGCAAGCGCATGGACAAGACACTAATACAGTATCAAGCATTCAAGCTGAAATAGATATTAAGCAGTCTGAATTCAAAGAGTTATCTGGTGTTTTAGATAAACATCTAAAACAAGAAAAACAATTGCAAGAGCAATTGGAATTACTTCGTTCACGTTCTATTTCGCTAGAGAAAGAACGCAACCAATCATTAGACGCGATGAATGATTTGTATCGCCGTTTAATTGAAGACCCAACATTGGATATTAGTGCGGCGCAAACGCGCTACCAAAAAGCGATTGCGGATCTAAAGCAAAATAAAGATGATATAGACCTACAGCTTGTAGCGATTTCATCTCATCGCAAAGATATTGAAGCAATCCGCGTTTCAAAACATACCTTAGTTAACACCCTCGAAAGCTTAAAGCAGCAAAAAAATACCGCACGTGTTGAGCGTTTACGTAATGAGTTTACCCGTGAAGGCACTGTTGAAGTGAATCACACAGTAAACTGTAAGCGCACAGAAACGCTGGCGGCGTGTGAGCAACGTGGTCAATCACAAGGTTTACAAAAAGCCACAAAACGCTTTATGGATCAAATTTTTGCCAATATTACCGAGCAGAGAGTGGTTGAACCAAAACGCAATATGTCAGGTGCACAGGTTCAAGTATTAAGCAGTCATGTGGTTAACAGCTCATTTAGCGGGCAAGGTAATTATAATACCAACCTAAGCGTAACCATGCGCGGCGAAGTAAACGCCAGCCGTTTATGTAACTTGCTTAATCTAGATAACAGCTTCTGTTCTGATTATGGTTCAGCAATTCCTAATGTTTATCAGCCAGTTATAAGTGCAAGCTATGATGAACCAGTAGTGCGTTTTAAAGATAATAAAAGCGCGCCCTCATCAGCAAGCATGGTAACTAACCGTGATACGGTAGAGGTAAATACGCCAAAAAAGGAGCGATTGTTCCAGCTCACATTGCGCTCTAACGTGCGCGATGATGAAGTGTTTATTAATGGTGTAAGCTACGGCTCAACTCGTTTAGATGTGTCATTGCCATCAGGTAGCTATGACATTGAAATTCGCAAACAAGGTTATCAAACCTATACGCGAAATATTAATTTAAAACGCTCGCAAACACTACGCGCAAATTTAAGAAAAGAGACGATTACTCAGTCTAACTATAATCAAACGCGCACTCGCCAAACAACGACTACACCAAGCCTTTCAACTCGCAGCACGATTGCAAATTCAGCTGGCATGATTGTGATCCCAGCAGGCGAGTTTGAAATGGGTGATTTAACCGGTAACGGTTTAGCAAACGAGCAACCTATTGTTAAAAAGATTCTGAGTGATTCGTACGCGATGAACGAGAAAGAAGTAACAGTAGGCGAATACAACGAATTTGTTGCCGATACTGCTTATAAAACAGAAGCAGAAAGTGGCCAAGGCTGTGCTTACTATTTAAATGGTGAACCAGTATGGGAAGCGTCGCTTAATTGGCAAAACCCAGGCTATGAGCAAAAAGATAATTTTCCAGTTGTGTGCTTAACTTACTCAGATGCTAAAGCGTATGCTGATTGGTTAAGTGAAAAAACAGGCAACGAATATCGCCTGCCAACTGAGGTGGAATGGGAATATGCGGCGCGTGCCGGCACTAAAACCGATTACCCTTGGGGTAATGATATTGGCAATAACTTAGCTAATTGTGGTTGGTGTGGTAGTGAGTGGTCAAATCAGAGCCCAGCACCTGTAGGGTCGTTTAGCGCTAACCGTTTTGGCGTTTATGACACCGTTGGTAATGTGTGGGAGTGGACCCAAAAAACGGCTGGTCGTTCTGATGTTGCGATTCGTGGCGGTGCATGGAATTTTGCACCTACCTTAGCGCGTGCGTCGACACGCCTAATTTTAGCAACGGATTTTCGTGCTAATTACATCGGTTTTCGTCTAGTGCGCGAGCGCTAGACACTTTATATTTATTATTTGAGCGTTTAGTTATTCGATTAAAAATAAAACTGAGCCTCATACGTTACAAGGATACCCCAGTTCCATGTTTAAAAAATTACGTGGTCTTTTTTCTAACGATTTATCAATCGATCTCGGAACTGCCAATACACTTATCTATGTGAAAGATCAGGGCATTGTTTTAAATGAACCATCGGTTGTGGCAATTCGCCACGACAAACCAGGTGGCCCTAAAAGTGTTGCATCAGTAGGTCAAGAAGCAAAACAAATGCTTGGCCGTACACCTGGTAATATCAAAGCAATTCGCCCAATGAAAGACGGCGTTATTGCCGACTTTTACGTAACCGAAAAAATGTTACAGCACTTTATTAAACAAGTGCACAACAATAACTTCTTACGTCCAAGTCCACGTGTTTTAGTGTGTGTACCGTGTGGTGCAACACAAGTTGAAAAACGTGCGATTCGTGAATCAGCAATGGGTGCAGGTGCGCGCGAAGTTTACCTAATTGAAGAACCAATGGCCGCTGCGATTGGTGCTGGTTTACCGGTATCTGAAGCAACTGGTTCAATGGTTGTTGATATTGGTGGTGGTACAACTGAAGTCGCTATTATCTCTTTAAATGGTATTGTTTACTCATCATCAGTTCGTATTGGTGGTGATAAGTTCGATGAAGCAATTATTAACTATGTACGTCGTAATTTCGGTAGTTTAATTGGTGAAGCAACTGCTGAGCGCATTAAACATGAAATTGGTTCTGCATTTAATGGCGAAGAAGTAAAAGAAATTGAAGTACGTGGTCGCAATCTTGCTGAAGGTGTGCCGCGCTCATTCACGCTAAATTCAAGTGAAATTCTAGAAGCACTGCAAGAACCGTTACAAGGTATTGTAAGTGCGGTAATGGTTGCGTTAGAGCAATCACCGCCTGAGCTGGCTTCCGATATTTCAGCACACGGTATGGTATTAACCGGTGGTGGTGCATTGCTAAAAGATCTTGACCGTTTATTAATGGAAGAGACGGGCATTCCGGTTGTTGTTGCGGAAGATCCATTAACCTGCGTAGCGCGTGGCGGTGGTAAAGCACTTGAAATGATTGATATGCATGGTGGTGATGTATTTAGCTACGATTAAGTAGCTAAATACACTTGTTTTACTGCTCTTTGAGGGCGCAATGAATTTAATTTTTGGTAGAAATACCTCGTTGCAATTACGTTTGGTAATTGCCATCGTATTGAGTGTGGTGCTGATTATCGGCGATCGCTACACGGATGGCGGTTCCAAAGTAAGGGCTAGCTTAAACACCATAGTTAGCCCTTTGTTTTACCTTGCAAACCTCCCTTATGAAATGTTCCGCGAAGGCAGTAAAAACCTTTCTTCTCACCAGCGTTTAATGGTTGAGAACGATGCCCTGCGCGAAGCGCAATTGGTGCAAAATCAAAAATTGCAGCAATATGAGTTCTTACAGCTCGAAAACCAAAAGCTAAGAGCTTTGCTCGGTTCTTCAAATAAGCTTGAAGAACGTAAGCTGGTTGCCCAAGTTTTATCAGTTCATTCCAACCCATACAGCCATCAGGTGTTAATTAATCGCGGTTTACTTGATGATGTAAAAGAAAGCCTTGCAGTGATTGATGACAAAGGCATTGTTGGTCAAGTAACTCAGGTTGGCAGCACAACGAGTCGAGTGTTATTAATCACTGATACACAACATGCTACGCCTGTGCGTGTATTGCGCAATAATGTGCGTACTGTGGTGGAAGGTATTGGTAAAATTGATCAGCTTAAACTATCTCATGTGCCGCATAGCATGGATATTCGTATTGGCGATGTGCTGGTAAGTTCGGGTTTGGGCGGCGTGTTTCCTGAAGGTTATCCGGTTGCCACTGTCACGAGTATTAATCGTAACGAGGGTAGGCCTTTTTCTGAAGTCTATGCCAGTCCAATTGCCGAGCTCGACCGCATTCGTTTGCTGATTTTGCTTTGGCGTAACGAGGTAGCCAATGACTAGGCATTTAGGATTTATTTTACTCTCGGTATTTGTCTCTTTAGTACTTGCATTAATGCCATTGCCAATTGCATTTGAAATGTATCGCCCTGACTTAGTGTTGTTGGTAATTATGTATTGGTCTATCGCCTTACCCCATAGGGTAAACATAGGCTTTGCGTGGATGGCCGGCCTGATTATTGACTTAGCGCTTGGATCTCCACTTGGTGTGCGATCACTTACTTACTCAATTGTGATTTATATTACGGCGAGTAATTACCAGAAAATTCGTAATTTTAGTGTTTGGCAGCAAGCGATGTTAGTGGCGTTGTTTTTAGCGCTTTATTATCTTTTGGTGTTTTGGCTGAATCACTTTTTACTCGATATTTATTTTTTACCACAATATTTATGGCCGGTATTAACGGGCGCATTGGCGTGGCCATGGTTGTTTTTACTGCTAAGAAAATATCGACGTCACTTTAGGATACGCTAATTTTGACTAAAATTTATTTAGCGTCTGCTTCTCCCAGACGCAAACAATTGCTTGCTCAACTGAATGTTGAGTTTGAGCAGTTCGCAACAGATATTGATGAAACACAACAAACGGGCGAGTCAGCTGAACAGTTTGTTTGTCGCCTTGCTGAAGAAAAAGCGTTAGCGGGTGTTGAAATAGCTGCTCATAATTACCCTGTACTGGGTTCTGACACTGTCGTGGTATTAAACGACAAGGTATTAGGAAAGCCTGCGGATTTGGCGGATGCAATTGCAACCCTTTCGTCATTGTCAGGTCAAACCCATCAAGTGATGACCGCCATCGCGTTTGCTAATCAGCAAGGGGTAATGTCGCAGTTAGTCGTTACTGACGTTACATTTAAACAGTTGTCACAACAAGAAATTAACGATTATTGCGCAACAAACGAGCCATTTGATAAAGCAGGAAGCTACGGTATTCAAGGCGGGGCAGGTAGATTTGTTACTAAGCTTAATGGCAGTTACTTTGCTGTTATGGGATTGCCACTGTATGAAACCGAGCAATTATTAGCGCAATTTTTAAAGGAATTTGCATGAGCTCAGAGTTATTAATTAACGTCACACCTAGTGAAAGTCGCGTTGCATTAATTGAAAACGGCGTGCTGCAAGAAGTGCAGCTAGAGCGTGAAGGCAATCTTGGTATTGTCGGCAATATTTACCTTGGCAAAGTGAGCCGTGTGTTGCCGGGTATGCAAGCTGCGTTTGTTGATATTGGCCTTGAAAAAGCCGCGTTTTTACACGCATCCGATATTGTAAATAGCACCTCCATTGCCGAAGGTGTGGATGATCAGCCAATCAAAAAAGTTCAGGATATTCGTGAACTAGTGAGGCAGGGACAGTTTATTATGGTGCAAGTGGTCAAAGATCCACTTGGCACTAAAGGTGCGCGCTTAACAACAGATATCACTATTCCATCGCGTTATTTAGTATTTATGCCAGATGCCACCCATGTTGGTGTATCGCAGCGTATTGAAAGTGAAGAAGAGCGCGAGCGCTTAAAAAAGATCGTTGCGCCATTTCATGATCAGGAAGGTGGCTTTATTGTGCGCACTGCAGCTGAAGGCGCAACCGAAGCTGAATTAGAGCACGATGCTAAATTCTTAAAAAAACTGTGGCACAAAATAGCAAAAAAACGCAAAAAAACGCGTAAAGAGTCGATTCTTCACGAAGACTTAACTCTTGCTTTTCGCACACTGCGTGATTATGTCGGTGAAGATATGGAGCGTATTCGTGTTGATTCAAAGCTCACGTATCAGCAGCTCACTGCGTTTACCGAAGAGTTTGTACCAGAGCTTGCCAAAGCATTGGAATATTACCCAGGTGAACGCCCAATTTTTGATTTGTTTAGCGTTGAACATGAAATTCAACGAGCTCTTGAACGTAAGGTTGAGCTTAAATCGGGTGGTTACTTAATATTTGACCAAACCGAAGCAATGACAACGGTGGATGTTAACACCGGTGCGTTTGTTGGCCATCGCAACCTTGAAGAAACCATCTTTAATACTAATATTGAAGCAACTCAAGCGATTGCTCGTCAGCTACGTTTGCGTAATTTAGGCGGCATTATCATTATCGACTTTATTGATATGGCCAGTGCCGAGCATAAACGTCGTGTGCTTCATTGCTTAGAAGTTGCTATGGCGCCAGATCGTGCCAAAACCAATATCAACGGTTTTTCGGCGCTAGGCTTAGTAGAAATGACGCGTAAGCGTACGCGAGAGAGTTTAGAGCATATTCTGTGTGGCGAGTGCCCAGTGTGTAAAGGGCGAGGCGCACTTAAAACAGTTGAAACTGTTTGCTATGAAATTTTACGTGAAATTGTGCGTGTTAATCGTGCTTACGATGCGACTAAATTTGTTGTTTACGCTTCGCCAGCTGTAAGCGAGGCACTGATAAATGATGAGTATCACAACTTAGCTGAACTTGAACTTTTTATTAAGAAACAAGTCAGTATTCAAACGGAAAGCTTGTATAATCAAGAGCAGTTTGATGTGGTGATGATGTAGTGCAAAAAGTAAGGCACACCTGTTTTTGGTGTTTACGTAAAGTTTGGCAAATATTCGCGATCAGCCTTGTGCTGGTCGCTGTGCTTGTGTCGTTGCTAAAATATAGCCTGCCCTATGCCAATGATTACAAAGCTGAAATTGAAGCACTGATTACCGAACAAGTTGGCACTAATATCGCTATTGGTTCTATTTCTGCTGGTTGGGAGCACACAGGCCCCGCATTGGTACTTAATCAGGTATCGTTCGGCAAAAACCAGCCACTAGCTCTTGGACTCTATGTTGAACAATCGCGTTTGCATGTTAATGTGTGGCAATCTGTGCTGCAGCGCAGGTTAGTATCAAACTATTTTGTGTTGTCAGGGCTTAACGCCAAAGTTGATTTAACCCAGCCTTTCCCAAGCAGTGATGAAAGTACCGACGGTGCTAACTTAATCGATGTACTCGAAACCTTATTTTTAGCGCAAAGTGGTCACTTTGCTGTAGAAAATAGCCAATTTTTAGTTAACACCAAGCGCAATGAAAAGCGCGTTATTGCGATTGAGCGTGTAACTTGGCAAAACCGTAACAATCAGCATCAAGGCGTAGGTTACATCACCTTGCCGGGTATTTCTGATAATCGATTAGAGATTATTCTCGATTTATACGGTGAACATTTCTCTGAATCTTTTGGTTCTTTATTTGTTGAAAGTAAGCAGCTAAATGCGAGCAGTTGGTTGCGCGATGTGCTTTCGGATGAGGTTACCCAAGTTAAAAGCGATATTAACTTTAAAGCATGGGCGCGATTTAAAGAGTTTAAAGTTGAAAACATTCAACTAGATTGGCAACCAAGCGAGATTAGCTGGCAACAAGAAAGCGAAAGAGAGTCGTTACAAATCAATGCAGGTACGTTAAGAGTGCGACCGTACAACGATGGTTGGCGATTTGAAACGTCTGAACTTGATATTGGTGCTAATCAAAATCAATGGCCAAGCTTTGGTGGTAAAATTGACTACAACAATGGCCGTATTACGACGCAATGGCGTGACTTTCCACTGGCATTATTAAGTGATGTAGCGCCTTTGCTCCCATTTGAGCAAACTAAAATTGTTGAACAGCTATTGCTAAAAGGCTCAGTTTCAGACCTTTATGTGCAATATCACAACTCAGAAGATTATTTCTTTACTACCTCAGTGCGCGATTTGTCATGGCAGCACTATAACGGCATTCCTGGGGTGCAAAACTTATCGCTTACGCTGGTAGGTGATCAGTCAGCAGCTAAGTTGTCAGTTCAAGGTAATGAAGATTACATCATGACAGGCGAGCTGTTTACGCGTGCTATTCCATACAAGCAATTAACCATTAACCTTGATTTTCTTAAACAAGCGCAAGGCTGGAGACTCGAAAGTGACACTATTTGGTTAGATAATGATGAGCTGACCTTCGCCGCAGAGTTTTCACTTAATTTATTTGAGCAAAGCGAACTTAGTTTATATGCAGAGATGCAGGGGCCAGAAGTACTTAAAGCGCGTCATTATTTTCCACGCGGTTATATGCCGCAGGGCACAATTGATTACCTCAATCGTTCACTGCGAGGCGGTAAAATAGATGTGGCAAAAGTGTTGTGGCAAGGTAAGTTAAGTGACTTCCCATATCAAGAGCACAACGGCCGCTTTTTAGTTGACGCTAAAGTGACCGACGCAACATTTAACTTTAATCAATCGTGGCCAGATATTACTAACCTTGAAGCTGATTTAATTTTTTCAAATGAACGCATGGACATTGTGTCGCAGCAAGGTGTACTTGCTGGATTGCAGTTAGGTAACGGCGTTGTTGTTAGTATTGACGACTTATCACACGCAAGCACGCTAAATGTTGATATTGAAACACAGCAAAAAGCACAAGAATTACAGCCTTTCTTTGCAGCCACACCACTAAAAGACTCTATTGGTACGGTACTTGAAACCGTGCAAGGGCAGGGTAAGGTACTTGGTAAAACACGCATTCAAGTACCGTTAAGTAAAGGCGAAGTGAGCGTTAGCGGTTCTGTTGACCTTAAAAATACCCCGATTTTTATTGCAAAGCCGGGTATTCCTTTCGATAAGGTTACCGGTACTTTAACCTTTAACAATAGCGATATTCAGCTAAACAATGCGACAGCTAGTTGGCTTGATATGCCGTTTAAGTTTAATTTGCAAGGCAAGCAACAAGGCGAAAACTACGACCTGTCAGTGACAGGTGATGCCAGCTGGCAAGTGAGTGACATTGTTAAGCATACGCAAGGCATTATGAGTGGTTACATGAGTGGTGCTGTGCCGTTTGATATTGCGTTTAATATGCAACTAAAGCCACAAGGATTTAATTATACTGCCAGTGCATCGTCAGATTTAATTGGTTTAAGTACTGCATTACCAACGCCATACAGTAAAAAGCGTGATCAAGTATGGCCACTTACCTTAAATGTAAGAGGCGATGAAATCTCGAACTTGATCACCGCAAATATTAATCAGCAACTCTATTTTAATAGTATTGTTGATAATCGCTTAGGTAAGGTAAGTAATGCACACTTGATCGTCGGTGAAAATGACCTTGGTATTAACGCCAGTGGTTTCGATGTGACGGTAGCCCTTGCAAAAGCCGATATCGTGGAATGGATCCCGTTTATTGATCACTTGGTTGCTACACCAACTGAGTCGACTTCGGATAATCAAGTATTTCCTAAGTTAAAAGAGGTAAATGCTAATATCGATTATGCGACACTATCGGAAATTGAATTTAATGATCTTGAGATTAATCTCAGCGCATTAGCGCAGTCTACCCAGCTGAAAATTAATGGTAAAGAAGTACGCGCAGAAGTGAGTATTCCACGTATTCTTGCTCAGCGACCTGTGTTTATTGAAGCGGATTATTTACGGCTTAACTTTAAACCTGAAGAAACAGAGCCACAGCCTAGTGTTGGTTTAAAGCCAATTGATGACTTTGGTAGCCCACAAGACAATGAATGGTTAACCCATTTACCGGCGATTCGATTTAACTGTGCTGATTGTAAAGTGGATAGCTATCAGTTAGATAAGCTTGCGCTTGATTTAGATCCGGCTGACAACGGTTTGCTGATCAGTAAGTTGACTGTCGATAAAGGTAAGCACTTATTTATCGGTGAAGGCAGCTGGCAAAAGCAAAAAACTAACTTAAGCGGTAAACTAGTAAGTAAGGATATCGGAGAGCTAACCGACGAATTCGACCTCACCAGCTCAATTAAAGAATCTAACGCCGAAATCGATATTGATTTGTACTGGTATGGTACGCCTTATCAGTTTAATACGCAGTCGCTTTCTGGCGATTTAAAATGGCGTTTAGGCGATGGCTATATTACCGATATTAGCGATGGCGGAGCACGCGTATTTTCATTGTTAAGCCTAGATTCGTTAGTACGGAAGCTAAAGCTGGATTTTAGAGATGTATTTGCCAAAGGGTTTTTCTACAACAGCATGCAAGGCAGTATGCAGATTGACAAGGGCGTGGCGTACACCAAAGATACTGAGCTAAATGGTGTGCCTGCAGATTTAACCATCAAAGGGTATGCAGACCTCAATACGCAAAAAATTGATTACACCATGTGGGTTGCGCCAGAGGTAACTTCAAGTATTCCAGTAATTGTTGCTTGGATGGTAAACCCTGTAACAGGTTTAGCTGCACTCGCGATAGATAAAGTGTTGCATTCAGCGCGCGTTATTTCTGAAATTGAATACACCATTACCGGCACCTTCGAGCAACCAGTTGTTACAGAAAAAGGCAAGAAGAGCCGTGAAATTGAAATTCCACAATCGACTTTGCCTGGTACACCCAAACAAGATGTGTTGCCAGCTGAAAAGAAAATAGTGCCGCTAAGTGATGCAACTATGCCAAATGAGCAATCTAAAGTTGATAAAACAGAAGGTCAAAATCAATGATTGTTGTTTTGCAATGGACGGTAAGCGCTAAACCAAGTAGCAACTTGGATTATTTGCGCCAGCAGTTAATTGCCTTGCGCGACGAGCATGTAAATGCTCCTTTGCTGGTTTGTTTGCCAGAAGGGTTTGCTTGTTTTGATGCCAAAGCCCATGACTTAATGGCGTTTGCCAATAATAGTGCGCCATTTATTGATCAAGTATGTCAGTTGGCAAAACAGTTTAACGTTTGGATAAGCGCCGGCACTATCCCAATCGCCGAAGGGACAAAATATTACGCAGCCTCTTTAATGGTTAACCAGTTAGGTGAAGTGGTTGCACGCTATAACAAAATCCATTTATTCGATGTGGATGTTGACGATGCAAAGCAAAATTATCGTGAATCTAATACCACAATCGCCGGCAAAGACTTAGTCGTAGTTGACACACCGTTTGGTAAAATCGGCTTAACGGTTTGTTATGATATGCGTTTTCCGGGCTTGTTTAGCGCACTTAGAGCTTTAGGGGCAGAGATTATTTTAGTGCCATCGGCATTTACCGTACCTACTGGCAAAGCACATTGGTTGCCGTTGCTACAAGCGCGAGCGATTGAAAATCAAGTATACCTAGTTGCTGCTGCTACCACAGGCACACATGACAATGGCAGACAAACGTATGGCCATAGCGTGATTATTTCACCTTGGGGTGAGATAGAGGCGATGTTAGGTGATGAAGCTAACAATATCGTATACTTACCCAATATGGATAAATTGACAGACGTAAGGCAAAAAATGCCACTGTTGTCACATAACCAATTTAATTATGAGTTTAAACATGAGCAATAACGTAGAACAGCATTTACTAGCGCAAAGCGGCCTTTCACGCCAAGATTTGCTCGATAGTTTGTCTTTAATTCAAGAACACCAAATTGATTATGCTGATCTGTATTTTCAATCAAGTCATCATGAATCTTGGGTACTCGAAGACGGCATTGTTAAAGATGGTAGCTACAACATTGAGCGTGGGGTTGGTGTAAGAGCTGTATCTGGTGAAAAGACTGGTTTCTCGTATTCTGATGCAATTAATAAAAATGCTATTACACAGGCGGCTTTGGCAGCACGAAGTGTTGCTGATAAAAATAGTGCGGCACTAAGCACCAGCAAAATCCAGGTAGTGGAGCTTGATAAGAATATTATTCAGCCGATTATGCCAATTAGCAGCTTAACGGATGGCGAAAAAATTGATTTGTTAAAACAAATTGATGCGTACATCCGCAAAATTGCGCCAAATGCATCGCAAGTTGTGTGTTCAATGGCAGCGGTTTATGAAGAGGTGCTTATTGCCGCGAGTGACGGCACATTTGCAACAGATGTGCGCCCGCTTATTCGTTTAAACGCATCGGTACTACTTGAGCAAGATGGCAAGCGTGAGCGTGGCAGTGCTGGTGGCGGTGCGCGTTTAGATTATGGTTATTTTTATGAAATGGTTGATGGCAAACCACGTTGGATGACTTATGCCGACGAAGCAGTGCGTTTAGCAAATGTTAACCTTGCCGCAATTGAAGCGCCTGCGGGCACTATGCCTGTGGTACTCGGTGGTGGCTGGCCTGGTGTGCTGCTACACGAAGCCGTAGGTCATGGCTTAGAGGGCGATTTTAACCGTAAAGGTTCTTCGGCCTTCAGTGGTAAAGTAGGCCAGCAAGTGGCTTCTAGCTTATGTACTGTGGTTGATGACGGTACGCTGGACAACCGTCGTGGCTCATTAAACGTTGACGATGAAGGTGTTGCTGCGGGTTACAACGTGCTCATTGAAAACGGTGTGCTGAAAGGGTATATGCAAGATAAGCTTAATGCGCGTTTAATGGGCGTAGCGCCTACAGGTAACGGTCGCCGTGAATCATATGCCCATTTACCTATGCCGCGTATGACGAATACGTACATGCTAGCGGGTGAAAGTACGCAACAAGAAATTTTAGAAAGTGTTGAAAACGGTATTTTCGCGACGAACTTTGCAGGTGGCCAAGTTGATATTACATCAGGCAAGTTTGTGTTCTCGGCATCAGAAGCGTATTTAATTAAAGATGGCAAAGTAACGCAACCAATCAAAGGGGCTACCCTAATTGGTAACGGCCCAGACGTAATGCACAAAATTTCAATGGTAGGTAATGACTTATCACTTGATAATGGCGTTGGCGTGTGCGGCAAAGATGGTCAAAGTGTGCCAGTTGGCGTCGGTCAGCCAAGCCTTAAAATTGATGAACTTACAGTTGGCGGTACAGCTGCTTAAATTGTTACACTGATTTTAGAAAACAAAAAACGCTGCAATTGCAGCGTTTTTTTATTCGCTTTATTGTAAGTCGACCGTAATAAACTGTGATGTGACCACGCCAGCGGAGCTTGTTATTTCAATCGTTAAGTTCGCGGTAGTTGCATCATCACCTTCAGCGAGCGTATTTTTTAGCGTAAAGCCTATCGTATCGCCGCCAAATACATTCTTACTCTTTGCACTTGAGATAGTAATATTAGTATCTAAGTCAGTTTGACTAATTGGGTTTGGTGTTCCATTGGTATTACCTACCGTAAAACTTGTTTGACCAACTAGCTCGCCAACATCGGTATTTACGCTGACAGTACTACCTTGGGGTAAGGTTTGTAATGCAGTGTCAGCAAAGCTTAGCGAATAAGATTGGCTAGCACCGCGTGCAATGGGTGTTCTAAATATACTTACGTTATCACGATTACTCGCGACTATAGTTTCGCTAAATTCACCGGGTGTGGTTTCCACTGTTTCATATAATGACCAATAGCTATTGCCACTTGCCATAATCAGTACCAATGACTTACGCACATTAATTAAGCTTTTTGTTGAGCACAAATCGCCAGAACATTGTGGGCCGTTAAACATACCATCAGCGCTGGCAAAGGTTTTATTATTATCAAAGTCGATAAAAGTTTCGCCTTGGTCGTATTGGTCGTTTTCGTTGTCATCGCGCCACGCTTCCGACATATCGATAAAACCTGAAGGTAAATATTCAGCACGACCAAACCCGCTTGATACTTTTTCGTTTTCTACGGCACTACCATCTTGATTATCAAATAGGTTATTACCATTGGTATCAAAAAAGGTTTCATGGCCAATCGCGGTAGCCAGAATGGTAGATCTGTGGTTAAACACGCGAGGGTTGCTACTTTGCCAAGTAACTGAACATGAACCATTGGTAGTTTGACAGCTTGGCTCTATTTGACCGCCTTCAGTGGTAAAGTTCACTGTAGTGCCATCGGGCACGGGGTTATTGAAACTGTCTGCTAGCCATGCAGTAATCTCACTTGTTACGCCATTTGTATTGTGACTTTCAGGGTTAAGAATTTCTGCGGATAAAGAAATACTGTTTTGGTCGGCAAGACCGGTATTCACCGAGAGCAAATCAGATTGACTGATAATCTCGACGCTTTCGCTTGCATCGTTAGTCGTTGTGGCACTTGCGGTAACGCGAACCGGTGTTGGCACAGTACCCGAGATTACTTTGGTACTCACTTCACCTTGTGAGTTAGTAATTGCGGAAGTAGGAGAAATTTCTAGACCGCCAACATCGGTACTTGCACTAAAATTAACTAACTGTTGAGCCAGTAAATTACCCTGTTTGCCTTTCACGCGGAAAGTGATGGTTGAAATTTCTTGTTTGCCTACGCCACCAGTACCTTTAATCACGATTGACGTCGGATCTGCTGATACAAATTCAATGGCGCCGAGTGCTTCGCCAGAGAGGTTTACATCTTGCGTTAAAATAATGTTTTCGCCGTTTACGGTAACACTTGCAATGATTTGATCTTGATTACCATTGGCCCCAGCGCAGTTTATATCTTTGTACGTTGAATTAGCTTCACCGTTTATTGTGAGAACCTGCTGGTCAATGCTAGCTGTGCCATTAATTACACAGCTGGAGCTAAAATTAACAGCTGTTGGCGTAGTGATTACTTGCTGGTTCTCGTCTACTAATACTAGTGATAGGCCGAGAGTACCGCCAGCCGCTAAATCTACCGAGCCATCGCCTTGGCGCGCAACGCTCAGTTTCAATTGGTTAGCAACAAAATTGCCATTGCTATCAAAGTAACCCGCTTGTACAACCGGTGTATCAATATCATCGGCACTTAATACTTGATAGTTTATTTGTGAACTTACGCTATTAGTTTCATCAATTTGGTACGTTGCTACGGCTGTGGCCGCGCCGATAGGACTGTCGGAAGCGAGCGTTAGCTGTACACTGGCATTACCATTTGCGTCGGTTAACCAAGATGCGGCATTAAGTTCACCAATCTCAGCAGAAAAACTAATCGGTACTTGGCTAATTGGGTTGTTGAGGTTGTCGAGCAAATTGGCTTTAAGCGTAATAACTTCGCCTTGCTTAGCGTTGTTTACCGCTAAATCGCCAACTAAGCTGGTAAGTGTTACAACAGGAAGAAGCGTTGTTTGACTAGTGTCACGTAAAAACTCAAAGCTTGTGCTAGCGCTCGCATCTTGCGATGTTGCTGTGATGTCAGCTGCGCCAATATCAGAAGGGGTACTGCTGAGTAATACTTGCGCAATGCCATCAACATTGGTTAATTTACTACTTGGCGACAATGTGCCTAGCGCGGTTTCAAAACTAACACTGGTATTGCTTATGGCTTCGCTATTTTTACTTAGAAAAGCCTGTACACAAAATGTTGACCCAGCAACGAGAGAAGGTGTGGTAAGCGCTTGGCAGTTTTCATCAAGTACCGAAAGCGTCAATAGCGTTGGCGCATTTGGGTCTGGCGGTGTCACTTCATCGTTTTTACCCGATGAGCCATTACATGCTGCAAGCGCAGATGCAGTGAGTAAAATACCAAGTTGCCTTATTGTTCTCATGCTTATCCTTAACCGTTGCTGTTTGTTTTGTTAGTGCGTGATTACTTGTTTTAAACACTGAAAAATTTCACGATAAGCTTTAGCTGGCTTATTTGCTTCTTTTTCTTTTTTTGCTTGGCGTGTTAATTGACGTAATCGCTGTCTATCAAGTTCGGGATACTCTGATACTAACTCATTGATCTTATTGTCGCCAACTTCAATTAACTCATCGCGAATATGTTCAAGTTTATGAAACAACACATTGCCTTGCGCATGCTTGTTTTTCAGAATATCTACCGCTTTGGTGATCTCTTCAATATTTGCTGCTAAGCGTAAACATTTTGCAATGTAGTTTAAATGTCTGCGGTAAGCTTCTGTTTTCTCTTTAAGGCGATCTGCAAGCTCCATCGCTTCAATCAATTCATCATTTAAAGGAATTGTTTTACGTTGCTTTTTGCTTAGTCCAGCAATATCGGCACCAAGTCCATGTAACTCTTTGGCATCACGTTTAAGTTCTGCACGTGATACGTAAATAATTTCTTCCTCTGGCGTATCGAAATCAACTTTGTTCTTTTTGGCCATGGTTTCTCCACAAATTAGTAATGTCACGCATTGTTAGTCTGTTTTGAGTGAATCTACCCAAGTCTAATTGCGTAATTTCTTTATATTATACGTGAAAAATCTGTTTCGATGCTCTGCCTTATGACGGTATTTTTGATATGCTTAAAAAAATATTTAAATTTAAACTCATTTTCCTATGCAAGCAGACTCTAACGATCCAATTTTTCAGCGCCTTAATGAAGTTAAGCAAGCGGTGAGCGAAGCGCTCGATTACGCAAAACAGTTAGGCGCAAGCTCTGCTGAAGCGGCAATGTCGAGTACCTCAGGTTTATCTGTTTCAACCCGTTTAGGCGAACTTGAAACGATTGAATATAACCAAGACGGTGCCCTTGGCATTAGTGTTTATGTAGGAAATAAAAAAGGCTCAGCGTCAACCGCAGATTTAAGCCCTGAGGCGTTAAAAACAGTTGTATCGAAAGCAGTTGAGATTGCTAAATATACTTCAGAAGATCCATGTAATGGCATCGCTGATAAAGAGTTACTTGACTTTGCCCCGCAAGACCTTGATTTGTATCACCCATGGCAAGTAACTGCTGAACAAGGAATTGACTTGTGCAAACAAGCTGAAGCGGCGGCAATGCAGTTTGATAGTCGTATTAGTAATTCAGATGGCGCTAGTTTTTCTAGCCACAATGGTCTGCGTGTATATGGCAATAGCTATGGTCAATTAGTGGGATTTCCGCGCAGTCGTCATAGCATTAGCTGTATGGTGATTGGCGAAGAAAATGGCATTATGCAACGCGATTCAGCGTATACCATCGCACGTAAACAAGAAGGGTTAAGTAGCGCTGAAAGTGTTGGTATTGAAGCGGCACAAGAAACAATCGCACGTTTAAATTGTCGCCGTATACCAACGGGTAAGTATCCGGTTGTGTTTCGCGCTGATATCGCCAGCTCGCTATTTGGTCATTTAGTTTCAGCCATTGGTGGTGGTGCACTTTATCGCAAATCGAGTTTCTTGCTTGATAGCTTAGGTAGCCAAGTGTTTAGCGATAAAGTGAATATTCAAGAGCGTCCGCATATTTTAGGTGGTTTAGCATCTTCTGCTGTAGACAGTGAAGGGGTAAAAACCATAGATCGTGAAATCATTAAAGGTGGTGAGTTACAAACTTACTTATTAGCAAGTTATGCATCACGCAAACTTGGTATGCAGGCAACAGGTCATGCTGGTGGTATTCACAACTGGTTAGTAGAAGCCTCGCATCAAGACTTAAAAAATGTGCTTAATGAAATGGGCACAGGTTTGTTAGTAACTGAAGTTATGGGTCAAGGTGTTAATATTGTTACCGGCGACTATTCACGCGGTGCAGCTGGCTTTTGGGTAGAGAATGGTGAAATTCAATACCCGGTAAGTGAAGTTACCATTGCCGGAAACCTAAAAGATATGTTCTTAAAAGTGGCGGCAATTGGCGGTGATGTTGATGTGCGCGGCAGCATTCAAACAGGCTCAATTTTGATTGAGAGTATGTCTATTGCCGGTGAGTAGTCGGCCTTAATTACGACACCTTACCAATATTGCTCCACGGTAATATTTCCAGGCTTTGCGCGGCGATTTCGCGTAAAGCCTAAATCTAATAGTAATTGCGTTGTTTCTTTGACCATTTCTGGATTTCCACAAAGCATAAATTGACTGTTTTGTGGCGTTGGCGTTATTTTAACATGGCTAAACAACTCACCTGAGGTTATCGCATTAGTAATGCGACCTTGCAGCCCATTGGGCCACTTCTCTTGACTGATAACGGGCACAAACGTCAGTGGATGATTGCTACACAGATCGCAAATTTGCTGCTGATAAACCAAGTCTGTGTGTTTACGTACCCCGTGAACAAGCACAACATGTTTATACTTTTGCCAAATCGCATCATCACCTAGCATAGATAAAAAAGGCCCAATCGCCGTGCCTGTTGCTAATAGCCATAATGTGTCAGATTCTGGCACCTCATCTAACGTAAAAAAACCAGAGGCTTGCTCAGCGATTTGCAATGTATCCCCTTTTTTTAAATCAGAAAGCGGTGGTGAAAGTAATCCGTCTTCCACAGTAACCAGTAAAAACTCATGAAGGTTGTTGTTTGATGGGGTATTGACGAAAGAATATGCACGGGAGATTTTTTTATCTTCAATTGTCATTGCAAGTTTAGTAAATTGCCCTGCTTTATAACTTGGTAATGATGCAGACACGGTTAAACTAAATAGCTTGTCGTTCCACCACTTGATATGAGTAACTTGTCCATCAATCCAATTTGCCATAATTTGCTCTCAACGTTTATTTGGGGCTACTTTAACTGTGGCAGCTGCGCTGAGAATTTCAATCTAGTGGAAAGAATTTTATTGAGGAAATAGTATGTTAGGTGAAGTGGCAGCGTTAGCTGCGGCTTTTTTTTGGGCTTTAGCAAGCCTGCTGTATGGTCGCTTTAGTCATCACTTTAGTGCTTTGCAGCTTAATTTTGTTAAAGGTGTTATTGCTGCATCATTAATGTTGCTTACGCTGCCTTTACTGCCAAATGTGGAATTTTCTTTATCGCCTGAGCATATAGGGATTTTGTTATTTTCAGGTGTGATAGGTATTGCTATTGGTGATAGTGCTTATTTTGCATCATTAAAGCGCATAGGCGTAAATAAAACTCTCTTGCTTGAATCAATAGCTCCGCCACTTTCCGGTATTTTAGCGGTATTAATACTTGGTAGCTTATTAACTTGGCAGAGTTGGTTAGGAGTGTTAGTAACGACCTTTGCGGTAGCCTTAGTGGTGATGCAGCCTGAAACCCATACCCAAAAAGTGAATGCCGCTGGCATAGGGTTTGGTTTATTAGCCAGTGTTTGCCAAGCCTCGGGCGTGGTGATTTCTCATTATGCCCTTGTCGCTGGCGATATTGAGCCGTTACTAGGAGCAGTGCTTAGACTACTTGCAGGTGTGGGCGTGCTGCTCTTAACCCTTGTACTGATTAAACGACAACAGCTAGCCCAGCTAGTTACAGGTTTTTCAAAAATGGCGCAGCGTGAGTTTGTATTACTGTTACTTGCCATTGTGGTGGGGACCTTCTTAACACTTTGGTTGCAGCAAATTGCACTTAAATATGCGAATCCGGCTGTAGCGCAAACGTTAATTGCCACATCGCCTTTATTTATTTTGTTGTTTTCAATTTTAAAAGGGCAAATTCCTTCTGGAAAAACGCTGTTTGGCACTGTGCTTGCGGTTGGCGGGATTTCGTTGTTTTTTATTTTCCGGTAATTGGTATGAAAACAAATGCTGTGAAGAAGGGATATAAATAAAAAAGGTGGCATGGCCACCTTTTTCTAGCGTTAATAAATAAACCGCCGTTTATTTGTTTGTAGTCTCAAGAGGCGTAAAGATCGCATTATTTTCAATCATTTGTTGCGTACGATCTTGTGGCATTTTAAGAGGCTCACCAACAACTTGTTTAGCGGTTGTTGATGTCTTTGGTGCATAGTTTGTTGCAATTGGCGGGCAGCTGCCTCGTTCGATGTGGTAAAGCGCAGCTGATAGCATGCCTTCTGAAATATCACCGAGTGGACGAGTTAAGTCATCACTTACCGTACAGCCACGCACTTCGTTTTGGAAGTTAGGATTTTGCTTAGGGATTAGTCCATCAGAGTACTCACCAAAACCTTTATCATTTACACCGCTAAACTGAATTGTGAAATAGGTTGTGCTGCAATTATCGGTTGCCTCAAAGCCATAAGGCTTACCACAGGTTTGACCGCCAATTAGTACAACATCGAGATCAATCCCTTTTAAACCATTAATTAATGCCTCACTGGCAGAGCAGGTCGACGCACTTGATAAAACGTATACTTTATTAAGTCCAACGGTTGGTAGATCTGTATTGGTTAAGATGCCTTTTTGCCAATCGATCTTTTTGTCATAGAATTGGATCGGGGTATCGGGCTCTGCTTTACCATTGTTGTCTGCGTCCCATTTGCCATTGTACTTAAGCGTATAATAATCTCGGTTTTGCGTATTCACATCACCGGCAATCATATAAGCCAGCTGTGAAGAAAGCGCGAGCAAACCACCGCCGTTGTATCTTAAATCAACTACCAACTCGCTAACATTTTGGTTCCTAAACTGGGTAAACTTGTTGATTAAATCATCTTGTGCGTCGCTGATATTAAATGTATCGAATTGAATATAGCCAACAGTTTTACCTGCGTGGACAAAGGTATTGGTCGCTTTAACAGGCGAAAGATCATAACTGCCAGATGTAACTGTAATGGTTCTTTCTGCGCCAAATACATCTTTTACTGTGATGTCATGGCTTTGACCATTATTTGTCGGAAACAAACCGGCATTAAGCGTTTCAACATCATTGCCATTTAAGAAATCAGCACCATCCACTTTGATGATCTGATCGCCACGTATAAAGCCCGCTGTATCTGCAGGTGAACCTGGTTCGATAGTTGCCACATACAATGTGCGTGGAAGCGTGAAACGACCTTCTGCATCGAGGTTACGCGCTTGCCAGCGAATGCCATATCCTGAAGATGCACTGCCTTGCGTGCGTTTACGGTACTCAGCGGTATCTTGTGCGAAGTGAAAATTATCTTTATCTGCACCTGAACTGGTTTTGGCAAACGTTTTAAGTACCTCGAAATAAGCCAGTGGTGTACTGTAATTGGCAGGATCGACATCTTCCACTTCATCGAACCAGAGGTAAGATTCATGATTCCAAGAACGTAACCACATTTTTTCATCTGTGAGTGTACCAGCGCGATCTTTATATACTTCATTGGTATAAGGATCAGACCCCGTACGAACAACGGCACATTTATTCGCAAATATCTCTTTTGCTTTAAATTCACCGGCAACCCATGAATTATCGCCGCTACCAATATCATTATCTGAGTCTGAGTCCCCATTACAGGCTACTAACATTGACATTGATAACGCTAAGGTAATTCCTTTTTGCAATTTGCTGAACTTCATAAATATTTCCTTAAATAAGATCGCAATTTATCGTAACAAAATATCAGAGGGTCAAAATAACAACAACTGTTTACAGTTAAAGTTTGTAAAAGCACGATCTGTTATGCGTATGCTTATTTTCTTAAACCATAAATATTCGATCGCTTTTTGTGCAAAAAGTTTCAATGCTAGGCTAGTAAAGGCCTGATCTAAGATCTCCCTCCACATTTTTCCACTAAATTCATTAACTTTGCTCTAGCCCTTATCAATAAAGGGCTAGCGAGAAAAATATTATTGTTACAATTCTTGACAAATACCTGTGTCAAGCCCTAGACTCTAACGTTGTGGAGAAAAGTGGTAAAAAATGGATCTCAGTGGATCGGCACTAATAACAAAATGGGAACGCTTACATGTTTCGTGGCGCACATGCAATTAACCTCGACGATAAAGGACGCTTGGCAATACCAACCAAGTTTCGTGCTTTATTACAGGCAGATTGCGAAGGCCAGTTAGTGTGCACGATTGACTTAAAAGATCCCTGTCTTTTGTTGTATCCGCTAAGTGAATGGCAAGAAGTTGAGCAAAAACTGAGTCAGTTATCGAATATGGTTGAAGCGGAACGCCGCGTTAAACGTATTTTACTTGGTAGTGCGATGGAATGTCAGCTTGATAAAAACGGCAGAATTTTATTGTCATCTCCACTTCGAGCACATGCAGGGCTCAATAAAAAATTAATGTTAGTTGGTCAACTCAATAAGTTTGAGCTTTGGGATGAAGATACTTGGAATGAAAAATTACAACAAGATATCGCCCAAGAACAGCAAAAAGATCTGACCGTTAGCGAACGACTACAAGATTTCAATTTTTAATAATAGGCGCCCTATGTCTCAAAGCCAACAGCATATTTCCGTGTTACTCGACGAAACGATCGAGGCTTTAGATATTAAGCCAAACGGTATTTACATCGATGGTACCTTTGGTCGTGGCGGTCATTCGGGTGAAATTTTAAAACGCCTAGGTGAGCAAGGGCGACTAGTTGCGATAGATCGCGACCCAACGGCAATTGAAGCGGCGAAAAAATTTGCCGATGATGCGCGTTTTCAGATTGTGCATGATCGCTTTTCAAATATCCGCCAGGTAGCTGAAAACCTCAATTTGTTAAATCAGGTTGATGGTATTTTGCTAGATATTGGTGTTTCAAGTCCGCAGCTTGATGAAGCAGACCGTGGTTTTAGCTTTATGCATGATGGTCCACTGGATATGCGTATGGACCCGAGTTCTGGCCGCAGTGCAGCGCAGTGGTTGGCAGAAGCGGAACTCGAAGACATCACTTTTGTTATTAAGAAATATGGCGAAGAAAAATTTGGCCGCCGTATTGCGACCAAAATTATTGAAACGCGCGATGAGCATCCAATCACAACGACTAAGCAATTAGCAAAGTTAGTTGATGAAGCAGTACCAGTAAAAGATAAGCACAAGCACCCAGCAACGCGTACGTTTCAGGCAATTCGAATTTATATCAACAGTGAGCTTGAAGAAATCACCACAGCATTACAAGGCTCGCTTGATGTACTCAAGCAAGATGGCCGTTTAGCGGTAATTTCGTTCCATTCACTCGAAGATCGCATTGTTAAGCAATTTATTAAAAAGCAAAGCAAAGGCGAAGCAGTACCGCGAGGCCTTCCGCTTACTGATGAACAGTTAAAACAAAACCTAACGTTAAAAGCGATAGGTAAGGCTATTAAACCGAGCGAGCAAGAAATAGCTCGCAATAGCCGTGCGCGCAGCTCCGTACTTAGGATCGCTAAGAGGTTGTAGTGGCTAGTAAAAATAATACACGTCAGCCAAACCTGTTTATCGAGATCACTAAGGGACTTTTTAGGGAGAAAGTCACTTTGGGGCTGCTTTTTTCTATTTTTGCTTCGGCATTTGCCGTAGTGATGGTTACCGATGCATCACGTGCGGAAGTGATCAAACAAGACACGTTGTTACAACAAAAAGATGAATTAGATTTGGCGTGGGGCTACTTGGTTGTAGAAAGTGAATTCTACGCACAGCATGCCCGAGTTGAAGATATCGCCAAGAAAAAACTTGATATGAAACGACCAGAACGCAAGGATGAAAAGCTGGTGGTGTTACCATGAAACGACATAGTACTAAACCAAAACAAGGCAGCTTAATCCGCTGGCGATACTTATTGGTATGTGCCACGATTTTTGCCGTATTTGCAACTCTGGTTGCACGTGCCGCTTATATTCAGGTTATCGAACCTGATTTTGCCGTGTCTGAAAATGATAAACGCACGGTACGCGTAGAAAAGGTTAATGTACAGCGTGGTTTAATTTTAGATCGCCATGGTAACGAACTGGCGATTAGCGTACCGGTAGTAAGTGTTTATGGTGACCCAAAACAACTTGATAAGGCCTTAACAGCCAAGGTTTATAGTCTTGCGCGCAAGCATGCGAGAGAAAATCAGCTTGATATTAAACAAGCGGTCAAAGCATTAGATAGTGATCCCGCACGCGTCGCAAAAGAAAAAATTGAAATCTTTAACAGCGATTCACGCTGGCAGGATCTCGCTGAAGTATTACGCCTGCAAAAGCCGTTAATTGATGGAAAACTAACAAGCGACAATACTCGTCGCTTTGTGTATTTAAAACGTCAGGTGACTCCGCCAGTAGCACGCTATATTTCAGAATTGAAATTGCCAGGAATTTACTTACTCGACGAATCAAAACGCTTCTACCCAGCGGGTGAAGTCACTGCCCACGTACTTGGCTTTACTAACATCGATGGTGAAGGCATCGAAGGCATAGAAAAACTCTATAATGAAGCGTTAACAGGTGAAGCGGGTAAACGTACCATTCGCAAAGACGCACAAGGTCGAGAAATTGAAATTCTTGATGAACGCGCGCGTATTGAACCTGAAAATATCCAACTGAGCATTGATCAGCGCATTCAATCACTGGCTTATCGTTCTTTAAAATCAGCGGTGCTGAGTTATAAAGCAACATCGGGTAGCGCTATGGTTGTTGATGTAACGACCGGTGAAGTTTTGGCGATGGTGAATAGCCCGTCGTTCAATCCAAATAATTTAAAAGATGCGGCGCCACATAAACGCCGTAACCGCGCAATTACCGACCTATTTGAGCCAGGCTCAACGTTAAAGCCTATTTCAGTTTTAGCTGGACTAGAATATGGCACCATCGATTTTGATACCGTGATAAAAACCAAAGGGTGGATGCGTGTTGGCGGTAGTATTGTTACTGACGGTAAGAACAATGGTCCAATGGATCTGCGTACAATATTGCAAAAATCGTCAAATGTGGGTGTATCAAAAATAGCGCAAACTATGCCTAAGCAAGACTTTATCGGTTTCTTCCAACGTTTAGGGTTTGGCGAGGAAACTGGCACAGGTATGGTTGGTGAAAGTGATGGCTTATTTACACCGCACGGCCGTTGGTCTGATTTTGAGGTGGCAACATTAGCATATGGCTACCGAATTTCAGTAAGTACTGCGCAAATGGCACGTGCTTATGCAGCTATCGGTTCTGGTGGTATTAACCGTCCGCTGACGATTTTAAAACAAGAAGGCAAAGTACACGGTGAACGTGTGTTTGAAGAGCGTAATGCTTTTGCTGTACTAGAAATGATGGAAAGCGTTTTTGAGCGAGGCGGAACTGCTACACGTGTAAAACTAGATGGTTATCGCGTTGGTGGCAAAACAGGTACTTCGAAAAAAGCTGCATTTGGCGGTTATGGTGATGAATATGTCGGTTACTTCGCAGGTATTGCGCCAGTATCTGATCCGCGTTTAGCGGTTGTTGTTATGATCAATGAACCGGGCGGTGACGTTTATTATGGTGGTGATGTTGCCGGCCCTGCGTTTTCTGAAATTATGTCGGGATCGCTGCGAATCTTAAATGTTGCACCAGATCTTGAAGCTGTCGCGCAACTAAATCAACGGCGGGACTATGTTACCTATTGATCGCGCATTGCTCGCAATAGGTGAACCTAGCTGCGGCATTGAAACACATAAACTGACTTTAGACAGCCGGGCCATAGCGCCCGGTACTGCGTTTATTGCGATTAAAGGTCATCAACTCGATGGTTCACGTTTTATCGATAACGCTTTGGCGGCTGGCGCTGCGCTAGTGCTTGTTGATAGCGAATGTCAATATCAACCAAATCGAGCGAATGTATACGTTATTGATGACTTAGCGAACAAACTGAGCGTTTTTGCGAGTGCTTTTTATGGCGAGCCGAGTACACAATTTAAATTAGTTGGCGTTACAGGCACTAATGGGAAATCCACCGTAACGAGCATGATCGCAAATCTGGCCAGTGCATCCGAGCAAAAAACAGGTGTTATTGGCACACTTGGCTGGGGTCAAACCGAAAAGCTTACGCCACTGGCTAACACCACGCCTTCAGCCATTGACCTACAAGATTTATTTTGGCAAATGCGCGACTATGAATTAGTGGCAATGGAAGTGTCGTCTCATGGTTTAGTGCAACAGCGAGTGGCGCATAGTGCATTTGATATTGCGGTGTTTACTAATTTAAGTCGTGATCATCTTGATTATCATGGCACTATGCTCGCGTATGGCGAGGCAAAATTATCACTACTAACCAATTTCTCAACTAAATGTAATGTCGTTAATTTTGACGATGCGCAAGTAAAGCAATGGCTCGTAGAAGGTCGTATTCCAAATCCAGTTCTATTTGGTGAAAACCTGCCAACCGATATTAGCTATCCGTTTGTCTCATTTGATAATGCAAAGTATTCAAAACAAGGCTTATGTTGTGATATTCGCTCGAGCTGGGGAAGCCAAAAAGTTACTGTACCTTTGTTTGGTAAGTTTAATTTATATAACTTAACCGCAGCACTCGCGACATTACTGAATTTAACATATGACTTTAATTGGTTAATTGATAAAATTGACCAATTAGATGCGGTAGTCGGAAGAATGCAAGCTTTCAGCGCAGATAATAAACCTACCTGTATTGTCGATTATGCCCATACACCAGATGCCCTTGAACAAGCATTGATTGCATTGTCGGAACATGTTGGCAGCAATATCACGTGTGTGTTTGGCTGTGGTGGTGACAGAGACAAAGGT
This sequence comes from Pseudoalteromonas sp. NS-SX12, assembly GCF_057367955.1. Classification (NCBI taxonomy): domain Bacteria; kingdom Pseudomonadati; phylum Pseudomonadota; class Gammaproteobacteria; order Alteromonadales; family Pseudoalteromonadaceae; genus Pseudoalteromonas; species Pseudoalteromonas sp. NS-SX12. The sequence continues at coordinate 560,845 of NZ_CM170634.1, read as the reverse complement.
AAACGCCCACTTATGGCGCAAATAGCTGAAAAGTATGCAAATAAAGTAATAGTTACTAATGATAATCCGCGTACAGAGGATGAAAAAGCAATTACCGCAGACATTTTAGCTGGATTTGCAGCTGCTGAACGAGCTGTGGTTGAGCATGATCGCTATCAAGCTATCGCGCATGCGATTGCTACCACCTCTGCTGATGGCATTGTGTTAATTGCTGGCAAAGGCCACGAAGACTACCAAATAATAGGCACTAGCACGCTGCACTTTAGTGACAGCTTAGTTGCACAGCAGATTTTAAAAGGGGAAAGCGCATGATTACGGCTGATCTAAACTGGATTGCAGACGTCTTAGGTGTGTCATACCGCGGCGAAAATGTAGCATTTTCAACAATTGTAACCGATTCAAGAAAATTACAAGCAGGCGAAGTGTTTTTAGCACTTAAAGGACCAAACTTTGATGGCCATAAATTTGCCCAAACAGCACAAGAATTAGGTGCTAAAGCGCTGATTGTTGAAGTAGAACAAGATGTCGATATCCCTCAGTTTATCGTTGAAAACTCTCGTCTTGCATTAGGTAAATTAGGCGCCGCTGTGATGGCTAAAGTAAGTCCTAAAACTGTTGCGATGACGGGAAGTGTAGGTAAAACCACAGTTAAAGAAATGACCGCGGCGATTTTATCGCAGCTTGGTGAAGTACTGGCGACCGATGGCAATTTTAATAACGATATTGGTGTACCACTTACGCTGTTGCGATTAGAAGAAAAGCACCAGTATGCGGTGATTGAATTAGGTGCAAATCACCTAGGTGAAATTGCCTATACCACTGATTTAGTAAAACCGCATGTAGCGGCGATTACCAATGTGGCGGAAGCGCATTTAGAAGGTTTTGGCGATCTATTTGGTGTCGCGCGTGCAAAAGGCGAAATTTTCTTAGGCTTACCTGAAAACGGAGTGGCAGTGGTAAATGCCGATAGTGAGTTTATTGACTATTGGTTAGCACGCCTTGAAGACAAACAGGTAACTCAATTCTCAGCCACACAGCACAAAGATATTTGGGCTGAAAACATAATATTAGATGATTTTGGTCGTGCAAGCTTTGACCTTGTTTATAAAGGTGAAGCGGTACGAGTTGATTTGCCGATCCCAGGTTCACACAATGTCACTAACAGTTTAGTCGCTTCAGCGCTGGTACTTCCGCTGGGCGTTAGTTTAAAACAAGTCGCTTCGGGCTTAAGTAATATGCCGCAGGTAAAAGGGCGCGTGAATATTATTGAGGTCTCGCAAAAGCTAACTCTTATCGATGATAGCTACAATGCTAATCCAGGTTCGGTTCGTGCAGCAATTGACCTACTAAGCGGCATTAATGGCAAAAAAATACTGGTTTTAGGTGATATGGCTGAACTTGGTGAAGATGCACGTGTCTACCACCAAGAAGTAGGTGAATACGCCAGAGACAAAGGCATAGACCATGTATATACATTAGGTGTGCTTAGTCAATCGGCGAGTGATGTATTTGAACAACCTGGCCGCCACTTCTCAACCCGCGAAAAACTTGTCGATGCGTTAAAGCAGGCGTTACTTAACGATGCAGCTAGCGGCAATGAACGTACAACAATTTTGATAAAGGGTTCGCGTAGTTCTCGAATGGAACTACTTGTAGACGAGCTCAATAATAAGAAAGGTGAACAGTCATGTTAATGTGGTTGGCTGAATATTTAACACAATTTTACTCAGGCTTTAACGTTTTTTCGTACTTAACGTTTCGCTCTATTCTAGGTGTGTTAACCGCACTTATGCTGTCGCTTTATTTTGGTCCAAAATTGATTCGTCGTTTGCAGCTAATGCAAATTGGCCAAACTGTACGTGATGACGGTCCAGAATCGCATTTATCTAAATCAGGCACGCCAACAATGGGCGGCATTTTGATTTTAGGTTCTATTTTTGCCAGCACATTGTTATGGGCTGACCTAAGCAACCGTTATGTATTAGTCACATTATTTGTTATCGGCTCACTTGGTGTAGTGGGTTTTATTGATGACTACCGTAAAGTAGTACGCAAAAACACTGATGGCCTGATTGCACGTTGGAAATACTTTTGGCAGTCGGTAATTGCTTTAACTGCCGGTGCATTTTTATTTTACAGTGCTGCGTTACCACAAGAAACTGCGCTTGTTGTACCTTTCTTTAAAGAAGTAATGCCACAGCTTGGCTTGTTTTACATTGTAATGGCTTACTTTGTAATTGTTGGTACATCAAACGCCGTTAACTTAACAGATGGATTAGACGGACTAGCTATTGTACCGACGATTTTAGTTGCGGGTGCATTTGCATTTATTGCGTACGTAACCAGTAACGTTAATTTTGCTAACTACCTACATATTCCTTATATCCCAGAAGCGAGTGAACTAGTTGTTCTTTGTACTGCGATTGTGGGGGCGGGTTTAGGTTTCTTATGGTTTAACACATACCCTGCGCAAGTATTTATGGGCGATGTAGGTTCGCTTGCGCTAGGTGGTGCACTTGGCATTATCGCGGTATTAGTACGACAAGAATTGGTACTCGTGATTATGGGTGGTGTTTTTGTAATGGAAGCACTATCGGTTATTTTGCAGGTGGGCTCATACAAGTTACGCGGCCAACGTATATTTCGCATGGCACCCATACACCATCACTATGAATTAAAAGGTTGGCCAGAGCCACGCGTTATTGTGCGTTTTTGGATTATTTCGGTGGTTTTAGTTTTAGCCGGTTTAGCAACATTAAAGCTGAGATAAATGAATTATTTAGACGAACTTAAAAACAAAAAAATTATTGTGCTTGGGCTGGGTGTATCCGGTCTGAGCACAATGCGTTTTTTCGCTCGTAAAAATATTGCGTTTAGCGTTGTGGATAGTCGTGACTTGCCACCTAACGCTGATATTGCTACACAGCTTGCGACAGATACACATTTTGGTGCCCTTAATGATACGTTGTTTAAAAACGTTGATTTAATCGTTATTAGCCCAGGTATTGCGCTTTTTAACATGTATATACAAGATGCAATAACCCGTGGTGTAGAAGTGATTGGCGATGTTGAGCTATTTGCTCGGATTAATACCAAAGCTGTGTATGCGGTAACAGGCTCTAATGGCAAGTCGTCTGTGGTTACACTAACGCGCGATGTCTTAAAGCAAGCGGGTTATAAAGTGGCGCTTGCGGGCAACATTGGTACACCGGTACTGGATGTTATTGACCAAGATTACGATTGCTATGTATTGGAGCTATCGAGCTTTCAATTAGAGACAACGCATTCGTTAGTGTGTGAAGCAAGTTGCGTGCTAAATATTAGTGAAGATCATATGGATCGTTACGACAGCCTTGGTGATTATGCTTACGCTAAACAGCGCATTCATTTACACAGTAAACATGTGGTTGTTAATTTTGATGATGCATTAACTCATTGTGAACAAACTCCAGGTGTTAGTTTTGGTGCGCAACAAGGTGATTACACGATTTCGCAGCAATACTTTAATGTACACGGCAAACAAATGTTGAGTACTGACGAGCTAAAAGTGATTGGATTACACAACCAATTTAACGCGCTCGCAGTTATGGCGCTGTTAGAAAATCTTAAACTGCCAGTTGATGTGTTTAAAACGGCGTTTAATCAGTTTTCGGGGCTTGCTCATCGCTGCCAATTAGTATGTGAAGATAACGGCGTACTTTATGTTAATGACTCCAAAGCGACGAATGTTGGTGCAACACAAGCTGCATTAACAAGCTTAGCTAAAGGTAAAAATATTATTTTATTAGCGGGCGGTGTTGGCAAAGGTGCTGATTTTTCACCATTAAAAGTTGATATTGAAACGACCGTTAAACAGCTTATAACCTTTGGTAAAGATAAAGCTCAGATAGCAGCGTTATGTGAAAACGCAATCCAGACAAATTCACTTGAAGATGCTGTATTACAGGCAAAGGCTATCGCTGTTTCGGGTGATATCGTATTACTTGCGCCTGCGTGCGCGAGTTTTGATATGTTTAACAGCTTTGAACATCGTGGCGATGTATTTGTTGAGTTGGTTAACAAGGCGGTGAAATCATGAAGGTGCTTGAGTTTTTAAAAGCGCAATTTCATGTGCGCTCAAATACACTTTACGATATTCCTCTTATTTATTGCATGGTTATTTTGATTGGTGTTGGTTTTATTATGGTTACCAGCGCGTCGATGCCTACTGCAATTCGTATGTTTGATAACCCTTTCCATTTTACCATTCGCCACGTGGTGTATTTAGTGTTGAGTATGAGTTTGTTGATGATCTCAACCAGCTTACCGATGAGTTTTTGGAAAAAGGCCAATTTACCGCTGTTGCTGGCAGGTGTACCTATGTTAATCGCGGTATTGGTTATTGGTCGTGAAGTAAATGGTTCAACGCGCTGGATTGGTTTAGGGCCGATTAATATTCAAGTATCTGAAGTTGCTAAGTTATTTTTCTTTTGTTATCTCGCTGGTTACTTGGTTCGCAAAAAATCTGAAGTGCAAGAAAACTTAAAAGGCTTTATTAAACCACTAGCTGTATTTACGGTTTATGCATTTTTGATTTTGATGCAACCCGATTTAGGTACGGTAGTAGTAATGTTTGTTACAACTGTGGGTTTGCTGTTCTTAGCGGGCGCACGTTTGTGGCAATTCTTTGCTTTGATGATGGCAGGTGTTGGCTTAGTGGTATTGCTGATCGCCAGTTCACCTTATCGTCGTGCACGTATTACTGGCTTTATGGATCCTTGGGATGACCCGTTTGGTAAGGGTTATCAATTGGTTCAGTCGTTAATGGCATACAGCCGCGGTGATTGGTTTGGCCAAGGGTTAGGTAATAGTGTGCAAAAACTACAATATCTGCCTGAAGCGCATACCGACTTTATTTTTGCGATTTTAGCCGAAGAGACCGGATTTATCGGCGTATTTAGCGTTTTAACTGTGTTATTTGTGCTGATTTTTAGAGCGCTAAATATTGGCTTTAATGCCCTTAAAGCTGGCAAAGACTACGAAGGTTATTTGGCGCTAGGTATCGCAATTTGGTTCGCCTTTCAAAGTATGGTTAACGTTGGGGCAAGTGCGGGTATTTTACCTACCAAAGGTCTGACTTTGCCGTTCGTATCGTATGGTGGTTCAAGTTTATTAGTAATGACGGTTGCAGCCGGCATTTTATTGCGTGTTGATTTTGAGGTGAAAATGGCGACGAAACAAGCCACTGTAAGAGGGCGAAAATCATGAGTAAGAAAATAATGATCGTCGCTGGTGGCACAGGGGGGCATATTTTCCCCGGGATCGCCGTAGCAAATTATCTGCAAGAGCAAGGTTGGCAAGTAGTGTGGTTAGGCACGTCCGATCGAATGGAAGCGGATGTTGTACCGCGTCACGGCATTGATATTCGCTTCATTGATGTCAAAGGGGTGCGCGGTAATGGCATTATGCGTTTGCTAAAAGCGCCTTTTATGGTGGCTAAAGCGATATTGCAAGCACGTAAAGTGATGAAACAAGAAAAGCCAAATGTATTACTTGGCATGGGTGGTTATGTAACTGGACCTGCTGGTGTAGCGGCAAAGTTACTAGGTATTCCGGTGCTAATTCATGAGCAAAATGCGGTTGCAGGCCTTAGCAACAAGTTGCTTGCCAAAATTGCAAATCAAGTGATGGCGGCGTTTCCTTCGGCATTTGATAGTGCAAAATGCAAAATCATTGGTAATCCCGTTCGCAGCAGTGTTGCAACAGCTCAAGTAGAGAAAGACAGCGAATGCTGCAATATTTTGGTGGTTGGCGGCTCGTTAGGTGCAAAAGTATTTAATGATCAATTACCTGATGTGTTTAAAACGCTGGCAAAAGAAAGTAAATTGGCTATTTTCCATCAAACTGGCAAAGGTCACTTGGCGGAAGTAACCAAACGTTATGAAAAAATGGCGCTTAACGCACAGGTGAACGAATTTATTCATGATATGGATAAAGCTTATGCGTGGGCAGATATTGTTGTATGTCGCGCAGGCGCGTTAACGGTTAGCGAAGTTGCTGCCGCGGGGAAAATGGCTGTATTTGTGCCATTTCCATATGCTGTTGATGATCACCAAACTGCAAACGCCAATTACCTTGTAGCGCAACAAGCTGCGTTACTTATTCAGCAAAAAGATATGACGCAAGACGACCTGGTTGCCTTGCTAAAACCTTATGTTCAAGATAAGTCACGGGTATTAAAAATGGCTGAAAAAGCAAAAGCGGCAGCCAAATTAGATGCAACACGCGATGTTGCAAATTTATGTATCGAATTTAGTAAGTAAGAGTAGAACATTGAAAAAAGATAATTTACCTGCAATGAGACGAATCAACACTATCCACTTTATTGGTATTGGTGGTGCAGGTATGGGCGGAATTGCAGAAGTACTATTACATTTAGGCTATCAAATTACCGGCTCAGATATAAACAAAGGCGCAATGACAGAGCGTTTGAGTAAAGCGGGCGCAAACGTTTTTATCGGGCACCGAGAAGAAAATGTTGAGCAAGCAGACGTAGTAGTTGTTTCAAGTGCCATTGATGAAAGCAACCCTGAAATCATTTGTGCGAAAGAAAAACACATCCCAATTGTACGCCGTGCGGAAATGCTGGCTGAGTTAATGCGCTTTAGGCAGGGTATTGCGGTTGCTGGTACGCATGGTAAAACCACAACGACGAGTTTAGTAGCAAGTATTTTTGCCAAAGCCGAACTTGATCCCACCTTTGTGATTGGTGGCTTATTAAATAGCGCGGGTACCAATGCGAAGTTAGGTAGTGGTCAATATCTCATTGCTGAAGCAGATGAAAGTGACGCAAGCTTCTTACACTTAAACCCAATGATCAGCATTATTACAAATATTGAAGCGGATCATATGGATACGTATCAAGGTGACTTTGAAAATATGAAAGACACCTATATTGAATTTATCCATAACCTTCCTTTTTATGGGTTAGCCGTAGCTTGTATAGACGACTCAGTAGTTCGCGAGTTATTGCCGCGCTTTAGCCGTAAATATGTGTCTTATGGTGAATCGCAAGACGCAGATTACCGTCTCATTAATTTCTCACAATCAGCTAGCTGCAGTGCCTTTGAAGTTGTATTGCCAAATGGTGAAACACTGGCGATCACCCTGAATTTACCGGGCAAGCACAATGCCTTAAATGCAACAGCGGCAATTGCGGTGGCGTTTGAGGAAGGCGTAAGTGAAAGCGCAATAAAAGCAGCACTAAAAGAATTTGAAGGTATTGGTCGTCGTTTTCAACATTATGGCGAGTTCAATAACGAAGTGGGCAACGTGATGTTGGTTGATGATTATGGTCATCACCCATCTGAAGTCGCCGCAACAATTAAAGCGGCAAAGCAAGGTTGGCCTGATAAACGTTTAGTAATGGCGTATCAACCTCACCGCTTTACGCGCACGCGTGACCTTTACGAAGAATTTGTAGATGTGTTAAGTCAGGTAGACGAATTATTGTTGTTGGAAGTGTACGCTGCAGGTGAAGAACCTATCGTTGGCGCAGACAGCAAGAGTTTATGTCGTAGCTTAAGACAACGTGGTAAAGAGCCTAGATATATCGCCACGCCGAATGAGCTATTCACAGCATTGGCTGACGCGGTAAAAGATAATGACTTAGTGTTAACGCAAGGTGCGGGCAATATAGGTCAATTGGTAAAACAAATTGCTGAAACAGAAATGAATATAACTAAGCTAAAGCAGGTAGCACAATGAGCCAAAAGCAGTATGGTAAAGTCGCCGTTTTATTAGGTGGTAATTCGGCTGAGCGTGAGGTGTCACTCAATTCGGGAAGTGCCATATTAAACGCCCTGATTACCAATGGTGTTGATGCGATTGCATTTGATCCAAAAGAACGAGAGCTTGCTGAGCTTAAAACATTAGGAATCGATCGCGTGTTTATCGCGTTGCATGGTCGTGGCGGTGAAGACGGTACGATTCAAGGTGCACTTGAATTTATGGGCTTGCCTTATACCGGTAGCGGCGTGTTAGGCAGTGCGTTAGCTATGGATAAAGTACGTTGTAAGCAATTGTTCGTTGCCAGCAACTTACCAACCGCTAAATTTACCACGGTTAAAAAAGGTGAAAGTTTTAGTATTGAATCGATTATTAACGAATTTGGCGCGGTAATGGTTAAGCCTAGCCACGAAGGTTCGAGTATCGGTATGGCTAAAGCAAGCACGAGTGAAGAATTAAAAAGTGCGCTTGAAAATGCCTTTAAATTTGATGATGAAGTATTGCTTGAGCAGTGGATCACTGGCACCGAATATACCGTTAGCATGCTTAACAACCAGCCGCTATCGGTGATTGAAATGAAAACACCACGTGGTTTTTATGACTACGAAGCGAAATATAAGTCATCTACTACGAGTTATCATTGCCCAGCTGATTTATCAAACGCCGATACTGCGTATTTACAAATGATCGCAACGCAGGCATTTGCGCTTGTTGGTGCTAAAGATTGGGGCCGAGTGGACGCGATGCGTGACCAAAGCGGTGAATTCTATTTGTTAGAAGTGAATACTGTGCCGGGCATGACAGAAAAGTCATTGGTACCTATGGCTGCAAAAGACTCAGGTAGAGATTTTGCTCAGTTAGTTTTAGAAATTTTAGATTCGACACTGTAAATGAAAGAAACACTACTTACATTAGCAAATTTAACAAAGCGATTAGTTGCTGCAACTAATTGGTCTTTGCTAATGGGAGTAAGCTTTTTTGTTTTGACCTTGTTTATTACGTGGCAAGGGGTGAATGCCTTAACCGATTACTTAGCAACAGAACAAAATAGTAAGTTGAGCAAAGTATTGGTTCATGGTGACCCTGTATATACAAGTGAGCAAGCAATTGTTGATAAGATTAAGTCATTAAAAGTTAAAACGTTTTTTGATGTAGATGTAAACCAAGTGCAAGAAAAATTGCTGGAATTGCCTTGGGTAGCAAGTGTATCGGTACGGAAACAGTGGCCAGACACACTACGTGTTTATGTTACTGAGCATCAGGCAGTGGCAATTTGGAATCAAGATTTACTGCTAAATACCCATGGCGACATCTTTCAGGCACCGGCAGAGCAGTTTTTTAACAAGTTACCTATGTTGTATGGGCCTGAAGGCAGTGAAAATGAAGCGTGGAAAACCTTTAAAACATTTAAAGAGTTATTAGCGCTACATGAAATCGGGTTAAGTAGCCTTGCGCTGTCAGAGCGTTTTTCATGGAAATTATGGCTAAATAGTGGTGTTAAATTAAACCTAGGACGCAAAGATATTGCGCTTAGAGTGCAGCGGTTTATCGATTTATATCCAGAGATAAAAAACTCGTCGGATAAAGAGGTAGAGTCGATAGATTTAAGGTATGATACGGGATTAGCTGTGAGCTGGCTTCAGCCAGTGCAAGAGCAAACTAAAAATAATAAGGTATAACTAGGGTATGACCAAGGCAGTTGAACGTAATCTCATTATCGGCTTAGACGTAGGAACGTCTAAAGTTGTTGCTGTTGTCGGTGAGGTAACACCTGATAATCAGCTGAGCATTGTAGGCGTTGGCAGTCAAAACGCGAAAGGCATGGATAAAGGTGGTGTTAACGATCTTAATTTAGTGTCTGAGTCGATTCAGCGTGCGTTAGATGAAGCTGAATTAATGGCAGATTGCCGTATTAGCTCGGTGTACCTAGGCATATCTGGAAAACATATTCAGTGTCAAAATGAAAATGGTGTAGTGGCGATTAACAACGCTGAAATCACCCATGACGACATCGATAATGTTATTCATATCGCTAAATCCGTCCCTATTTCAGCTGAACGCAAGATGCTGCATGCGTTACCACAAGAATACACTGTTGATATGCAAGAAGGCATTCGTAATCCTCTTGGTATGAGTGGTGTACGTATGGAAGCGCGAGCGCATATTATTACGTGCTCAAATGATATGGCGAAAAACATTGAAAAATGTGTTGAGCGTTGTGGCTTACGTGTTGACCAATTTATTTTCTCGGCGCTGGCTTCGGGCGATTCAGTTTTAACTGAAGATGAGCGTGAGCTTGGTGTTGCAGTGGTTGATATTGGTGGTGGCACTATGGATATTACCATATACACGCAAGGCTCTTTGCGCCACTCGGCGGTGCTACCAGTTGCGGGAAATCAAGTAACTGGCGATATTGCGAAAATATTTCGCACGCCTATCTCGCATGCTGAAGCAATTAAAGTACAATATGCCAGCGCACTAAGTCGCTTAGCAAGTCAAGAAGACAGTATTGAAGTACCAAGTGTAGGTGGTAGACCTGCACGTATTATGTCGCGCCATACACTTTCTGAAGTTGTAGAGCCGCGCATGAGAGAGATTTTTGAGTTGGCGATGAAAGAGATTCGTCGCTCAGGTTTAGAAGAACAAATAGCTGCAGGCATCGTGCTGACAGGCGGTACCGCCAAGATGCAAGGTGTTGTTGAAGTAGCAGAAGAAATTTTCCAAATGCCAGTGCGCGTTGGTCAACCAGTAGGGATAGCTGGACTTACTGATTATGTGAATGATCCGTCATTCGCAACGTCAGTTGGGTTGTTGCAGTATGGTCGAACTATGCAGCATAGCCAGAGCAGCCGCACCACAGAATCTGGTAATGGAAATTGGTGGAACCGTTTAACAAAATGGTTTCAAGGGGAGTTTTAAGCTTTTGCCTTGTGAATTTTCATAAGGTAGTTAGTCGGAGAGTTAAACATGTTTGATTTAATGGAACAGCACGGTGAAGAAGCCGTAATTAAAGTAATCGGTGTCGGCGGTGGCGGTGGTAACGCTGTTGAGCACATGGTTAAAAAGCAAATTGAAGGCGTAAAATTTATTGCGGCCAATACCGATGCGCAAGCACTGCGTAAATCATCAGCTGATGTAACAGTGCAGCTAGGTACGCAAATTACACAAGGTTTAGGTGCTGGGGCAAACCCTGAAGTGGGTCGTGATTCTGCAGAAGAAGATGCAGAAACGATTCGTAACGGCCTTGAAGGCGCAGATATGATCTTTATTGCTGCCGGTATGGGCGGTGGTACAGGTACAGGTGCTGCACCTGTTGTGGCACGTATTGCTAAAGAAATGGGCATTTTAACTGTTGCAGTAGTAACACGACCTTTTGAATTTGAAGGTAAAAAGCGTGCATCGGCAGCAGAAGATGGCATTAATGAGTTGTCTCAACACGTTGATTCACTTATTACAATTCCTAACAATAAATTGCTTAAAGTTTTAGGCAAAGGTACGACATTATTAGACGCATTCGCTAAAGCGAACGATGTGTTATTTGGTGCCGTACAAGGTATCGCTGAGTTAATTACTCGCTCAGGTCTGATCAATGTGGATTTCGCCGACGTACGTACTGTTATGTCTGCAATGGGAACTGCAATGATGGGCACAGCGTCAGCGAAAGGCCCTGATCGTGCACAAGAAGCCGCAGAAGCTGCAATTTCAAGCCCGTTACTTGAAGATGTTGATTTAACAGGTGCGAAAGGCATTCTTGTTAACATTACCGCGGGTATGGACATTGCGATTGAAGAATTTGAAACAGTTGGTAACCACGTTAAGGCATTAGCATCAGAAAATGCGACGGTTGTTGTTGGGGCGGTTATCGACCCTGATATGTCTGAAGAGTTACGTGTGACTGTTGTTGCGACTGGCCTTGGCGGTGAACGCAAGCCTCAGTTTGGTATTGTAGGTGCAGATATCAAAAAAGTGTCTGGCTCTGATACAGCGCAAGCAACAAGCGCTCCGAGCAATGCAACTGCAACACCAGGTGTATTTGTACCAAGTTTTGCACAGTCGGGCAGTGTAGAAACGCCTGAGACTGTTGAACCAAGTGTTCAAAACGAAGTCAAAGAAAGCGCGCCATTAGACAAAAAGCAAGACAAAGCTGATTATTTTGACGTACCAACTTTCTTACGTAATCAAGCTGATTAATAAGATTGTTTGAAAAATAGACATAATTTGGCAAGCTGGTCTTATCTGTGGTAAGATAGCCGGCCGATTTTAACGAATAAGTGGATAGCCTATGATTAAGCAGCGTACCATAACTGAAAAAGTCAGTGCCGTAGGTGTTGGATTGCATAAGGGTGAAAAGGTTTCTATCACTCTCCGACCTGCTAGTGCGAATACAGGTATTGTATTTCGCCGGGTAGACCTTGATCCTGTTGTTGATTTTGAAACAACACCTGAGGCCGTGGGCGATACTCAATTATGTACATGCTTAATTAATAAAGATGGCGTTCGCTTATCGACCACTGAGCATTTAATCGCTGCAATTGCAGCATTAGGCTTAGACAATCTAATTGTTGAATTAGATAGCCCTGAAGTGCCAATTATGGATGGTAGTTCATTACCATTTATTTACCTTATTCAAAAGGCTGGCATCGAAGAACAAAATGCAGCTAAACGTTTTATTCGCATTACCGAAACGGTGCGCGTGGAAGACGGCGATAAGTGGGCTGAGATTGAACCATATGATGGTTTTCATATCGACTTTGAAATTGCGTTTAACCACCCAGCAATTAACGAAAGTCGCCAACGTATTGGTTTAGACATTACAGCTAAGAATTTTATCGAGCAAATTAGCCGAGCACGTACATTTGGCTTTATGCGTGATATCGAATACATGCACGCTAACAACTTAGCGCTTGGTGGCAGTATGGATAATGCTGTTGTACTTGATGACTTTAAAGTACTTAACCCTGATGGATTGCGCTACCCTGATGAGTTTGTAAAACACAAGATTTTAGACTGTGTTGGTGACTTGTTTATGACGGGTCATAACTTGCTTGGTAAAGTAACTGCATATAAATCAGGCCATGATCTGAATAATAAGCTACTTCGTAAGTTGATGGCGACTGAATCAGCTTGGGAATGGGCAACATTTGAAGAGTCTGTCACTATGGCTGCACCAGGTTTAGAAACTGCAACAGCTTAGTTTTTTCAAAATTAATCAAATTATAAAACGCGACTTAAGTCGCGTTTTTTATTGCCTAAAATAATGTTTTCCAGCGTCGCCATGTGTGTGCATTCTAGTACGTTAAACGCCGTTAACTTGTTAATAGCAGCTAATAGACAATGAGCAGATATGCTTTTTCTATGCTGAAGGTATGAAACTTTAAAATGCTAATGACGTTGGCGTTAGGCTTCAAAAGTGAACGTTCGAGACAAACTTATCGTGTATTTACTAATTTAATTAGAAACGAAAGAAGGTAACTTGCTAAGCACATACATTTTGTTTAGCTAGTTGTTATATTTTTGAAGTTAAAAAAGGAATTTTTAAGAAGAAGTGGGGCGACTGACGAGACTTGAACTCGCGACAACCGGAATCACAATCCAGGGCTCTACCAACTGAGCTACAGCCGCCACAAAATTTGAAACACCTTATTTGGTGTGGCGCGCATAATACATAAAAAACATGCCCGTGTGAAGACTTATGTTATGCTTTTAGCTAAATAAATTTAGTTTGCGATTTTGTAGTGTTAAAAAAGACTGTTATTCGTTCAGTTTGGTTAGTAATTGGTTTGGTCAGTTTATTACTGGGAGTGCTTGGGGTATTTCTTCCGTTACTACCGACCACTCCTTTCGTATTGTTATCGGCATTTTGCTTTTCTAAATCGTCAACGCGAATGCATTCATGGTTATTGAATCATCGAATATTCGGTCAATTAATAACGGATTGGGAAGCGCATGGTGTAATAAGAACAAAAATTAAAGTAATCGCGACTAGCTCCATGTTGTTACTAGTTTCCTACCCGTTGCTCTTTATTGCCTTCCCAATATGGCTGAAAGCGATTGTTGTGATCAGTATTGTAAGCGTTTTGTTGTTTATTTGGAGTAGACCTTCAAAACCAAGTGACAATCAAGTTAAAGATCCGCTTAAACTGTGAAAAGAAGTGACGTAAATTTCAAAAATCTTTATAATTCTTAAAATTACCTAAATCAACGACAAAAGGAATACTCATGGATTCTGCAGCTAAATGGTTGAACGAAAACTCTGATTTACTTTTACATTACGGCTTACAAACTGTAGTCGCGATTGTCATTTTACTCGTGGGCATTCGTGTAGCAAAAGTATGTGAAAAATTAACCAAAAAAGCGATCGAAAAGAAAAAAGTAGATAAAGCGGTTGGTTCGTTTTTAGCAAATATTGTGTACGCACTTGTATTTGCGGCAACAGTACTAATGGCACTTTCTCAAGTTGGTATTGAAACAACATCGTTTATTGCAATTTTGGGTGCAGCGGGTTTAGCGGTTGGTTTAGCGTTACAAGGCTCTCTTTCAAACTTTGCATCAGGCGTGCTTATTATTATTCTACGTCCATTTAAATCAGGTGAGTTTATTGATGCTGCGGGTCATTCTGGTAGTGTTTCTAAAATCGAGATTTTTTCAACAGAACTGTTAACACCTGATAACAAAACAATCATAGTACCAAACTCGGCAATTATGGGTGGCGCTATTGTAAACTACAGCCGTCAAGCAACGCGTCGTGTTGATATTATGGTTGGTGTTAGCTACGACTCATGTCTAAAGCAAACGCGTGAAGTGCTTGAAAATGTAATCAAATCAAATGATAAAGTACTTAAAGACCCTGCATTTTTCATCGGTGTTCACACTTTAGGTGACTCAAGCGTTAACTTTGTAACGCGCTCTTGGGCAAAAACTGAAGATTATTGGGCAGTTTATTTTTACCTTCAAGAAAACTTCAAACTTGCATTAGATGAAGCGGGTATTTCGATTCCTTTCCCTCAAATGGATGTTCATTTAAATAAAATCAGCGAGAAGTAGGCTTTTATAATGAAATTAAGATATTTAGCGTCAGTTGTAGCAATTGCACTTACGAATCAAGCGATTGCTGACGAAGATAAAACATGGGAAGCAAGTAGCGAGCTTGGTGCCATTATTACCAGTGGTAATACCGAAACTACCACGTTTAAGTTCGGTGCAAATGCAAAACATGATATTGGTAAATGGACCAATGAATACAAGTTAAATGCACTTTATAAAGAAGACGAAGTGACGCTTGATAGTGGTTTAAAAGACACACAGCGCACCAACGAAAAATACGGTGCGGCGATTCAAGGTAACTACAACCTTGGTGAAAAGCACTCTCACTTATTCGTTGGTTTAACGCACGATAGCGATTACTTTGGTGCATACCGTCACGAAACAGTGCTTTCAGGCGGTTATGGTTTTCGTTTGATTGATGAGTCAAATATGACTCTTGGTTTTGACTTTGGTCCGGGTTACAAATATTTCCAGTACTCAGAGAAAAACCAAGAGCTTTTCAAAGATGGTCGCCCTAAAGCAGGTGAGCGCGATGATGAATGGATTGCACTAGCGAAAGCTGACTTTAGCTGGACAATCAGCGATAACGCTAAGTTTACCCAACGCGTTAAAGTTGAATCAGGTAGTACCAATACCAAAAGCATTTCTGAAACTGCATTACTGACTAAGATCAACGGCTCATTACAAATGAAAGTTGGCTTTAACGTAACTCACAACTCAGAAGTTGATGCTGATAAAGTAAATACAGACACTGAGACAGTATTGACCTTGGTGTATAGCTTTTAAGTTGTAGGCTTAAACTAAATTGTAAAAGAGCGTTTAACGCTCTTTTTTTTTGTGTATGAACTCAGGTAGAATAAAGGGTTGTATTTGAACTGAAATTTTTAAAGGGATCCTGTGCATTATCTAAAGCTATTTCTTTGCTTGTTAGTCGTATCATTTAGCCAGCCGTCACATGCTATGACTCCGTCACCGCAGCAAATTGAGCAATTTAAAAAGCTGCCAAAATCGCAACAAAAAGCACTTGCTAAGCAATATGGGATCGATTTAAAACAACTTGATAAATCAAGTAAAGAAGTCGAAGAGGCGCTGCAAGATGAAAGCTTATTAGTACAACCTCGTTCTGAGGAAGAAGAAAAAACAGAGGAAGAAAAATTCAAGCCGCAAATGGAAGAATTAAAGCCATTTGGTTATGAGCTGTTTGCGGGTGAGCCTATGTCGTTTATGCCAAGTGAAAATGCGGCAATTCCTGATTCTTACATTGTAGGTCCTGGTGACGAATTTCAAATTAATTTTTATGGTAAAGAAAGTGATAGTTTTGAAGTAGAAGTTGACCGTGAAGGACGTTTAACAATTCCAAAGCTTAGCCCTGTTAACGTAGCTGGCTTGCAGTTCTCAGAAGTAAAGAATTTAGTAAAAGCTAAAATTGAACAAGAGATTATTGGCGTTCAAGCGTTTGTTTCAATGGGGCGCTTACGCTCTATGCGTATTTTAGTTCTAGGTGAAGCATACAAACCTGGTGCGTACAGTGTAACGTCACTCGCATCAGTAACTCATGCATTATTTGTTAGTGGTGGTATTACTGAAATTGGCTCACTTCGTAATATTCAAGTGAAACGCCGTGGTAAGGTTGTGGCTGCTCTAGATCTATATGATCTTCTTACCAAGGGGGATAGCTCAAACGATATTGTACTACAATCTGGTGATGTAGTTTTTATCCCGTCTGTTGGTAAACAAGTAACAGTTTCCGGCTTAGTGAAACGTCCCGCTATTTTTGAGCTTAAACAAAGCGAAACAGCAGAAGACTTAATCCGCTTAGCAGGCGGCTTTAAGGCTGAAGCATTTCCACAAAAAACAGTTATCGAACGCTATGCGGGTAATAGCTTTAAAACAGTTTTAACGAGAGATTTTTCACAAAAAGAAATCGGCTACAAGCCACATGATGGCGATGTAATTAAAGTACAAGGTTCAAGCGAGCAGTTGGAAAACGCCGTAACTATCATGGGAGCGGTTTCTCATCCTGGCAATTACCAATGGAAACAAGGTAACCGAATTTCTGACTTAATCACATCTTTGAAATCAGATGTATTGCCTATTGCTGATTTTGATTATTCACTAATCGTGAGAGAGAAAAACATTCGTGGTGATATCGAATTACTTCAATTCTCATTAGTTGATGTATTGGAAAAACAAACAGCTAATTTTGAATTGAAACCACGCGATATAATTATAGTATTCAGTCGCTTTGAAGAAATGGCCGAAGAAAAAAGGCTGTTATCTGATCTCGCTTTAAGTGAAAAAGAAATTGCACTCCAAGCAAAAGTAGAACAATGGCAAAAATTTGAGAACCGCAAATTTTTAGAGTTTATTGGCGAAGAGCAAGAAGAAGTTGACGAAGAAGATGTAACTGAACTTGATAATTTAACAAAATTGCTGACAGGTCAAACTGAAGAATTGGAAGAAGACGAGTATTCAGTATTCAGCCGTAAAAAATTATTGGCGCCAATAATTTTAAAGTTACAAAAGCAAGCGTCCGTTTTTGAGGATATTTCCCTTATTGCTGTTAATGGTCGTGTACGTTACCCAGGTGTTTATCCGCTAGTGTCAAATGCTTCAGTTAAACTAGCTGTAAACGCTGCAGGTGGATTACTCGAATCTGCATATATGCAAAATGCAGAAGTTACGCGTGTCGTTAAAGGCGAAAGCACAAGTGTGGAACACATCGCGGTCAATTTATATGATGCGATGAAATCATCTGAACAGTTTACTTTACAAAGTAAAGATTCCCTTAATATTTTTCCTACGCCAAATTGGTCTGAAGAAAGAACAGTTAGTTTATTCGGTGAAGTACGTTTTCCGGGTACTTATGCGATTAAACGTGGCGAAACCTTAGAGAATGTATTGGAACGCGCAGGTGGGTTAACAGACTTTGCTGCTGAAAATGGTGCGATTTTCACTCGAGAATCAATACGCACAAAAGAGCGTGCACAATTACAAAAATTGTCAGATGACTTACGCCGTGAAATTGCATCTAAAAGCTTTTCTAATTCAGTAACAGATGCATCTTTAAGTTACGATGATATGGATAAGTTATTAAAAGACTTGGGGCAAGTACAAGCTTTAGGACGTTTGGTTATTGATTTACCAAAAATCCAATCTGGAGCTGTGTCGTTAGAATTAGAAAAAGGTGATGCGCTCTACATTCCGGCTAAACAAAGTACGGTAAGTGTAATTGGTGAAGTAAACGTATCTACATCTCACTTATATAGCGATAATTTATCGGTTGAGGATTACCTTGAATATAGTGGTGGCTTAAAACAAAGAGCTGATGAAGAACGTATATATGTCATCAAGGCAAATGGCTCAGTATATATTCCAAATGATTCAAGTTGGTTTGCTGTTAATAACTCAAAGAACCGCTTAGAACCGGGTGACACAATTGTTGTACCACTTGATGCAGAATATATGAACCAATTAACGCTGTGGAGTACAGCGACACAGATTATTTATCAATTAGGTTTAGCTGCAGCTGCTGTATCAGCACTGTAATCATGTTCGGCCCTATTAACTATAGGGCCTTAACTTAAGTCTGTGGGGCGGTTTTGATACAGCTAAAAAAGTTCGTTAAACATTTAATTGTTGAAGGCCAGAAGTTAATTTGGCCGCTTGCCGCAAAATCTCGTTTACTTTGTAGAATATATTATTGTTTTTTTGATAGAGGTTTTGGTTACGAGCAACAGGCATTAATAAAGGCTAAACTTGCTTATTTTGCCAAAGAAGGTATTCAAAATGGTACAAGCTCTTTATTACGCAGAAATATTCATCGCTTAGAAAAAGGCTTGATAATGGAGCCAAGACGAGATTTGTTTGCCTTGGACTACATTTTCGAAACAGTCGATGTTTACTTGCTTGCGAGTGAATCAGCTGATTTTTCAACAACAGAATTAGACTGGGCTCACTCTGTTTTAATTGAATACTTTGATGCGGTTAAAACAACCCATACAGAGGTGCTTCGAGCTAAACAACGCTTTGAGTCTGCCTCTCCACGAGTTGATATTTCATCAAAGCCTTACTCAAGTGAAAGTCGTAAACCACATAATGTCGACTTTGAATCATTTTCTAATTTAACCCAGGCTCGTAGGTCAACTCGTTGGTTTTTAAATAAACCAGTTGAGTCAGAAAAGCTTGAGGAAATAGTTTCTATCGCATCACAAGCACCAAGTGCATGTAATCGCCAACCGTTTGAGTTTATTGTTATCGAAGGTGATAGCTTTAGAAAGAAAGTTGCAAAATTGCCAGGTGGCACAGTTGGTTTTTCAGACAATATCCCTTGTTTAATCGCTGTTGTTGGTGATCAATCTTACTATCCCATGGATCGAGATAGGCATGTTATTTATATTGATTCAGGCTTGGCGAGTATGCAATTAATGCTTGCAGCTGAAACACTTGGCTTGTCTACATGTGCAATTAATTGGCCAGAACTTGAAAAGCTCGATGAAAAAGTTAGCAAGTTACTAAAGCTACCTCAATACAAACGGGTTGTAATGTTTATTGCTATTGGTTATGCAAAACCTTCCGGTGGAATTCCATTTTCAGAAAAAAAATCAGCACAGCAGTTGATAAGTTATATAAAGGAGTAAGTTGTTGCTAAATATTGAAATTAAAGGTGTTCAGTTCTCGAATAAAGGGGCTGAGTTAATGTTAGAAGCAATATTGCAACAGCTGGACCTACATCTAGATGAGTATCAGCTTACACTTTCTCCAGGACGTAACCTACCGTATGTAAAAAGAGCCAAATTAGGTGCATGGCAAAAGCTTAGCTTTCGCCGTGGCAATATAGATTTGACGGGTATCTTTGCAAAGTTACCAAAGAAAATTCGTAATTTTCTTAAGCGCTATGGCATCGTAACTGAGGCTGATGTCGATGTTATTCTTAATGCCAGTGGTTTTGCTTATGGTGACCAGTGGCCTTTGGCTGATCTGCGAAATACAGCTAAAGAAATTAAACGATTTAAAGAGCTTGGTAAGCCATACATTCTATTGCCTCAAGCATTAGGCCCGTTTCAGCGTGAGGAATTAAAAGAGTTTGCAGAGGTGTTGATCAACGATACTGCTCTTACTTTTGCAAGAGATGATACTTCGTTTGCTGAATGTGAAAAATTAAATAAAAGCAATAAATTGTTTCAAAGTCCTGACTTTACAGCATTGCTTGAAGTGGAAAGATTTAACACAACAGAGCAGCAGACTGTTTGTTTAATTCCTAACAATAAAATGGTGTCTAAATTTAATCACGCGAATGCAGAGCTGCAAAAGAAAGCGTATTATGACTTTTGGATAAACACTGCAAAGTTTTTTATCGATAAAGGTTTTTTTGTAAAACTATTAAACCATGAAGGCAAAGAAGATAGGGATATTTGCAGCGCAATTTTAGACGCTATTTGCAGTGAGCAAATAGCTTTGATAGATGGTTTAAGCTCAACTGAAATTAAAGCTCTTATTGGCAGCTGTGATGCCGTAGTAAGCAGTCGCTTTCATGGTTGCGTAAGTGCACTTTGTCAGGGGGTTCCTTGCTTAGCCACAAGTTGGAGTCATAAATACGAGATGCTCTACGGAGAATATGGTTTAACTGAAAATGTGATTGATTTCCAACTTGAAACCGATGAATTAAAAAATAAATTGAACCAGTTTTTGAATGACTTGACTAATCAGGCAAGTGTCAGTCTAGAACACGCTGAAAAAGTTAAATTACAGAACAAAAAGATGTGGCAACAAGTTGTTGCAATCATCAAATCGTGACTTATCGACATAGGCAATCGCCCTTGATAAACTGCCAAGTCGAATTTATGGGAGTTGTAAAAATGAAAAAGATGCGCGGCTTTAGCTTGATGGAGCTATTAATCGTACTAATTATTTTAGGTCTCTTAGGTTCTTTAGTAGCACCTAAACTTTTTTCTAAAGTAAGTTCATCAAAAAAGAAAACAGCAGTTGCTCAAATGCAAATGTTTGAAACAGCTATCGATACATATCGTTTAGATGTGGGTACAGTACCAACTAAATTAGAAGAGTTACGTACTGGTGATGCACCAGGATGGGATGGTCCGTATTTACCAAAAGCAATCCCTATGGACCCATGGGGTAAGCCTTATGTTTATACCGTTCCTGGTCAAAATGGAAATCCTTATGGGTTAATGACCTATGGTCTAGATGGACAGCCTGGCGGAGAAGGCGAAAGTGAGGATGTTGTTCATCAATGATGGATATTAAAAAGCTACTTACTGAGCAGTTTGCAGTAAGCCAATCCGATTTAGAAAAAGCGACTACCTATCAAGAAAGGTACAGTGGTCGTTTAGAGAATATATTGGTTAATATGGGGTGTTTGACAGAGGACGACTTGGCACCTTTATATCATCAACTGCTTGGTTATTCGCTTTTTGATCCAGAGGATTACCCAAACTGGCAATTAAACGAACAGATAACTATTTCAGTATATGAACAGTTAAAACAATATGATGCATTACTGGTAGAAGCTAGCGCGGATTGTTGGACACTTGCATGTAAAGATCCCTTAAGTATTGAACTGTCACAATATTTGTTATCGCATAATGTTGAATTAAAAGTTTTAGTTGCTACTGAATCTCAACTACAAGCTTTTTTCTTTGAAATTCAAAGCCAAACAGAAGCGAATGTTGAAATAGAAGAATTAACAGGTGATGAAGAAGCGCGTTTAAGAGAACTCGCATCTGAAGCGCCTACGGTTAACTTACTAAATTCACTTATCACTAAAGCGTTAGCGCGTGGTGCATCTGATATGCACTTAGAACCCTATCAAAGTCGCTTTAGAGTGCGATATCGTATAGATGGTGTACTACATGAAGTAGACTCACTTGCGCCTAAAATGCAATTGCCAATTACAACGCGTTTAAAAATATTATCTGGTATGGATATCGCCGAAAAGCGTCGTCCTCAAGATGGTAAAATTGAAATGCGAATTGCCAATCAAGAACTAGATATTCGTGTATCGGCACTGCCTTTAAACGAAGGCGAAAGTATTGTATTACGTTTCTTGCGTAAAGACTCTATTCGCTATGATATGTCGGTGCTTGGATTGTCACGTGATACGCAAACATTAATTGGTGAAGATCTTAAAAAAACCACTGGTGTAGTTTTACTAACAGGCCCAACAGGCTCAGGTAAAACAACTACGCTGTATACCTTCTTAAATGAGCTTAACAACCCCGATGTAAAAATTATTACACTTGAAGATCCTGTGGAATACCAGCTCGAAGGTATTAACCAAGTGCAAGTAAACAGTGAAATCGGTTTTGATTTTGCGGCAGGACTACGCTCAATTGTTCGTCAAGATCCCGATATCATCATGGTTGGTGAAATTCGTGATAAAGAGACCGCACAAATCGCCCTTCAATCAGCGCTGACAGGTCACCTTGTATTCAGTACTGTGCACACTAATGATGCTGCAAGTGCTTATACTCGTTTACTTGATTTAGGTGTTGAAGAGTTTTTACTAAATGCGGCACTTGTATCTGTAGTTGCACAACGACTCGCTAGACGTTTATGTCAGCACTGTGCAGCACCGGACGAAAATGCCAATGAATTGTTAGCTAAATACCCACTGCAACGAGTTGCTGAGAATGCAGGCATTCAACATTTAACTATCCAAAAAGCAGTAGGGTGTGAGCATTGCAATAACTCAGGTTATAAAGGGCGAATTGCAATAAACGAATATTTGCGCTGTGATGATGAAATAAAGGCGACGCCTAAAAACGACCAGTTTATTCCAAAAGCGCAAGCACATAACGAAAGTTTAAAACGTCGTAACCTTATGGAAGATGGCTTTTATAAAGTGATTACAGGTGTAACCACCATTGATGAAGTGCTAAGGGTTGCGGGCTAATGGAGTTTGAGTATAAGGCGATAGATAATTCGGGCGCGCGTCATCAAGGCACTATTGAAGCCAATGATAAACCGCAAGCTCAACAAAAACTTGTCGCTGATGGGCTGCATCCAATCGAGCTTAAAGCGATTACTTCAGGTACAACGTTAGCTGATCTATTTGGCCAAAAAGTAACGCTTGATCAGCTAGAGTTTTTCACCAGTGAATTATCATTGCTACTTGAAAGCGGTGTCCGTGTTGATAAGGGTATTGATATTATTCGCCAATCGAATGCTCATCCAGCCCTTAGTCGTTTACTCAATCAAATTGCAAGCTCACTTAAAAAAGGTGATTCGTTAAGTGATGCTTTTAGTAAACATGAAGACTTATTTGGCCCTTTGTACATCAGTTTATTAAAAATTGGTGAGACATCGGGTAATCTACCAGAAGTGCTTAATCGCCTTGCTGCTGATTTAAAGTTTCAAAAAGACCTTCGCTCTCAAATAAGTACTGCGCTCACTTATCCATCAGTGATCTTTTTTGTGTGTATTATGGCGGTATATTTTGTTCTTACCTTCATTGTGCCAAAAATGGCGGGCATTTTTACCGACCTAGAACAGGCACCTTGGTATACGCAAATGATCATTAACACCAGTAACTTTTTCATCGATTATCAGCTATTAATAGTCGGTGGTGTTATTGGTGGTATCGGTTTACTGGTTTATGCCTTACAAAAACCAGAAGTGAAAAATTGGTTTTATGTAACAGGCTCTAAATTACCCCTTGTTGGTAATGTAATTACAACTGCTGAACGTATTCGATTTGCGCAAAGTATGTCGATGATGTTAGAGGCAGGTTTGCAATTAGATACAACCCTAGAGCTAACATCAGAAACCTTAAAACACCCTGATTATAAACGTGATGCTAAACAGGCACTTAAACAGTTAAAGTCAGGTAAACAACTCAGTTTTGTATTAAGTAAAACGCGTATTTTCCCTGATTTCTTTTTATCGATTATTAAAGTAGGTGAAGAAACAGGGCGTTTACCCCGTGTTTTTAGTGAAGTTGCAAATCGTTCACGCACTGATTTAGAACAAGTTATTAAAAAGCTTACCACTATGTTAGAGCCGTTAATGCTCTTGTTTATGGGTGGCTTTGTTGGTGGAATTGTAATTACAATGTTGATGAGTATGGTATCAATCAATGATGTTCCGCTCTAATAATCAGTGTGGCTTTTCGCTCATAGAGTTAATGGTGGTACTTGCTATTATGGCTGTTTCTATGAGTTTAACAGGTGGATTGGTTACTAATGTAGTAAGCAAGCAAGAACGCTTTGTGGAAATCGAAAAGGTTAAACAACTCGTTGTGTCTTTAAAATACAAAGCGTTTTATTCAGGTAGTAAATTCGACTTAGACTTCGTTGAAAATAGAATTTTATTAACAGGGGAAAATGAAAAAAAAGAGTATATATTTAAACAGCTTGTTTTTTCTCCTCAAAAATTAGAGATATATTCAAATGGTACATCGAGCCGTGAATATTTTGAAACTATAAAGGGAGATGAAATATTGCCAAATACTCTTCCTAGTCCATACAAAAACAATGAAAAACTCTAACTCGTCAGGATTTACTCTAATTGAGGTGTTGATCGCCGCAGTTATTTTATTTTCATCAATTGCTGTTGTGGCTGATATATTTTCTGCTGCTTCTCTGAGTTCGCGTAAAGCAACGATTGTCACAAACTTGTATCAGGTGGCACCTATCGCGTTAGACCAAATCAAAGAGAAAGTAAGAGCAAGTAGTTTGCAACAAAGCAAAGAGCTCAGTGGTAGGCTAAATATCGCTGGAGGGACTTTTTACTGGGAAGCAAGTCGAAAAAATAGCTTGAGGCCACCAATGCAGTTTGATGATACTACCCCATACCCTGTTAAATTTTATACCTACAATATAAGTGTACAAGCTGAACAAGATGGGTTCCGCCAGAACTTTAACTTTGAGGCTTTTGTGTGGTGAATAACATCAAAGGGTTTACTTTAATCGAGTTACTTATTGCGTCAAGTATCCTTTTGGCGGTTATGCTTTCAGGTTACAGTGCCTATAGTTTGTATTCATCTTCTTGGCAAAAAAGAACCCAATATTATTGGCAACAAGCCCAAAAAGGAGTTTCTCTTCAATCGGTATATCGGTCGATAAATGCCATAACAGATTACATTGTTATTAATAATAAGAAGAAGTCATCAGTTTATTTTTCGTTAACTCCCTCAAGTGTGCGCTTTGTAACAACTTCACCAATTTTTTCCAGTGGTATTGCTATTGCAGAGTTAGAAATTAATAAAGACGATAAGTTTAATTTGCTTTATAAAGAAAAGTCACTCAACAAGGAGCCTATTTACTCAAGTGTAGATGAGATAAATTGGCAACATGAAATTTTTGTCATGGAACTGGAGGAGCAAAGTTATTTTACAGCCTATGGCTGGCCTTCTTGGCAGGCAGTGACTGAATATGAAAGCTCTAACTTAAAACTAGAATTGCTTCAACAGGCTATGCAACCTAAAGTGTTTCAAATATATGACTTTAATGAAAATGAAATTTTGCCTCTGAAACTAAATTTGTTCGTTGGTAATCAGCACTTCTTAGAGATAAGTTTAAAAAGTGATTCTCATAAAAAGTTATTTTTGTACTCAGAATCGGGAGCTTAAAACGTGATTAAGCAAAGTGGTGTTGCTCTCATTCAAGTACTAGTAATCTCTATTGTTCTTACATTACTTGCAATGTTTATTTCCCAAAATACGAAAAGACAGATAGGCATTACTGAACAAGTCAAGACTGCGTTCAAGTTAAGGGTACAACTTGAGAATGCAGAGAGCTTGATTCTGTCTGAACTTCTTTCAAAAACTCTTTATAGAAATAATCTAGATTCAGGGCTTGCAAGTAAATGGAATTTTCACAATACACCTTTTACTTTAAACAATGGTGTGAAAGTTCAATTGCAAGATTTGAAGGGGTTAATAAATTTAAATTATGTAAACGAGAATCTTATTGATAGTTTTCTGTCACAGTATGAGCTGACTGACTCTCAAAAACGTGAATTTGTAGACTCCTTAAAAGATTGGATTGATCGTGATGATTTAAATAGATTAAATGGCGCCGAAAAAGCTTTCTACGAGAGTAGAGGTTTAGTTGCTCCAAGGAACGGTTATTTACAATATTTAGAAGAAGTTAAGTTAGTTAGAGGTAGTGATATAGTTCCATTAGATGACCTAAGAAAATTTTTTACTGTAACATTAACGGAAGGGTTAAACCCTTTTAATGCGCCAGATGAATTGTTAAAAGTCATGGTTGTGAATCAAGATGTTGCGGGAAATGTAATCAATAAAAGAAGGGAAGGCAATTTAAGCGAGCTAGACTTCTATCAGCTTACAGGGATTGAACAAGATATTTATGTAAACTTTGCAACAGGTCGTAAAATAAGGGTAATATTAGAGGCCTCCGAGGGAAATGCAAAACTTAAAAAAGAGTTTATTGCGGATATTAATCCTTTGAGTAATACATCTCCTCTAGTGCTCAGTAATCGTATTTGGAACAAATCGTGGTAATTAATTTAAGCTTATTGGAACGTCTATCTTTTTTACACAAATTTATAAGTAATAAAGTAGGGTATTTTAATCAGCACTTACTAAGGCTAGATAGCTTCAAGGGCATGGATGAGTGTTTTCAGCCGAGGTTGATTATAGTCTCAAAGAAACATTATAGAGAAGTACGTAAGTCATATTCATCTGTTAGCAAAAAAGATTTGGATTCAATTCTTGCTCTCGACACTATTACTCAGAGTGGTTTATCTATTTCAAAAATATCAATTAACTCTCAAATAGATGGCTTTGACGTTAAAACGATTACGTTTGATAGCACTGTACTTAATAGCATACCCTTATCAGCCATTCTTTTACCTGAAACAGAGCTTCTTAGCTATCATTGCTCTGAAAAACAGTGTTTATCAATTAATACACCTGGTGGGGAGTTATACTTTGCTAAACCATTGCAAAGCGGAGTTAGTGATTATAAAGGTGGCTTGTTAAACTCAGTTGATACATTTATTAAGAGCGTTGGTCTTTCTGATAATACTCAAACAGTTTATATATCGAATACAGATTACGCGCAGTTGCTACAAAAACTTCTTAAGGAAATGCCGCTAGTTAATTTAGCTCGGTCGTCAAGAGTTCTTTTTACTCAATCTCTAAATTTAAGCAAAATACATGCTTTATATTTAGCGCCTCTGAGTTTTGTGTCACTTTTTCTTGTAGCTTTATATGGTATTAATTATTTACGCATTGAAGCAATTAGCTCTGAATCAGAAACTTTAAATTCCGAAGCTTCAAGCGTGCTTGAAAAACGTCAAAACTTTATTTCATTGAGCGGGAAGGTAGAGGCTCTGAATAATGAGTTTAGTAAAATAAAACGAAAGCACACTGATTGGGATATCATATCAATAGCTATTGATTCAGGCATGGAAATACAGAACTTGGTTGGTAATGATGAATTTATCGAAATGAGAGGTGTTGCTCCCAAAGCTTCAGAAGTGCTGGAAAAGCTGAACGAATCAAAAATCGTAGATAGTGCCATTTTCACCACACCGATTCGAAAATCTCGAAGGAAAGACGCGTTTACCCTAAAAGTAGTGAGAGTAAGTAAATGAAAAAAGATTTGTTAAAGTATAAGCATTATTTTATTGCTCTTGGTGCTTTACTCATTTACTTGTATATAACCGAGCCTATTTTTAACTCAATTTTAGATCAGCAAAACCAAATTGCTTTGAATGAAAAAAAATTATCTAAAATCAATAAAGTTATTGAAAGTGAAACTCAAATTACGAGCTTGTTGGCTGACAATAAACTTGAATTACAAAGTGCACAATCATTTTTTTATAAATCAAATAGTGAGTCAGAGTTTAAGTTAGAATTGCAAAAGCAGGTAGAAGGAATCTTACAGGAAGCGGGCTGTGAAGTCGAAACGTTCGATTGGAATGGAAAAGTTGATTTGGAACATCTCTATAGATGGAATTTGAACTTACGATATCAAGGCAATCCAGTTTGCATTATTCAAGCAAGTAGAAAAATAGAGTCGCTTCTTCCAATCGTGAATATAAATAACTATAGATATACGGCGAGGAGAATTAATGGAGCCGTTAGAACTAAAATCACGGGTATCCTTGAATTAACAATTCTGCAAGATAAGGCTTAAAATGATAAATAAATTAGCAATATTATTTTCAGTTATTGCAATTGTATTCACTTGGTTTCAGTTGCAAAGCAATAACCAAGAGCAATTAAACTCAGAAAGCAGTTTAGATACCAATACATTAGAACTCCCACAAAGCCTTAAAGAAGAGTTACTAAACGTAGAGTCGGAATGGTTGAAAATACAAAAAGAGCATGAACTCTCTATTAAGCAGGCGGATTCTAATACCCCAAAAAAACAACCAAGAAGCGAGTTCGCTTTTGAGTTAGATGGTAACGTTTTTTCACTTGTGGGAATTTTCCAACAACCGGAAAAATCGTTTGCCATATTCAAAACTGAAAATTCTAAGTTCAAGAAAGTATACGTGGGTGAGCAAATTATTGATGGTTTTCAGTTAAATGAAATGGACGATAGGTACATCATTTTTATGAATGATGGGAAGAAAATAGAATTTGAATTATTCAAAAGTACGTACAATGATAAAAGTTAATACCAAAAGTGTTATTTTCTGTGGGTTAATTATGAGCCTAAATGGGTGTGCTCTAATTAGTCCTGGGAATTCAAAGAAAACAGAACCGTTAGAAGTGTCACCTTCTTTTATTAAAGCTGATAAGAAAAATGAATATGTTCAAGACCAAATTGAAGGTAGAACGGAATCAGAAGCAGAATCAAAGTTTGAAGTTTTAGCTAATTCAAGGCAAGAAACTGCTAAATTGGGTTTAGAGTTGGCTAAAGAATTTGATCAAAAAGCAAAATATAAATTAGCTGTTAATGCAATGCCGTTAAATGAATTTGTACATTATTCCTTTGGCGAATTATTGGGTGTTTCTTATGTTGTTGACTCTGCAGTTAAGAGTAATAAAACTTCTGTCACGCTAGAAATTAAAAATAATGTTTCTGCGCAAGATATTTTTAAACTAAGCAGCCAAGTGTTAACTAATAATGGCGTTGGTATTCAGCGTAGCGAAGGTGTTTATTTTATTTCTCCCTTACCAAAGAGAGGAATGAAATCTGAAAAGGCATTTGGATTTGGTAGAACGGAGCAAAGTGTACCTTTATCTTCAGGCGCTATTAGTCATACAGTGCCTTTGAGGTATAAAGCTACTAACAATATTAGAGCGGCTGTATCATCACTTGTAGAAGCAAAAGTATATTTAAATGAAGAAGATGGCTTTCTAACGATTGATGGTAACCGAGAGCAGGTATTACGAGCCCTTTCATTAGTTGAGATTTTTGATAGTCAGCTACTTTATAATAAAAGCGTTGCAGTCGTAGGCTTTAAATATATAGACTCAAATACGTTTATTAATAAGTCTACCGAATTATTAAGACAAGATGGCATAAGTACAAACTATGATAATTTAAAAAGTGCCAATGTAAACTTCATTCCAATAGAGCACCTTGGGCAGGTTGTTGTATTTGCTAATAGCGAAGAAGTGCTAGAGAGGGTTCGCTATTGGAGTATTTTAATTGATAAACCTGCTACTGGAAGTGAGCAAAGCTTTTATATTTACCATCCACAGTTTGCTAGGGCGTCTGATTTAGGAGCTTCGCTGACACCTTTAATCAATGCTAAGCAAAGGGGGAATTCATTACAAACTCAAAGCACTGGTGGTACATCAGTTCCTGTAGCTTCGCAAAACCAAAATACAACTTCAAGTACTTCAAGCCAATCATCACTTATCACCGGTGATAAAATGAATATGGTAGTAGACGAGCGAGCCAATGCATTAATATTTCACTCAACGGGTAAGCATTATCAAGAGCTTTTGCCAATCATTAGGAAGCTCGATGTGATGCCCAAACAGGTTATGATGGAGGTTGTTATTGCAGAAGTAAACTTGACAGGCTCTTTTTCCAAGGGGGTTGAATATGCAATAAGGAATGGTTCTGCCGGCAATAAAACTAATACCTTTAGCTTTGATGGGGAAGGCGGGTTTAGCTATTCAATTGTTGGGTTAAATGGCAATTTTAATATTAATCTCAATCAAACCGATGGCATGATAAATGTACTTTCACGCCCAACATTGGTCGTCAGAGATGGGGTTTCAGCAACTATTAATGTCGGTAATGATATTCCAACTGTTGGTGCAACAACTTCTGATCCAATTAGTGGTGACAGAGAAACAACTACGATTCAATATAGAAAAACAGGTGTGGACTTATCGGTAACACCAACCATTAATGCACAAGGCACTGTGATTATGACGATCTCGCAGAATATATCTAATGTATCTACCTCTGGTCCAAGTTTGAGTGGTTCTCCTTCTGTTTTTGAACGTAGAATCAGCACTGAAGTGGTTGCTGGTGATGGTGAAACTGTTATGTTGGGTGGCTTAATCAGTGATAATTATAATACGTCATCAAACTCAATTCCGTTGCTGGGAGATATTCCAGTGCTAGGACATATGTTTAGAACTGATGGCTCAGAGCAAGATAAAACCGAGTTAGTAGTATTAGTAACACCAAAAATCGTAAAAAGTTCTGAAGATTGGAAAATGATCACTGAAAGTTTTAAAAAAGGCTTACAAAACCTAAAGTTTTAACTTGATAAATTGCTAATAAATCGTTAATTTATTCGTGGGTTTTTACCCACTAATTTATTTGTATAAATATAATAAGTTGCAAATAAGGTTTTAAGTAAGCTCAATGTAAATAAAAATAAATATTGGCTGCTTCTAAAGCAAAAAACAAAGAGTTAACACTTGACATGTTTAAGTGTTACACTTAAATTTGCAATGATTCGACACTACTCCTGTCGAAATAATAAAATCTTGGTGCATTGAAACTCCAATCAGTGCATCAGTTTCATGAAACTAGGAGAATGGAAAAAATGAAACTATTCAAAAAAGCGCTAGTAGCTTCAGCTGTTCTTGGTGCGTTTTCTGCTCACGCAGTAGACGTTTCAAGTGCTAAAATTAAACTATCTGAAGAAGGTGTTGCTGCTGGTAATTCTGGTGCAGTAGGTAATACTACAAATAGCCTTGTTCTTGACTTTGTAGTAGGCGCGCTTACTCCAGCATCTTCTTTTATTGAACTAGAGTTCAGTGAAGGTGTTGACTGGTCAAACGTAGCTATTCAAGATTCAGCAATCGATAACGACGTAACTAACGGTGAAGGTAATGTTAACCTTGCTGATGCTAACGGTAGCATGACGTTTGATTACGGTACGGGTTCTTTCACATTTGATAACGCTGAACTAGATACTTCGGAAAAGAAAGATGTTCTTTCTTTTAAAGTAAACCTAGGTAACCCATTAGTTGCTAACTCAGCATTCCGTTTAACAGTTGCTGGCTTAGATGCTGTTAATGACATTGGCATCACTGGTGCTGAAGAAGTTTGTTACACTTCTTTCGAAAACAATTCGGGTGAAAAAGGCGACGTAATCGAAACTGGTTGTGTTGCAATCTCTGAATTAGTATCTCAGTACTCTTTCACTGTTTCTACAGAGTGGGATGGTATTGTCGAGCGTGTTGAGCAAGTGTCTTTCGTAAAAGACAATGACACTGGTGATGCAAACGCTGATACTCTAACTTACAAAATTTCTTCTAACGAATCTCTACCAGCAGCTATTGTAGATGCTGATGCTGAAATTAAGTTTGCTGGTAATTTCGAAGATTTAGACGGTGCTAACTTCACTGTTAACCACAACGCAGGTGCTGTAACTCCAACTGCTACAGTTAACACTGACGAAGATGCTGTTAACTTCACTTTAGCTGATGGCGACTTCGCAGTAGACGGTACTGTTGAAAGTGGTACTGTTACATTTGATTCTGATAACACAACTGTTATTCCAGTAACTGGTGAAATTATTGCAACTGCAACTTTCACAGATGGTACAGATAACTTTAAAGTTATCACTGATGATGCTGGTCAGTGGGCTCTAGATGCAGTAGTTATCAATGTTCCTTACTTCCCTGTGAACTTCTCAGGTGTTGTATCACAAGTACATATCGCTAACGAAGCTAACACTACTGCTGATGTTATCGTTTCTGCAATCGATGATAAAGGTGTTGAGTATGGTCCATTAGACCTAGGTTCAGACCTTGCTGCTAACACTGTTAACCGTGTTAAAGCTGCTGACCTTGCTGCTTTATTCTCAATTACTGATAGCCGTAAGTTAAGCGTAACATTCAACATCGATGCTGATGCTGATGACGTTGCAGCTAACGCTACAGTACAAAGCTCAACTGGTCGTTCTGAAGTTTCTAACTCTCAGTACAAAGTTGACGGTAAGTAATAGTTATATTACATTAAAGCCCGGTTTATACCGGGTTTTTTTTTGCAGGAAATAATGAAATACAAATTTTTAATATTTATCCCTATTCTATTTTTAAGTTTTTATACTTCAGCTAAAGAACTGTGTGGTGTTGGTGCTGAGTTTAAAAATTCCCCCAGAGTAACACGCAATACTCACGCGTTGTCAGAATCGATTAGTTTATTTACAAAACAGTATAAAGCTAGAGCTGTTATTAAAGGTAAGACAGTTGTTTATAGCGTTAATTGTCAAACTTTAAATGGTGCTGATTA
Organism: Pseudoalteromonas sp. NS-SX12; assembly: GCF_057367955.1. Lineage (NCBI taxonomy): Bacteria > Pseudomonadati > Pseudomonadota > Gammaproteobacteria > Alteromonadales > Pseudoalteromonadaceae > Pseudoalteromonas > Pseudoalteromonas sp. NS-SX12. The sequence continues at coordinate 528,380 of NZ_CM170634.1, read as the reverse complement.
CACTGGAAATGCAGAGGAAGTTGCACGCTATGTACAAAGCTCTCTCTCTCAATTGAAGCAAAAGGGATTTAAAGATTTTAGCGTAGAAAAGTTAGAAGCAACCAATTTCTCTTACCAAGGTAAACTGCCATTCCACTTTTATAAAATTAAGGCGCTAAACCAAGATTCACAACCTTTTGAATATCTAAACTTATATCTGTTTGATAAACAATTAAATACAATATATATAACTACCGTAGCTGGATTACAAAGTACTTCAGTTTTAAACTTAAAAGAGTTTGAATTCACCATTAATTCACTCAAAATACAAAATAATTAGGTTTTTTGATGAAAGGGATTATTTTAGCTGGGGGAACTGGTAGCCGGCTGTATCCACTTACAGCTGTGCTCAGTAAACAATTAATGCCAGTTTATGATAAACCAATGATTTACTACCCGCTTGCTACCTTAATGCAGGCAGGAATTAAAGATATATTAATAATTTCAACTGAGCAGGACTTACCCTCATTCAAGATGTTGCTCAATGACGGAAGTCAATTAGGGATAAATTTATCGTATCAGGTTCAACACAAACCTAAAGGGCTGGCTCATGCTCTTATTATTGCAGAGAATTATATTCAAAATGATAATTTTGCAATGATCCTGGGTGATAACCTGTTTTATGGTCAAACTCTACCGACTAATTTATTAAAAGCAGCAAATAGAGCATCGGGTTGTACTATTTTTGGTTACCATGTTGCACATCCTGAAAATTATGGTGTTGTAGAGTTTGATAAATCTGGAGTGGTTAAATCTATTGTTGAAAAACCGCAACAGCCAAAATCCCATTATGCTATACCAGGAATTTATTTTTTTGATTCACAAGCTGTTGGTTTTGCAAAAAAGGTCGGCTTGAGTAAGCGTGGCGAATTAGAAATTGTAGATGTGCTAAAACAGTATTTAACTAAACAAGAATTAAATGTTGAAATTATGGGGCGTGGTATCGCATGGTTGGATACAGGTACTCATGCAGATTTACTTGCCGCGAGTCAATTCATAGAAACTATTGATAATCGGCAAGGTTTAAAAATAAATTGCCCTGAAGAACAGGCTTTTAGAAACGGTTGGATCGATGCTGAACAGTTAAAAAAAATAGCGGAACCATTGATAAAAAGTGGCTATGGCGCATACTTATTAAATATTTTAAAAGAGACAAATGCCTAAGTTAATAATAAAAAACATATTGGTGACAGGGGGAGCTGGTTTTATAGGTTCTAACTTTGTCGACTATTGGCTCAAGAATAATCAAGGTAACGTTATTGTTTTAGACCTATTAACCTATGCTGGTAATTTAAGTAGTCTGTCCAAGTTTAAATCAAATAAACGTTTTTCTTTTTACCAAGGGGATATTGCAGATCGAGAATTAGTAAGTGAAATACTTGCAAAACATGAAATAAACTGTATTGTAAACTTCGCTGCCGAATCACATGTAGATCGCTCGATTTCTGGTGCTACTCCTTTTATTTTTACAAATATTGTTGGTACATTTGAATTATTAGAATGTGCAAAACAGTTTTGGTTAACGCATCCAAAGTTTAAAGATAACCATCGTTTTCACCATATCTCAACAGATGAAGTCTATGGCAGTTTAGAAAGTAATGATGTGCCATTTAAAGAGTCAAATCAGTATCAGCCTAATTCACCTTACTCCGCGTCTAAAGCTGCATCAGATCATCTTGTAAGAGCTTACCACCACACCTATGGTTTGAATGTTACTACGTCTAATTGTTCAAATAACTACGGTCCATTACATTTTCCAGAAAAACTGATACCGTTAGCGATACTTAATATTTTACATGATAAACCAATACCAATTTATGGTAATGGCCAGCAAATAAGAGATTGGTTATTTGTTGATGACCACTGTTTAGGCATAGAGTTGATTTTGCAAAAAGGAATCGTTGGGGAAACATATAATATTGGTGGTAACAATGAGTTGAAAAATATTGACTTAATACACCGCTTGTGTGAAATGATGAACCAAATGTTTGCCAATAACACAGCTTTAGAAGAACAATACCCAAATGCTCTAAGTGCTATAAGTGGACAAAGTGAGCAATTAATAACATTTGTTCAAGATAGACCTGGTCATGATGTGCGCTATGCCATTGATGCATCAAAGGCAATGGATGAGCTCGGGTATTGTCCTCATTTCAACTTTTCAAATGCTTTGGAAACAACAGTTAATTGGTATTTAAATAATAATAATTGGTGGCTACCGCTTTACCATCAATAAGGAAATAAAATGTCTCAAACTCCTATTTCATTGTCAGAATTAGACTATTTAATAAACTTAAAAAGATATGACGCAGCAGAAAAGTTATTAATAGAGCTTTTTAATGGGCAAATGTTGTATAAATTGAATTTTAACCAAGCGCCGGCAGGACGGGAGCTTAACAAAGAACAGCTTGATTTAGAGTCATACCAATTAGTTGAGCGTTTGGCAGTATTATTAACGCAGTTACTTTCAGATGAAAAGTATGTCTATTCTAGTAAAATGCTTACATATTTTTTGCAAAATAAGCGCTTAATAAATTTTACATTTGCTGCAAGTTCTTATCAAAATACAGATCATATCATTCGAAATTTAGGCTTGGATAAAAAGACACAACACACCAAGCAAGATATTTTAAGACTGATGGTACTTTATATTCCAAGCTCTAATATTGAAATGCCTTGGGAATTGTTGATAAAACACTTACCTACTGAAGCTGCACAAACGTACTTAGGAGTAATGAGTTGTACTACTGTTTTGTTAAGTCAAAAGGTGCTTAGTACGTTAAATAAGTTGAGTGCAATGGCTAAAAAGTTGCCTCCTCTAACAGTATCATCGCCCCAGTCTCTAGAGTCAATGATGGGAGCTTATTTTCATGTGAGTAATTTTACAGGTGAAGATAAGTACAATTATAAAAAATGGGCTGCAAAAACACTCGAAAAATCCATGGCTAATTTTTTATCGGATGACTTGAAAAAGCAGATTAGTACTTTAAGTGGAGATGGGGTTATTGATGGAAAACCAGTCATAGTAGTTTTCAATGAGGTTTATAGACCACAACATGCTATGTATCGCTGCTGGCATGCTATGATATCTCAATTGAAAAATAGATTTTTTGTAATTGGTGTTTCTGAAGAAAAGCAATTGACTGAAACCTCAGAGCTTGATTTTGATAAGGTTATTAAATTCGATAAGCCGTATGAGTTTGAGTCGTATTTACCAGAGATAATTGCTCATAACCCTCAAATTGTTTTATACCCTTCAATAGGTATGTCGACTTGGGTGCCTTTATTGGCTACACAGCGTTTGGCGCCAAAACAAATTATGTGCGGTGGTCACCCATCGAGTAGTTATATTGAAAACGTAGACTACTTTTTTATGGATAATTTAGGAAGAACTGCAGAGCATTGGAATTTAGTGCTTTCTGAAGAAGTGCTTGAAATGCCAGAAGGTGTCACCAAAATGCACATCCGTGAATTTGAAAAAGTTAATAAAGAATATGACGACTCTGTGTGTAATATTCTTATTAATGGTGTTGTGCAAAAAATTACAAGTGATTTAGTTGATGTTTGTCAGAAGATAACTGAACAAAGTCAGAAAAAAGTTAAATTCCATATGTTTATGGCAACGTCAAAGCAAGACTTAGAATATTTCGCAATGACATCCATGATTAGACGTTTAATTCCAAATAGTGTTGTTCATAATTATGCTCCTTATAGTGAGTATATGGGAATTATTTCACAGTGTGACTTTGCGATTCCAACAATCCCGTTTGGTGGCGCTAACAGTAATATCGATTTACTGCTGCTAAATATGCCTAAGCTATTTATTTTAGACGACTCTGATATTTCTGGTGCAACTGACTATCAAATTTGGAGTGGTTTAGGGTATCTTGGTGGGCTGTGTAGTTCAGTTGAAGAGTTAACAAATAAAGCGATCGAGTTAAGTAATAGTCGACAGGCTATTGAATCTATGTCTTCTGAGCTTAAAATGATTGACCCTCATAGCTTTAGCTCATTAGAAAGCACTAAAGGTGACCTTAGAATGGTTGACGCCTTTGAACGTTTATTGGAATGCTAAACAATGTTAATAGATAATTTAAATCTCTTTTTAGAAGAATGGAATAACGCACCTAGTACTTTACCGTTCAGCTTTGAAAAATTTAAAGCGTTGGATATTTATCTTTTTGGTATAAATGAGCAATCTGCAAATTTAATAAACGTACTACCAATTAAAGGTTATATTGATGACTTTACTCCTGATTCTGAGCATGGTGGTATACCGATAGTATCGCTTGAACAAGTGCTCAGAAATAAAAATGATTATGTGGTTATTAACTGTGTTTTAAATACAAAACCGCGTACAGCTATGATGCGCTTAAAAGAAGCCGGAATTGACAACTTTATCAATTATTCTGAAATTTGCAGAGTGTATAATGAAATCCCTTTACCTGAGTTTGTTGCAAATTCAAGAGAGTGTATTTTTACTAGAGCAACAGAGTGGACTTCTTTATATGATAAGTTAACAGATAGTGATTCACAGAGGGTTTTACTTGATATTTTAAAATATAGAATCACAGGTGATCCACTTATACTAGCTGATTATGACTATAGGCCTAAAGAACAATATTTTGAATCTTTTATGAACTATAAAGAAGAAGTGTTTATTGATGCAGGTGGTTATATTGGTGATACGTCAGAAGAGTTTTGCGCACGTTATCCGGACTACCATAAAGTTTATTTATTTGAGCCTAACTCTCAAAATATAGCTTTAGCTAAGAAGGCATTGTCATCTTATAAAAACATCGAATTTATTGAAAAAGGTGTATCGGATAAAGAAGAGGTGTTGTGCTTCTCAGGTGATGGTTCTTCTACTACAGTTAATCATAATGGTGATATTCGCATTAACGTCGTACCAATAGATAAGGAAGTCAAAGAGCGTATTACATTGATTAAAATGGACCTTGAAGGTTGGGAGCTTAACGCCCTAAAAGGTGCTAGAAGACACATTGTTGAAGATCACCCAAAGCTTGCAATTGCTGTTTATCATTCTCCAGAAGATTTTCTGGAATTAAGTAACTATATACTCAGCTTGCGAGATGATTACGAGTTGTTTCTACGCCATTACACAGAAAGTTGGACAGAAACAGTGATGTATTTTAAGCCTAAAAGCTGACTATTTAGTCAGCTTTTTTTCAATTATGCTTATTAATCCTTGCAGGGTTTTAAAGTCGCTACTTCCCAGTTCGGCTTCATCAAAATCGATTTCAAACTCATCCTCTAGTTCCATTACAAACCGCATGGTAGTCATGGAGTCAAAAATGCCACTTTCTATGTAATTTTCGGTTAGTTCACATGGTGATAGTTTATTTGCTATCGCTTTTATTTTGGTTAGTACGTCATTATTCGTCATAAGAAATTTGCTCGTAGTATTTCGATTTTGCTGATTTAACCATTGAATCAAGCATTAGAAAGCTTTGCTTCGTTGGCTCTAAGCCATATTCTTTACTTACATGGTCCTTAGTGCCTTGTTTGAAATTAACAATAGATGCAGCGAAGTCAGTATAAATGTTTGCAAAAGCTTCAATAAAACCAGAAGGATGACCAGGCTTAAAACGATTGTATGTAGGTTCATTCCCTACAGTACAAATCCCACCTCGCTCAATGATTTCTTGTTTTCCGTCGACGTAGCTTAACTTCAAATATTCTGAGTCTGCTTGATACCAAAATGCGGAACCTTTATCACCATATAAGCTTATCTTTAAACCATTCTTATGGCCTAAAGATGACTTACTTACCCAGTATCTGCATTTTAAATTATCCTGATACTCAGCCGTAGCTGAGGCATCGTCAATTATTCCTTCAAACCAACCAAAGGAGTTGTGCTCAGCACTTACATTTAAAGGTTTTTTCCCTGTTAGATAGTAAACTAGATGTTGCAAGTGAACGGTAAGGTCAAGGTGAATAGTGGGGATTTCCCCGTCTTCAAGTCGCCACTTCTGCGGACATGGCTTAGAGCCATTATCAAGTAAGCGAGAAAAGCCTTCTTGTGGCATTTCAATCTGAATATGGTGAATCTTACCTAATTCACCTTTCTCAATGCGGTTCTTTAACTCTCTAACCATTGGGTAACCTGAGTAGTTATAGGTTACAGCTAGGTAGCCATTGTTCTTTTTTACAGCATTTTCGATATTTTTAAAGGAATCTAGAGAGGTTGTAAGCGCTTTTTCACATATCACAGGTATGCCATTTTCAATGGCATAAATTACCATTTTTTCATGTAAAGGCGTGGGTGTAAGAATTACAATAGCGTCAATATGATCTTTCTCACTTGTAATTAAGTTTTGCCAACAATCATATGTTTTCTGGGGCTTTACACCGTACTTTTTTGCAGTTTTCTTGTTAATCTCTTCTTGTTGACTAAAAGCTCCAGCAACTAATTCAAAGTTGCCATCAAGGTGAGACGCGCAATAGTGTGCATAACCTACAGCTGAGTTGAGACCTCCACCGATGAATGCAATTTTTAATGGTTCGGAATAGTCCATTCTAATTTACCTGATAATTAAATGATGTATGCTTGCTAGGGTCTTGTTCTATTATCTTATTAGCAAGTTCTTCTAACTTATATCTTTCTATTTTACCCAGAGCAGTTTTGGGAAACTCATCAAATATAACATAATGCCTAGGTTGTTGTGCATCAGATAAGTTTTTCATGCAATATCGACTGATTTTTTTTAAGTTAATATCTTTAAGCTTTGGCTTTATTGCTACTGCAACGACCTCTCCTAGTCGTTCATCTTGCATTGGAAATGCATAGCATTCAGTTATTTCATTTAGCTCATTTAGTAGTGCATCAATGTCATTTGGGTAGACATTTATACCACCCGTTATTATGACATCCTTGCTCCTACCCAAATAGAATAGATTTCCCTTTTCGTCTAAGTAACCTAGATCTCCCGTTTTAAAATAACCATCATGAAATGCTTCACTCGTCTTCTCTGGTAAATTAAAGTAGCCTCTAAACATCATCGGGGTTTTACATATAATTTCACCCTTGCTATTCTCATTGGCAAAACCGCCATTCGGAGCTAAAATTTTCACATCAACCCCCTCAATTGCGGTACCAACAGTTGGTAAATTTTTTTCAGGTGAAAACTTCACATTAGTTGCAATTGCTATTTCAGAAGTTCCATAGCACTCATGAAACTCACAGGATAATAGTTCTATCAATTGAAGCTTTGTGTGTGTGTCAAGCAAAGCAGAAGATGACACTAAACATCGTAATGTTGAAAAGTCAGCATCATAGTTACGCTGATAATTTATAATTTGTTTTAGCTGCGACGACACGGCAATTGTAAATGTCACTCGTAGAGTCGAGATTCGTTCCACCCACTTTGCAATATCAAACTTACTCATAATTACAGCTGTACCACCACTTAATAAAGAGACAAATAAAAGCCGTTCAGCTAATGAGTGGTAGAGGGGGGTAGCGATTAATGTAATGTCTGACGCTCTCACATTGTAGAGCTTGACTGCTGCTTTGGCTCGTTCAATTTTTACACCTTGTGTTAATACTATAGGTTTAGGATTGCCCGTTGAGCCAGATGTCATTGTAAGAATTAGGGCTTTGTTATGAGAATCAGAAAAATCATCCCCTAGAGCAGTTCTCTTCTGTGTTAGCTCACAGCTGTTAATGCTAGAGATCGAAATGTTGTTTAAGTGGTCTGGGTAATTATTGAAACTTTTCGTGAATGGCTCAGTAATGACATGCTTTATAGGTAAGCTTTTAAGAGTGTTACTCAAGGTGTTCACAGGTGTATTTGTCATTAATGGAACTAATGTTAAGTTCATATCTGCAGCGACAAGGGTTAGTAACACAAACTCCAAATTATTTGGTAAAACGATACCAATAAAGTCATCACTTTGTATTTTAAGCTCAGTCGTTAGGTAGTATTTAACTTGTTCTGCACGCTCATTTAACTCAGCGTAACTATAGCGCTTGTCATCAATAATGATTGCTATTTTGTTTTCTTGCCCTAAATAGGCTTGCTGTATTTGATGAATAAGGCGAGACATATTATAACTCACTTATTTTTAGAAATTTTTTGCTTTTAAATGGAAACACTTCTCCAGCTTTGGAAATTGTTACGCTGTGAGGGAGGGTGTTTTTGTTTACTAGGGTATTAGCACCGATGTAACTGTATGGCATTACTTGAATGTTGTGTGCTACGCATGAGTTAATACCCATGAAGGTATTTTCAGATAGGGTAACTGAACCAGCTAACGTTACACCTGAATTGAGCCATGAGTTATCGCCAATTTTACAATCATGTCCAATGTTTACGCCAGATGAAATAAAAACATTATTGCCGATCTGGGTATCACAATGGATGGATGTATTTTCAAAAATGACAGTATTTAAACCAAGGGATAGATTTTCATGTATCTCAATTGAAGGATGAATAAATGAGGTTAACTGATAACCAAGTTCGATGGCTGTATTGAAAATTCGAGTTCGAATATCGTTCATTTCATTATAACCCACAGCAATAATCATTTTGAATGGTAGGTTGATAACTGAATGAAGTGTTTCAAATTCATAGATAGGTTTACCGTAAAGAAGCTGATCTTGAGTAAATAAATTATTTTCGATTGCAAAACCTAAAATATTATAGTGTTTTTTCAAATACGAGTAGTAAGTTCTAGCCATACTAGAATTACCATAAATAATTAAGTTTTCCATTAGCTTTCTTTTATTATTTTACAGATAGTATTTACTTGAACGTTTGATAATTGTGAGCTTAGAGGTAAGCACAATACCGATGATGCTATTGTATTACATGTTGATGGAATTGTAAGTGATGACAAAAATTTTAAATTGCTAGGGTCAAAATAGTGACGGGCATAAATATTATTAGCTGCTAATTTAGACTTGATATTTAAAAGTTGCTTCTTAGATTCACACTTTATTGGAAAATACATGGGTGTAATAGTGCTGTCGTAGCTTGCGTGTTGAAATAAGAAAAAGTCTTCTAAGTTTTGCTTATATAGTGCTATTAATTTCTTTCTAATATTGATTAGTTCTTCTATATCTTTGCTAACACATAACCCCATTGCGGCGTGAAACTCTGAAAGTTTCGCGTTAATACCCGGCTCTTCAACAACACCATTTTCGTCTTGTCCAAAATTGATAAGCTTTTTTGCTCTCTCAAAATCTTCTTTATATTTAAAGGTGATAACCCCCCCTTCAACACTATGAAGCAGTTTTGTCGCATGTAAACTTACACAGTGAATATCTCCAAATTCAAAGATAGAGCGTTCTTTATAGGTTGAAAAAGGAGCATGGGCAGAATCGTAAATAATAGGTACGCCATATTTTCTTGATAAGAAATCAAACGCTTCCATATCACAAGGCATGCCAAAAATATTGACAGGAACAATCGCATCAATAGAGCCTTGTTTTAATCTGTCTTCAGTTTTGTTTGGGCAAAGGTTCCAAGTGTGTTTGTCTATATCACAAAACTCAAATTCAATATTTTCCCAAGCGAGAGCTGTCGTTGTTGCTGCAAATGTAAAAGGGGTTGTTATTACTTTTTTGTTTGTAAGGTTTTTAAGTTTATAGGCAACTTGTAGAGCAAGGGTACCATTACTAACTAAGAGTAAATGTTCACTCTTAAATAGTTTCTTTAGCTCCGAAGAGAACTCTTGATAAAGAGGGCCATTGTTAGTAAGCCACTTATTCTGATAAATACTTTCAAGACACTGATTAAAAGTTTGTTTATTTGGTAAATAAGGCTCTGTTACTAAAATTTTTTTGTTCATGTGTATTTTCTTTTAGCGTAGAGGATAAGGTATTATATTTCTTTTTACCGTATTGTGACTATAAAAATGCCGAATTTAACTATTATTCACAAAGAATTACATGAAAATATAACGGAGAGTGCTGGTTTTTATCATATAAATTATAAAGATGGGAGAAAAAGCTCATTTCCTAAAGATGCGTTTATTAACTGGCAGGGAGTGAGCCCTGAGTATGGAAATATACATATTGGGATTCAATCCGGTATAGGCTTCGGCTCAAAAATCAAGTTTGACAATAACATTCAAAAAATTGTGTTAGGTAATTATTTTGCTTGTGGCAGTGAGTGTAGGTTTGTATTAAATGGAATGCATAACACAAACACACCTTCTTTAGCTGTTTTGGGCACTATTCCAGGTTTAGAAAGTCAACCAGTAGAAATCCTAGGAGATACCATACTTGGTAATGATATCTGGTTTGGGGATCAGGTTTTTGTGATGGGTGGTGTAACTATTGGTAATGGCTGCGTTGTTGGCGCTAGAGCAGTTATACCCCCTAGGAAAAAATTAGAGCCTTATGGTGTGTATGTTGGTAACTCGGCAAAATTAATAAAACATAGGTTCCCAGTAAGTATTATTGAAAGATTAGAAAAATTAAAGTGGTATGACAAACCTCTTAGTTGGCTTAAAAGCAACAAAGAGTTTATGTATACTGATTTGAATGAAGATATAGGTAAAAGTATTGAAATGCTTGATGAGCTATTAAAAGAAGATAGCTAGCTATCTTCTTTTAATAGCGCCTTTTCTTTTGATAGTTGCTCAAAGTAGGCCATGCTTCTTTTTGATAATAATACTAAAATTATTAAAACTGCTTGCAAAATAAAAACTTTTAACTGTGATGAATTCAAAAAGTGCTTCATGTTAAGAATCTGTGAAACTAAAAATGAAAGCTCAGCAGCAAGTTGCATTGAGCATGCAATAAAAAGAGCTTTTTTTATTTTTAAGTAGTCTTCAACTTCGCCAATAGTAAGCATTACCAAAGTCACCAAAGGAATAACTGACAATGCTATGGCAATATATAGCTGAGATTGTTCTGGGTATATTAAATTTAAAACCTTAGCACCACCATCTCTAGAGGCAATTGATGCAATAAACAGCAGAAGCCCTTTCGCCATAAATATAAGATTGGCAAATATTATTAGCGAAGGTTTTAACCAACTTGTTTCGTTAAATGCTGTCAGTGGGAGCTTTTTTAATTCTTCTTTGTTCATAAATCGATTATTCAAAGTGTTACATGTGTGCAATATACGGTTTTATGGCGTTTTCAGCAATGTCAATTGCCCCTTCTTTTGTTAGATGACCATAATCAAAAACTAGTGGGATTTTATTGTTTTTATCAAACAATAAGGCTTTACACATTGTTTTCCTTTCTTGTTTACAGAGTGTTGTAATTGGAGAAATATAAGTTAAATATTTATTGTTGTTGTATTTCTCTCTTAGTTTTTTATCCAAAATGATAGTTGTTTTATCTAGCGCTGTGTCAGTGATATAACCAGAATAATTTTGCCAATGCCTATTTGCTATAGCCGTTACTAAATTTGGCTGCCATTGTGGTGTTGGACCTATGAGTATAACTTCTTGCACCCCCATCTTTAGTAATTCCTTGGCAAGCGTTGCCCAATTATAATCTAGGAAGCTTTTTGCTTGTGTAAGGATAACTGTTTTTGGGGGGGTGTTTTTTATGTACTCAAAAGCTAATTGATTGCTTATATTGCATGCTTTTTCACCATTGTTTTTTAAGTGCTTCTGTTTAAAACTGGGAAAGTATGGGTGGCAACCCGAAGACGCTAGCTGACTAAATTGACGATTGTTTTTTAAAATACTTCTAATCCCCGGTGATAAGGCGCCTGCATGAGAGTCACCCCACAGAAATACTGCTTCTGAAGCTGTTCTTAAACAACTTTTATCTACCTCAAATAGCCCTGTTTTTTCATGGTTTAGCTTAGTGTTGCATTTATGCCAGTAGCCATCAGGATCAATTTTGTAATTTTTGTATTTATTGACAAATTCAGCTTTATTGCCGGTGCTAATACCGCGGAAACTTGTTACCGCACCATCACTTTTATAAACAACGGAAGCTAACAGTAATATAAGCAAGTAACCTACAAATAGTTTGTAAAATTTGTGTTTGGTTAATCGGTAAGGGGTTTCTATATACTTATATGATAAATATGCAAAGGCAATTGCTAAGCTAATGGCTATTAATATGTTGAGTAGTTGTTTATGAGTGCCAGAAAAGGCTAGGTAAACAGAGATAGGCCAATGCCATAAGTACAGTGAGTAAGATATGTTCCCAAAAAAGTTAATAATAGTGGACTTTGTGAAGTTTAAATTAATATTTAATGCAATGAGAGCTGCTGTTGCAGATACTGGAATTAGTGTTGAAAATGATGGCCAAACTACTTCCTGATTTAGCAAAAACAAGCAAGCGATGGTCAGAGAGATTAAAATAAATGCCGCTGTATTAGTTTGCTTTTTATTTAGAGTAAGAGGGTAGAAAAATGCTAATGAACCAGCCAATAACTCCCATGCTCTTGTAGGCAAAATATAAAATCCTATTGATGGTTTTATATTGGTAACAACGACGCTCATGGTAAATAGGGCTATAAAACTTGCAACTAATGTAATTTTAATTTTTGGTAGTTTAAGTGAGCGCAGCAGGACAAAGAAAATAACTGGAAATACCAAATAAAATTGCCATTCAACAGATAGTGACCAAGTATGAAGTAACCACTTTTCTTTTGCTGCTAGATCGAAATAACCGGCCTCCGTCCAATAAATAATATTCGATGTAAATGTAAGACTGCTCAGAATATGTTTAGAAAGCAGCGAATAATCACTTGGTAATAAACTAAACCAACCAAATATAACTAGCACGAAGCAAAGTATGGTGAGTGCAGGTAAGATCCTCTTCGCTCTTGAAGTATAAAACTCAAGAAGTGAAAAATTTCCACTTTGAAACTTAACGTAAATTATTTTAGTCATCAGAAACCCTGATATGACAAAAAAGATGTCTACACCAATAAATCCAGCGGGTAATATCGATTCATTAAAATGATATATGACAACGGCGATAACCGCGAGCGCTCTCAAGCTGTTGATATCATATCTGAAGGAATTACTTGTCAAATAAATTCTCTTTGTACTTATATATTTTTAAAATGCTGTTAGGCAAAATTTTAACCCAAGCATAATACGCTGTTAAATTTATCACCGAGAACTCTCTAGTTTTTTTAGTGATAAATAAAATTAAAAGTCCACTTGTGCAGTATGCTATCACACTAGACCATGCAGCACCTTGAATTCCATATGCTGGAATCAAAAGCAAGTTAAGAGCAATATTGACTAAAGCGCCAGATAAGTGGCTTGCTAAACTGAATTTATAAAACTTCTCATTAATAAGCCATTTACTGAAAATAGCTCTGTGGAAAATAAAAGGGGTCGCAAGAATATGAATGGATAGTATGTTCCCTGAATGTATAAAATTACTTCCAAAAATAAGAACAATCAATTCATCACCAAATAGTAATGTAAAGCTAATTATTAATAAACTGGCAAACGTAAAAATACTTAATATCTTTAAAATCACTTCATTGTAGTGCTTCTTGTTATTGTATATTTTTACTAATAGAGGCTGACATCCATTTGCTATCAATACAGGAAAAATAAACCACAGCTCGCTCAATTTTGTTGCAGCAGAATAAAGAGCTAGCGACTCAGCCCCGAGAATTTCGTGAATCATTAATTGGTCAATCTTTAAGTATAAAACGGATGCTGTTGCAGATAGAAGAAGCCAGCCTCCTTTTTTTGCTAAAGACCTAGAAAATTTCTTTTTTTGCAACTTTGGTTGCATTGATATATTAAAGTTCGCGAGAACATACAAAATAATGCCAACTACAACGTGCTCCAAGCAGTGAAGTAAAACAACGCTTTCAATATTACTTTGATTTAAAATGTAACTTATCTTCAGGGTCAGAAAAAGTAGTTGAATAGCAACTTTTACTTTGGCTGTCGTTAGAATTTTGTTTTTTGCTAAAAAATAAAATTCAGATACATTGAAAGCGACGAAGCTACTAAAAAACAGACAAAGCAAGATGAGGTATATTTCATTTGAGTTTATGTAGTAAAGATAAGTGGTACTTAGAGTCAAACCTATAACAGCTCCAAATAATCTAATTCTAATGGCGTTTGACAGGATGTTTTTAGTATTTAAGGGGTATTTGGTGAATAAGCGAGAAATAATGTTGCTCATCCCCATTCTTGAAAGTGGTAAAAAAATGGCTACCGTAGCTAAGATAAATGCGAACTTACCGAAGTCTTGTTGGCTATAATTACGTGCAATGAGGATTGTTAACAACAATCCAGATGATAATGATAAGGCTTTTTCGAGAATTAGCACGGCCGAATTAACAGCACTTTGTCGCCAATTCATAAATTCTCCTCAAATTCTGTAAAAGAAACTCTAATAACGTTTGAATAAGTTGGAAGTACTGAAGTGTAAGTTAATTTAAACCCTGTTAAATAGCCGTCAATAGTTTCAATGAAATCTTGATATTCATCTTCGCTGACTTTTATTGTGCATAACTCTTTCTGTTTACGCACTAATCCAAAGTCACCAGGTTTTACATCTTTGCTTAAAGTAAGAGAGCTCATTAAGCGTTGCTCTATGCTATCATTAAAATTAAGCTGTAGCTTTTTGAAAATTTCAGAAAAACTTAAAATAGGGTTCTCTACAAGGTTTTCATAGATGATGGGTGCTAACTCAATTGAGCGGCACTGTGCTTCTATCAGACCCTGCAAAAAGCCTATTTGATAAAAATAGCCCTGTTCAAGTAAGTCTGGTTGGTTAGTCAAAAGGCGAGAAATTTCTTCTTTTGAAAAGCGAGTCTCAAATTGATTTTTTCTATCCCAGCCTAGCGCTTTGTAACTTTTTGCAACTGAAAAAGGGTGCCGAATCAAGTAAATTGGCTCAATTCCTAATTCTAAAAGGTCTTTTATTATTAGTGGGTTGATTTCTTTTATTACTGTCAGTTTGGCTTGATTTGGCGTATACCATTGATTGGGAAAGGGAACTACTTTATCTATTTCAGGTAGTTTTGCGTTTAATGAATCCGAAATTAATTTCGAGTAGGCACACCAGTCCTCACATTTCGCTTTGCTAAAGACACTAGCGCTTTGTTTCTTTTTATAAAAAAAAGCTGTTGTTATAGGCTCTCTAAGATATCTAGCATTAACAGCAGAGCCCAAAATAGAACCAACCCAACTAGACCCCGCTCTAGGGAATGAAATAATGCATACAGGCGTTGATGTTTGGTTGAAAGAAGAACCCGAGACAAAAATTAAACGAGGGCTTTTTATAAATAATTTTACTTTTGAAATAAGTAGTCTAAGTTTCTTTGGCAATTGATTTAATAGTTTTTTTTTAAATGACAGCATGCCGGCACCTGACGGTTGAGATAATGGGTATAATACTCCTATACTGCATTAATTTAAAATAATTGATACAGATTACAAATTTCCTAACATTTTCTATGGCGATTTAAGCTATTTAAGCTAAAATAGCGCCAGTTAAGTTGAGTTTGTTATTAACAATATATAATATCAACGACGTTTTTCGTATTTCAAAATTTTCTTCATAAGCTGGTTATATATCAACTAGCATAAACGAGTATGGGTTTTCTTTAAGGTGATACTAAGTAGCGTAGGGATTTTCTTTGGCTCGTTTTTGAGCTTGTTCTTTTTTAGAAAGTTAGCTCATGCAATCAATTTAGTTGATGTGCCAAATGAACGCAAGATTCATAATGGTAAAGTGCCGCTAGTTGGTGGTTTGGCTATTTTTGTTGTTGTTTTTAGCTATTTATATGTCTTCCCTGAAACAATTACATCCCCCTATCTTTATTTAGCGTGTGCTGGAATTTTGCTCGCAGTTGGTGTGCTAGATGACTTACTGGATATTAGCTTTAAACTGCGTCTAGCACTACAAGTAGGTATATCAGCTGTGATGATGGCCTATGCTGGTTTAGTGCTGACTAATGTCGGGCAAATGCTCGGGCCGTTTGACCTAAACTTATCTTATTTTGGTTACTTAGTGACGATAATTGCAGTTGTTGGTGCGATAAACGCATTTAATATGGTAGATGGAATTGACGGTTTACTTGGAGGTTTAGCAACGGTTACGTTCACTGCGATGTCTATATTATTTTATTTATCAGGTAATAAGGAGTTATTGTCATTTTCTGTAACGATAGTGATAGCAACAATTCCTTATATTCTAATGAATTTAGGCATTCCTTTAGGGCAGCGTTTTAAAATATTTATGGGAGATGCTGGGAGCACCGTTATTGGTTTTACTGTTATTTGGCTGCTACTAGAAGGTTCCCAAGGTGAAGTCATCGCTTTAAGCCCCGTAACAGCATTATGGATATGTGCGTTACCGATTATGGATGCTGTATCGACGATATGTCGCCGAATTAAAAAAGGACAATCGCCGTTCAAGCCTGATCGAGAGCACTTACATCATATAATGCAAAGACTTGGTATTGGTCCCAAAAAAACACTATTTGTAATTTGTTCTATGGGAAGTTTGCTCGCTGCAGTCGGTGTTATATCTGAAGTTTATAATGTGCCTGAGTACATAATGTTCTTTGCTTTTTTAGTTATTCAGTATGCTTATTATCGAATAATGAGTAGCATTTGGCGTGTTACGGTAAAAATTAGGAGAGTGCTTCGTATCGGCAAGCAAAAGAAGTCTACTACAAATCAACTTGCGAAGAACTAGTCTCTAAATTGCATCTGTAAAGTATTAACTATAAAATGCGCATCCAGTATTTTATTAAACAGGCTGTAATTGTTTGTTTAAAGATTTTGCGACAATCTAAAAGGTAAAAAATGAGTCAGCATAAACAGGGTTTGTTAGAAAAGCTCGAAAGCAAACAGGCGGTTATTGGTATTTTAGGTCTCGGCTATGTTGGACTCCCTCTTGTACTTAGATACGCTGAAATTGGCTTCAAAGTTATTGGAATTGATATTGATACCAACAAGGTAGATGCTGTTAATAATGGTAATAGCTATATTGAACATATTCACTCAGACCGTATTAAGTCTGCCTTAGAGAGTGGATTTGAGGCAACTACTGATTTTTCAAGGGCATCTGAAGCTGATGCACTTATTTTATGTGTCCCAACTCCTTTAAATAAGTACCGCGAACCTGATTTAAGCTATGTTATCGATACAACTGAAGCTATTGTACCTTATTTAAGAAAAGGTCAAATTCTATCACTTGAAAGTACTACTTACCCAGGTACCACAGAAGAAGAGTTGTTACCTCGAGTAGAATCAGCAAATCTAAGCGTAGGTGATGATTTCTTTTTAATTTATTCTCCAGAACGCGAAGACCCAGGTAATCCAAATTTTGAAACTCGCACAATACCTAAAGTGTGTGGCGGTCATACGGAAAACTGTGCAGATGTTGGTATTGCGCTCTACTCACCAGCAATTGATCAAGTAGTGCCAGTTAGTTCAACAAAAGCGGCAGAAATGACTAAACTACTTGAGAATATTCATCGAGCCGTCAATATTGGTTTAGTGAACGAGATGAAAGTTGTAGCAGATAAAATGGGTATAGATATTCATGAAGTTATTAAAGCAGCTGCGACTAAACCTTTTGGCTTTACACCTTATTATCCGGGGCCTGGTTTAGGTGGTCACTGTATTCCAATTGACCCATTTTACTTGACATGGAAAGCGAGAGAGTTTGGTCTTCATACTCGTTTTATTGAGCTTGCTGGTGAAGTGAATACAGCTATGCCTGAGTGGGTTATTAATAAAACAGTTGATGCTTTGAATTCGCGTGAAAAGTCAGTAAAAGGTAGCCGAGTATTAGTGCTTGGCATTGCATATAAGAAAAATGTTGATGATATGCGAGAGTCTCCTTCGGTTGAGCTTATGGAAATCCTGCGAGAGAAAGGGGCTATTGTTCATTACTCTGATCCCCATGTGTTAAAGTTTCCTAAAATGAGAGAGCACAGCTTTGACCTTTCGAGTGTTGAGCTTACTCCGCAATCTCTAGATACTTATGATGCTGTAATTCTTGCTACAGATCACGACGACTTTGATTATGAGCTTTTACAACAACACAGCCAGGTGATTATCGATACACGTGGTAAATATACTCAGTCATTCAATAATGTTATTAAGGCTTAGGTAAAGAATGAAAAAATTCGCGCTAATAGGTGCCGCAGGTTATATTGCACCGCGCCATATGAAAGCAATTACTGAAACAGGTAACGAGCTCGTAGCAGCAATGGATATTAATGACTCGGTCGGTATTATCGATAGTCATTCACCTGATGCTGAATTTTTTACAGAATTTGAGAAGTTTGCACTATATGTTGAAAATGAAGCGCTTAAAGGGAACAAATTAGACTATATTTCGATTTGTTCGCCTAACCACCTTCATTACCCTCACATGCAATATGCTTTGCGTTCAGGTGTTGATGTAATATGTGAAAAACCACTTGTACTTAACTCACAAGAAATTGATGTGTTAAAGCAATATGAAGAAATTTATGGCACTAAGGTAAGCACTATTTTACAACTGCGCTTACACCCTTCAATTATTGCCCTTAAAGAAAAAGTAGCTAATTCTGCACCTGATGAAGTGTTTGATGTTGACCTAACTTATATGACATCACGTGGTAAGTGGTATATGACTTCATGGAAAGGTTATGATCATATGTCTGGTGGCGTAGCTACCAATATAGGTGTGCATTTTTACGATATGTTACATTTTGTTTTTGGTGATTTAAAAGCAAATGAAGTTCATCATAGGGATGAAAAAACTGCATCGGGTTACCTTGAATATGAAAAAGCGCGCGTCAAGTGGTTCTTATCAATCGATGCAAACAACCTTCCAGATATTGCCATCAAAGAAGGCAAACGCACTTATAGAAGTATTACTATTGGTGAAGAAGAGTTAGAGTTCTCAGGAGGTTTTACGGACCTGCATACCCGCAGTTACGAGGAAATATTGAAAGGTAATGGATTTGGCCTCGAAGAGAATAGAGTTGCAATAGAAACAGTAGAAGCGATTAGAACGCTGGATATTGTGGATAGCCCAGATAAGGCACACCCACTTTTAGCTAAAGTTAAATAATTTAAAATGAGGTGAAAGCCTCATTTTTTTGGATCTTAGAATGACATATTTTAAACATGACTCAGCGATCGTTGATAATGGAGCTGAAATTGGTGATGACTCTCGTGTTTGGCACTTTGTGCATGTGTGTGGCGGTGCAAAAATTGGAAAAGGTGTGTCTCTTGGGCAGAATGTCTTTGTTGGCAACAAGGTTACTATAGGGAACGATGTTAAAATACAAAACAATGTTTCTGTATACGATAACGTGACTCTTGAAGATGGTGTTTTTTGTGGCCCAAGTATGGTTTTTACCAATGTTTACAACCCTCGCTCATTAATCGAAAGAAAGTCTGAATACCTTGATACCCTTGTTAAGAAAGGCGCTACGTTAGGTGCTAATTGCACTATTGTATGTGGTGTGACTATAGGGCAGTTCTCGTTCGTGGGGGCAGGGGCAGTTGTAAATAAAGATGTACCAAATTATGCCTTGGTTGTAGGTGTTCCTGCTAAACAAATAGGTTGGATGAGTGAATTTGGTGAACAATTAGATTTGCCCCTGTCAGGTTCAGCTGAGGTAAAATGCAAGCACACCAATGCCCGTTATATTTTGAAAAATGATGTCGTAATCAAGGAAAGCTAAGTAATGCAGTTTATAGACTTAAAAGCCCAATATAATCATTTGCAGGATAAAATTAACTCTCGCATCAATAATGTTTTAGACTCAGGTCAATATATTATGGGCGATGAGTGTAAAGAATTAGAAGCCAAGTTAGCTGCTTATGTCGGTGTTGAGCATGCTATTGGTGTTGCAAATGGTACAGATGCACTTCAGTTGGCCCTTATGGCATTAAATGTTGGCGAGGGCGACGCTGTTTTTGTGCCTTCATTTACTTTCTTTGCATCTGCAGAAGTTGTAAGTCTTGTAGGTGCGACCCCTGTATTTGTTGATGTAGATGCGCGTACTTTTAATCTTTGTATTAATAGCCTAGAAAAACAGCTGAATGATACGATTTCAAAAGGCAAGCTTAGACCAAAGGCAGTAATCGCTGTTGATTTATTTGGTTTGCCAGCTGATTATGAAGCTTTGTCAAGGTTAGCACAAAAATATGATTTAAAGATTGTTGAAGATGCTGCGCAAGGCTTTGGCGGTACGCTAAATGGTAGAAAAGCAGGTGGCTTTGGTGATATTGCAACGACAAGCTTTTTTCCTGCTAAACCTCTTGGCTGTTATGGTGATGGTGGTGCGGTATTTACTAATGATGTAAAGCTTGCCGAAATGGTTAAGTCATTAAAAGTACATGGCAAAGGGCAAGATAAATACGATAATGTACGTATTGGCCTAAATAGTCGCTTAGATACGATTCAGGCAGCGATACTGCTGGAGAAGTTGGCTATTTTTGATGAAGAGCTTATTGCTCGCAATAAATTAGCAGATTTTTATTCAGAAAATATTAAATCTGAATTTATTAAACCGTTTGTGCCTGCAAATCAATCTAGTTCATGGGCGCAATATACTTTGCAGCATGAAGAGAGAGACACTGTGATGGCACATTTAAAGCAACACGGTATTCCAAGCATGGTATACTACGCCACACCTATGCATTTGCAGACTGCTTTTTCACACTTAACTTATAGCTCAAGCGACTTAGCTATCAGTGCTAAGTTGAGTAAAAATGTATTTAGTTTACCAATGCACCCATATATGAGCGAAGAAGATGCTCAAAAAGTAATAAACGCAATCAATAGTTTTTAATATGAAGATAATTACCATTCTTGGCGCTCGTCCTCAGTTTATTAAAGCTGCGGCTCTTTCGAATGCCATTGAGTCACACAATCAAGTTGACGGCAATAAACACATCGAAGAAATTTTAGTGCATACTGGGCAGCATTTTGATGCCAATATGTCTGATGTATTCTTTGAAGAGTTAGGTATAAAAAAGCCAAAGTACAATCTTAGCATTTCAGGTGGTAACCACGGTGAAATGACTGGCAAAATGCTAATTGAAGTTGAAAAGGTATTGCTAGAAGAAAAGCCAGATTGGGTGTTGATTTATGGTGATACAAATTCTACCTTGGCAGGTGCACTTGCTGCATCTAAGTTGCATATTAAAGTAGCGCATGTTGAGGCAGGGCTGCGTTCGTTTAATATGAAAATGCCTGAAGAGGTTAATCGTATTCTTTCTGATAACGTTTCTAGTTTACTGTTTTGCCCTACAAATGTAGCGGTAGAAAACTTAGCAAAAGAAGGTATCACCAACGGTGTGTGCAATGTGGGTGATGTAATGTTTGATGTGACTTTGCATTATCAAAATATTGCGAAAGAAAAAGTAACTTTGGAGCAGTTTGATGTTTCTGAAAAAGGTTACATACTATCGACAGTTCACCGTGCAGAAAATACCAATTGCCCTGAGCGTTTAAGTAATATTATTAAAGCATTAGCTGAAATAGCAAAAACGACAGACGTTGTTCTACCTTTACACCCTAGAACTCGTAATATTATTGAGTCTCAAGGTCTTGAAGAACAATTGGGTAATATCAAAATTATTGAGCCAATCTCTTACCTAGAAATGTTACGATTAGAGATGTCTGCACAGTTAGTTCTAACCGACTCAGGTGGTGTACAGAAAGAAGCTTACTTCAACTATGCACCATGTGTAACAATGCGCGATGAGACTGAATGGGTTGAAACCATTGAAATCGGTGCTAATGAACTTGTCGGTGCTGATTATGGTGCGATAATTGCGGCTGTTAAACGAGCGCAGGCTAAAGATATTTCGTCACTTGAACAAGTTTACGGTGACGGTAAAGCTTCTCAGAAAATAATTGATGAATTGCTTAATTATTAATAAGCATAAATAAAAAAAGCCGCATATGCGGCTTTTTTTATTTTCCAAATAACTTGGCTTTGAACAGTTTAGAGAAGTATACCGGTAATACTAGCTGACGCTTCCAGCGCCAAGGCTCTTGTACTAAGCGGTAAAGCCACTCTAAATTGTTATTGATGTAAAATTCTGGCGCCCGTTTTAAATTTCCTGCAATAATATCTAACGCTCCACCACAGCCTGTAGCAAAAACATTGCTTACTTGATTTGTTAGTTTATGGGCAAAATACTCTTGCCTTGGGGAGCCCATCGCGATCATTACAACTTGAGGTTTTATTTTTGCAATTGCATCAATAACGTCTTGTTGCTCATGGTAGCCATGCATATTGCCTACAAGATTAATGTTAGGATATCGCTGCTTAATAATCTCGATTGCTTTGTTATGTGTTTCTTCTTTTGCACCCACAATAAATAATGCCCAGCCATACTTATTGCATTCTTCTAGTGTCATAATCGGAAAGTTGATTTTTGCAGAGTGCTTTTTATGAAGCCATTTCGCACCAATAACCGCACCTGCGCCATCAGGGTAAGGGTAAAGTGAGTTATCGATGATCTCTCTAAGCTTGGCATCTTCTTTGTATTTGCTTAGCTTTTCGGCATTAATTGCAACCGAATAACCAGTTGACTGATTATCTACAAATTCTTTTATTTTTTGGCGTGCCTCATCCTCGGTTACGGGATAACAAGGGCAGTCCAGAATTCGTACAATTTCAGTCATAATGTTGGTGTAAATAGCTTTAAAAGGGCGTAGATGTTAGCACAAATAGATAAAAGATGTGAATTATTCACATTACTTTTGAAATTTGAATAGTGTAGAATTGGGCGGCTTTGTCAATCTAGATAGGAAACGATAAGTGGAAGCTGTTGTTAATGATAAAAAAGCACTTGGTGAATTGGATTTATTAAGTGCTTTGAAGCTAATGTGGAAATTCAAATACTTAACATTGCTAGGTACTTTATTAAGTGCAGGGTTCTCTGTTTGGATTGCTCTATCTATTCCAAATAAGTACTCCTCTATAGCGAAACTTACTTTAGCTGAACAAGATAAAACAAGTAGCTTAGCATCAATGGCTGGTGGGTTAGGAAGTTTAGCATCAATGGCGGGAGTTAACTTAGGTGGTAAAACTGATAAAAGCTTTTATTATAGTGAGTTACTCAAGTCCAAAGCATTCATTCTCCCTTTTATTGAAAAATATGAACTAGCGCCCGCTCTTATTGCTGCTAATGGGTGGGATATTAGCTCAAAAGAGTTAAAGTTTGACCCTGAAGTATATGATGTAGATAACAAAGCATGGACTCGGAAAGTAGTTTATCCATTCACAAACCCTCCGTCAGATTGGGAGCTGTATGAAGCTTTTAGACGTGTAGTGAGTTTCGAATATGAAAAAAAATCCTCTTTGATTACAGTTCGTGCCAACTTTTACTCTCCTTATTTTACACGTGATGTTGTTACTAACTTAATTCTAGAATTTAATGAAAAGGTTCGGAGTGAAGATATTGCAGAAGCACAGAAAAGTATTGCCTATTTAGAAAAAGAAATAGCAAAAAATAATATTGTAGAGCTAAACCAGCTCTCGTATAACTTAATTACAGAAAACAAAAAGACCTTGATGTTGGCAAATATTCGTGATGAATATGCTTTGAAAACCATTGAGCCAGCAATAGTTGTTGAGAGAAAAAGCGGTCCTAAGAGAGCAATGATTTGTGTTGGAATTACTTTGTTTGGGGCATTACTTTTCATTTCGTATCCTTTTATACGTTTATTTACCTCTGAGTTTGCTGATAAGCTAAAAGCGAGTTAGGTGGAAAATTGGCGCTGGTATATCTTTTTGGCATAGCAACCTTTTTTCAAACAGCACTAGCTGGGGCTGTTTCACCTCTTTTCTCAATGTTAGATGAAGTTTTTCTTTTAGTCGCTATAGTTTATTTGGCAATAAAAAAAATTGAAGACAAGGAGCTTAGAGCATTAAGAGGGTTGCTTATTTTTCTATTTTTTATTTTTGTTGTGACTTCTTTTAATTCATTTGGTCTCCGTCCAATATGGATGATTGTTCTACAATCAATCATTCACCTCAAATTTTTTATTTTTTTGGTTTTTTTCATCGTGATATTAGATGGGAGGAAATGCTCTTCTCTTGTACACGTTCTTTTTGCTTTAACTATATTAGGCTTTTTATTAAACCTTGCGCTCGGTGATACAATGAATGATTGGGTAGGCGCGAGAGTACAATATCGCTTAGGAGAACTCAGGCCTGTTGGGTTTCAAGCTGATACTGGAAATCTAGGTTCAATGGCTGCATTCTGTTTTTTATTCTATATGTTTAGAAAAGGCGTTGTAACAATTGCTAAGTTTTGCTTAGCTACATTAACAATGCTAGTTTTTGGTGTGCTTTCAAGTGTGCGAACTCCTTTTATATCTATTGTATATTCGACTATTGGAGCAATTGCTAAATCACCCAAAATACTTTTTGCAGGCTTTATAGTTACTGCAATAGTGGTTGGGGTTGGCCTAAACTTTGGATTACAAGAGATCCTTATCAAAAATTGGGAGATCACTGTTGCTAATTTTGACTGGTTGGATGATCCTGTCGCTTCTGCTTATATTCGCGGTATTATGATTTACTTCGCATTTGCACTGTCTTTTGAGTATTTTCCATTTGGCACTGGTGCTGCATCCTATGGGACGGTGTTATCTGAAGGTAGTTGGGTTTATGGGAAAATAGGGCTAGCTACCTCACGTTTCTTTTTAGAAACTGATGGAATATATGATTCAAACTTTTCGTCGATTTTAGGCGAATACGGATATTTAGGCTTGTTCTTATTCATTTTTACTTTTTATCGCTTTTATCGTTATTTCATGAAGCAATCAGGCGAATTGAAATATGGAGTATTAGCGTTTTTCTTGTTGATTGCTACATATAGTTTGGTAAATCCAATTTTTATGAATGCTTACTCTTCGATCTTATTTCCTATTATCTTAGTTGCACTTGTGAATGGCCGCAGGGATACATCGCCCGATGCTAAATAAGTTTCTGGCTTTATTTGCTACAGGTGCACC
Organism: Pseudoalteromonas sp. NS-SX12; assembly: GCF_057367955.1. Lineage (NCBI taxonomy): Bacteria > Pseudomonadati > Pseudomonadota > Gammaproteobacteria > Alteromonadales > Pseudoalteromonadaceae > Pseudoalteromonas > Pseudoalteromonas sp. NS-SX12. Next base: position 503,416 of record NZ_CM170634.1, on the reverse strand, counting down.
TGGGCTTTCTCGCTTATTATTTGCAACAGTTCTAGGGATTGTGTTTGGCTCGGAAAATAGCGTGAATGTACTGACAGATTTTGCATTTGTAATAGGCTTAAGCATGGTGCTTTCCCAAGGTTTTTCTCTTCTTTTATTAAAAGCACAATACGAAGATAAGGAACTTCAAACTCTACTGGGTAGTTACCTATCAATTTTTCCTGCGGTAATTATATTATTTTCAATATATCAAGCAGGTGTACTGCATTATTTTATACCTAGTTTAACCCTTTTTTGTGGTTTGGTTGGTTATCAAAACTTACGTCATAAATGGATTAGACAACAGCTGTTTAAAAGTGCCGTTGTCGCTGAAGTACTTTTATTAATTGGGTTTCTTATTGGTAGTTTAGTACTGTTTTATTTAGATAGTATTACACCTAAATCAATGTATGTATTATTTTCTAGTTTGTTGGTTTGCTGTTCTCTGTTTGAGGCTTTTAAGTTTTGTACGAAAAAAATCACATTCAGTGGGTTTGGTAATATATTTTCACAAGCTCTATATATTGGTGCAAGTAACTTTCTAACTGGAGGGGTTATTTGGGTAATGCCTAAGGTGTCAGAGTATTTGTTTCTGCCACATCAAGTTGTGATTATTTCTAGTTTATCTTTCTTGTTGGGTCTTATTACCTTGTTACCTAGAACCTATTTAAATTTACAACTAGAAAAGTTAAATAACGCTGTAGAGTTAAGAAGTAGAACTGCGATAGATAAAATAAATAATAACCTTAAATGGGTCTTGTTATTCCTTTTACCTTTAATATCCGTGTTAACAACTCTTTATTCTTTTTTTACGATGAGTAAATTTGAAGAATTCTGGCAAGAAGTATTACTAATTAACTTATTCGCTTCGTTGGTGTTACTTGTTTCACAGAGAAATTTGATTACAAGTACCGTTATGACATTACTTCATAAAAATGAGTTCACTTTAAAATTTAATGCAGTTTATTTTTCTCTGCTGACGGTTAGTGTGATTGTTTTTGCTCTATTCAAAGAATTGAATGGATCAAGTGAAATTTTTGTTTATTGTTTTTATATTGTAATGCTACTGAGTATTGTTGTTAGAAATTATTTATTAGAAAGTCAAATGAAGCGGGAGTTTAGGTTGCTATGAGAGGTCTTTATTTAAATGCTTCTATTGATAAATTATATAATGAATTCGAATCTATAAATGACTATTCAGGTCTTATTGTTACTGAAATTCACAACCAAAAAATTTGCCTAAAATACGATAAGAGTGAGTGGCCAAATAAACCTGTAATTGATTCTGAGAATGGTAGGTGGTTTTGTTATGGCTGGTTCATTTTTAACGGTATTAAAAATGACCTTGAGGGGTTAACTAAAGCATATGATGCAGAAGGTTTAAATTGTTTTAAGCAAATTTCAGCGGGTATGTTTACGCTTGCTTATATCACTAGGGCAGAAGTAAAAGTTTTCACTGATCCGTTAGGTTTATCTACCCATTATATTGACCAACGCTCTGATAATTTAACGGTAGCACCGTCTCTTCAATGTTTTGATAATAAAAAACCGGATACAGCATATCAAAGTATTCTAGAAAAACACGGTAGTCTTTTTGGTAATTACACTGCATATTATTCAATTTATCGTTTAGAGCCTGGTGCCTGTACAACTTTGAGTCGTACGACTAAATACTACTCGCCTGACTTCGAAAGTAAAACGCCATTAAATGACGTGATTGAGTTTGTTAAACAATTAAGTAGTTATTGGCCAAAAGAAGAAAAATCAATAGCCATAAGCGGAGGTATGGACTCTCGCCTCATACTTGCTTGTGGGGAGTATGCATTTGGCTATACCTATGGACCTGAAGATACAGGAGATAGGCCTGTTGCACGTCAGTTTGCTAAAGATGTCGATAAATATGATGAGTTTAGTTACCTAAAGCCACCAAAATTAGCATCAGAAGAAAAACTGTGTGAATTGATGTTTAGTGGGGCTTCTTCATGGGCTTATCGCTTATTATCTGCTTATTATTATGCGAAACAGCAGTCACCTTCTACGCATGTTTTCTTTGATGGGTATTTAGGCGATGTGTTGCAAAGAGGTGCATATTTGAAGTTTTCAGGCGTGGTAGGTGAGCTTTTTAAACTATTCCCAATTCTTTATAGAACTAAAATTTTCTCCGCTGAAGATATTTTACAAAAGCGATACCCCTCTTTAACAAAGGGAGAGCTATCTCTTTTATTAGATGATTATAGGGCCCGCACAGGAAATTTAAAGACTTCTGATGAGTTTGCGAAATTAACATATTATGAGTTTGTATATGGAAGAGGTGGACGCTATATCATAAACGGAGGCAACATAACTTGTGGGCAATTATTTACAGTAATTCCTGTATTTACTGAGCTTAATATTTTTCATGCGTTCTTATCAAATAACCTGATAGACAGTGCCAATTATAAATTTATTGAAAGCGTATGGGAAAATGTGCCAACTCGCTTTAAAGAAGTGAGAACTGAAACTGGGTTTAAGCCTAGTTGGCCTGCTTTTCTTATTCCATATGTACACTTTTTTAATAGAGTGAAGTTGCACTTATTGCCCGGTGGAAACTATGGCAGAGAGCATGCAGAAGCTAAAAGAAAAGGGCTTTAATGTTAGTTTCAGTATACATGCCAACACATAACCGTAGTGAGCAATTGCTTAAAGCAGTAGATTCTGTTCTTTTTCAAACATATTCTAATTTAGAGCTGATTGTTGTTAATGATGGTTCTAGTGATAATACAGCTACCATTCTTGAGTCGATAGTTGAGAGAGATAAAAGAGTAAGAGTTTATCATCATGAGAAGCCTTTAGGAGCCTGTGCAGCGAGAAATACAGCTATAAAGCATGCGAAAGGTGAACTAATAACTGGTATTGATGATGACGATGAATTTATTCATAACCGCATAGAGCTACTAGTCGCGAATCTAAAAAACTATAGCTTTGTTTGCTCGGGCTATTATTGGCAAATGCCTAACAAAACAAAAAGACTCTTTTGCAGTGATGGTGTTGTTACCTTGTCAGATATGCTTGATATCAACTCTGCATCTAATCAAGTATTAACTAAAACAGAGTATTTACGTGCTATTGGAGGGTTTGATGAAAATCTACCTTCTTTTCAAGACTATGACTGCTGGGTAAGGTTATTAAACATGTTTGGCGATGGATACCGAATTAATACCCCTACTTATATTGTTAAGGCAGATCATGATAGCTATCGGATAAGCTCAGACAAAAACAAAAAGCGCTTAGGCTTTACATTGTTTTATAATAAGCACAAACACTTAATGTCTAATAGAAATATAGCTAATCAAGAATTTAGAAAAAAGGTTACAAGTGGCGAGAGAGTTTCGATTTATTATTTATTAATGTCGATTAGGTTTGGTCTAATAAACTATAAACTGCGAAGTTACTTATCTCAAATTAAACCAAGTTGAAGGAATATTAATTACCTTCTTACTTAAAGCTTAAGTGTTTGTCTCTAAGTGCTTTTTGTTTTTATCAAATAGTTGATGATTTATCCCTCAAAACACTTTTATAAAACACAGAACATATTTTTACAGAACAATAAGGGGTGGTACCAGAGTTGGAGGTAATTCTAATTTTATAGAACTTTATTGGCGAATAGTGTAGCCTCAAAAGAAAGTCTATAAAAAACAATGTCAACTCAGTTCAAGTTGATATTCACGGAACAGACGACTTTTTATAGTAACTAAATTATTAGGAACCTTTATCATTAAAAGGAGTTTTAAGTGCGTATTCACACCTTGCTATTATTTTGTTCTCTATCTCTATTTCTATCTCTATCCGTCAAAGCTATAGAGATATCACTAAAGTATCAGAATCAAATATCTGTAATTGATGTGTCAGGGGACACAACAATAGATGAAATAGAAAAGTTCGCTGCGAATAGATTTAATCTTGATAATGAAAAAGTGTTTATTTCATATGAGAAAGGAGTGTTAAACAGTCAATTGTCGCTTTCAGATTATCATATAAATGAAGATGTGATGTTAGATATTTTTCAATCATTACCTGTCTTGAAAAGTGGGAATTACGACTTTATTCCTTTGGACGTAGAACCTGGCGTAGAGGGCAGTTCGGGCACAAAAGCATTATTTGCTGAGAGTGATACTGGTTTGTATTATGTTGCAACATCTCCCTCTACTGGTGTAGCAATTTATTACTTTGATCGAATTACACGTTTAAATAATCTAGTTTTCAGCTATGCAGAATACTCAAATGAAAAAATTACGTTTTTAAATGTCTTTAATGATGTGCTTTATTTTTCCGCTACTAGTCCCGAAAACTCTAATATGACCATATGGCAATATCACCCAGATACACATGCTTCTATGTTGATCGAATCAGTGAGTAACGGAAGTCAAGAGTTTGCTATTTATAATAATGCGATTTTCTATTCTGGTTTAAATGCAGAGTTTTGGGTTTATGATTTAGAAAGTAAATCAAATCAACGAGTCAAGTCACTATACCCGTATATAGCAGAGCATAGTCGAATAACGGAACCCAAAAACTTTAAAATAGAAAACGATATTTTATATTTTATTGCATCAAATGTAACGGGATGGGGGAGCACAAGTGATATTGAAAGCGGCTCTGCAGTTATGTCATTAGATCGATCTCAAGGGGTCAGTATGATCGCAGCCTCTCATTACGGAGAAATTCCCGGTGACTATCAAGTCACTAATTTAGGTGTAGCTTACACCTATACATGGGAGCGTTACTGCGATAGTAACCTTGCTATTGTTGGTGTGAATCCGATGATGGAATGGAGGACAAGTTCCTATTGTGAGCCTCTTTCTCAAATACTGTTCAAAAATCAAGAGAGTATTTATTTTCATCGCCATTATAGTGCTCATTCACCGGAGTTATATCCGTCGGATGTTTGGGTCTACAAAAATGGCAGCATTCAAAATATTGCCGAAGGTTATGATGGCTTGCTATCAGAAAATCTCTCTGTTGCTGATTTTGTACCACTAAATAATGCTACTTATTTCATCAGTGCTAATGATGGAGTCTATTCGCATCACGATGAAGTGTTACAAAAAATTCACTCAGATAAGAACGTTTATGAAATATCGGACCATAATAGTGGCTTAGCACTTTTATCAGATAGCTCTTTAAAATATTTAGATGTGCAATCCAATAATTCAGATGATATTTTATATTTTAATGAACAATATCGTTTGAGTGATGCACACTACTTAAATACAGCTGGGCATAATAGAGAAATGCTCTTCGTTCATGCTGATCTTGTTTGGCAAGGGAAAGAACTCGGAGAAGAGTTTTTAATGGCACTACCTCATGAGAGTGCTCAAACAATAGTTATTGAAGATATTGAACCGGTAGATTTCCTTACAGGAGAAAATCAACGTATTTTGGTTAAAGCTTTCAGTGGTGTAAAAGAATCTTTCAATTTTTCGATTCAAAAAGGTCCTGAGTGGCTTGCAATTGATTTACTGTCGGGTGTTATCACTGCTAAGGCACCAGTTGGCTCTGCTGAGCAAACATTCGAAGTTGAAGTTGTAGTTACTCAAGGTCAAGCTTTATCGACGATCAAATTTCCAATCCAAATAATATTAGATACCGATGGTGATGGGATTGGTAATAATGATGATACGGATGATGACAACGATGGTGTTCCTGACGATGAAGATGCTTTTCCATTAGATGCAACTGAATCAGTTGATACAGATGGAGATGGTATTGGCAATAATGCTGATATGGATGATGATAATGATGGGGTTCCTGACGATGAAGATGCCTTCCCATTAGATCCGACAGAAGCCTTAGATACAGATGGTGATGGTATTGGCAATAATGCAGATACTGATGATGATAACGATGGAGTTGCTGATGGCGCGGATGCCTACCCATTAGATAATAGCCGTACAGTTTTAGAGAATCGAGGTGAAGAAACAGCTTCATCGGGTGGTTCAATGTTTCTATTCTTACTATTTATTATGGGTTTCATCATTGCTCGGAGAAGTGTTCGGCTAAATTAAATAAGAGTATTTATATTGAAACGTATGTTCATACTATTAATGATTCAAAGGAAAAATTAGTAGTATGAAGCGTTTATAACTTCGAATACCGACATTTCTTTTTATTAATTGTATCTTGATGACAGAAATTTCTAGCTACTATCGGCTAATAGGCAATCCTCTCTTGATTTTTGAACGAACTGCAATGCATAATTCTTAACTTTCACTAGTGGGCTTCTATCAATTTTTTGGCCATTGGGCTAAATGTTTTTCCAATAGGTGTCCATCCTTTCAAAAGCGGTATTTTAAATAGATGAATTTTATGAAGACTAATTTACTTAGAATACATTTGATCTTGGCTTTCTTGAAGTAAAACAGAAGTAATAGTTTGTTGAAGAGTTTATGAATATTTTAGTTATTACAAATATGTGCGCTTCAAAAGAGAATCCTTATCAAGGAAAGTTTGTTCGCAACCAAGTTTCAGCTATAAAAAACTCAAAAAATTTGGATGTTAGTTATTTTGAAATGCCCAAAGAAGCTCGTGATGCTGGGAGCTTTTTAAAGCGTTATGTACTGTTTTTATTGGCTTTTTTTAAAGGTTTTATTTTTAGCCGAAAAACGTTTGATATTATTCATGTTCACTTTTTCTTTCCTACGATAGTGCTGGCATATTGCTATAAACTATTTCGTAACCCCAAAGTGAAATTGGTAGCGACTTTTCACGGTAGTGATGTGTATCACTATGAACCACCAAATAAGGCTTATCGCTTTTTATTTAGTAAGTTAGATCATGCAATTTTTGTTAGTGAGCCATTAATGCAGCGCTGTGCTTTGAAAGCGAAGAGTATGTCAATTATAAGCGCAGGTATTGCTGATGAATTTGCTCCTATTGGAAGCAATAAAGAGTTTGACCTTATTTTTGTAGGGACGTTAGATGAAAATAAAGGTATTCAGAGGCTCTTTGACATATTGGATTCTGTACAAAATACTTCTTTAAATATCGCTATTGCTGGAGAGGGGCCTTTAAAGCAAGATTCTATAAAGAGCGCTAACCAATCGAGTCATAGGATCACGTTATTCGGCTATGTTGAACAAAAGAGCTTAATTGAGTTGTATGCAAAAAGTCGTTACTTAATAAATTTAAGCGCAAACGAGTCATTTGGTTTAGTACTAACAGAGGCAATGGCTTGCGGAGTGCCAGTTATTGCTACTGCAACGGATGGTGGTAACGCGCAAGTTAAAGAATCTAAAAATGGATACTTATTACCGTGTGTTTCTAAGTTTTCAGCTAATGACTGGGCTGCTAGCCTTCAAAAAATACTGAATAATAATGATTATAAATCTTTGTCTGAAAATGCTATATTGTGCGGCCAGCAGCAGAAACTCTCTGTTGTTGCTAACAAAGTAATCAGTGTTTATAGAGAATTACTAAATAAATGAGTTCTAACTGCCGTCTTGAAAGCATATCCGTAGGTCAAATTAAAGTTAAGCCTTTTTCTAATATTGAGCATGTTTTATCTCAAATTTTTTTTGAGAATAGAGTCGTTCCAGGTATTGCTATCGCAATTAACCCAGAAAAAGTATTAACTTGTGAAAATGATATTCAAGCGCGAAACTCCGTATTAAATGCAACTATCCCTTACGCTGATGGGATTGGTGTAGTAAAAGTGCTTGAAAGAAAGACGGGGCAAAAGCTAGCAAGAATTGCTGGTGTTGATCTATGGCAAGCTGTAATGAAACAAGCAGGCCTAGAGCAATCCAGAGTATTCTTAATTGGTTCAACTGACGAGACTCTGGTAAAGTGCCGCAATAAATTACAACAAAGGTATCAGGTCAATGTGGTAGGCTCTGAGAGTGGTTACTTTTCTGACTATGAAGCGCTTATCGCTAATATTAAAGCAACAAAGCCAGATATAATTACGATTGCTATGGGGTCACCTAAACAGGAACTGCTAATAGAAAAATTAAAAAGTAGCGGTATTTCTGCTTTTTATATGGGCGTTGGTGGTACTTATGATGTCTTCGTTGGAAAAGTGAAACGAGCCCCAAAAGTTTGGCGATTGTGGCATTTAGAGTGGCTATATCGTTTGTTAAGACAACCTACCAGAATAAAGCGTCAATTTAAGTTGTTAAATTTCTTTTTTCGCTACCTTAAAAACGATTTATAGTGAAACTATAATTGTTTGCTCATTGCAGAACATGTTATCTTAAGCCGTTTTTGGCACCTAGCGATAGATAAATTATGATTTTTAGTAATATTTCAGTAGTTGGTTTGGGTTATATTGGTTTACCAACAGCTGCGGTTATTGCTTCTCGTGGTATCAATGTAACTGGTGTCGATATAAATCCTGAAACAGTTGATACTGTAAATGAAGGTAAAGTGCACATTGTAGAGCCTGATCTTGATATTATTGTCAAAAGTGTTGTGGCTGTTGGTAAATTAACTGCTTCTAGGCAAGCTAAAGAATCTGATGCATTTCTTGTTACTGTTCCAACCCCGCTAGATAATAAACTTAATGCGGACCTTTCGTTTATTCAATCAGCTGTAGAGTTAATAGCTCCAACCCTAAGGCCTGGCAATTTGGTGATACTTGAGTCTACATCACCTGTTGGAGCTACAGAGCAAATGGCTAAATGGTTAGCTGAAGCTCGTCCAGACCTTATTTTTCCGCAACAAGACCCAATTAACCCAGATGTTAATGTGGCTCATTGTCCTGAGAGGGTTCTTCCTGGGCATGTGATACGAGAATTAGTTGAAAATGACCGTGTTATTGGTGGTATGTCACCGGGGTGTTCTGAAAAAGCAGTTGCTCTTTATAAAACTTTTGTTAAAGGTGAGTGTTTAATTACTAATGCTCGTACTGCAGAAATGGCTAAGTTAACTGAAAACTCATTTCGTGATGTAAATATTGCATTTGCCAATGAGCTGTCACTTATTTGTGATAAGTTGAGTATTAATGTTTGGGAGCTCATAAAGCTTGCTAATCGCCACCCTCGTGTAAACATATTAAATCCAGGCCCTGGTGTTGGTGGACACTGTATAGCGGTTGATCCTTGGTTTATAGTGAGTTCAGCGCCTGAAGAATCTAAGCTGATTAAGCAAGCTCGATTAGTTAATGACGCTAAACCAAGCTATGTTTTAAATAAGATTTTAACAGAAGCTGATGAGTTTAAACGCCCCGTTGTAGCTTGTTTCGGCCTTGCTTTTAAAGCAGATATAGATGATTTACGTGAAAGCCCAGCGCTTGATATTACGCTTTCTCTAGCCAAGCAAAGTAATTTTGAAGTTTTGGTGGTCGAACCTAATATTGACGCTTTACCACTAGAGTTTGAGGGGACGAACGCTAAATTAGTCTCCTTAGAGCAAGCATTCGAACAAGCTAAGGTGATGGCAGTTTTAGTTGATCATACGGAGTTTAGAGCTGTTAGGACTGAAATGTGGGCAAATAAAGTTGTGATTGACAGTCGTGGTATTGTGTAAAGTATTGCTATGAAAGTATTAACTGTGTTTGGTACGCGCCCTGAAGCAATAAAAATGGCGCCATTAGTAAAGGCTCTGAGAAATGAGTCGGAAATTGAAAGCAAAGTTTGCGTTACCGCACAGCATCGAGAAATGCTTGATCAAGTGCTGGCTCTTTTCAATATCACTCCCGATTATGACCTAAACGTTATGCGAACTGGTCAAGATTTAACTGATATTACGTGTAGTATTTTAAAAGGCTTAAAGCCCGTTTTGGCTGAATATAAGCCAGACTGGATCCTAGTACAAGGCGATACTACAACCACTATGGCTGCATCACTTGCTGCATTTTATCAACAGATAAAAATTGGTCATGTGGAAGCTGGTTTGCGTACAGGTAATTTGTATAGCCCTTGGCCAGAAGAAGCAAACCGCACAATTACAGGGGTTATTACAGAAAAGCATTTTGCACCAACTGAGGGGGCTGCAAATAACTTACTGCGCGAACATGTTAAACCTGAAAATATAGTGGTTACAGGTAACACGGTAATTGATGCACTATTACAAATTAAAAATGACGTGCTTACTGATGAGAATATCAAAGCCGAGTTTGATGCCAAATTCTCAGCTTTTAGCTCTAAACCTTATGTGTTGATCACGGGTCATCGCCGTGAAAGTTTTGGCGGCGGTTTTGAACGTATTTGTCAAGCGATAGCAACACTTGCTGATAAATATCCTGAACACAATTTTGTATATCCAGTGCATTTAAATCCGAATGTACAAGAACCGGTAAACCGCTTGTTAGCTGAACATACAAACGTTATGTTAATTGAGCCGCAAGAATATTTGCCTTTTGTTTATCTTATGGATAATGCGCATATTATTTTAACTGACTCAGGTGGTATTCAAGAAGAAGCGCCATCACTAGGCAAACCAGTTTTAGTAATGCGTGAAACCACTGAACGCCCTGAAGCGATTGAAGCAGGTACAGTTAAGCTTGTTGGCACAGATGTAGAACTAATCGTGAATTCAGTTTCAGAATTGATAGATTCTAAAGAGGCATATAACAAAATGAGCTTTGCCCATAACCCTTATGGCGATGGAAAAGGCTGTGCACGTATTATTGATGCACTATTAAGTTAATGATTAAAGAAGCTAGTAGTTCAATTACGTTACAATCTTCTTTTTGCATTAATTATTCAATCTGAACTTTTTTCGTTTATATGTTCAAATAAATCGTTATTTGCTTTCTCACAAAAATTGATAAATGATCGTAATAATTAATGATTTATTCGAGATTCATCTTTGAACTACGACGTATTTAACGGTGATGCCGATGGCATTATCGCTCTTCTTCAATTGCAGCTTGCAAACCCTTTTGAAAGTAAAAAAATCACCGGTGTAAAACGCGATATTCAATTGCTTAAACAGGTAGATGTTAAGCCAGATGATAAAATTCGTGTACTTGATATCTCAATGGAAAAAAACATGGAAGCGCTTAATAAGTGCTTAGATGTTGGTGCAAATGTCTTTTATGTCGATCATCATCGCGCAGGTGATATTCCGCAAAATGATAAACTAAAAGCCCATATTGATTTGGATGCAAATACCTGTACTAGCTTAATTGTCAGTAATTTACTCGAAAAGCAATTTCATCTTTGGGCTATTACTGCAGCGTACGGTGATAATATGATTGCCACCGCAGATGCAGAGGCCGATAAACTCGGATTAACACAAGAGCAAAAAGACAAGCTAAAAGCGTTAGGGATTTATATTAACTATAACGGTTATGGTAGTTCGATTGAGGATTTACATTTTCACCCAGAAGCGTTGTTTGAACTATTGCTTGATTATCCATCACCTTTGCAAGTTATAGAGCAGAAAGACTCGATTTTTTACCAATTAGAATCGTTATATGAAGCCGACATGGCAAAGGCGCAAGCTGCTCAAGTGATGTATGAAAGTGATGCGGTCAAAGTTATTTTATTGGAAGATGCACCATGGGCGAGGCGTGTTAGCGGTGTTTTAGGTAATGAGCTCGCAAATCAATCACCAAATAAAGCGCATGCGGTACTCACTCACCATAAAGAGTCGGGCTATACTGTGAGTATTAGGGCGCCATTAAATAATAAACAAGGTGCAGATAAAGTAGTCACTCAATTTGCGACCGGTGGTGGGCGAGCAGCAGCAGCTGGAATAAACCAACTAAGTGAAAGTGAACTCACACGATTTTATCAAGTATTTGGCGATTATTACTCATAACGTTTAAGGATTTAACAAATGACGGTACTGGTTACTGGTGGGGCGGGGTATATTGGTTCGCATACTGTAGTTGAGTTTTTGCAAACGAATTTTGATGTTGTGGTAATTGATAACTTATCAAATTCATCCGAAGAAGCGTTAAAGCGTGTTCAGCACATCACAGATAAGTCAGTAACATTTTATCAAGGTGATATTTTAGATTCTGACCTGTTAGATTCAATTTTTACTAAGCATAGTATTGATAGTGTTGTTCATTTTGCAGGGCTAAAGTCTGTGAATGAGTCTATTACCATGCCGCATAAGTATTATGAGAATAACGTTCAAGGCACGCTCAATCTGCTCGCAGCAATGGATAGAGCAGGTGTTAACAAATTAGTCTTTAGCTCGTCTGCAAATGTTTATGGTACGCCAGAATCACTACCTGTCGTTGAAACCGCTCCGGTAGGGGGAACAAGTAACCCTTACGGAACATCTAAATACATGGTTGAACGTATTTTACAAGATTTAGCCGCATCAAATGAAAAATGGCGTTTTGCAATTTTACGTTATTTCAACCCAGTAGGTGCGCATAAATCAGGCCTGATTGGTGAAGATCCTAACGATATTCCAAACAATTTGTTGCCTTACATTTCACAAGTCGCTATCGGTAAATTAGCTTGTTTAGGCGTCTTCGGTGATGACTACAATACGCCCGATGGTACAGGTGTACGTGACTATATTCATGTGGTTGACCTTGCACTTGGCCATCTGAAAGCGCTTAGCAAGTTAGAGTCAGCTAATGGGGCGTTAGTGTATAACCTAGGCACTGGTAATGGTTTCTCTGTACTTGAGATGATTAAAGCGTTTGAACAAGCATCAAAAAGAACCGTTAAGTTTGAAATAAAGTCACGTCGTTCGGGAGATATCGCGATGAGTTATGCAAACCCTGAAAAAGCTAAAAAAGAATTAGGTTGGGTAGCAGAGCGCGGACTAGACGATATGATGGTCGATGCATGGCGTTGGCAAAGTCAAAATCCCAATGGCTACGCTGACAACTAATTAAAAAAGGATGCTTATGCATCCTTTTTTAATGACGATTACTTGCTACCACTTAAAGGGAACAAGTCATTGATCTCATTTGGTAAAAATGGCCTGCCCTTTTCATTTACTGATGTGCCAATAACAAGTGCCTCTACGGCTACTTTGTTATCTTTTTTTCTCACTACACGTTGACGAAAACCAAATTTTAGTTTTGAAATGCGTTCTGGGCTCACTTCAACATAAAACTCGTCGCCCGGTTGCAATGAAGTTTTAAAATCAATTTCACTGCGTATTACCACCAAGTTAATTTTATCGGCTGCTAGTTTGGCAAAATCGACATTGTTTGCATATAAAAACTCGTGGCGTGCATGTTCTAGGTAATTAAAATACACACCGTTATTTACAATGCCTTGTAAATCACATTCGTAATCTCTTACTTTTAGTTCTATTCGAAAGGTCATAAATTGGTACTCAAAATCTTTTTTAGCAGTTTACCTAAATCTTTGATTAAAGAGGTATGACTTATGCTCTCAAATACGAACTTTTCTCGCTTACACAATTAACTTCTTATAAACTATGCGGCAATTACTATGTATCAAAGATGGGATGCCAAAGTGAAAACCAGCTTAAAACTCGTTTCTGCAGCTATTCTCGCGTCAATTTCAGCAACCAGTGTTGCTAATCAAGAATCAGACAATATTGAAGTTATTACTGTTACTGGTGACTTTAAAAAAGAAAGTATTCAAACGTTAAGCGCAAGTGTGCATGTACTTGGTGAGCAAGATATTGCAATGCGTAATGCCGTGCATTTGGATGAAATGCTAAATACGGCTGCTAACGTTAATTATACGTCTGGCGCATCGCGCGGACGTTTTATTCAAATTCGTGGTATCGGTTTACGTTCGCAATTTGTTGACCCGATTAATCCATCAGTAGGGTTATTAATTGATGGTATTAATTATTCTGGTTTAGGCGGTGCGGCGTTGTTGTTTGATACACAGCAAGCTGAGATTTACCGTGGCCCTCAGGGAACACGCTTTGGTGCAGATGCTCTGGCAGGCATGATCCACATTGATACAAGCGAAGCTACGACAGATGCGCGCGCCAAGTTGCAGCTCGGTGCAGGAAATTACAACTCCTATAACCTCGGTATTGCTGCTGGTGGCGGTATTGATGATGTTGTTGGTATGCGTGCTAGCGTGTACCAAAATAGCTCAGATGGTTATGTTGATAACATTTACTTAAATGAGTCTACCCAAGATCAAGATGAACTGGTTGCACGTTTTAAAGCAAAAACAGATTTCAGCGATGTGTTTGTCAGTGAATTGAATTTACATTATATCGATATTGAAAATGGTTATGATGCCTTTACCCTCGATAACTCACGTAAATCAGTAGCTGATCAGCCAGGGCAAGATAATCAAGAAAGTTACGGTGTTAGCTGGCGTAATAATTTTTCAGGTTTTGATAGTTTTGATATCAACTTTAATGTAACGGCATTAAATGCAGACACCCTCTATAGTTTTGATGAAGACTGGGTGTGTAAAGATGTTAAAAAGCCCGAGGTATGCCGTGCAGGTCTTCACCCAGACGGCTACAGTTCAACCGATGCCTATTTACGAGATCGTCAACACCGCTCCGCTGAGTTAAACCTGCAAAGTAAAGATGGCAGCTGGATTGCTGGGGTGTATTATCAAAGCAAAGACGTTGATTTAACACGCGCCTATACATGGCAAGTACAAGACTTTGAGTCAAATTATCAAATAGATAATATTGCTGTATTTGGTCAATTGGAAACACGCATTGATGATCGTACGGTTTTGATTACGGGCGTGCGTGCCGAAAATTACCAAGATGATTACTTTGATAACAATGGCTTTTCAGAATCAGGTGATGATTCAATGGTAGGCGGAAAACTTGCACTTGAGCACCAAGTAAACCAGCAAGCGATGATCTATACCAGCCTCACAAGTGGTTACAAAGTGGGTGGTTTCAATGGTGAAGCACTTGCAAAAGCTCGAGATGAAGGCGTAGATCAAAGTTTCTTTGAAACCATTAAATATTTTGACCCCGAGTATTTATGGAGTGGTGAATTTGGCGTTAAGGGAATGTCTAAAGATCAGCGCTTAGTACTTAGATTGGCCGCATTTTACATGTACCGCGATAATATGCAGGTTAAAGCTTACAAAGGGTATAAAGCGACGGAAAATTCAACCCCCATATTCGTAAGCTATTTAGGTAATGCGGGTAGTGGTCGCAATTATGGTTTGGAAATTGATGGTCGTTACCAACTTAGCGAGCGTATTAGTTTAAATGGCGCTGTTGGTTACTTACGTACCCGCATGGATGATTTTGCGAATGCTGATGGCGAAAGCAAAGACGGTCGCGAACAAGCGCAGGCTCCGCGTTACAACTACGCGTTCTCGGCACGTTTCGATGCCACTGAAAACCTGTATGTTAATTTAGGCATTGAAGGTAAAGACGATTACTATTTCTCAGATAGCCATGACGCAAAAGCCGACAGTGTAAACTTGGTGAATGCTAAAGTTGGTTACGCCCGAGACTCATGGGAAGTCAGTGCATGGGTGCGCAATATGTTTAATCAAGACTATGCCACGCGCGGTTTTGAATTTGGTAATGATCCGTACAATTACGATGAAATCCATACTTATGTGCAATTTGCTGAGCCGCGTATGGCAGGTGTAAGTTTTACCTATCAGTATTAATTCAATTATAAGTAATGTGTTTGGGTTTCAGATGCGGCCGTTAAGCTCTTCTGAAACCTGAAACCTGAAACCTGAAACCTGAAACCTGAAACCTGAAACCTGAAACCTGAAACCTGAAACCTGAAACCTGAAACCTGAAACCAAAAGCTATGAAATTATCTGTAGAAATTAGTAAATACCCGTTGCACCAAGATTATATTCCATTTATCAAAGGGTTTATTGACCGTTTAAACGCGAACGCAAACCTAGAAGTGATTACTAACACCATGTCTACGCAGGTGTTTGGTGACTACGATGAGGTAATGAAC
Organism: Pseudoalteromonas sp. NS-SX12; assembly: GCF_057367955.1. Lineage (NCBI taxonomy): Bacteria > Pseudomonadati > Pseudomonadota > Gammaproteobacteria > Alteromonadales > Pseudoalteromonadaceae > Pseudoalteromonas > Pseudoalteromonas sp. NS-SX12. The sequence continues at coordinate 487,599 of NZ_CM170634.1, read as the reverse complement.
GCAGTAACGAGTGAAATTAAACGTTCTCACCAAGAATTTGGTAAGGCAATTTTTGTGTGTAAATTTATTGGTGGTGATTTATCACCTAATAAAGAGGTGTAAATGGAATTTTTATCACAAGCCTTAAGCGGTTTTACAGCAATGAGCTATTGGGAATATATCGCGGTAGCGCTTGGCCTTGCTTACTTAGTGTTTGTGATGAAAGAAAGCTTGTGGGCTTGGCCCTGTGCCTTTGTAAGTACCTTTATTTACACTCTGCTATTTTGGAACGGTGCTTTATTAATGGAGTCATTGCTGAATTTTTATTATTTGGCAATGGCGGTTTATGGTTTCTATTGTTGGAAAAATGGTAAAGAAAAAAAAGAATTACCCATCTCAAGTTGGCAGTTTAATACCCACCTTATCATTATCACAGTAACCAGTTTAATTGCACTAGCCTTGGGTTATGTGATGGATAACTACACGCATGCAGATTTTGCTTACCTAGACTCCTTTACTACCTGTTTCGCGGTAATGACTACTTACTTAGTTGCCAAAAAGGTACTTGAAAACTGGCTTTACTGGCTAGTGATTGATGCGGCATCTATTTATCTGTATCTACAAAAAGGGTATTACCCAACAGTTGTACTATTTGCGATTTATACCGGTATGGTGATTTGGGGCTATTTGCAATGGCGCCAGCATTTTCAGCTGCAAAGAGAGCAGGCTTTTGCTTAATCAATGCCAAGACTATCTAGTTAAACTTGAGTTAGAGTTTGTAGCTAAAAAAGCGCTTTATCTTACTCAAGGCGTTAATAACACCTGTTTTCGGGTTGAAACCCAGTGTGGAAAAACTCTGCTATTAAAGCATTTTGATCGTGAAAATAACTTTAAAGTGACTTTAGTTGAGCAGCATTTAGCAAAAAATGATGTTGTGCCAAACGTTATAGCGACTAGTGAAAAACATAAGCTGATTGCTTATCAATTTATTGAAAGCGTAGAGTTTAATAAACCGCTCCACCTTCAATCGTTAGTAGCAAAGTTAGTTGTTTTACATAATTTGAATAGTGATTACGATTATGAAGAGATAAATCTAAGTACACTTTTTAGTAGTTACACTGAGCTAGCAGAATATAAAAACTATCAAACAACAATTAATCAATTACTTGCGAAGTTAAAAAATTACCCATATGAACTTGGCGTGTGTCATAACGACTTAGTGCGAGAAAATCTAATATTTTCAAATAAAACGAGTTGGTTAATCGATTTTGAGTATGTGGGACTTAATGATGTTTACTTTGATTTGGCGGCGCTTTGTAGCTCACTAGCACTTAACCTCAGTGACAAAAAATATTTGTTAGCCTGCTATTTTAAGCTACCAAGCGTGTCGTCACAGCAATTAGAAAAGCTAGATTTATATCAGCAGCTTTACAATTTAATTTGTTATTTGTGGTATTTAAAGCATGGCTTTACAAGCCATGCTCAAGCGCTAAAACCGTTTATAAACGATTAAATACCACCAATACGTTCTGCTAATTCTTTATAGCGTTTAACGTCATCTTCGTTGAATTTTGCGTTGCCAGCATCGTCTTTTTCAGCCGCAATTAACAAGCTTTCACGCTCTAAACGACGGACGCGTTCTTCTTTTACGCCAAGAAATTCTGCAACTTGTTCTGTAGTCATTAATGCCATTTTGTTCTCCTAATACTTAGGCATGCTTCAAGTGAATCTTTTAATTAAAGCGTTTTTTATTAAAAAATGCGAGTAAATTACAACTTAATTGTAACTATCTTGTTGATATATTAGCCAAGTGAGGTTTCATTTGCTGGTAATTAGGTAGTTTAGCCATTATTATTGTCGCCGTGCTCTCGTGGTGAAATGGATATCACGTGGCCCTCCGGAGGCCGAGTTCTAGGTTCGATCCCTAGCGAGAGCGCCAATTCTTATTTGGCTGCGTCAATTACTTCTCCATTGGTCTTATCAGCGTAATCTTTTATTGCGTCGCTTAGTATAAACACATAGAATTCAATCGTTACTTGTCGGAGTGCCTTTTACTTTTTAAGTAAAACTAAGGCTGAGATCGCATTAGCGGGATCCGTGAACCTGAATAGATTAGCATCTACGTAGGAAACAAGCAGCTTGGTGGCAAGCGTTTGTTTGCCATTTGGCAAAAAACCTTTTCACTGTTGTCTTAATTATATTAAGAACTGCCTCCTAGGCGCTGTGTGCGCTTCAATCATCACGAACTTTGGCAAGACCGTCACTCGATTTAATTATTTAAAGGTGCGTCATGTCACAAAGTAATATTAAGCCAGCAAATCAAATGAGCCGTCGCGAAGCGCGACAAGCGGCATCTGATTATATATACAACCTTAAAACCCAGCCATTTCCTAATTCACAGAAAATTTATGTGGAAGGTGAAAACCCGGGCGTACGCGTTGGTATGCGCGAAATCACGCTAAGCGATACTTTCGCTGGTGGTACAGAAGAAAACCCAATTTTTGAAAAGAATGAGCCAGTGCGCGTTTACGACACATCGGGCCCTTATACCGATCCGAATGCCGAGCTTAATGTTGAAGTTGGTTTACCAAAGTTCCGCCAAGCGTGGATTGAAGGTCGTGATGATACCGAAGAGCTAGAGTCGGTAACCTCACAATACACTCAGCAGCGTATGGCTGATGAAGGGTTAGACCACTTACGTTTTGAAAACCTACCAAAAGTGCGCTGTGCTAAAGCGGGTAAAAACGTCACGCAAATGCATTATGCGCGTCAGGGCATTATCACACCAGAAATGGAATACGTTGCGATTCGCGAAAATATGGGCCGTGAAAAAATTCGTGAAGAAATTTTAGCACAGCAACACAAAGGCGAATCGTTTGGTGCAGAACTGCCAGATTTTATTACGCCAGAATTTGTCCGTGATGAAATTGCACGCGGCCGTGCGGTATTACCAAATAATATTAACCACCCTGAATCTGAGCCGATGATTATTGGCCGTAATTTCTTGGTTAAAGTAAATTCAAACATTGGTAACTCGTCAGTATCAAGCTCAATTGAAGAAGAAGTTGAAAAGCTTGTATGGTCAACACGCTGGGGCGCAGATACGGTAATGGATTTATCGACAGGCCGTTATATTCACGAAACACGTGAATGGATTGTGCGTAACTCGCCAGTACCAATTGGTACCGTACCAATTTACCAAGCGCTTGAAAAAGTAAACGGTGTAGCAGAAGACCTAACTTGGGAAATCTTCCGCGATACGCTAATTGAACAAGCTGAGCAAGGGGTGGATTACTTTACTATTCACGCGGGAGTGCTGCTTCGTTACGTACCAATGACGGCTAAACGTGTCACAGGTATTGTGTCACGTGGTGGTTCAATTATGGCGAAATGGTGTTTAGCGCACCATAAAGAAAACTTCTTATACACTCACTTTGAAGAAATCTGTGAAATTTTAAAGCAATACGATGTGTGCTTCTCACTCGGTGATGGCCTGCGCCCAGGCTCTGTGGCTGATGCAAACGACGAGGCGCAATTTTCAGAGTTACGTACATTAGGTGAGCTAACTCAAATTGCTTGGAAACACGATGTGCAGGTATTCATCGAAGGCCCAGGTCACGTGCCAATGCACATGATCAAAGCCAATATGGACGAGCAGCTTAAACATTGTCATGAAGCTCCATTTTATACCTTAGGTCCACTAACAACCGATATTGCACCGGGTTATGATCACTTCACATCAGGCATTGGGGCAGCGCAAATTGCTTGGTACGGCACAGCAATGCTTTGTTATGTAACGCCAAAAGAGCATTTAGGTTTACCGAATAAAGATGATGTTAAAGAAGGCCTTATTACTTATAAAATTGCAGCGCATGCAGCGGATTTGGCAAAAGGTCACCCAGGTGCGCAAATTCGCGATAACGCACTTTCTAAAGCACGTTTTGAGTTCCGTTGGCACGATCAGTTTAACCTTGGATTAGACCCTGAACGTGCGCTTGAGTATCACGATGAAACCCTTCCGCAAGAGTCAGGTAAAGTTGCACATTTTTGTTCAATGTGTGGTCCTAAATTCTGTTCGATGAAAATCACCCAAGAAGTGCGTGATTACGCGAAAGACTTAGAAAGTCAGGGTGTAGATATTTCTGATGCGAATGCAATTGAAATCAAAATGATTGACGTTGAAGCAGAAATGAAAGCGAAATCAGAAGAGTTCAAATCGGCTGGTTCTGAGATTTATCAGAAAGTGTAAATCAGCAATAAGTAGTCAGAATTCAGTAACTAAACGTGCTGAATTCTGACACCTATTTAACTGCTTGGGCGTATTATGACAGCAACTTCACAGCGAAAAAAAATAGCGATTTTAGGGTACGGTTTAACGGGGCGCTTAGCGGCATTACAGCTTTATCAGCAGCATCAGGTATCGGTATTTGAGTCAGGTAAAGTGAGCGGTGAGCAAAGTGCAGGTTTTGTTGCCGCAGCCATGCTTGCGCCGTTGGCTGAATCGGTATTATGTGAAGCTGATTTAGCCGAGCTTGGCTTGCAGGCGATACCGCTGTGGCAGTCGGTCCTTGAGTTGTTAGATGAGCCGGTGTTTTTTCAACAACACGGCAGCTTAGTGGTTGCACATCAGCAAGATAAAGGCGATTTAGAGTCGTTTGGCAATCGCTTAAAGCCGCTGGCAGAGCAAAGTGCTAAGCAGCTCAATAGTGCGCAGCTTGCCGAGTTGGAACCCGCACTTGCCGGGTGTTTTCACCAAGGTATTTATTTACCGTGTGAGGGGCAGCTTGATAATCGTGCGTTTTATGCGGCAAGTTACCAACAAGTAAAAGACAAGGTCACTTTCTTTGAGTCGTTTTCAGGCAATATTAACGAAAATCACTTTGATGTGATTTTGGATTGCCGAGGCTTAGGCGCTAAACCTGTCCTTAATAACCTTCGCGGTGTGCGCGGTGAAGTGGTGCGCTTATATGCGCCAGAAGTGACGCTTAATCGCCCTGTGCGCTTAATGCACCCGCGCTATCCAATCTATATTGTGCCAAAGCCGAATCATGAGTTTGTGATTGGCGCGACAGAAATTGAATCGCAATCAACAAAGCCAATGACGCTGCGCTCAGCAATGGAGTTGTTGTCAGCTGCATACACAGTGCACAGTGGCTTTGCTGAGGCCGAAATACTGGAAATGCAAGCAGGGCTAAGGCCAAGCTTGCCGGATAACCGTCCACTGGTTGAAAAGCAAGGCAAGCGTATTGTGATTAATGGCTTGTATAGACATGGTTATTTACTGGCGCCAAAAGTGGTTGAAATGGCGCTTGAGCAGATGAACTAAGAGTGCAAAATGAATTTAATAATTAATGGTGAAAAGCGCGAAGTTGAAAGCAATACGACCTTGCTTGCTTTGCTATCGCAGCTTGGTGCGAGTGAACCTTACGCGGTGGCGGTAAATCAAAGCTTTGTGCCGCGTGAACAATGCGAAGGCATCACTTTGGCTGATGGCGATCAGATTGAAATTCTTTCGCCAATACAGGGGGGCTAATGGATAAGCCGTTAACTATTTATGGTCAAACGCTGTCGAGCCGTTTATTTATTGGCTCAGCCTTGTACCCATCTCCTGCAGTAATGCAGCAGTCAATTAAGGCATCGGGTGCAGAGGTGGTGACGGTATCGTTGCGCAGGCAAGGTACTCTTGAAGCTGGTAATGACTTTTGGCAATTAATTAAAGATACCGGCCTTAAAGTATTACCCAATACCGCAGGGTGCCATAGTGTGCAAGAAGCCGTAACGCTTGCCAAAATGTGTCGCGAAGTGTTTCAAACTAATTGGATAAAACTTGAACTTATTGGCGATGAGTACAACTTACAGCCCGACCCGATTGGTTTATTGGAAGCAACAAAACAACTAATTGATGACGGTTTTGAAGTATTACCTTATTGCACCGACGACTTAGTTATTTGCCAAAAATTAGTCGATTTAGGTTGTGAAGTGCTAATGCCATGGGGCGCGCCAATTGGTACTGGTAAAGGGTTGTTAAATCCGTATGCGTTAAAAACCATTCGTGAGCGTTTACCTAATACCACATTGCTTGTGGATGCAGGTCTTGGCTTACCTTCACACGCAGCAACGGCAATGGAAATGGGGTATGATGCGGTACTATTAAATAGTGCGGTAGCGCAAGCGGGCGACCCAATTGCTATGGCAAAGGCTTTTTCACTTGCGGTAGAAGCAGGCAGAGTTGCTTATGAGGCCAAAGCAATGCCAGAAAAAGAGGTGGCTAAACCGTCAACCCCGACAATGGGCATGCCCTTTTGGCATCAGCAGTAAATCGCACAACATAAATCAGTTTAAAATTGGGATCTAATGGGTAATTTAATTTGGACTATTGCTGGCTCTGACGCTGGTGGCGGCGCGGGTATTCAAGCTGATATAAAAGCAGCGCAAAGTTTTGGTGTGCATGCATGTAGTGTAATTACGGCACTTACTGCGCAAAATAGCATGGGTGTTGAAGAGATTAATGGCGTTGCAATCAAGGTGATTGAATCCCAGCTCGATGCCCTTGAGCAAGATGTACAACCTAAAGTGATTAAAATTGGTATGCTTGCTAATGAACAACAGGTTGAGTTTATTGCTAATACGCTTAAACGCTACAAAACCACATGGCAAACGCCGCCAATTGTTGTTTACGACCCAGTCGCGGTAGCTTCAAGCGGTGATAGCTTAACCGAAGAAGATATTCTACCGGTAATTAAAACCCACTTGTTGCCACACGTAGATGTGATCACCCCAAATACTCAAGAAACCCAAGTTCTTACCGGGGTGTATTTAATTGGCCCAAGCGCAGTGCAAGATGCAGCGAAAGCGTTCAATGAATTAGGTGTACCAAGTGTGCTGATAAAAGGCGGACATTGGGATTATCCAAAAGGCTATTGCATCGATTATGGTGCTCATCAAGGTGAAGAGTATTGGCTAGGCAATAAAGCAATTAACACACCGCACAGTCATGGTACAGGGTGTTCTTTTGCGTCCAGTGTTGCAGCCAATCTCGCGAAAGACTATCCGCTGAAAGATGCCTTTATTCTTGCTAAAGCCTATATTAATCAAGGGTTAAAACATGCAACACGCTTTGGTCAAGGTATCGGCCCAGTGGCTCATTGTGGTTTCCCCCACGATATCAATGATTACCCAGAAGTAATTGAAGCGGATTCGTGGCTAGGTCAGGAACTAGATCTAGAAATGGGTTCAGAACAAGTTAGCGCCCGTGATTTTGCAAAAATAGAAACGCGTAATTTAGGCATTTATCCTGTGGTTGATTCCGTTGATTGGATTGAGCGCTGCTTAAAAGCGGGCATTAAAACCATTCAGCTTCGTGTCAAAGATAGCAGCGATGCTGATCTTGAAGAGAAAATTGCAACCGCGATTACCCTTGGTAAAAAATACGACGCGCGTTTATTTATTAATGACTACTGGCAATTAGCGATAAAACATGGCGCTTACGGTATTCACCTTGGCCAAGAAGATATTTCGGTCGCTAATTTGGCTGAAATTAAGCAAGCAGGCATTCGCTTAGGCGTATCTACCCATGGTTTTTATGAGATGCTGCGCGCGCATAATTATCGCCCAAGCTATTTAGCCTTTGGTGCAATTTATCCAACCACAACTAAAGATATGACCGGGCAAATTCAAGGGCTTGAAAAGTTAAAACACTTTGTACCACTAATGCATGATTACCCTGTAGTGGCTATTGGTGGCATAGACTTAGCCCGCGCTGAAGAGGTTGCAAAAACTGGCGTTGGCAGTATTGCTGTTGTGCGCGCAATTACAGAAGCAGCTGACCCGGAAGCGGCCATTGTTGAGCTTCAGAGTGTATTGAAGTAATCATGTCATCGTTATCGAACCAAGAATTAATTCGTTATTCTCGCCAGTTACTATTGCCAGAAATTGATGAGAATGCGCAACTTAAATTAAAAGCGGCGCGCGTATTAATTATTGGTTTGGGTGGGCTTGGCTCACCTGCAGCGTTCTATTTAGCAGCTTCGGGTATCGGGCAGCTAACGTTGGTCGATCATGATGAGGTTGAGCTGTCTAACTTGCAGCGGCAGATTCTCTATAAAATTAGTCATATAGGGCAAAGTAAAAGTAAAGCCGCGGGCAAAACGCTGCAAGCACTGAATAATCAAATATCAATATCGACGCTTTCGCAAAAGCTGAATGAGCACAATGCCAAGGCGCTTATCGAAAATTGTGATTTGGTACTCGATTGCAGTGATAACTTTAAAACACGTTACTTAGTGAATCGCCTTGCTAAACAGTTTACTAAACCGCTTGTTTCGGGAGCAGCAATGGGCTGGCAGGGGCAATTGTGTATTGTCGATAACAAAGATGATAACGCACCTTGCTATGAATGCTTGTTTGCCAACCAAGGTGTAAGGAATGCGCAAAACTGTGATACCTTGGGCGTTATCAGCCCGTTGCTTGGTGTAATAGGTGCGCAGCAGGCAATTGCAGCAATACTTTTACTGTTGGGGGAAGGTAACTTACCGCAGTTTTTACAATTTGATGCGCAGAGCTTTAAGCAAAGTGCTTTTGCATTTACAAAGTCAAAAACCTGTACAGTGTGTAACAAACGTTAAGCTAAATAAGTATCTAGATAAAAGCGATACGATTCTACGTAAAACTACCTTTCATTTACATTTCCCAACGTTATGGTGTTTGTATTTTTACCCAAATTAGGTATTTTAGTTTAACTAATTGGAGGGAATATGCTAAGACCATTATTAATTTCAGCTGCAATGCTTTGTGCGGCAAATGCGCATGCGCAGCAATCACAACATTTTTTAGTCACTTTTCCAAATACGGACATTGAAAATAAAGCAAAAATAAGTTTGCATCATAACTTAATTGGCGATCGTCCAAATGGTGTGTTGTTTACACTCTCCAATGAAGAACAATCCTTACTAAAGCGTTTTGGTGCAACCTTGCAACCAGCAGATAATCTGGCAAAGCAGTTTTTAACTAAGCAACAAAATATTTTTGATAAGCTGACTAGCAACAGCACAGGAATACCCGGTTTTAGCTGTTACGCAACGGTAGAAGAAACTTTTCAGCAAGTAGATGACTTAGTTGCCGCTCACCCTGAATATACTGAACTTGTGGATATTGGTGATTCATGGCAAAAGCAAAATAAAGGCGAAGGCTACGATTTAAGAGTTTTAAAAATCGGTAAAAAAGATTTAGTTAACCCGCCAATTTTATTTATTCAAAGCGCTATGCATGCGCGCGAATTAGCAACAGCCGCGCTGACATTAGATTTTGCCAAACAGTTATTAGCAGAGCGTGAAACCAATGCTGATATCAACTGGATTTTAGAAACACAGCAAATTCATATTCTCTTTCAAACAAATCCTGATGGACGAAAAATTGCGGAAACAGGCGTTTCACAACGTAAAAATGTTAACGAAAATCATTGTTTAGAGGCCAATGTTGGTGTTGATTTAAATCGTAACTTTAGCTTTGGCTGGGGCTCGGTTGATGGTGGCTCTAGTGGTGATGCGTGCTCTGCAACATATCGAGGTGATAGCCCAGGTTCAGAGCCTGAAGTGGCCGCAGTTGAGAGTTATGTTCGTAGTATTTTCCCCGATCAACGCGGGCCAAATATTAGCGATGCTGCGCCTGAAAATACTCAAGGCTTGTATTTAGACATTCACAGCTACAGTCAGCTTATTTTATGGCCTTGGGGTGGCAGTTATGATGCTGCGCCAAATGCCAAAGGGTTAGAATCGTTAGGTCGAAAACTTGCGTATTTTAATGACTATCGGCCAATGCAATCGGTAGGTTTATATCCGACCGATGGTACTTCAGATAATTTAGCTTATGGTGAACTTGGTATTGCGCATATTACCTTTGAATTAGGTACCGCGTTTTTCCAATCGTGTGGTTATTATGGTGCGTTAATCAAGCCAGATAACTTAAAGGCACTACTTTATGCAGCTAAGGTAACAAAAGCGCCTTATCAGTTAACACAAGGCCCAGATATTGCTGATATAAATTTGGCGTTGAATGCGCAGCAGCAAATAGTTTTAAAAGCGAACGCAACGGATACACGCTTTAAAAGCAATAGCTCCTGGCCAATGCAAAATATTACTAAGGTAAGGTATGCGGTTAATCAGCTGGTGTCAGATGACAATCAACAGCTGGCGATGTTTAGTGATGGTAATGCAGATAGCATCACTGAGCAGTTTGAGATTGTGATTAACAACAATCAACTAATCGACAAAAAAGCAATTGTGTATATGCAAGCGCAGGATAGTGATGGCTATTGGGGCACGATTACGGCACAAAGCATTGATACGAATCCGCCAAGTGTCGCAGGCAAGGTTGTGTGTTCAGGTGCTAAATGCCAATTTAATGTGGAAAACCCAGTAAGTGGCTTCAACTACAAATGGCAACTGTCTGGCGGTGATGTGCTCGAAGGGGAAGAGGCGACACATATATTGCCTTCACTTGGTGACTATTCAGCAACCCTTGTTGTGACTAACTCTATTGGTGTGTCAAATAGCTTAGCTATAGACTTTAATGTTACAGAGTTATTTGCGCCAGAAGTAGTTGCTTCACATCGGTGTAACTATTTAGCGTGTGAGTTTGATGCATCGCTTAGTACAGATGCTGATAGCAACACGTTAAGCTATGCTTGGAAAGCGGAAGACGCATCGGCGAGTGGCATGGTATTCTCGCATAACTTCTCTCAATCAGGCAGCTATAAAGTTGAGTTAGTAGTAACTGATGAACATGAGCAAGCGGCGCGTTATGAGTTTGATTTACAAGTTGAGGCAGAACCAGATCCCGTGCCTCTTCCAGAGATGCCAGATGACGTTAAAAAAGAGTCTTCTGGCAGTAGCTCATGGTTAATGTTGTTTATTCTTACTGCTGGCGCATTGATAAGAAGACAGCGCGTAAAACATTAAAAAAGGGAGCGGTTGCTCCCTTTTTTGACTTTAATACTGATTAATCTTCAGTAGGGGTTTCAGCTGGTTCGCTTTGCTCTTCTTTATTTTTGATTTTCGCAAATGGCGTACCCATGCGGGTTACTGTGCCAGCAACTTCACCATCAAGGAAGTCTGCTACTTCAGAACCCCAGGCCAAAATAACCGTAGAGCCCAATTTAAAGCGGCCCATTTCATCACCTTTATTTAAAATAAGTTGATTATGGCCATTTTCAGGGTAATCCCATGTGAATACGTCTTTACCTGCTGGTGGTGTTACTGTGCCAGCCCAAATAGTTTCGATGCTAGCTACAATGGTTGCACCCACTAAAACCATAGCAAGAGGGCCAATTTCAGTATCAAAAATAGCAACTACACGCTCATTGCGTGAGAATAAGTTTGGTACATTTTCAGCGGTAAGTGGGTTTACCGAGAATAAATCACCCGGTACATACACCATTTTACGCAGTTTACCGCCAATTGGCATATGAATGCGGTGGTAGTCTTTTGGTGCTAGGTAAATCGTTGCAAATTTACCGCCTTGAAACGGCGCAGCTACATTTTCATCACCGCCAAGTAATTCTTGTAAGCTAAAGTCGTGGCCTTTTGCTTGAATCAAGCGATCATCAACTACATCACCAAGTTGCGAAATTTTACCGTCTACAGGGTGAGCGATAATGTCTTTATCTTCCGCAATTGGGCGCAGGCCGTCTTTTAATGGACGAGTGAAAAATTCGTTAAAGGTTTTATAGTGAGCCGGATCTTCGTATTTGGCTTCGCTCATATCTATGCCGTATTGCTTAATAAAGCCTTTAATTAAGCTGGTGGTTAGCTTGCCTGCTTGTGCTGCTGCTAATTTACCCACTAAGCGAGATATAAGGTGTTTTGGCATGGCGTACTGCGCGCCAATTTTGAATTTATCTAAACTCACGAGGTCGTATCCCTAAAAAATTTTTCGTATTTTACATCAAGTTGTTGAATGACTCTATACTCTTGGATTGCGCGCACCTGCACGACCATCTTCCATTGATTCTAAAATGCGATGATAGCTATCAAAGCGTAATTCGCTGATTTTACCTTCGTCAACGGCTTCACGAATAATGCAACCCGGGTCATCTAGGTGTTTGCAGTCTCTAAACTTACAGCCACCAATAAACTCACGAAACTCTTTAAAGCACCAAGTTACGCGATCATTTTCTAAATGCCATAAGCCAAACTCTCGAATTCCAGGTGAGTCGATTAAATCACCACCCGAGGCTAAATGGTGCAGTGTTGAAACCGTTGTAGTGTGCTGACCTAAGCCTGAAACTTCAGATACTTCTTGGGTTAAGATATTCGCGTCGGGTAATAGGCTGTTCACTAATGTTGACTTACCAACACCTGACTGGCCAACAAATATGCTGCTTTTATCTTTTAATAATGCTTTAAGTTCTTCGACGCCTTGGCCTGTTTTATTACTAATGAAATATACTTGGTAGCCAATATCGCGATAAATATCGAGTACTTCATCTAAGTATTCAATGCCTTCGTTATCGAGTAAATCAACTTTGTTAAGCACTAAAATTGGCTCTATTCCCATATCTTCGCAGGCAACTAAGTAGCGGTCGATGATGTTGGGAGTAAATTCCGGTAATACGGCCGATACCATTAAAATTTGGTCAATATTGGCGGCAACTACTTTTACACCGTCGTAAAAGTCAGGGCGCGTAAGCTGGCTGGTGCGTTCTTCAACAAGTTCAATTACCCCTGCTAAATCACCTTCGCTTACTTTTGCTGGACGAAAAATAACGTTGTCACCGCAAACAAGGCTTTTAATCGTACGGCGAATATTACAGCGTAGGATCTCGCCGTCAGCTGTTTCAATATCAGCATGTTGACCAAAGCGGCTGATCACTCTGGCGTTTTGTTGCGGACCAAGATTATCGCTTTGCCAAGATTGCTCTTCAGTCTGCTGATTACCTTTAGCCTGCTTTAAACGCTTTTGATGGTTTGCGCTAATTCTGCGAGATTGACCTTTGCTGAGTTTTTTCCGTTTTGCCACTTTTAGCCTATAACTTAAATAACACTTAAAAAAAGCGTTTTATCTATTGAAGAAGCATAATATGATATATCCAAATTCATTAAATCGAAAGGAAAGCACCGCTAGGTAGTTATGGCTTTTCATGAATCTAATTTAATTTGGCTTGATTTGGAAATGACCGGATTAGAGCCAAGCCAAGATCGCATCTTAGAAATTGCTACAGTAGTAACAGACTCTGAGCTTAATGTTTTAGCTGAAGGCCCTGTAATTGCAGTCCATCAGTCAGACGAAGTACTGGCCGGTATGGACGAGTGGTGCACCAATCAACACGGTAACTCGGGTTTAACTGAGCGTGTTCGCAAAAGTAAGCACAGCGAAGAAATGGCAATTCGCGAAACCATCGCATTTCTCGAAAAGTGGGTGCCAAAAGGTGTTTCGCCAATGTGTGGCAACTCAATTGGACAAGATCGACGCTTTTTAAACGTGTATATGCGCGAATTGGAAGATTACTTTCACTATCGCAACATTGACGTTAGCTCAATTAAAGAGCTAGTAAGACGTTGGTCGCCAGACATGCTTAACCTTGTTAAAAAGCAAGGCACACACTTAGCGCTTGATGATATTCGTGAATCAATCGCCGAATTACGTGTTTATCGCCAAAATATCTTCAAAATTTAAAAAATTTTAGCTTTGCTGCTTGCAAAGCTAAATTCTTTATGTAAAATCACGCCCCGCTTAGACGATAAAAGACTTTAAGCATTGGTATGCGAGTACAGTTCAGCTGCTCGAAGTGATAGACGCGACTAAGGTTGCGCTAAAGCTAAGTTAAAAAACGGTTGGTATGGAATGCGAGTATAGCTCAGCTGGTAGAGCGCGACCTTGCCAAGGTCGAGGTCACGAGTTCGAACCTCGTTACTCGCTCCAATTTTTTGGAAAGTGTTAATAGGCACTTGGTTATGCCAAGGTCGAACTTTAATATCGAGAGTTCAATCCTAGTTACTCGTTCCAAATACAATAGATTAAGGCAACCAGAACGTTTTAATCTTACATCTGCATGATTATGCGAGTATAGCTCAGCTGGTAGAGCGCGACCTTGCCAAGGTCGAGGTCACGAGTTCGAACCTCGTTACTCGCTCCAATCATTCAAAAATGCATTATGTAATGCGAGTATAGTTAAGCTGCTCGAGGTGATAGGTGCGACAAGTCGCGCTAAGGCCAAGTTAAAAAACGGTTTACATGGAATGCGAGTATAGCTCAGCTGGTAGAGCGCGACCTTGCCAAGGTCGAGGTCACGAGTTCGAACCTCGTTACTCGCTCCAAAATTTTGGATAGTGTTACTCCTCCAAAAATACTAAAATGCATATAGTGACGCGAGTATAGCTCAGCTGGTAGAGCGCGACCTTGCCAAGGTCGAGGTCACGAGTTCGAACCTCGTTACTCGCTCCAACTCTTCTTCAAGTGAGTTCAGATAAATTAATCGCCAAGGTCGAACTTTAATATCAAGATCTCAAACCTCATTACTCGCTCCAATTTTTCTTCAAGTAAATCCTGAAAAATTAACCGTAAAGGTCTAAGCTTCAGCACCCCAAATTCTAACTTTATTTTTGTTTGTGTAGAAATTAGATTTAAAGATTTCAGGGTTCAGAAATCTAATCTAAATTTTTTAGAAATCTCAAATCTAGCTTTAAATTGGCAAAGAGTCTTGCCTTAAATCTTGCAAAGCACGTTTTTTATTAATGATATCTTCAATAAGCGGTCGCAGGATCAGCTCCATTGCTAAGCCCATTTTTCCACCAGGTACCACCATGGTATTCATCCGTGACATAAACGCGCCATTGATCATCTGCAAATAGTACGGAAAATCTACATCACCAATACCGCGAAAACGAATAACCACAAAGCTTTCATCAAGTGATGGGATATCTTTTGCGCTAAATGGGTTTGATGTATCAACCGTTGGCACACGTTGAAAGTTAATATGGGTGCGAGAAAACTGCGGTGTAATATGGTTAATATAATCATCCATAGAACGCACGATAGAGCCCATTACAGCCTCATGTGAATGGCCTCGGTCTTGTGTATCGCGAATAAGTTTTTGGATCCATTCAAGGTTAATGATAGGAACCATGCCGATTAGCAAATCAACATGGCGTGCAACATCAACATCGTTGTCTACTGCGCCGCCATGTAATCCTTCATAGAATAAAATATCAGTGTCATTTTCAAGGTCTTGCCACGGCGTAAAAGTGCCGGGTAACTGGTTGTAAGGAACAGCTTCGTCAAAGGTATGCAAATAGCGACGGCTTTTACCCGAACCAGTATTGCCGTAGTCAGTAAATAACTGTTCTAACGATGCAAGATCGTTGGCCTCTGTACCAAAATAGCTAATATGCTTGCCTTCTTGATGCGCTTCGCGAATACGCTTATCCATTTCAGGGCGTGTATAGCGGTGAAAGCTATCCCCCTCAACAAATGCCGCATTAATATTTAAACTACGGAAGATGTGTTTAATTGCATTGGTTGATGTGGTCGTTCCTGCACCGGATGAACCTGTGATTGCAATAATGGGGTGTTTGGCTGACATAGAGCACACTATTTTTAGTTGTTTATGTGTTTATATCTGGGCGGCAGTGATTGGTCAAGTTTGTCTTTATTACAATAGCTGTGATATTAATGGAAAAAATACGCATAATAGTTTGAAAATAATAATGAAAAAAACCGTGATCTTTGCTTTTTTGGTATCTGTATGTAGCACTGTTTTTGCTAGTAATACGGCATCGAGTTTACCTAATACCGATGTGTTTTTAGTTAAACTCAACAACAATAAACTCGTTAGCGCTCAAAATATCTCTAACCGTCTTGGATACGATAATCAACCTAACTTTATTGATGGTGGTTTGCTTTATACCGCAGGGCTACAGACGGGAGAATCGTGGCAAACAGACGTAATGCTTTACGATTTCAAAACCAAACAAACAACGAATTTAACCAATACCAAAGTTAGTGAATATTCGCCAACAAAAGTGCCAAATGAAGACAGTTTTTCAGTTATTTTAGAAGGACATGATGGTAGCCAAGAATTGTGGCAATACGGTTTAAATAAGCCAAAGCCTGCCAAATTATTGCGTAAGGAAGTAGGCAAAATTGGCTATCACGCTTGGGGAAGAAATTACGATTTAATTACCTTTGTGCTTGGAGACCCACATTCCCTTTATTTTGGTAATACACAAAAACAAACTGGTAAACTTGTTGCTGGCAATATAGGTCGTACTTTAGCGTTTAATCAAACGCTAAATGTGTACTCGTTTAGCCAATATAAAAATAATCAGCAGTGGGTTACGTTATTTAATAGCGAAGATCATTCATTTAAACCTGTATTACAGCTGCCCGAAGGTGTTGATTATTATGCATGGCAGGGTGATGATGCGCTGATTTATGGGAAAGGCAATGTAATTTATCGTTGGTCATTAAACAGTGCTAAAAAGCCAAGCAAATGGCTTGATTTAAGTGCACACTGCGAACATAAAGTTACCCGATTAAAATATCAAAAAGAAACTGAGTTATTGGCTTTTGTTTGTGATAGAAGTTAGTTTTTTGGGGTTAAAAGTCGCGCCTAGTGCCTATCACAAAAGCGTTGCCATGAAATACTGCCTGGCAGCGCTCTCACACCACGGATAATCTGCCACAATAATTTGCTGTTTTCGAATTCAGAGTATGCGTAGTCCTTAAACCCCATTAAATAATTAAATGCATCTTTGCTACCTGCTTGAATAGATGAAATGCGAATTTGCGCTTCAAAGTTCAATCGAAACGAGCTTATTGCCGCTTTTCTGCCATCTAAATCAATATTAGGGATATGGCATTTTTGCAAGTAACCCGCACGTTCGCCTTCACCAGAGAACCATATGCGCACTTTTTCACTGTAACGGCCAGACTTTGCAGGCAAGTCGAACATTAAGCGTTGCTGTCCTTGTTGCTTTAAAAAGTGAAGGTAGTCTAAAAAACCATGCTCAATAAGCATGGGGTGTACAGGAATACGACGTGGTTTTATTTTGTTGTTGGTATGAAAGTCAAAAAAGTAATGACCATCTTGCTTCGTTACATCATCCAGTGTGAGTTGACCAATTTCGTCACTAAATGTGCCGGTGTAATAGCTTATTAATGGCAGCCAAAAGTGCCAATGCTTAGCTTGTTCTCGCGGCATTTTGTGGTCGCCATAAATATACCCTTTGAATAAGGTATGAATTTCCATATTAGTAAACGGGCGGCGGCCTAAATGGGTTTTCACTGAATATCCAATAAATGAATGAGTTAGCGACTATTTTAGCAAATATTGGTGGAATAACTAGAGCTTAGGTTGTTACTAAGTGAAATCGTTAAATAATGCGCATAAGCGCACCATTTAATAAAAGCGGTCTTTCACTTGTGCATATTGATAATAAGCAAACTGTCCTAACCGTCTAAAATGCGGAAAAGGTAAGTAGGGTAGAGGAGTGTTGTAAAGAGGTAAGTTTGGTACGGTTTTACCTGCTACCATTTGTGCCATGCGATAGCCTGCCTGTGCACTAAACGACACGCCTGCACCACAATAACCCAGTATAAAGCCAAGCTTACCGTCAAAATTAATATGCGGCATATCATCGAGAGCAGCAGCAATAAAACCATTCCAGTAATAATCATGCTCGATATTACCAAGGCTTGGAAAACAATCGCTTAGGCCCTTTTTTAAGTTGGTTAAATACACCGATTTATTTTGATGTTTGGCATAAACAGCCCCGCGACCACCGAATAAAAGCCGGTTGTCTGGCAATAATCGGTAATAGTATTTTAGTGTTCGCGTGTCCATACATACTTGGTTGGTTTGCAGGCCTGATTCTGCTAATTGTTGTGCTGTAAGTGGCTTAGAGACAAATATACTGCTTAAAATAGGCAGATATCGGTTGTTAATAGCCTTATGCGTTAGTTTGCTATTGTATGCATTGCCCGCGATAACTAATTTATTGCAGCTTAGTTGGCAGCCATTAACGGATAACTGAAAGCCACTTGCTGTTTCCGTTATATTGTCAACTAACGCGTTTTCAAACAGGGTGACACCGCTCTCAAGCATAGCAGTACGATAGCCAAGTAATAACTTTAATGGATTCACACCAAAACTATCGCTGTAGCGCAGTGCGCCATAGGCTTGTTGATTTTTCATGTAGTGCGCACTGAGCTCGTCTTGGCTCAGCCATTGGCAAGGCGCTGTGCTTGAGCTTTGCAAGTGTGTTTGAATATATTCAGCTTGGGCATTTAAGGTTTGCAGTGCATTTTGATTGTGTGCAATTTTTAAATAACCATTTTCTTGTTTATCACATGCAATATCATGTTTTGCAATAAGTTGCTCGACGCGATTTACAGCATCACTGAATTCGGCATAAATCCCTTTGCTAACATCGACTCCCCATTTCTCGGTCATTTGAGGGTAACTTAGGCGACCTGAGCCTTTAAGTACAAAACCTGCATTTCGCGCACTGGCACCAAAACCTACCTGATTGGCTTCAAGTACGCATACATCTAAGTGATGTTCAGTTGCTAAATGATATGCAGTTAAAAGTCCCGAATAACCGCCGCCAATTATTACAACATCAAACTGCTGTTGACTGGTGACGCTTGATTTAGCTGTTGGCAAATCAATAGTGCTGGCCCAATAACTAGGGGCAAAGGCTTGTCCTTGGCAGTGAGGATGTTGTAGCGGATCGTATAACTGGCTCATGAAAATTCAATCACCATTTCTGCCGCGCTGCAGTAGCAAGGTACGCCGCAAATAGTACAGTGATAATTCTCTTCAATGCTGTAGTTATACCAGCGGTTTTTGTGCTCTTTAATCAATTTTCCGCCTGCATTAGTAAAATATTTTACCGCACCATTGCCAGGGCTTTGTTGCCATAAGTGGCCAATACCCGCTTTGGCACCTTGTTGCTTAAGTGCTTCGATTGAGGCATTTAATAGCTTAGGGCCAATGCCTTTACCCTGTTGATTAGGATCAACGGCAATGCATTTAAAGTACGCCATTTTATCTTGTTGGCAAGGCCATAAAGACGGGCTGCACCATTCATCAAGTGGCCATTGATTGGCTGCATAACTTAAGCGCAGGCCCACGACGTTATCATCTTCTAATGCAATAAAGTTGGCATTGATACCATTTTTGTTAGCCTTGTTTTGCATTTCCATTAAGTTTGCTAAATCAAGGTAGTTGTCACCGTGAACTAAATTAGCAAGTGCAATCGCTTGCTGATAATACTGTTCACCAAGAGGGATAATTTTAATCATTTGAAAGTGCTTCAAGCAATGAATCGGCTTCTAGCTCAATTGCGATTTGTTCGTCACTTAAATCTAAACCAACAAGTAATTCATCTTCTTTAAGGTGCGGTAACAAATCTAAAATATCATCAAAGTTGATTTCGATAACGTTAAAGTGTTGCCACTCGCCTTGGCACTGTTGTTGCGCCATTTCTGATGATGCCCAAATTAATAGTGCATCGCGCTCATTATTAAATTCTGATTGCGCGATTAGTAAACCACTTTCACTTGATAGCACAAATGCTTGTTGTGACTGTTTTAACTGGTTTACAAAGTCATCAATGCGTTCTAAATGTTCGCTCATAGTGTCTAATCTCTTGGTGCTGTTTCGATGCTCGAAGCGCGATTTTTATGCTCTGAATGGAATACTTGAAGCGCACTATAGCGAGTCAAATCGGTTAAGTTTCTGAAGATAATCCAATCCAGTAAGCAAAATAGTGATATAGCAACGTAGTTATAATCGCTAAATGCACCTTGTTCAGCGGCATCATTTAACACTGATAAAACGCCGTTTATGCGCTCACGTTGTAAATTGAAAAACAGTTTGTCGTCATTGGTGTCGAATTCTGAGCGCTGACAAATTAAAAGCTCAACCAAAGAATCGTTCGCAGAGTTAATTAGAGTCAGAGTATTTTCTTGGTTCCAGCTTAACGGGGTGAAATCCAATTTTTGGGCCAAGTAACGGTAAATAACGTTTGAATCAAAAATCACCTGTTCACCGTCGACCAACATAGGAATTTTTCGCGTTGGGTTGAGTTTAACTAAGGTTTCTCGGTCTTTCTCTGCAAAAATATTAAGGTTTAAAAAGTCGAATTCGATATCTTTTTCGATAGCCAGTGCGCGAAGGCGGCGTACATAAGGGGAGGTTAGCGAACCATAAAGTTGCATAAGTAGCTCTCGCTTAATATGAAATTTAGTTATTTATATCAGGTCTTGGCGAGTGATACTATGGCTTGGCAGTGACAATTTTATTTAGAACTTAAAATGAAAACGCGTATAGCAAAACAAATCGATTTACCCGCAATAGTCGACATTTATAACCAAACGATAGACAGTCGAATGGTAACCGCGGATACCGAACCACAATCAGTGGCAAGTAAACAAGCATGGTTTGATAGCCATACTGACACTCGGCCAATTTATGTTGTTGAAGATAATGAACGGGTGGTTGCTTGGTTAAGCTTTAAGTCGTTTTACGGTCGCCCTGCATATAATGGTACAGTTGAAATTGCCATTTATGTTGACAGCAATCAGCGCGGTAAGCAGATTGGGCAAACGTTATTGCAGTTTGCAGAGTCTCTTGCACCTAAGCTTCAAATCAAAAGTTTGTTGGCATTTATTTTTAGCCACAATACACCCAGCATGCGACTTTTTATTAAAAATGATTTTGCCGTATGGGGTGAGCTACCAAATGTGGCAAAAATGGATAATAAAGAATACAGCTTAACGATTTTAGGTAAGCGAGTAGATGAAAATTAAGTTTAAAAAAGGCTTTAATATTTAACATTAAAGCGTTTGTTAGGGTCTGTTGATCTTTGCTGTTCTATTTTTGTTCTGCTTGAGCGTGCTTTTATCGCGGCGCTCGATATGTGGCCTAGCAATCTAAGCGAATATCGAGCAACAATGAGAAAAGTGCGCTCAAAAGAACCATTCGGCAGCGCTTGATTGGGCTTTCTACTGTGTTATCGGCTGACTCACATAGAATAACTATGCCACGCAGCCTCTGCCTTGTATAAAACCCAATTAAACTGCTGCAAAAACGAACTTGAAAGGTCAACAGACCCTAGGGATAGCTTAGAGAAGTTACTACTTAAGCTCAGCAAGCCATTGGCTAAAATCATTATCCATTGATTTACCCCATTGTTTTACCAGCGCTTGGTAGCGGGTATATTGACCTTTGCGCGTTAGTGCCAGCATTTGTTCAACTTTGTCGCGCTGTTTTTCCATCATATAGCGCGATGCTAAATAACCCCAAACATAAACGCGTTCAGAACCACCATTTTGCTCATAACTGGTGTTAAATAGTTCACTTAGATGAATGATTTGTTTTTTTGCTGCTTTTACTGCGCGTTCGTTATCTTTACCTTTTGCGATGTACTCAGCAATACCTTCACTCCACCATACTAAATGAGGTAATAACGGTGCTGGTTTTGGGCAGTATTCTGGGCCCGAATGAGAGTCGTGTAGGTTAGCGCAAAAGTCACCATACATATTAAAGCGGCCATCTAGGTAATGCACATACTCATGGCTTAAATTCCAAATTTGACCTTTCTTTTGGTAAGCGACGAATTCAGCTGAGTTATTGGGTAAATGCGGTAAACCTTCCAGATACATGCCGCCATTATCGCTTGGAACATCAAAGTGTCCAGTTACATACTGCACATAGGCATCGCGATCTTGATAAATATTGGCTCGCAAGCGGTGATTATTATCATTCGCTACAGGCTTATGTTGAGTATTAAAAACACTATGAAAACGTGCTTCTTGTGCAGACAGCATTTTACATGCAGCGTTTTCTTGTTCTTTGCTAAGCGCTTGATGACGCAGTACGATGGTTTTACTGCAATTTTTCACATTGACCAAAACGTCGTTCACACTGGGCGTGGCTGCACAGGCATAAGTTGTAAATAAAAAGCTGGATAACAGTGCTAATTTTCTCATTGGTATATTGTATTCAATTTCAACTTAAAATGATTACAACAAATTAATTTACATTGGTCAATTAAGTGTTTTCTAAAGGTGCTCTCGCGTACGCTTTTCTCATTGTTAGCTAGGTGAATGTCAATTAGGGGCGTGAGAGGGATACGCACTTTTGCTTTACATTTGCCTAAATTGCTTAACCGCATATTGAACGCAGCAACAAAAACGCTCAAAGAGAGCAAAAATAAAATTGTAACGATCAACAATCCCTAGGGATAAACTTGGGTTAAACCAGAGTGCCCTTGCATATCGCCAATAATCCAAACTTGCTCGAATGGGTGTGGGGTTGGCATAGCAAAATGATGTTGCAGGGCTTGAATATCGTCATTACGCCAAAATGGATTTGCGTTGCGGATCACCAGCCACACGCGTTTAGAATCGTAATGTTTTAATGCTTTGTTAGCTAAAATACGCTGCAGAGCTTTGGTTAAACGAGTTTCTATTGGCTCGAGTAGAAGCGCTTTTAGGTTTTCTTTGGTTTCGCTGCTGAGTTCTCGGTGCAGAATTGCCATTGCTTCTTTCTCGCTGCCATAGAGGTGGGCAATTTCAATGTCGAGCTTATCTTCGCCTTGGTAACAGCTTACATCAGGTTTGCTCGGTTGGTTATGCCAAATATGGCGCATGGGTAAATTAAATTGTTTTTCATACAGGCGTAAAAAGAGCTTGGCTGCTTGATGCTCTAGTTCAATTTTTTCTTTTTCGCTGGCGCTTAACATGAAATATTTGGCTGAAAATACGGCTTAAATTGTTGCGATTACTGTAGCGTGAGAGTGTTTTAGAATGCAAGTGTTGGTGTGGGAAACAAACGTTAATACACTTGATTTGAAATAAAATTTTATTGTGAAAAAGCTATAGAATTAATTATCCAAGATATACTATTGTAATATTCAATTTATAAATTTGTGAATTCTCAATGTCAGCGGTATATATTGCACTGGTTGCTTTGTTTTCAGTAGCAGCGCAGTGGTTAGCATGGATTTTTAAAGTACCAGCTATTTTATTCCTACTTGTTACCGGTCTTTTATTAGGGCCTGGTTTTAATGTAATTGATCCAGATGCGTTATTTGGTGACTTACTGTTTCCGATAATTTCCTTAGCCGTTGCCGTTATTTTATTTGAAGGTGCACTTACCCTCCATTTTAGAGAATTAAAAGGGCTCGAAAAAGTCGTGCGCAACCTGTGCTCCATCGGTATGTTGGCATCGTTTGTGGTGATCGGCTGCGCAGCTTATTTTGTGTTAGACCTCGATTGGCGTGTGGCTGCCGTACTTGGTGCAGTGTTAGTTGTAACCGGCCCAACGGTTATCGCACCGTTATTAAATGCCATGAGGCCGCATAAAGACATTGATAAAGTATTACGTTGGGAAGGCATCGTAATTGATCCTATTGGTGCTTTATTCGCCGTACTAGTATTCGAAGCGGTAATGTTGACAGGCCAAGAAAGTATTTTTAACCACACACTTGGCGCATTATTTATGACATTAGTGGTGGGCTTATCGCTGGGTCTCTTTGCGGGTTGGTTTACGAGTTTATTAATTCGCCGTCAGTGGCTGCCGTATGAATTGCATAAATTTGGTATTTTAGCGTTGGTATTAGCAACCTTCAGTGTTTCAAATTACCTGAGCCACGAATCGGGGTTACTTGCTGTAACCGTTTTTGGTATTTGGCTGGCGAACCAAGATGACTTAGAAATTGATGCTGTGCTTGAATTTAAAGAAGATTTATCAATGATCTTAATTTCAAGCTTGTTTATTTTACTCGCAGCGCGATTACACGTTGACGATATTAAACAACTTGGTGCTAATGTTCTTATTTTTATGGCATTTGTGTTGTTTGCGGCACGTCCGCTATCGATTTTGTTGTCAACATTTGGGTCAGACCTTAATTATCGCGCCCGTGCATTACTTAGCTGGATTGCGCCCCGTGGTATTGTTGCTGCCGCAGTAGGTTCGGTATTTGCGCTTAGTATGGTTAAGGCCGGTGTGCCTACTTCTGAGAAGTTAGTACCGCTTATCTTTACCGTTATTATTGTGACGGTTGTTTTGCAAAGTTTAACCGCTGTGCCACTTACCAAGTTGTTAAAGCTGCGCCAGCCTGAACCAGCAACAGTACTGATTATTGGTGCAAACCATGTGGCACGCGAAGTGGCAAGGGGCCTTAAAGATATCGGTGTGAGTGTTTACCTTTCAGATCCTGCATGGGAAAACTGCAAAATGGCGCGCATGGATGGCTTCCCTTGTTATTACGGTAACCCGCAATCAGAGCATGCTGAGCGTTATTTGCCGTTAACTGACATTAGTAAAGTGCTAGGCTTATCGCCAAACCGCCTTTACAACGCATTAGGTATTCAACATTTCGCGCATTTAATCGGTGAGGATAAAGTGTTTTCATTAAAATCATCTGATGTGCACGCGAAAGCAAACAAAGACAGTGCGACTTTCTTGTCGCGCCAGAATTTATTTGCACAAGATGCTACGTTTGCGCGTCTTTCAGGTGTGATAGCAAAAGGCGGTAAAGTCAGTGCAACGCGTATTGCTGACGCATTTACTTGGGAAGATTATTTGGAAGTAAATAAAGACGCAATTCCGTTGTTTATTTGGCGTCAGCAAAAATTTATCGAACCAGTGCAAATTGGCGGTGAACAAAAACCGGAGGAGGGCGACTCTGTTATTGCGCTACAACCGCCGAAAATGTCTATTTTAAAAGAGTCGCAAGCTAACCAAGCGGCAACATAAAGCAAGGAGCTACTGGCTAGTGCGTTCAATTGCGGCAGTATTACTTTTACTATTTTGTTATGAACTGAAAGCCTCTGATGAGGTTGCGTTGGCGGTTGTCACTGAAGAGTGGCGACCATTTAATTATACCGACGATAACGGCGTTATCGTTGGCCGCTCAACAACAAAAGTAAAAGCAATACTCGATAGCTTGGGATACAAATATGATATTCGAAGCTACCCTTGGACGCGTGCCATGAGGATGGCTGAAAACGACGAAAATACACTTATCTATTCGATTTTTAGAACGCCAGAGCGAGAGCATAAATACCAATGGGCATGTCCGCTTATGGCTCCTGTGAAAGTGTATTTGTTTCACCTTGCGACGCGTGATGATATTAACGTTACGTCACTTGACGATGCAAAAAACTACGTTATTTCAGTAGGGCGAAATGCCCGTAGCCATGAAACCTTACTCGAAAAAGGTTTTATTGAAGGGCAACATTTGGATGTGTCAGCTGATCCTAGCGCCGAATTAAGAAAGTTTCTTGCAGGGCGAGTGGATTTTTTGGTGCAATCTGAATGGGAAATGTCTGAATCGTTAAAGGGAGTTGAGCGGCAATATACAGAAGTTGTGCGAAGCCTCGAAGTGGCAAATGTAAGTGATCGTTCAGCATGCATAGCCTTCAGTAAAAAAACCGACAAAGAAATTGTTAATCGCGTACAGGTAGCACTTGAACAGTACAATAAAAAATTCGGTCTTGAGTAGCGTAATTGTGACAAATCATTAGCTACCTTTGATATTGTTTTTAGTTAAGTCAACGACAGCTGTTAATTCGTAAACCCTCCTTTATTTTTTGTATAACCAAGCGTTCTAAAA
The DNA here is from genome assembly GCF_057367955.1 of Pseudoalteromonas sp. NS-SX12. Classification (NCBI taxonomy): domain Bacteria; kingdom Pseudomonadati; phylum Pseudomonadota; class Gammaproteobacteria; order Alteromonadales; family Pseudoalteromonadaceae; genus Pseudoalteromonas; species Pseudoalteromonas sp. NS-SX12. The sequence continues at coordinate 461,995 of NZ_CM170634.1, read as the reverse complement.
AGCTTTTATTGTTTAATTTGAACTACTCATGGGTTATATATCTGAACTTAAATCAAAAATATTGCTTTAATTAGATAAATTTGCGAACGGATATATTGGCAATAATGCGTGAAATGCGTAAGCTTATAACAAGTCGTTAATTTGGTTAAAGTTTGGTTACATAGTCGATGGGTAAAGTTAGAGTTTTATTACTTTCTATTGTGTTATTTTGTGCATTTTTTTCGTCAGAAAGTAATGCCAATTCAGCTGCTTGTATATTGCTGAAACAACAAATGAGCAATTATCAGCATAGCAAAACCCACCCAACCTATCGCCGAGCTCAGCGTGACTACGAACGCCTGTGTAATCAACCTGAAGTAGTTGAAGATAAAGCAACAGAAAGCGCAAAAACGCAACAAACGAGTTTAAGCGAAGAAGAAAAGCGTTTAGCACAAGAGCGATTTGAAGCTATTGAAGCTAAGCAGCAAGAACAACAAACTGTTGAAACCAAAGAAGATGCTAGTGATGATTTAACTAACAACGGAGAAGTAACCAATAGTAACGAACAGCAGACCGTTGAAATTGACTCAAAAACGCAAAGCGAAGTAAAAGAAACGCCTAAAGCTCAACCTGCTGCGCCAGTTAAAAGAGCACCTGTCACCTGGCAAAATGATATTCCAGTAGAAGAATCAAGCTTATTAGAAGCGATGATGCTACCGATTATTTTATTGCTTGTCGTGTTGGTTGCCATATTTGTTTATGTGAAATTTGTACGTTCACGCATGGACGAAATTAAAGAGAAAGCCAAAGAAAAAGCCCAAGAAATGTCAAAAGACATTGCTGCAATGGGTTCAAAAGTTGCTGAAAAGAAAAAGAACAAGTTACCAAAGGGCGCACTCGACCCAGATTTATACTTCCGTCGTCAACGCGTTGAAGTCACACTCGCAAATGGTCAAGAAGTAGTATTAGACAGTGTTATTGCATCGCAATACGGCATTTTCGTTGTACTGCCGCAAAAGCAGCGCGGCGCAATTATCGGTAGTGCAACCTTACCAGAGTGGAAAGAGCAAGTTGGGGAAGAGCTTATTGGTTTTGAAAGCCCATTACAAGTAGTGAATCAATGCTGTCACGCCGTTGCGCAGATTTTAGGATTAAATGATGAAATAGAGCCGATTGTCGCGTTTAACGATATGGCGGTATTTAAATCACAATTTCCAATTGTAGTGATGCATAAAAAACAAGTGAATCCATACATTCTAGGCTTTAAAGAGCTGAGATTTAGCGACCAGCAAGTTGATGAATGGATGGCGTTGATTGATAGCCACAACGAAGCGAAGCGAGAAGAGAAAAAACGCGCTGAAGAGCGTCAACGCGAAGAGAATATGAATCGTCACAATGAGCCTAAATTTGATACTACAGCGCCATCGCCAGCGGAAGTCGCCGAACAAGAAATGCAAGAAAAGCAGCAAGAAACGGTTTACCCAGAACCAGGCTCATATGAAAACTCAGTCTCTGAGATTGCTCCTGATAATCAAGATGTTCATCGTGTAGAAGATGCTGATAAGCCCGCGGTTGATCATATTGCAGAGCTTGATGCAATTCTCAATAAAGCAAAACAGTTTACTGAAAAGCTAGACGATATTAGCAGTGCAACTCCGAAAACTAGCGATGATGAAACGCAACCTCCGACACTAAGCGCTCAGAGCGATGAGTCATTAAATAATGAAGTTGAGCAACCAAGCGCGCCGTCAACTTCGGACGAAAGTATTTTAGAGTCAGGGAAGAGCGATTTATCTAATGACTTTACGCCTGATACCAATGCAGAAATCGAAAAAACAACGCAATCACTTTCATTTGATGAATCATTCGATATGCCATTTAACGAAGCCTCTACACAGCATGCTAGTGCATCAGGTTTGGATAATGGCGACTCAACGAGAAATACGTTCGATAATGAACCAATGGATGACAGTGCAACGCTTACACAATCCAACGCATTACAGGATGAATTAGGTCAACCTGAGGTTCAATCTCAAGATGATGATAGCTTATTGCGACCAGATAGCAGTGAACCTGCTACAGCATATACTGACCCCGATTATTTTAAGTCAGCTGATGACGATGCGCCTGAAAATATGGTTCCTCACTCTGAGTTTAAACGCCGCGCGGCAAAACGTGCAGTTGATGACGGCATGTTTGATTATTTAAATCACTACGACAAATCAGCGGAAAACGACGAGCAAGCAGATAATGAATATTCGCTTGAAGAAGAGTTGGCGCAAAGCCTTGCTGCGGGTAAGGGGTTTTTGTCGGGGTTAGAGCAAAAAGATGATGCTCTTGATGAAGAGCCAAAATTACCAGCGCGCGATGATGCGGATATGTTAGATCAAGTTGAAACCAAATTAGATCAAGAGATGGCTAATTTATCAGCTGATAACGATCTTCTTGAGCAGCATGACACAAGCTTACAACAAGATCTTAATGATTTTGATATCAATTCACTAAAGCAAGACGTAGTTGATAATCAGTCGACTATCAGTGATAGCGTTGAAAGTACAGAGAATGATAGTAGCGATCTAAATCAAGGCGGTTGGCGTGCAATTAAGGCGCAAATGGATGAGCAATCTGACGATGAGATTTTACCGCCTTCAGTAGAAAGTGAATCGCAAGATGAACAACCTAAATCAAGCTGGCGTGCGTTAAAAGAACAAGTAAATGATGAAATTGACGATGAATTTAACAAGACTGATCAAGCAAGTGACGCTGATAAAAATGACAGCGGAAAATCGTCACCATTTTCTAACTTACAGCTCGATCCTGATTGGGCGCCTAAGCCACCTCCGGAAAAGGTATTTAAAACAAAACCTGAAGACGACCCAGATAATAACTAATCAATAAAAAAATGGTCAGCAATTGCTGACCATTTTTTTATTTTACTTGAATTAGCGTCACTAATATTTAGTGATCTTAAAGCAAGATACAACAATCCCTATTCACATTGTTCCACAAGCGAACGTAGGTGCTGCCCTAAATCTTGTGTTTTTGTTTTGCCACTTGCAACTAACTCTGAGGCTTGCTGTTGAATTTCAGCAACATCGTACTGCGATAGCATATGCTTTACGTAAGTTAATACATCGCCACCTTGGCGGATAAGATCTGGCAGGCTTTCGAGGGAAAGTTCTTGTTCAGATAGGTTTGACAGCGTTTCAATGAATTGAGATAAACCCATTGAATCCTGCAACGCACCTTCTACCTCAACTAATGCGCCCATTGGGTCTGCATCTAGCTTACCAGCAACACATGCGGCAACTGAGCCAGCCTCAGAGCCTTGTTTAACGGCTTCAATGCCTTGAGCACGGATCGCTTCAATTACTTCTTGTAACTCTTGATGCTCTGCAAAATATTGACGTTCCAATGCCTTCTTAGGATCTTCTGCAAGATCACAGGCTGTTAAAGTAGTGGCGAAAGCCGTCGCTAGTAACAGTGCTTTTTTCATGATTTCTCCGCAATTATTCGCGTTATTTACCGCGAGTATATCGCAATGTTCTAAACTCTAGCTAAGCAAAAATATGAAAATAAACTAAATTTTATGTCGCAACAAACAGTTAAAAGTCCGTGTGTTGAAAATTGTTGCTTAAATGAAGATGACGTATGTTTGGGCTGTTTTCGTACGTTAGAAGAGATTTTATCTTGGTCGAGTATGAGTTTATCGCAAAAGCGAACTACGCTTAATTTATGTCAACAGCGAAAACAGCAAAAACAACATGCAAAAAAGGATTTTAATTCTAGATAACTCAAGTGTTTTGGCAATGCGCTTAAAAGTTTTACTGGAGTTATTGACGTGCCAAGTAGACTTACATCATTACAGCGACTTTGAACCAAGCAGCGAACCCACATTTTATGAAGCAATTGTTTTTGCCTCAGGTGTTCCCGAGAAGTTAGTGCTGCAAACCCAACAATTATACGGTGATGTACATGTATTTTTACTGGCCCCTAATGTTGAGGGCAGTAAACTCAGTGACAGCTTTACAAAACTGGTTAATGCGCTGCCTCGCGCCTTAGTCATTCATCCGTTCTATAACAATAAGGAAGTGATAGGCTTACTCGAAGAAGGGTTATCGATAGGCGCTGCAAGCCTTGATATAAAGCTACCTAAAATTTTATTGGTTGACGATAACGAAAGTCGCCTAAGCCGCTTAGAGTCGAGCTTAAAAGGCGCACATTTTGATGTTATCACCGCTGATAATGAATTCTCAGCAATTGGGCGTGCAGCGCTACACCAAATTGATTTACTTGTAAGTGATTTTAATATGGGAGATCTCTCTGGCATAGATATATTTAGGCAAATAAAATCTATCAACCAAGATTGTCGCTGCATACTCATCACATCAAAGCCACACCAAAGTGCGTTAATCGAAGCGGTGCGGTTAGGAGTGGATGATGTACTTGAAAAACCACTTGATGAAAGTGTGTTGTTACAAGCAATCTATAAGCTTTGGCACAATGAACAGCTGGAGCAAAGCAACCAAGAGCTGGTATCTCGGCTACAAGATACCGTTGATGCACTTATCGAAAAAGATAGTTTATTGCGTGTTATCTATAAAAATACACCAGATGCGATTGCTATTTTTAGCAACGACGGCGCGATTTTAGAGGCGAATGATGCGTTTTTAAGTTTATTTGCCCGAGAGCAAGATGAAATTCATGACTTATCATTTTTTGAATTGTTAGACAGCACTATTTCAAATGAAATAAAAAACAATATTGCCAGCTTTCAACCTCAGTTTAATTTTGAGTTTGTGGTTACAACAGCAAAAGATGACATTGTACCGTTTTCAGGCTCGTTTAGTGAGATTGACGTGCATGGCGAGCCATCCACTGCGGTTATTTTAAAAAATATTGCGCATCTTAAGCGCAAACAACAGCTACTAGAAGAAGCAAAGCAATTACTTGAAGAAAAAGTAAATATTCGTACTCAAGAACTTGAGGCTGCGAAAAACCAAGCGGAGTTTGCTAACAAAAGTAAGTCGGAACTTTTGGCAAATATGTCTCATGAATTGCGTACGCCAATGCATTCGATTTTAAGTTTTTCTCAATTTGGCTTGGATAAACTTAATAGTGAGCCAATTCCCAAAGATAAACTGCAAAAATACCTTTCTCGTATCGAAAGCTCAGGGCAGCGACTTCTGTCTTTATTAAACAATTTACTCGACCTATCTAAATTAGATGCGGGTAAGTTTCCGTTTAATCCCAGTAAGCACAATTTGAATCAACTAGTGCGAACCAGCATCGACGATATGTCGGGTGCATTATTGGCAAAAACAATTAATGTGCATTTTGTCCCAGAAAAAGACCCGTTTTTTGTCGATTGTGATTGTGATCAAATCGCGCAAGTGATCCGAAATTTACTAGGCAATGCTATTAAATTTAGCGATGAACACAGTGAAATTGAAGTCGTAATAGACCATCACAATGACATGGTGCAATTAGCTGTGCGCGACAGTGGATTAGGCATTCCAGATGAAGAGTTAGAAACAATATTTAACAAGTTTGAACAAAGTAGTAAAACCAATCGTGGGGCAGGTGGTACAGGGCTTGGTCTAGCGATTTGTAAAGAGTTTATTGATTTACACCACGGCCGTATTTGGGCCGAAAATAACTTTGAGAAAGGTGCAAGTGTATTTGTTAGTTTGCCAGTTTCTAATACTTTTGACTAAGCTAAATCTAGTTCAGTATAAATTAATGGAAAACAAGGAGTAAGTCATGAATTCAAACACAGTACTTGCTGTTGATGACGAACCGTTTAATTTGGAAATAATCGAGGAAATACTGGAAGATCATTACGATCTGCATTGTGTAGCAAGCGGTCCTGAATGCCTAGAGGTAGTTCAAAAAATCAACCCAAGTGTTATTTTGCTAGACGTAAGCATGCCCGATATGGATGGTTATGAGGTGTGTCGACGCTTAAAAGAAGACCCTGAAACCTCAGACATTACCGTGATGTTTGTCTCTGCCAGAGGCTCTGTTGAAGAGCGCATTGAGGGTTATAACGTTGGCGCCGAAGACTACATAGTTAAACCGTTTGGTCAGCAAGAGTTACAAGGCAAATTAGACACCTTGTTTAAGGTAGTCGAAAACAAACGTATGCTAGAACAACAGCTGCAAGATGCTACGGACACTGCGTTTAATGCAATGGCCAATAGCAGTGAAATGGGCAGTATAGTGCAGTATGTAGAGCAAATCGGCAAAATTGATGAAAAAGAAGAGCTCGCGCAAGCGCTCATTAATTGCATGCGTGGTTTTGGCCTTAAAACCAGTATTGAGTTTCGTACCAAAAATAATCGCTCTCAATACAGTTCGGAGGGGATTTGCTCACCTATGGTGGTCGAGCTATTTGAGCTGTTGCAAAATAAAGGGCGTTTATATGAGTTTATGCCGAGAATCTTAGTAAATTACCCAAGGGTTAGCCTACTCATTATGAACTTACCAAGTGATGACCCTGAAAAACTAGGACGTATTCGCGATAATATTTGTTTTGTGGTGGGCGTAACAGAGCATCAACTTGATGCCATTTTGACCCGTAAGCAACTAGGCAACCAAAAGCTTAAGTTGCGACAAGCATTCTCAATGGTTCGCGATAAATTTGAAGATTTAGTGGGTGTACTCAATCTCAGTCATGAAATGAATGAGGCAATTTTTAGGGAGTTACAGGAAGAGTTTGAAGATCGGATTCCACTGATGGGTTTAGATGAAGATCAGGAGCAATATATTTACAAAAAAGTGGATGACACAATTCAAAAGTCGGTTGCTCGCGAAGACTTATTGCAAGATATAACACGCGCCTTTACTGAGCTTGAAAATGATCTAAGTGTTATGCTGAAGTAAACGCTCTGTATTTCAACTTCAATTACTTAACTTTAGTTTTGAATAAGAGATAGCGAAATTACTTAAGTTTAAGAACAGCAACTGCTAGAGGCAGATTTGCGATTTATATCTGAGGTTACTTACCAAGGGTTAAGCGTCTCTTGGTAAGCCCTTCTCAATAATACGAATTAAGCGTTTTGTTTTGTTGTCTCTTTGCGCTGTTTTATTGTGTTGTTGTGCGAGTGCCCAATGAATGTGCTCAAGCAGCATTTCAGAAGCACCGCTTTGTGCGCTCTCTAATGCGTTTATAATATCGCTGTTTGCATCTGCATTTCCTAGCGCTACTGCGATATTACGTCGCCAGCGCTCAATACCAATACGGCGAATAGCGCTGCCTTCGGTATTTTTTAGAAAGGTTGCTTCGTCCCATGCAAAAAGCGTAAGTAAGTCCTGACTTTTTAACTGCTTACGAATATGGAAGTCATCTTCGGCTGTAAGCTGTCCGTAGCGGTTCCACGGACACACTAACTGGCAATCATCGCAACCGTAAATACGGTTGCCTAATAGCGAACGAAATTCCTCGGGAATAGCGCCTTGTTTTTCAATTGTTAAGTATGAAATACAGCGTCTTGCATCAACTACATAAGGCTCAACAATTGCGCCAGTAGGGCACGAGGTAATGCATGCCACGCAGCTTCCGCATTTGTTCTCTACCGACTCTTCGTTTACCGGTAGCGGTAAATCCACAAATAATTCACCTAAGAAAAACCAAGATCCCGCTTCTTGATTCAGTATTAGCGTGTGTTTTCCGGTCCAACCGAGTCCTGCTTTTTCAGCTAGTTGGCGCTCTAATACGGGGGCTGAATCAACAAAGGGTCTAAACCCTAAGGTAATTTGATGCTGTTCTAGTTCTTGTTCTAACTTTTTGCCGAGTTGCTTTAAGCGATTACGCATTAATTTATGATAATCGCGGCCTAGGGCATAACGACTTATATATGCGGTTTGTTTGTTTTTTAAATCTTTAGCAAAACTCGCATCTGGTGGTAGGTAATTCATGCGCACAGAGATAACTCTTTGTGTGCCTGGCACAAGTTCAGCAGGGCGTGCGCGCTTCATGCCGTGTGCAGCCATATACTCCATTTCGCCATGGTAGCCCGCATCTAACCATCGTTGTAATTGTGCTTCGTGCTGAGATAGGTCAATATCGGTGATACTCACTTGATCAAAACCAAGCTCTTTTGCCCAAAGCTTGATTTTTTCTACCAAATTCGGATAGTTAAGAGTAGACATACCAGTAGGTGAAATAAATGACGCCAGAATTAACCACTAATTTACCACAGTTTGCATATAGCGCCCAACAAGTAAAAGACAATGAAGCGATAGTTGCATCGCAGCAAAATGTTGAGATGTACGCGCTGATGCAACAGGCTGCCGCATCGGTTTTTCAGTTACTGATGTTGAAATATGGTAATTGCGATAAAGTTCAAGTGATTGCTGGTGGTGGTAACAATGGAGGTGATGGTTACTGGGTGGCTAATTATGCCTTGCAGCATGAGCTTGATGTTACGGTATTCAGTGTTAAGGATGTAAATCAGTTAGCCGGTGACGCTAAGCGCGCTTACTTAGATTACATAAAACAAGGCGGCGAAGTAGTTGATAGCTTAGATACCAGTGCTGACGTATATATTGATGCACTGTTGGGCATCGGTTTTTGCGGTGAGTTAAGTAGTGAATATTCAGATGTTATCAATCACATTAACCAACAGAATAAACCTATTATTGCGGTAGATTTACCTTCAGGTCTGAATGCGACAACAGGCGAAGTGGCAAAAGCCTGTATCAATGCTAATTATACAGTGAGCTTTATTGCTCTTAAGCAAGGGTTATTAAGCGGTAATGCTAAGCAGCATGTAGGCAATTTATATTTTGCAGGACTCGGATTAGCCGATGCTTTTATTGAACATGTTGAACCACTCTCTAAGTTAGTAAATTATGATGCGTTAAAAGCATCACTGCCGGTTCGTCACATCAATAGTTATAAACAACAACTTGGTCATGTTTTATTAATTGGTGGCGATAAACCTATGCCGGGGGCTATTCGCATTGCGGCTGAGTCCTGTCTGCGTGCAGGTGCTGGGCTTGTCAGTGTAGCGACGCATCCAGAAAATCGTGCCATTGTGGTCCAAGGGCGTTATGAACTTATGGTACACGCCGTCGAGCACGCAACAGAGTTGCAACCACTAATTGAAAAAGCCGATGTGTGTGTGATTGGTCCAGGCCTCGGCTTGTCAAATTGGAGCAAGACCGTATGGCAGGCAATCGAGAAGGTCAATAAACCAATTATTATTGATGCGGATGGGCTTAACTTGTTAGCTCAAAAACCAATTAACCTAGCGCACATGATTATTACCCCTCACAGCGGAGAGGCTTCAAGATTACTGGGTATACCAAGCTCTGAAATTGAACTTAATCGTTTTGATTCAGTCTCTAAATTAGCAAAGCAATATAACGCAATAGCTCTATTGAAAGGGGCGGGCAGCTTAGTTGCTAATAGTCATCATACGGTAATTAATACGTCGGGCAGCGTTAGTATGGCAAGTGCTGGGATGGGCGATTGTTTATCTGGTATAATCGCTGGCTTAATTGCGCAGGGCATGCCGAATTTTGAAGCTGTTCAATTGGCTGTTAATATTCACGGCCGCGCAGCGGAAATTGCAGAGCAACAGGGTAAGCGTGGCATGTTAGTCTCAGATCTGTACCCTTTAATTAGAAAACTGGTTGATTAGTGGAGAAGTAAATGGATCAGCAAGATGGGGTTTTTAATTGCTTTTTGGCCGATGAAACTGAAACAGTTGCCATGGGCAGTAAATTGTCTTCATGCATACATGAAGGTGCTGTTATCTTTTTACATGGCGACTTAGGTGCGGGCAAAACGACGCTTACACGCGGCGTTGTACAAGGCTTTGGTCATACCGGTAAAGTAAAAAGTCCAACCTATACCTTGGTTGAACCCTACGAATTAGCTTCACAAAATGTTTATCACTTCGATTTATATCGCCTTGCAGATCCCGAAGAATTGGAGTTTATGGGCATTCGAGACTACTTTGAAAATAATTCAGTGTGTTTAATTGAATGGCCAGAAAAAGGCGCTGGAATGCTTGCACAGGCAGATCTAGAGATTACAATGGAATATGTCGATAATGCGCGTAGAATAACCATAATGGCGAACAGTCAAAGTGGCAAAACAATAATAAATAAGCTGAAGAATGACTAGCGATTGGTACAATATTAAATCTCTGTTTCGAGTAATTACAATTGTCATGATGTTTGTGAGTGTTAACTTATACGCAGCAAACAAAATTGACAGTGTGCGTGTTTGGCCGTCTCCCGAAAGCACCCGTGTGGTACTCGATATGAAAGAGAAGCCTGAATACAGCTACTTCTTTTTGAAAAATCCATTGCGCTTGGTGGTTGATATAAAATCAACACCAGGGCGCGCAGCAACATTTCCAAAAATTGATAAAAAACATCAATTAATTAAAAAAATTCGCTACAGCACACCAAAGCGAAAATCTGATACGCGCCTAGTATTTGAACTGTTAGCACCGGTTAAACCGGTTATCTTTTCACTCGCACCAACAGGCCCGTATAGCGACCGACTTGTATTCGATTTATACAGTAAAGAAAAACCGAAAGCGCAAACCGTTGTAAAAAGCCGCGATATTAGCAGTGATAGAGACATTGTTGTTGCAATCGATGCAGGGCACGGTGGTGAGGACCCAGGCTCTATTGGCCCATCTGGTACTTATGAAAAAACGATTACATTACAAATAGCAAAACGTTTGGCAGCTAAGATCAACGCAGAAAAAGGTATGTCGGCAATTATGCCGCGTACCGGTGATTACTACGTAAAATACAATACGCGTACTCAGCGCGCTCGAACCAAAAAAGCGGATTTCTTTATTTCTATTCATGCTGATGCATTTACGTCGCCGCAACCTCGCGGAGGCTCTGTTTGGGTACTTTCACTAAGACGTGCTAATTCAGAAATTGGTAAATGGATAGAAAATCGAGAACAACACTCTGAGCTATTAGGTGGTGCGGCAGATGTGTTAAAAGATACTCAGCAAGAGCGTTATTTGGCGCAAGCATTGCTCGATATGTCGATGGATCACTCAATGAAAACCGGCTTTGAAGTGGCTGAAGATGTAATTAGTGAAATGCGAAAAGTCACACGCATGCATAAAAAAGTGCCGCAGGCTGCGAGTTTGGCTGTATTAAAATCACCTGATATTCCCTCTATTTTGGTTGAGACAGGCTTTATATCTAACCCAACCGAAGAGCGTTTGCTAAAAACCAGAGACCACCAAGAAAAGCTCGCGACGGCAATTTTTAAATCGGTAAAGGCATATTTTAGAAATAATCCTCCTGAAGATTCATATTTTGCCAAGCTGAAAAAAGATCAACCGCGTTTTCATAAGGTACGTTCAGGCGAATCTCTTAGTGTGCTTGCGAGTCGTTATGGGGTAACGGTTAGCTCTTTGAAAAAGGCTAATAAGTTATCGTCGAATACGTTATACATCGGGCAAAATTTAGCTATTCCACGTAGCTAATAGTGCCTCGATTTTAGAACTTGTAATTATGTCTATACAAATATTACCCGCGCGTCTTGCCAACCAAATAGCTGCTGGTGAAGTAGTAGAACGCCCCGCATCAGTGGTTAAAGAGCTGGTGGAAAACAGTTTAGATGCGGGTGCGACGCGCATTCAAATTGATATTGAACGCGGTGGTCACAAACTAATACGTATTCGCGATAATGGCTTTGGTATCGACAAAGACCAACTCACTTTAGCGTTGTCACGCCATGCAACCAGCAAAATAAAGTCACTTGATGACTTAGAGCAAATCGCATCTTTAGGTTTTCGTGGCGAAGCCTTGGCGTCAATTAGCTCAGTATCGCGTTTAACATTGACCTCTAAAACTGAGGCACAAAGCGAAGCGTGGCAAGCTTATGCCGAAGGGCGAGATATGGCGGTACAAATTACGCCTGCCTCGCATCCCAATGGCACAACAATAGAAGTTGTAGACCTGTTTTTTAATACACCTGCTCGACGCAAATTTTTACGTACGGAAAAAACCGAATTTCACCATATTGATGAATTGCTGAAGCGTATTGCATTGTCGCGTTTTGATGTGGCAATTACGCTTAAGCATAACGGTAAAACTGTGCGTCAATATCGTGCGCAAATGCAGCAAGAAAATTACGTCAAGCGCGTAGCCCAAGTTGCGGGAAAAGTCTTTGAACAGCAGGCTGTCTATGTCGATTCTGGTGATGAGCGCTTACGCCTGTATGGCTGGGTATTACCCGTTGGTGATAAAACAGAGCCGCAGTACACTTATGTTAATGGTCGAATGATGCGTGATAAGTTAATTTTTCACGCTATTCGTCAAACATTTGAAGAATATGCTTCAGGCTATGATATTCCGGGTTTTGTTATTTACCTTGAAATAGAGCCGCGCCAAGTCGATGTGAATGTACACCCAGCGAAACACGAAGTACGCTTTCATCAAGGGCGTTTAGTGCATGATTTTATTGTACAAGCAGTGAGGCAAGCGATTAGTTTTGAACAGCCGCTTGATCTCGCGCCAAGCAATGAGACTAGTGATTACCTACTACAGCAAATGCATCAATTTGATGCTGAGCATGAACCCAGCGCGGCGAGTACGCCGCAAGTGCGTGAACAAAGTGCCTCTTTTTCTGGGTCTAGTGGTAGTTCGGGTTACAAAAAGCCGCTAATGCAGCATCATCAAGTACCTGATAGCGTAAAACAGCATTCGGTAAATGCCTTCTATCAGGGAGTCGCCGATCAGGTCATTGAATCCGCAGTGCATCACACGCTTAATGATATGCCGCAATCAACTAATAGCGCAGAATGCATTGAGTTATTGCCGTTACGCCAAGGAAAAGCACTGCGCAGTGTAAATGGTGAGCCACAGTTGATCGATCTTACGCCTGCAATCCTTACCCTTTGGCAAACGCATGTTGAACAACAAGGGCAACTTGAAAGTAAAAGTTTGCTGTTACCTGTACGTATCAATTTATCGTCAGACTTGCTTGATAAAGTGCAAGACAACCTTTCATGGTTAGGAATTCTTGGTTTTGATATTGCTGTCAACTCTCAGTTTTTGTTAGTAAAAAAATTACCTGAGGTTTTATATTCAGTGGATGTTAATCAAATCTTAGATAACTTGTTTGACCATGCATTGCGACAAAATGAAAAAACCGATCTGACGTTTTGGCTGACTTGGCTGAAAAATATTGCCTTAGTTCAGCCTCTGGGCTACACAATTACTAAGCAATTAGTCGAGTTAGTGGTAAAAAAGCCTGAATTAATTGCCAGTTTTAAAACGAAAACTGTTAAAATTGACATAGAAAACAGTCTTTTTGACTAACCGATTAATTTTTAGTTTAGCAAGGAAAAACGTTGCAACAATTGCCAATTATTTGCTTAATGGGACCGACTGCTTCCGGTAAAACCGACTTAGCTATTCAACTTTGTCAGCATTTAAATACCGAAGTAATAAGCGTCGACTCTGCGTTGGTATACAAAGGCATGGATATTGGTTCCGCGAAGCCGAATGCTGAAGAGTTGGCATTAGCACCGCATCGACTTATCGATTTAATCGATCCTGCTGATAGTTATTCTGCAGCTGACTTTCGTCGTGATGCGCTAGATAATATTGCCCAGTTGCATAGCCAAGGCAAAATTCCGCTCTTGGTGGGTGGCACTATGATGTATTTCAAAGCGTTACTTGAAGGCTTGTCACCCTTACCAAATGCAGACCAAGCAATTCGTGCTGAACTTGAGCAAGAAGCGCAAGTGAAAGGCTGGCCTGCACTGCATCAAGAACTGACACAGGTCGATCCAGTTGCAGCTGCAAAAATTAATGAAAATGACTCACAGCGCATTAATCGCGCTTTAGAGGTATACCGTTTAACGGGTAAACCAATGAGTGAGCTACAAAAGGTTAAGTCAGAACCGTTACCTTTTGATGTTTTACAGTTTGCGATTGCACCGAGCGATCGCGCTGTGTTACACCAACGTATTGAAAAAAGATTTAAAATAATGCTCGATATGGGGTTTGAAAAAGAAGTTCTGGCCTTATATACAAGAAAGGACTTACATCCAGACCTACCGTCTATTCGCTGTGTAGGTTATCGTCAAATGTGGGATTATCTCGCGGGCGAGGATGATTATGATGAAATGGTTTTTAAGGGCATAGCTGCTACGCGTCAGCTTGCTAAACGTCAGTTGACTTGGTTACGTGGCTGGCAAAATATTACTTGGCTAGAATCAGGCGATGAAGAAAACTTGCAACGCGTGTTAAGTTCGCTAAGCTAGTAAAGTGGTGCAGTAAAAATAATTGAATTCGTTAGAGTTATCGAATTTTATAAGAACACCTAGAACTAAGGAAAATAACAATGGCAAAAGGCCAATCATTACAAGACCCATTTTTGAACGCGTTACGCCGTGAACGTATTCCTGTAGCAATTTATTTAGTTAACGGCATCAAGCTACAAGGCAAAATTCAGTCATTTGACCAATTTGTAATTTTACTAGAAAACACTGTAAACCAAATGGTTTACAAACACGCTATTTCAACTGTTGTACCTGCGCGAGCTGTTAATTTCCAAGCAACTCAGGGCGGTGCAGAAGACGAGAGCGGTAACTACTAATTAATAGGAGTTTAATGCTTGTTTGACCGTTATGAAGCCGGTGAACAGGCAGTCTTAGTTCATATCGAATTTCCAAATGAAGGCGATCGTGAAGATTTGCAAGAATTGGAAATGCTCGTTTCTTCAGCTGGTGTAAATGCATTGACGATTGTGCAAGGCAGTCGTCAATCACCGCATGCCAAATACTTCGTCGGAAGCGGTAAAGCTGAGGAAATTGCTGAGATTGTCAAAATCCATGATGCAGATGTAATCATCTTTAATCACGAATTATCCCCCTCACAAGAACGTAACTTAGAGGCGATATGTAAATGTCGCGTGCTTGATAGAACGAGTTTGATTCTTGATATCTTTGCGCAAAGAGCGCGTACTCATGAAGGTAAGCTACAAGTAGAACTTGCGCAATTACGCCATATTTCTACCCGATTGATTCGAGGTTGGACTCACCTTGAAAGGCAAAAAGGGGGCATAGGTTTACGAGGTCCGGGTGAAACCCAGCTTGAAACCGACCGCCGTTTAATTCGTGGCAAAATTAAAAATATTTTAAAGCGCTTAGAAAAAGTAGCTAAACAACGTGAACAAGGACGCCGCGCACGAAACCGAAATGAAATTCCAACCGTATCATTAGTTGGCTATACCAATGCGGGTAAATCAACCTTGTTTAATCGCATCACCGACAGTGATGTATATGCGGCGGATCAGTTGTTTGCGACGCTTGACCCAACACTTCGTAAAATTGAAGTGCCAGATTTGGGACCAACAATTCTTGCCGATACTGTTGGTTTTATTAGGCATTTACCGCATGACTTAGTCGCTGCGTTTAAATCAACGTTAGCTGAGACCCGTGAAGCGGATTTACAACTTCACGTGATTGATGTCGCAGATGCAAGGCGTCAAGAAAATATCGAACAAGTACAAGATGTACTGAGAGAAATCGATGCTGATGAAGTACCGCAGTTATTGGTTTACAACAAAATCGATTTAGTGGAAGAGGTGTCTCCACGTATTGATCGCAATGATGAAGGTCGACCTATTCGCGTTTGGTTATCGGCACAAACTGGGGTAGGTTGTGAACTATTGCTTGAAGCGATTGGCGAATGCTTAGCGGAACAAATGTTCCATGAAAATATGCGCATTCCACCGCAATTAGGTCGCTTACAAGGTGCGCTTTATCGATTAAATGCGGTGCAAGCTGAAAACTTTGATGAGCTGGGGAATTGGCTATTAGATGTCAGGTTACCTATGTCAGACTGGCAGCGCTTGAAAAAAGAGTTCGGTGAGCAAATACAAGAATTAGTGGTTTAACTTTTCAAAAATATTTGTTTACCGTAAAAATTAGAAAATCCCCTAAGGTTTTGGTAAATTTACCAAAGTTTAATTTTAATTATTAATATTGGAGTGACGCTATGGCCTGGAACGAGCCGGGTAACAATGGCAACGACAAAGACCCATGGAATAACAAGGGCGGTCGAGATCAGGGTCCACCTGATTTAGATGAAGTGTTCCGCAAATACGGCGACCGCTTTGGTGGCTTATTTGGCGGCAAAAAAGGATCAAGCAACGGCGGTTTAAGTGGCCCTGCACTGGTATTTGTTTTAATTATCGCTATTACTGTTTGGGCTATCAGTGGTTTTTACACGGTGAAAGAAGCAGAGCGTGGTGTTGTATTACGCTTCGGTCAGTTCCATGAAGTTGCTATGCCAGGTCTTCGTTGGAAAATGACGTTTGTTGACCGTGTCATCCCTGTAGATATTGAAGCAGTGCGTTCACTTTCTGCATCAGGCTTTATGCTTACCGAAGATGAGAACGTAGTAAGTGTTGAGTTCGTGGTTCAGTACCGTGTTACCGATGCATATTTATACCGCTTCAGCGTAACGGATGCAGATCACAGCTTACAGCAAGCGCTTGATAGTGCACTGCGTTATGTTGTTGGTCATGCAAAAATGGATGATGTGTTAACGAAAGGCCGTGAGCAGGTGCGTCAAGACACTTGGCAGGAGCTCGAGAAAATTATCACGCCATATAACTTAGGTATCGTACTGACAGACGTTAACTTTAAAGATGCGCGTCCACCGGCAGAAGTTAAAGATGCGTTTGATGATGCAATTGCTGCACAAGAAGATGAAGAGCGTTTTATTCGTGAAGCTGAAGCATATCAACGTGAGATTGAACCAACTGCGCGTGGTCGTGTAACACGTATGACGCAAGAAGCAGAAGCGTATAAAGAGCGTGTAACGCTTGAAGCGCAAGGTGAAATCGCACGTTTTGAGCGTCTATTACCAGAATACCAAGCTGCTAAAGAAGTAACGCGTCAGCGTCTTTATATCGATGCGATGGAAGAAGTATTAGGTAATACGTCAAAGGTAATTGTTGATGTAGAAGGTGGTAACAATATGATGTATTTACCGCTTGATAAAATTATTCAGCAATCGAAAGAAAATGCAACACCTGCTCGTCAACGCAATGACGTTGATAATTTAAGACAGCAACTAGGTACAACGAAAAACAGTCAGCTAAATTCGGCGAATGACCGCTACTCTAGCGACCGTTATAACTCTGGGAGATACAATCAATGAAAAACTTTGGTTTAGTTATTGTTGTTATTCTAGCGATGCTTAGTTTTTCTGGTCTGTTTGTGGTGCCAGAAGGTCAAAAGGCAATTGTATTAGAGTTTAGTAAAGTTAAGAAAGATAGCGAAGGTAACCCGGTTGTGTATGAGCCAGGTCTGCAATTTAAAATGCCGTTTATCTCTCAAGTACGTAAGCTAGATTCGCGTATTCAAACACTAGACGGTTCACCAGATCGCTTTGTAACAAGCGAAAAGAAAGACTTAATTGTTGATTCGTATGTTAAATGGCGTGTTAAAGACTTCAGTAAGTTTTACCTGCGTGCACGTGGTGATAAGCAATATGCTGAAACACTACTTAAGCAAAAGGTGAACAATGGTTTAAGAACTAACTTTGGTTCGCGCACAATTCGCGAGATTGTGTCAGGTGAGCGTAGCGCACTAATGGAAGAGGCATTATCGCAAGCTTCTGAAAGTGCTGCTGAGTTAGGTATTGAAGTGCTTGACGTACGTGTGAAGAAAATTAATTTACCGACAGAAGTAAGTAATTCAATTTTCCAACGTATGCGCGCTGAGCGTTCTGCTGTAGCGAAAGAACACCGTTCGGAAGGTATGGAGAAGGCTGAAGAAATTCGCGCTGACGTAGACCGTCGTGTAACGGTTATGCTTGCTGATGCAGAGCGTAATGCACGAAGTGTACGTGGTGAAGGTGATGCGTTAGCAGCAAAAATTTATGCTGATGCGTACAACAAAGACGCTGAATTCTATAGCTTCTTACGCAGCTTAGATGCTTACAAAGCAACCTTTAAAAACAAAGAAGACGTTATGGTGCTTAGCCCTGATAGTGACTTCTTTAAATATATGAAGCAAACCGGTAAGTAAATTACCCAGTTGCAATATAATATTGAAAGCCCTGCACTTGCAGGGCTTTTTTATGGAGAAAATAATGAGCTTTGATGTATTGCTATTGGCGTTTGCTTTGTTGTTAATTTTTGAAGGGCTTGGGCCTGCTTTATTTCCAGCGAAATGGCGCGAGTATTTACGCGAAATAGCGCAATTAGCTGATCCGCAATTGCGGATGATAGGCGTTGCTTTAATCTTGATTGGTTGGCTGCTTTTTATGTGGCTAAAACCATAAAATAAAAAACAACCAAGAGATTAAATAAAAATTAAATTTATTAGTAAATTATCTAAAAACAACAGTGCTTAATGAGCTTGTATATACCAATTTAATTGAAGTTATTTAGATAAAATGATGAAAAAAGCTGCTAAACGGGGTGATCTTTGCCCCCATTTTTTGATAGAATCTGCGCCTAATTTTCTTTAAGTGAAGTTACAATGGGTAAAAACGTCGTTGTATTAGGCACCCAATGGGGTGACGAAGGTAAAGGTAAGGTTGTTGACCTACTAACAGATAAAGCGTCTTTAGTTGTACGTTATCAAGGTGGTCACAACGCAGGTCACACACTCGTTATTAACGGTGAGAAAACAGTTCTTCACCTTATCCCATCAGGTGTTCTACGTGACAATGTTAAATGTGTAATCGGTAACGGTGTAGTATTAGCACCAGATGCACTTATGCGCGAAATCGGCATGCTTGAAGAGCGTGGTGTTCCGGTTAGAGAGCGTTTATTAATTTCTGAAGCATGTCCACTAATCCTACCGTATCACGTAGCATTAGACATGGCTCGTGAAGAAGCACGTGGCGCTAAAGCTATCGGTACTACAGGTCGTGGTATTGGTCCAGCTTACGAAGATAAAGTGGCGCGTCGTGGCTTACGTGTTGGCGATTTATTTAACCCAGAGTTATTCGCTGAAAAACTAAAAGAAGTACTTGAGTATCATAACTTTACACTAGTTAATTACTACAAAGTTGATCCAGTTGATTACCAAGAAACATTAGATGCAGCAATGGCTGTTGCTGACATTCTTAAGTCTATGGTTGTTGACGTTACTGAGTTACTTGACCAAGCACGCACTAATGGCGAGCACATCTTATTTGAAGGTGCACAAGGTACGCTACTTGATATCGACCACGGTACATACCCATATGTTACGTCTTCAAATACAACGGCTGGCGGTGTTGCAACGGGTGCTGGTTTTGGTCCATTAAACCTAGATTACGTATTAGGTATCGTGAAAGCATACACAACACGTGTTGGTTCAGGTCCTTTCCCAACGGAACTTTATGACGGTTTAGATAAGCAAGACCCTGTTGGCAAACACTTAGGTGACAAAGGTCACGAGTTTGGTGCAACAACGGGTCGTTTACGTCGTACAGGTTGGTTCGATGCTGTTGCAATGCGTCGTGCGGTACAAATTAACTCTATTACAGGCTTCTGTTTAACTAAACTAGACGTATTAGACGGTTTAGAAACAATCAAAATCTGTACAGGTTACCAGCTTGAAGATGGCGCAGTTACAAACGTAACACCACTTGCTGCTGAAGGTTACGAGAAAGTAACACCAGTATACGAAGAGATGCCAGGTTGGAGCGAAAATACGTTCGGTGTAACAACTTACGAAGGCTTACCGCAAGCAGCACGTAACTACATCAAGCGTTTAGAAGAAATCACTGGTGTACCAATCGATATCATTTCGACTGGCCCAGATCGTGTAGAAACAATGATTGTACGTAACCCATTTGGTGAGTAAATTTAGTTTCTAGAAAAAAGCTGCAGTTTGCAGCTTTTTTTATGCCTAAAATTCAAAGGTTGGTATATATTTTGTATCAATTATTTTAAATTGGTATGAGCTCCAGTTCTGTTATACCAATTCTGTTAAGTATGTGATCAGGGATAGCGTTGGATAAATGAAATGGTAACAAGGCGGAATTTTTCTTATGTAGTTGTTATACATTGATAAATTCTAACGCAGTTAGCATGATATTTAGCCCGCTGAGATGATCAGCTATTTGAGTGAATTGGTATTAAATATTTGAACACGTTTATCGCGCTAATTATAAGTGTAGCGCGGTAGTTAGCTCACTGAATGATTAACTAGTTAAGTGGATTGACTTAATTAGCCTCGAATATCTGAGAATTATTATGCGTTTATTTATGCGAACATTGTGTCAAACCTTTGCTGCAACAGGGCTACTTTTTAGCTCTGCAAATGTACTTGCCGAAAACCCTGAACTTCAAGCAGTGCAAATCTACAGCCAAGATGAACTCATTAAACTCATAAATAAAAATGAACATTTAACACGAGTAAAGCTCGATGATTGCCAACTTGTGCAAGATATCGAAGCGCGTGCAAGTAAAATGAAAATCCCTGCATACCAGTTTTTATATGGCGATATGTTGGCGTATGCAGTATGTGTAGAACGCGATGTTGATCTTGGCGTGTATTACATGCGCGAAGCGGCAGATCAGGGTTTAGCGGCGGCACTAGAGCAACTTGGTCGCTATTACCATGTAGGTCAATTAGTGCAGCGCGATATCAATAAAGCCATTATTTATCTACGCGAGGCCGCATCGCTTGGTAATTTAAATGCACAAATTAGGCTTGTTGATTTGTTTAACGCGGGGCTTGGTAGCCCTCGTGATTTTGAAGATGCATACCGCTGGCTTAATAGCGCTTTAATTTACGATAAAAAGCGCCATCAAGAAGTCGCGAAAAAGCTGGCATTGCTCGCTGAAAAAATGCCACCGAGCGCCTTAGCTCGCGCCAAAAAATAGAACGCCATGTAACTTAACGATTATGCTTGTGCGAACTGCTCTTTATCGGGCAGCCAACGGGCAATAATTTGCTCAGCAAGGTCGCTATATTCAGTTAAAAAGCGTTTAGCGACGGGCCTAACTTGTTCTACTAGGGCCTTGTCTCGCACAAGATCAGCAATTCTAAATTCTGCAAGTCCCGTCTGCTTTGTACCAAGCACTTCGCCGGGCCCACGGATCTCCAAATCTCGCTCTGCAATGACAAAGCCGTCATTGCTATCGCGCAGCACTCCTAAGCGTTTCTGACCTGTGTTAGATAGTGGAGGGTGATACAGTAGTACGCAATGCGATGCAACTGAGCCACGGCCAACACGGCCGCGTAACTGGTGTAATTGGGCAAGCCCTAAACGTTCTGGGTTTTCAATAATAATTAAGCTAGCGTTAGGTACATCTACCCCAACTTCTATTACGGTTGTAGCAACCAGTACGTCTATTTTGCCCGCTTTAAACTCCGACATGATGAACTGCTTTTCACTTGGTTTCATGCGGCCGTGTACCAATTCGATAGCAACGTCAGGTAGCGCTTTAGCTAATTCTTTTGCGCTATCCTCCGCAGCTTGACATTGCAATGCCTCAGATTCTTCTATTAGCGTACACACCCAATAAACCTGACGCTTGTCTTGTAGCACCGACTGCTGTACACGGTTAATAATGTCTTGGCGGCGGGTATCTGGTATAGCCACCGTTGTAATAGGTGTTCTGCCCGGTGGTAATTCGTCAATAATCGATGTTTCTAAATCGGCATAGGCGGTCATTGCTAAGGTGCGTGGAATAGGGGTTGCGGTCATAACTAACTGGTGTGGATAGCAATTGCCATTACGACCTTTTTCACGTAATTCTAAACGTTGGTGTACGCCAAAGCGGTGTTGTTCATCAATAATAATCAGTGCGAGATTATTAAAGCTCACTTGTTCTTGGAATAACGCATGGGTGCCGACAATCATTTGTGCTTCGCCGGAGGCTATTTGCTCAAGTGCTACAGTGCGTTCTTTGCCTTTAGTTTTACCCGCTAACCACGCAATTTTAATCCCTAACGGCTCAAACCAAGTTCGAAAAGCGTTAGCGTGCTGCTCGGCTAAAATCTCGGTAGGTGCCATTAGGGCAACTTGATAACCTTGGCTAATTGCCGTAAGTGCTGACATTGCTGCCACTAACGTTTTGCCCGAACCAACATCGCCTTGTACTAATCGCATCATAGGGTAGGGCTGAGTCAGATCGTGTTTAATTTCTGCCACTACACGCTGTTGCGCATTAGTTGGTGTGAAAGGTAGCTGGGCAAGTAGCTGTGGCTCAAGAGAATTTGTTGGTGGCAAGGTTACCGCATGATGCACTTGCCCTTTGGCACGCAGTTTTAAAAGGCTTAAATTTTGTGCCAGTATTTCTTCAAATGCGAGTCGTTGCTGAGCAGGGTGAAGCCCTTGTTCAAGCAATAGCGTACTTTCCTCAGGACTTGGTTTGTGAAGCGTTAGTAAGGCTTTTTGTAAACTGTACCCTTGTGGTTGATACTGAGCTGGCAAGAGTTCTTGAATATCATAGCGCTCTAGTAAAGCTACGGCTTGGCTACTTAGTTTGCGTAACGACAGCTGCTTTAAGCCTTCCGTTGTTGGGTAAACGGGCGTAAGTGATTCTTCAACTTGGCTTGTCGCATGCTCATCGATGATTTTATACTCGGGATGAGCCATTTCATAGCCGTTCCTACCACGGCGAATTTCTCCAAAACAGCGTATTTTACTGCCCGCAGTTAAATTATTTTTTTGCGCAGCGGTAAAAGTGAAAAAGCGTAAGGTTAGTCTGCCTGTGCCATCGTTAACTTGGCAATTAAGCATGCGGCGTTTACCAAAGCTGATATTGGTATTTTCAATAGTCGCTTCAATGCTGACATGATAGTGCGCTTGCAGCTCGCAAATAGGGTAAATGCGAGTGCGATCTTCATAGCGCAGCGGTAAATGAAAGAGTAAGTCTTGTACGGTAAAAATATGCAGCTTTGCTAAACGCTCTGCAATTTTAGGCCCAGCACCTTTCAGTTCAGTGATGGGGTATGAGGCAAGATCAATTGCCATAGCTATCCTTTCGTTTTTACCGTCCTTGGTTTTTAACAGGTTAAGTTTAAAGTTGCAATAGATAACTGTAAAAATAACCAGTGTTTGGCTTAAGCTTTTTTGACAAAGCGTAGGGTATTCCAAAACGCTTCGTCAGCGACAATTTCACCCTCATCATCGAGTTTTGGGTAAGCTAGGCCTTTTTGTCGGCATTGTTGCGCGATAATAGGGTGGCAGCCTTCAAATAGTAATGTGTGCTTGGTGTTTTTATCTAAGTGGTCATTAGGTTGATACATGTCTGCGTTTTCACGCTGACGCTGTGCTTCATACAGAATTAACGCTGCGGCAACGGATACATTTAATGACTGCACCATGCCTTCCATTGGAATGATAATATGCTGGTCTGCATGAGCGAGTGCTTTGTCGGAAATACCATCGCGCTCTTGGCCAACAATAACGGCAGTTGGCTTAGTGTAATCGATTTCACGAAAATCAACGGCGCTATCTGATAGGTTGGTCGCTAAAATTTGCACGCCTGGAATTTGTTCACGAAGTGCTTTTACCGCATCATCAATATCATCGTGCATATGGGTTTCTACCCAGTTTTTACTGCCACCCGATGTATTATTAGTTAAACGGCGCTGTTCTCTTGGCCAAACCGCATGGACATGGTGACAACCAACAGCGTCAGCGGTTCTAACAATTGCTGATAAATTATGATGTTTGTGCACTTCGTCTAAGCACACAGTTAAATCAATTTGACGTTTGTCGAGTACAGATTTTACGCGTTTGTAACGGTTGTCGGCCATGGTTATTCTCCGGAAAATTCGCGGCGATTATACCTAGCTGGTGTGTCTCTCGCAATTATTCTGCATCGCAGTGAAATGTTATGGCGTTACATCTCGGTTAATTGGGTTTTGTAAGGAGATTAAGGTCTCGGTTGATTGGATTACATCAATAGCTTGTATTTTATTGATTAGCACGTCTTGCAGGTGATCAATTGAACGTGTCACAACCTTAATAAAAATACTGTAATTACCTGTGGTGTAATAGGCTTCTACCACTTCTTCTAACGCTTCTAAGCGCTTGATAGTGTCGGGATAATCTTTGGCATTTTTTAAGTTAATACCAATAAAACAACATACGTCGTAACCTAGATTTTTTTCGTTAATAGAAACTTTTGTGCCGGTAATAATATTGGCTTGTTTCATTTTCTCAACACGTACGTGAATTGTGCCAGCACTGACTTCAAACTTTTTTGCTAGCTCAGCATAAGGCACGCGCGCGTTATCCATCAACGCGTGCAGAATCGATTTGTCGAGATTATCCATTTTGTATTGGGTCATAATTTTGGTTAGGTTGTTTTAAACTCTAATTCGATTTTGTTTTTATCAATACGTGCAGTAAGGGGTGGGTAAGTGCGCGCCGTTTTGAGTACTTTGTTAAAAATACGCAGCTCTACGTTCGAGTGTAGTGCTTTTTGTACTTCGAGATAGCAGTAATCACGGAGCATATGAATGGCACGTTCTAGCTTGGCGGCTTTATTTGGCAGTAACTCAATTAGCTGTTCGTTTAGGTTTTGCTTATCAGAGATTTCAATTAATAGATTTTGTTGTTTATCGGCATCTTCGATAGACAGTGCTTTATCAAACTCAGACTCGAGCGCTTCTAGCTGCTGATTACATAAGCGCACTTGTTCAAAAATTTCGTCGGTGCGGTTTTTCAATAATACAGCTGCATGACCTAAGTGAATTTCTGTATGCGCACCTTTGTCGGTGCCCACTTCACCACAGATCATGGTTTTAGCATCAAGCACTTTACCGCCAATGAGTTTACCATCCCCTTTTTCAGGGTTGCCGATCATTAGCTCGTTTTTCGCTTTAATGTGGCAGTGGCTTGCCTGGCTTTTAATTTTAACCTGATTGCCAGATAAGTACGTATATTGTGCGTAGCTGATGGTTAAGTTGCCTTCACAGCTAATTTTATTCGAAAGCTCATCGTTCTCTTTGTGGTGGCCTAAACAGCCTTCTTTAATTTCTATGCTGCCTGTGGCGTTTAGCTCCGCAGATTCAACGCTACCAAATACGGTAATGTCGCCTTTTGCGGTTACTTTCATACCCGGTTCAATATTCTCGGTAATGATTACTGAACCGTCAAAATCAATATGGCCTGATTTTACGTCTACATTAGGAATGGTAAATACATCGTCAACGCGCATACCGTATTTGTCATCAACAGGAACGCCGGCAATAGTAGCAACTAGGTACTTATCGTCGGTGCCACTTAGTTCAGTGCCGTCACCTGCAATTAATTTTACTTCATCGCCCGGTTTGGCTTTTAGTGTTTCACCAAGTACGTTAAATCCGTCTTTGCCTAATGTGGCAAAGTGGTGCGTCATTAGGGTATCACCGGGTTTTACACTGGCGAGTGCGCCAAAATCACGCATATCTACAGAACCATCTTCGCGGCGCTTCGGTTGACGCACGCGGTCGGCAAGAGTTTGTACATTCTTTTCAAGCGAACCGTTTTTACCGGCAACAGGAATTTGCCCTTTGGCAATTACGCTCGAAAGCTCTTTGCCTGGCATTGCCTCAAATTGCTTACCTAGTAACGACTCTAACCAAACTTGTTTGTAACCTCGGGTGATGTTGGCTTGTTTAATGATTTCAACGGCCTGTTCCATGCTCATCAATTCACCGCCATAGGCAGTGGTTAACACGGCGGTTGCAGCCATTTTGTCTTCACTGACCGACACTGTCAGTGTTGCATCGTGTTTTTCCGCAACAATCAGTTCGTCAAAGTCGGGATCGCGAAAAGCCTCTTTCACTTCTTTTGTTAAAACATAACAATCGGCGAATTCAGAGTTAGCGAGTGCTTGAAAGACAAAGTCAGCACTCGGCGGCATGGGCGTTTGCTCAGAAACTGTCAGTACAACTTGATTTTCGTTATTAAGAGTAAACACTTAAGCTCCTAGGCCATTATGATTAACAAACTATACATGTTTTTTTAGCATAAAAAAAAGGGCATAACAGCCCTTTATATTTAATTTTTTCATTATTTTATTAATGAATTAAATTAATTAGTTGATGGTAACTCTAAAATGCCATCAATTTCGATTTGTGAACCTTTTGGCAGTTCAGCAACGCCAATCGCAGCGCGCGCTGGATACGGTTCGTTAAAATACTGGCTCATCACTTCATTTACGGTTGCGAAGTTAGATAGGTCGGTTAGGAAAATATTTACTTTAACCATGTTTTGAATTTCGCCGCCAGCAGCCTGACATACAGACACGAGATTTTTAAATACTTGGTGTGTTTGTTCAGTGAAATCGTCTGATACCATTTCCATGGTTTCAGGAACCAGTGGAATTTGGCCTGAAAGGTAAACCGTTGTACCTACTTTTACTGCTTGGCTATAGGTGCCAATTGCTGCAGGTGCTGTATCAGTGCTAATAATTGATTTTGTCATAATTTATCTTCTTAATTATTTTCGGCGATATACTTTTTGTACATCTGGCATTACTCGAATTCGGCGCATTATGTTAGCGACATGGATGCGGTCTTTCACTGTGATACCTAGATCGATTAGGTATAAGTTACTCTCTTTTTCTTCGGTACTAATTTCAACAATGTTTGCCGCGGTCGTTGATACTAAATTCGTTAATTTAGCGAGTGCGCCTTGGTGGTTTATAATTTC
Organism: Pseudoalteromonas sp. NS-SX12; assembly: GCF_057367955.1. Taxonomy (NCBI): domain Bacteria; kingdom Pseudomonadati; phylum Pseudomonadota; class Gammaproteobacteria; order Alteromonadales; family Pseudoalteromonadaceae; genus Pseudoalteromonas; species Pseudoalteromonas sp. NS-SX12. The sequence continues at coordinate 435,397 of NZ_CM170634.1, read as the reverse complement.
AACACGTAGTGCTGCAATATATTCTTTTTCTGGGTTGTCTTCCCATTTCACAACAAAATATTTAGAGCGTTCTTGCTGCCAACCGCGAATGTTCTTACATTCTTGGCGATGAACAGTAAGGCCTTTACCTTGGCTAATATGCGCAACAATTTCATCGCCAGGAACAGGGCGGCAGCACTTAGAGTAGTTAATTAACATCCCTTCAGTACCAATAATGGCCGCTTTTTTGTTGTGGTTTAGTTCGCCGACATCTTCGCCTTGTTCTTGTAGCAAACGCTTTGCGACCAGTAGGCTTAAAATGTTACCTGAACCAATTTCTATTAATAATTTATCAAGTGAATCAACATTATGTTCTTCCACTGTGCGTGCCAGCGCTTCTTCACTTACATCGCTTAAATGGTGCTCGCCAAGTGCTGAATCTAAAAGGCGACGCCCTAATTGCAGTGCTTCTTCGTGCTCTTGCTTCTTAAGGTATTTTTGCACGCCCATACGTGCTTTTGCGGTAACAATAAAGTTAAGCCAAGTCGCGTTAGGGTGAGCACCTGAGCTAGTAATAACCTCAACCGTTTGGCCGGTATCAAGCGCCGCATTTAGTGGGTAAGGCTTTCTGTTCACCCGCACGCCAACACAAGTGTTACCAACATCGGTGTGAACTGCGTAGGCAAAATCGACCGCTGTGGCGCCCATTGGTAATTCAATTATGCGACCATCTGGCGTGAATACATAAATCTCTTCAGGGAAAAGTTCTGTTTTAACGTTTTCAACAAATTCGAATGATGAGCCTGCGCTTTGTTGTAATTCAAGTAAGCTTTGCATCCACTGGCGAGCGCGTTGTTGCGCCGTATTACCCGCACTATCACCCGCTTTTTTGTAAAGCCAGTGTGCGGCAACCCCTTTATCAGCCATTTGATCCATTTCATGGGTGCGAATTTGAATTTCAACGGGAATACCATGAGGACCTACAAGCGAGGTATGCAAAGACTGATAGCCATTGGTTTTTGGTACGGCGATGTAGTCTTTAAAGCGCGTTTCGATTGGTTTGTATAGGTTGTGCACAACCCCAAGTACGCGGTAGCAGGTGTCCATTGAATTGGCGACAATGCGAAACGCGTAAATATCCATTACTTCGTTAAACATCAGCTCTTTGTTTAGCATTTTACGGTAAATGCTATAAAGGTGTTTTTCGCGGCCTGATACTTCAACTTCAATGCCCGATTCTTCAATGCGCGAGATAATTTCATTTTGAATATTTTGAATAATCTCTTTACGGTTGCCACGTGCTTTAGTGACTTCGTTTTTTAGCGCGCGGTGACGCATTGGGTAAAGCGCTTGAAAACCTAAATCTTCCAATTCATTTTTAATGTCATGAATACCAAGACGGTTGGCTATTGGGGCAAAAATCTCAAGTGTTTCACGGGCAATGCGACGACGTTTTTCAGGACGCAGTGCGCCAAGTGTTCGCATATTGTGTGTGCGGTCTGCAAGCTTGATAAGAATAACGCGAATATCTTGCGTCATTGCCATAATCATTTTGCGATAGTTTTCCGCTTGGAATTCTTTTTGATCTTTAAAGCTGAGTTTATCGAGCTTTGACACACCCTCAACCAGTTCGGCAACGGTATCGCCAAAAATTTCAGCAAGGTCTTGTTGGCTGAAATCGGTATCTTCAATCACGTCATGCATTAATGCAGCCATTAAGGTTTCGTGATCTAAGCGCATATTGGCAAGTATTTGTGTCACCTCAACAGGGTGGGTGATATAGGGTTCACCACTTGAACGTGTTTGACCTTCATGTGCGTCACGCGCAACCACATAGGCCTTTTGCACAAGTTCAACTTGCTCTGGCGTTAAATATTCTGAGATGTTCTTTTTAAGACCTTCAAAAAGATACATTGATGCTCCAATACTAGCTATAGAGGGGAATTGATAACAATATACGATGAATTGGAAGGGATTGCCAACGACTGTTTCTTATTAAAAAGTCGAACAGTCGCTGGAAAAGCTACTCAGCTAAGGAAAGCGTGAGTAGGGAGCAATAATTATTGCTTATTGGTGACCACCACCAACGATAGCAGCAACCGCAGCTAGCTCAGCCGCTTCTTGGTTTTGCTGATCTTCGCGCTCTAGTGAATCTAAAGAATCATTGGTGATGAAACCTTTTTCAATTTCACGTAGTGCGATTACAGTTGGCTTGTCGTTTTCAGCATCAACCATAGGATCTTTGCCACCAGTTGCGATTTGGCGCGCACGGCGAGCCGCAACTAAAATAAGGTCAAAACGGTTACCAATCTTATCTACTGCATCTTCAACAGTTACTCGAGCCATCAGGCACTCCAAAAATTTATTATTCGCAAAAGCGTAGTTTACTTGATGCGAAGAAAATAGCCAATACTTGGATTAATTTAATCCGCTAATAAGTCGTTCAGCAATTGCTGGTGCTTATGCGTTTGGTTGGTTTGTGCCAAGCGCGAGGCAAAGACAATGGTTTCCAACTGGTAAAGTGCCGTATCAAAATCATCATTCACAATGAGATAATCGTATTCATTGTAATGAGAGGTTTCTGATTGTGCTTTTGCCATACGGCTCGCGATGACTTCGGCGCTGTCTTGACCTCGGCTATTTAAACGCGCTTCAAGTTCTTGCTTTGATGGTGGCAAAATAAAAATAGTGCGTACATCTGAAACAAGCTCTCTTACTTGGCGCGCGCCTTGCCAATCAATATCTAAAAAAACATCGATGCCATTCGCTAATTGCGTTTCAATGCTTTGTTTTGACGTACCATAGTAGTTATCAAACACTTGTGCCCATTCAAAAAAGCCATCATCAGCAATGACTTGTTTAAATTCATCTTGCGTTACAAAATGATAGTGCACGCCGTTTTCTTCACCCGGACGAGGTGAGCGTGTGGTGTGTGATACCGATACTTTCATATCGCTATGGCGTTCTAACAGTGCGTTGATAAGGCTTGATTTACCTGCACCAGAAGGTGCTGACAAAATAAACAAATTACCACGAGCTTGGCTCATAATCTTTCCTAAAACATAAGTTTCGCTAAACCACCGACTTGCTAATTCAGTAGGCAGTCAGCACAATGGCGATATTATAAAAACTCGCAGCGCATTTAGAAAGCGATAGGCGACTTTTAATTGACAAAGAATTGTAAGAAATGAGTAAAGAAAGCCAAAAAATTATTGTTGGGTCGACTAATCCCGTAAAAATAAATGCAGTAAGCAATGCATTTTCTGCCATGTTTCCAAACATTGAATTTACCTGTGAAGGTGTATTTGCACCATCCGAGGTGGCAGACCAACCAATGACCGCAGAAGAAACCTTACTTGGTGCAAAAAACCGAGTTGCTTACACAAAAGCGCATTTTCAGGCGGATTGGTATGTTGCGATAGAGGGCGGTGTAGATAACTTTAGTTATGGTCCTGCGACCTTTGCTTACATTGTGATTGATAACAAACAGCATGTGCAAGTTGGCCGCAGTAGCAATTTACCTATGCCAAATGTGGTTTATTCTGCGCTTTGCGACGGTGAAGAGCTGGGTCATGTAATGGATAGGTTATTTGACACTGAGAATATTAAACAAAAGGGCGGGGCAATGGCGTTGTTAACGAATAACTCAGTCACCCGAGAGAGCGTTTACACCATGGCGATTACTACAGCGCTTGCACCATTTGTTAATCAACAACTGTTTAAATTGTAAATTGGATAATTAATGAAGTACCAATGGATCGTTTTTGATGCCGATGAAACCTTGTTTCATTTTGATGCATTTGCAGGTTTAAAACAGCTATTTTCAAACTACGATATCGTATTTGAAAAGTCTGATTTTGATGAGTTTCAAGCCGTTAATAAGCCGCTTTGGGTGGATTATCAAAATGGCACAATTACCGCTAAAGAATTACAAATAAAGCGTTTCACACGTTGGGGTGAAACGTTAGACGTGGCACCTGAATTACTTAATCAACAATTTATTGAAGCCATGGCTGATATTTGTCAGTGTTTGCCGGGGGCGCGTAAATTACTTGAGTTACTGCATGGTAAAGCAAAGCTTGCGATTATCACTAACGGCTTTACCGCACTGCAGCAGGTGCGCCTAGCTCGCACTGAGTTAACGCACTTTTTTGAGCATGTCATTATCTCTGAGCAAGTGGGTGTGGCAAAACCGAATATTGCGATTTTCGACCATGCGCTGCAGCTGTTTGGCAATCCAGATAAATCAAACGTGTTGATGGTAGGTGATACGTTGAGTTCAGATATTTTAGGTGGTAAAAATGCGGGCCTTGATACTTGCTGGATTAATCATGCGGGTGAAAAAGAATTAGATACGGTAGGTGCTACCTATCAAGTTAACTGCTTAACGGGTTTGTATAATCTGATTACCTCATTACAAGCCGAAAGCAATTAGTGCTTTCGGCTTTGAATTAACGTCATACTTCAAATTTGGCGATTTCTTTTTCCAGATTTTTAGTAAATGATTTAATTTGATCTGTGGCTTTATGCGCATCGAGTGAAACGCGCGCAGTATTTTCAGCGGTATCAGAAATATGCACTACTCGCTGCGCTGTATCTTCACCTGCTTGCAGCTGCTCTTTTGCTGCAACAGAGATCTGATGGCTCATTTCCGTAATCGCCGAGAGCGACTCAGCAATACGCGTAAGTTCTTCGGCGGCTTTTTGTGATTTGGTAACGGTTTCCTCACTGGTGCTAATACTTTGCGTTACCGATGATTTGGCATCTTTGGTTGCCGATTGTAGTTTAGCAATCATTTGTTGAATTTCTTCAGTGCTGGCTTGGGTACGCTGGGCTAGCTGACGTACTTCGTCAGCAACAACCGCAAAACCGCGTCCTTGGTCGCCTGCACGGGCTGCCTCAATTGCGGCATTAAGGGCAAGTAAGTTGGTTTGCTCAGCAATGCCTTGGATAACACTTAACACGCTTTCGATATTATTTACTTCGTCATCTAAGGTTTGAATATTATCGCCTGCATTTTCAATTTGCTTTTCGAGCAGCTCAATTGTTTTGGCTGCTTCTTTAGTAAGAATATTCGCGCTTTTACCTTGTTCTTCAGCTTCTTTTACTGAATACGCAGCTTGCTCAGCGTGGTCGGCGACCGTTGCGGCTGATGCAGTTAGTTCGGTAATTGCAGAAGCAACCACATGGGTTTCTTTACTCAGTGAATTTGTGAGCTGATCGAGCTCTTGCGAACGTGTTTCAGAAGCGCGCACTTCATCTTGCAGCGCATCAGATACATTTTTGATACCACCAACCACTTCTTGCAAACCGAGTTGCATATAGTTAATTGCGCCGGCGACACTGTTTTCATCTGCGCTTTGAAATGCATGGGTCGTTTTTAAGTTACCGCGAGAGGCGCTCATTACGGCGGATTGAACATGGTTAATTTCACCACCCAAAGATTTATTTAAATCTAGGCCAAATTTGGCAAGTACGACTGATAGCACAACGGCTATGAAAATTGACAGTGTAAGTAGCCAACTTGCCGTTTGCCAGTATCGCTCGTCTACTTCTTTGTAGCTAATTCCGGTACCTATGTACCAGCCCCAATCTTTTGTTTTTTGTACTACAGACGTTAAATCGACCACTTCGCCTTCGCGCTCAGAATCCCAATGGTAGGTAATGATTTGTCCGGTTTTATTGCCAACTAAACGTTCTACCATAGCGCCAATACTGCCACCGCTGGCATCTTTAAAGTCGTTAAAGCTTGTACCGTGTAGTTGAGGGTCGTGTGGCGTGGCTACGAAATTGAGTTGTTTATCTACCACATAAACGTATTCAGAGTCGTGGTATTTGTTTTCTCTGAGCATTTGAGTGGCGAGTTGTTTTGCTTGCTCTTCATTGAGCGTGCCATTTTTGCTGGCGAGTTCAAATTGGTTGACGATATTAACTGTGCTTTTCATCAGCTGGTTAATACGTGCGATATTGTCCATTTCACTGGCTTGTCGTAAGGCTTTTAAACCTAGCCCTGCAAGTGAAATTAGCGAGAGAAATAAAACAACCGTAAAAATGACTATTTTATTCTTTAAGGTTAGTGAATTCATAGGCGTTTCCTCACATCTACCTTTATAAGTGGTACATCATAGCGCTGTCGCTAAGCTGCTGTTAGCGCCATCCTGTTGTGGTATGCAAAGTGAGAGAGGAATTGATTAATTTTGTTGAAGTTTAATTTTTATTTAATCAATTCTTAGATACCGTTTGATTAAACACTAACTGCTCGTTAATGTTTAATCAAGCGTTAATCGATGGTTAAATTTCATGTTCCCAAAGTAGTGTTACTAACTGGAAATTGTTTCAATTTCGTGCTGAGTTAGTGGGCGATATTCACCAGGTGCTAAGTTTGGATCAAGCGCCACAGTGCCAATTTTTTCACGATGAAGCGCCACTACGCGGTTATCAACAGCAGCTAGCATGCGTTTAACTTGGTGATATTTACCTTCATAAATTGAAAGGCGCATAGAATAATCAGCGATTTTTTCAACGATAGCTGGCTTTGTTGCACTTTTTTCACCATGTAACATCACGCCATCAGTTAGTTGTTCGCACATTTCGTCTGTAATTGGCTGCTCTGTTTCAATTAAATACACTTTGTATTTTTGATGGCGCGGTGAAGTGATTTTGTGGCTCCAGTCGCCGTCTGATGTAATTAACACAAGCCCTGTCGTATCGATATCAAGTCGCCCTGCAACATGGAGTTTATCCATCATAGGTTCATCGAGTAGATCAAAGACGGTTTGATGCATTTCATCGCTATTGGCGCAAATAAAGTCTTCCGGTTTATTCAGCATGTAATAGCGCTCACCCACTGCGGTGATCTCTTCACCATACCAAGTCACAGCGTCATCGCGAGTTACTTGTGTATCGGCTTTGATAATCACTTCGCCATTAATTGTTGCGTGTTTTCTTTTAATACCTATCTTTGCTTTTGAGCGCGGCACTTCGGCAAAATGGCTTAAAAATTTATCAAGGCGGCAAGGGAATTTAATCGTCATGGCAGTGCTTATTACGGAACCAAAAATAATAGCGGGAGTATACGCAGAGATATAAAAAAAGCCAGTAAAGCTTAGCTTTACTGGCTTTTAAGCAACAAACATTGGGAAATGTTAAATTAGAAGCTGTATTGTGCACCTAAGTAAACGAAGCGACCGCGACCACCGCCGTATTGGCTATAGTAGTTACCACGTCCACTTGGCGTGAAGCGACCATAATTATTTGCTAGGTTGTTCACACCACCGTATACACGTACTTCCGAACCACCTAAATCCAGCTTATATGATACTGATAGATCGTGACGAACATACGAACCATAATCTTGGAAAGCAAGTGCTTCTGGATTAGCAATACATGAGTCAGCTTGATTTGAGCACGCCTCTGTATTTGCTAGTAACGCTTCTTGGTAATCCTCTTCGAGAGACTGGCTCATTTTGAACTCACCAAGGTACTTCGTACTCCAACGAACACGTAAGTCATTATAGCGCCAAGTTAGTGATGCTGAGCCTTTTTTGTCTGGTGAACCGAAGCCAGCATAATGGTCAGTTACAATACCTGCTGACGTTTCATTAGTTAAAGCATTTTCAATAACTTGGGTGTAATCTGCTTTAAATGATAGTGAGCCAAAATCATTCAAATCAAACTTATAAGCTGCTGAGAAATCAACACCGCGAGAAGTTAACTCATTGAGGTTATATTCACGTTGTACAATTTTCTGAATTTGACCTTCAGAGTCTCGACTTACATCGTTACAATAGGTATTGTCGCCGCCCCAAGGAATGCTTGAGTCGTAGCAAAGCTCTAAAATACGCTCATTACTTAATACTGAAATTACGTCTTCAACGGTAATGTCGTAGTAATCAGCTGCCAAGCGAACGCCACCTAAAAACTCAGGGCTCAGTGTTAAACCATAAGTAATAGTTGTCGCACTTTCTTCTTTTAATTGGTCGTTACCCACGTTTGGTGAATAACCACTATTTTCATCTTCAAATTCAAAATCAGGGTTTTCAGCTAACTGTGCTGCAATAGTAGGTTCTTGACGACATGCATCGTGACCTGGTGCAGTTGATGTTGCTGTTAATCCCTCACAGATATCGTCAAACGAGTCATAGTCACCACGTTCAGGTGAAAGCAATTCTGTAATTGAAGGAGCGCGTTGAGCTGTTGCCCAATTTGCGCGCAACATATAACCATCGAACGGCTCATAGATTAAGCCAACTTTATAACTTTGTACTAACCCTGTGTTTGACCAGCTGTAATCAGCAAAACGAGCTGATACATCTGCAGATAGGTTTTTAGCTGCAAATTGGTCACGTAAAAGCGGTACAGAGAATTCTGCAAATGCTTCTCGCACATCAACACTGCCTTTAAACGCAGGTACAACGTTCCAAGTAATACCGCCGCGCTTCATTGCTGCGTCAGTTTTCATTTCTTGGGTGTCTTTTCTATATTCTGCCCCAAATACTGCAGAAACAGCGCCGGCAGGTAACTCAAACAAATCACCCGTAATATAACCCATGGCATTCATTTGCTCGTTGTAGTTATCAAGCGTTGGGTTTACGCGAATGTAGTCTGCCATTTCTGGGGTAATTGAACCTTCACCAAATAGATTCAGTGCAACACATCCATCAGCGCGTGCGTCTGGGTTTTTACATTGAATTGTGCCGTCAGCAAGTTGCTCTGCATTTAACGCTTCTTTTACTTTGAAGATATCAAGTTCATTTAAGCGTACTTGGTTTTGGTGAAATTTACCGTAACCTACCGAAATATCCCATTCCCATTCGCCATTAAACGCATAGCCTTGTAAGCCAGCCCAAGTACGAATAGTTTCACGGGTATTATCGGTTGATACCGGGCCAACTTCAGCAAAGCGGCGGTCCCAATAAATACGGTCGCGATACGGGTTGCTATCAAGAATTTCTTGCGGCACATAAGGGTTATCAATTGGAATATAACCAGGGCTTACAAAGCCCGCTGGGTCGCCTGTTTCAGGATCTAGTACTGAAACGGCTGCGCCTTCGTAGTCATCTTCTGGTGATTTTAGATTGAACGTTTCGCTGCGGCTGTAATGAACTTGCGCATAGGCTTTTGTTTCATCTGTAATTTCAAAATCTACTTTAACTGCCGCCGATAAGTTATCTTGTGGTACTTTTAGTTGAACGTATTGCTGTGTATTTAAACCATAGATTTCTTCATTGCCTTTCCAGTCATCACGTAATGTTTGACCGTCGTACCAAAATTGTTTGTCGTTACGGCTGTTTTCTAAGAAAACACCACCTAATGTACCATCACTTTTGCTTACCCAATCAGCTTGTGTAATATCGCGCATACACTCACGACCGTCAGCAGTTAGCATGGTGTTACACATTTCATCGAAGTCGTATAAATATGAATCTTCTACTTGTGCACGTTTACGGTCATAGAACGATAAACCAAAATCACGGTCGTAAGATGAACTAAAGAATACGTAGCCTTTTTCATTGGCAAATGTGCTGCCATGATCAAAATCGAATGACAATTCTTCTGCGCCACCATCAGTAGATTGACCTGATTTTACAGAGAATGAGGTACCAACTTTGTCTTTTTCGGTAATGATGTTAACAACACCCGCAATCGCATCCGAACCATATGTTGCTGAAGCACCACCAGTAATTACCTCAACTCGCTCAACCATGCTACTTGGTATGGTGCTCAAACTAACGTAATTACCATTATAACTGTTTGAAACTACTCGGCGTCCATCGATCAAGGTTAGTGTACGGTCGGTACCAAGATCACGTAAGTCAATGGTTGATAAACCTGTTCCTGTTACGCTTGATTGAGTCGTAGTATTACTTAATGTGGCGTTAATCGCTGGCATATTCTCAACAAGAATTTCAGCTAAGCTACCAAGACCTGTGTCTTCAATTGCTGCTTTATCCATTGTTACCAATGGTGTTGCAACTGAAAAGCTATCACGTTTAATACGTGAACCAGTAACGGTAATTTTTTCTGGTGCGTCTTTTTCGCTGGTTTGTTGTGGCACATTATTTGATTGTGCAACAGCTTGACGCTCTACCTCTGCATCAGCCCATGCATTGCCAGAGATAGCAAATGCAATTGCTGCTGCAATTGAGCATTTTTTAGTATTAATTCCCACGTTGATTTCCCCTTGAGGATTTGTTCGCCCTGTTTGCCAGAGCAATCATTTTAGTTATTGTAAAATTTGACTAGTAACAGCATATCGTTGCTGTTAACTGTGATGCTGCTGTTACTAGTCAGCTCAAAACATTTGCGCTACATAAATGATTTGAGTGGGCCAAGGAGGCTTATCATGGTTTTAAAACAGCGGTTATCTGAGCTCAATACTCAGGCTCTCTATTCTTCCACTTTTTAATGTCTATTTAATATCTATTTGAATATTTTCTATTTATAACAGATGGTTAGTTTTATTTTTGTGGTGTGTAATTGATTTGGAAACAGACATAAAATATGCAGTTAGACGCAATAATTTTGCAACTAAACAGTATTTTTAGGTAAGCTTGAATGCATAAAAACGAAGATTAAATCGATAATGAATAGCGCTGCGCCATATTTTTTAGGTCGGGTAGAAGTTAACCCGTTAGAACACACTTTAGTGCGTGATGAACGAATCATTTCATTGCAACCAAAGTTTATAGAGTTACTTTGCTATTTGGCAGAGCAACAGCCTGAGCTATTGACGCGTCAGCAAATTATTGATCATGTGTGGGATGGTAATAATTACGTTGGTGAAAAAGCGCTTACCAATGCGATTTGGCACCTGCGAAAAGCACTAAAAGAGCTCGATAGCGAACAAGAGTTTATTGAAACAGTGCGAAAGTCAGGTTATCGACTGCTGGTAGCGCCAGTATTTGCTGAGCAGCAAGATACTGTTTTTCTGCAAATATCTTCTCGCAATATTAAGCAGCTAGGCTTATTTATTGGTTTTGTACTGAGTATCGTTTTTGCGTGGCTACTTTGGCCTGAACCACAACAAAAAGTGTATCAACAACCTGAGTTGATAACTCAGTATCCCGGGCGAGAGCTATTTCCTAGCGTATCAAATGATGGCCGCTACCTGGTTTATTCTTGGCGACAAATGGACCGAAAAATAGACCTTTATCGTAAAGACCTACAACAGCCAGATCTTAAACACACAAAAATAACACATACTCCCGGCAGTGAGTCTCGCTCAGTATGGGCCCATGATGATTCAAAACTCTATTATTACCGAAGACTAAGCTCACGCTGCGAAGTACTAAGCGTCAATATGAGTGATTTTGCTATTGAAAAACATGGCGAATGTTCAAATTCATCAAATGATGTGGCGGTATCGCCAGATGGTAAATTGCTCGCTTATGTGGGTGTTGACCCTGAAAACACCACGCGTGGTGTGTACATTAAACAACTTGATTTAAATGAGCCCGCAAGACGTATTCGTTGTAACAATTGTGAATCGGGGGAAAGCGAAGCAATTGATTTTAGCCCCGATAGCACGCGATTAGCTATCTCGCGTAATTTGGCAAATGGTAACGAAGATATTTTTATCTACGATCTAGAAACTAAAACAGAGCAGCGAGTAGTGACCGGGCTCCCTGATATTCGTGGTTTAGCATGGCAACCTGGTGCTGAGAAAATTGTATTTTCAGCCATAATGCATGGCAACCGCCATGGGTTTGAGTTGGACTTAACTGGCAAACAAAAAACCAATTTAAATGTTGAAGGGTTTAGCTATCCGGCATTTGATAGAGCAGGTAACCTTTATTATCACGATTGGAAAATAGATACCTCAATTATGCGTTTGGAGCTTGATAGTGATGTTGCTGCGTCTCCATTTCCGCTAATTCAATCTGAGTTCGATTTTCGTTATCCCGATTACTCTCAAGCTGCAGACAAGTTAGCGTTTATTTCTAATGAGTCAGGTTTTGATGAAGTGTGGACATCAAGTCTTGATGGTACCCAGCGCAAGCAGTTAACTCAGTTAAAATTTCATGCTCGTAATCCTATTTGGTCACCCGACGGTAAGAAAATCGCATTTACCGCAAACAATGGTCAAGAAAGCCGGTTGTATGTACTTGATGCGCTAACCAGTCAGCTAAAGCAAATCAAAACAGAGCTTAATTATTATGGTAAAGCACGTTGGTCGCAAGATGGTAGCGCGCTGTATTCGGCATCGGTTGGGGACATCTATCGCATTGAAATTGAGTCTGGTATTGCGACACGAATTACTCGCGGGGCGCATGCAATAGAAGTAAAAGAAAATCAATTGATTGTTTACAAAGAAGGTAAAGGATTATGGCAGGTATCAATTAACGGCGAATTAATTGACGAACAGCCATTGATTAAGAATTTAAAGTTGGCAAATAGCACAGGTTGGCATGTTACTGAACAAGGGATTTATTACTTTAAAGTGCGTGGCCATGATTATCGTTTAAGTTTTTATGACTTTGCTAGTAATCAAGACAAAGACGTATTGCGTGTGCCTGAGCGTGCATTCTCGCGCTCGCGCGGCATGAGTTTTGTGCCAACTAAACAGTGGTTGTTGTTTACAGGTTATGAATCGCCGCAAGTCGATATCAAACGAATGCGCAAAGACTATGATTAAAAGAAAAGGGGCCTAAGCCCCTTTTTTGTCTATTTTTAGAAGCGGTACATCAAGCCTAAATTAAACTGGAATTGGTTTAGTACCTCACCATCAAAATACCAATCACATTGTGTGCCGTTTGGGTCGATTTGGCATACGGTGGTTGAATCATTTTTTAAAATAGTGGCTAACCAACGGGCTTCTCCTAATGCAATGATGTTGTCGGTAATTTTATACTCTAAGCCGCCATATAAACCGGTGGCAAAAAAGCTATCTGAATCGGAAAAGTTAGATGAAATATGATTAACACCCAATTGCGCACCAAGGTAACTTGAAAGCTGTTTATTAACAGGTAAAACAACTGCGCTTTGAAATAATAAATAATTTAGGTCTAGCTCATAGTTAGCTGCATTTCGCTGACTGCTCGACATGCGCGAGTAATATAAACCGTATTTAGAAATACCATCATGTTTATCAAGGCTAAAGCCAAAGTTAGCATCGTCTTTAATGTCTATCTTTGTGCCGTTTTCTGTTTCTAATTCTTGGCTTAACAATTGGCCATAATAACCTGCTATGGCAATGTCGGCGGTGCTCGAAAAACTCAAAGCGAGCAAAATAGTGGCGAGTGAAAGCTTAGCGCGCATCTGATTTCCTATTCCTAAAAATACTCAACGTAATGAAGAGTATACGCTTTTGAATAAAATTTCAGCCTGTTTGTCGTAAAAGGTTTATTTTCGCGGTGAGGCTGGATTAATATGAATAACTAGGTTTTAAAACGTTGTACGCTATGATTTCTGGATTCAAAAATACACTACTCAATATTATTAAAACCCAACCTGTGGTGGATCAGCACAGCGAAGCATGGATCTTGGATACATTTTTATGGGTATATCAAGAATTTGATGGTGATGTGCTGTTAAACGATATGCGTTTTGTTTTACCAAATGCTGAGTTTTTCCCCGAGCAGGTCAGTAGTATTGAGCAAATGGCCAGCTATGTTTTTACTCAGGTAAAACAGTATGCCGGTATGCAGGCTTGGCCTATTCAGCTGGTGGCGCCACATCAAATATCAGAACAAAGTTTTCCACGTTTAGAATTTGCCAATGTTAAACGCGGTGAAAGCGCAGAGCTGATCGCTGCAAGCGGTTCATTAAATATATCTTTCAATCCCAATCAAATAAATCAGCCGCAAGACTTAATCGCGTCTTTTTCACAATCGTTAGCGCATATCAATGTGTTGCAAAATCGAAGCTTGCCACCAGGCGGTCAGGAATTTGTGCCACAAGCGGTTGATTTGTTGTCGTGCTTTATGGGCTTTGGTGTGATGATGGCAAATACGGCGTATCAATTTCGTGGTGGCTGTGGTTCGTGTTACAACCCGTATGCCAATCGCAGTGCGACCTTGAATGAATCTGAGCTAATTTATATTTTGGCTTTGTTGTTAAAGGCCAAAAAATTACCGTTATCGCATATTTCATCGCACTTGAAGCCGCATCTACGTGCCATGTTAAAGCGTGCAAATAAACAATTAGAGAACACTATAGAGCAATCGGCAAATCCAATGCTGATCGCATTAACGGAGGTTAAGTGAACTATCTCGACGAATTTTTACTAATTGCAATTAGTCACTTTTTTGCAGTCGCAAGTCCAGGCCCTGATTTTGCGCTCGTGCTCAAGCAGAGCATTCAAAAGGGGCGAAACAATGCGCTTGTAACAAGCGCGGGCATCGCAACAGGGATTTTAGTGCATGTAAGTTATTGTGTGCTCGGTGTGGCGATTGTGATTTCGCAATCACCTACCGTGTTTGCAGCACTTAAATATTTGGCGGCGGCGTACTTAGCGTATATTGGTGTCATGGCGTTGCGAGCGAAGCCTGCAGATCAGCAAGCGCAGCAGGTACCAAGTAATACACAGGCCGAATCCATGGTTAAAGCGTTTAGCCGTGGTTTTTTAGTTAATGCACTTAATCCGAAAGCAACCTTGTTTTTCTTAAGTTTATTTACCTTGGTAATCAGTGTCGAAACACCGATTACAGTGCAAGTGGGCTATGGATTATATATGGCTGTTGCAACTTTAGTGTGGTTTAGCTTTTTATCCATTATTTTGAGTCGCTCAAAGGTGCGTGCGTTTTTCTTACGTGCGGGGCATTGGTTTGATCGCGGTATCGGCGTGGTGTTAATTGGTTTGGCAATTAGAGTGGTGTGGGTATGATTTATTACAACCTAGCGTATGGTTCCAATATGTCGCTCAACCGGCTATTAGCAAGGCTGCCTAATGCTACCCGTATTGGTGTATCTACTGTAACAGGATTTACCTTAACATTTGATAAGCAAGGGTTTGACGGCTCGGGTAAATGTAATGCGCTGAAAACCGATAATCACGATGATGTGTTATACGGTGTGCTGTATCAAATTAACAGTGATGAAAAAGCGATTCTTGATGAAATAGAAGGGCCGCGTTACGACAACCAGCAAATCGTTGTAACCAATGAATGTGGTAAGCAATTTAATGCATATTGCTATGTTGCCAATACGCTGTGCCAGCAACACTTACCGTATGACTGGTATTTAAAACATGTATTAACCGGAGCCTTAGAGGCAAAACTACCGCAGCAATACATCGACAATATTCGCGCGCAAGCAACACAAACAGATACCGATTCCGCGCGCGCAGAACGTGAATTTTCAATATATAAATAAGAACATTATGAAAAAATTAGTGAGTAAATTAACCCTAGCTCTTAGCGTAATCGCGTCGAGTCAGGTGTACGCGGCAATTGATAGTAAGCAGCTTGAACAGACCATTACACAGTCAATGACGCGCTTTGATGTACCGGGTATGGCGGTTGCTGTTGTAGAAAATGGTGAAGTGGTATTTTCTAAAGGGTTTGGTGTTAGACACTTAACCACAGGTGAAAAGGTAGATAAGCATACTTTATTTGGTATAGCGTCAAACACCAAAGCATTTACCGCTGCAGCCCTTGCAATGCTTGTTGACCAAGGCAAATTAAACTGGGATGACAAAGTAATTGATCACCTACCCGAGTTTCGTATGTACGACCCATATGCAACACGTGAAGCGACCATTCGCGATTTGTTAAGTCACCGTGCCGGACTAGGTTTAGGGGCGGGTGATTTAACCATTTGGCCAGATACCGACAAACCCGTGGAAGACGTAATTCATGGCATTCGCTATTTAAAGCCAGTTTCAAGCTTTCGCAGTAAGTATACCTATAACAACTTAATGTTTGTAACTGCCGGTGAAGTTGTTGCACGTGTATCGGGAAAATCGTGGCAAGAATTTATTGAGCAAGAAATGCTAGCCCCGCTTGGTATGCCGCTTTCAAAAGCGGGCTTTTCACGAATTCCAAAATCTAATAAAAATTGGGCAACCGGCCATATTCCGATGGACGGAAAACTACACCCATTCTTTGTTAATTATCTTGAAGATTTTAGAGGGGCAGGGGCAATTGCATCAAATGTTGATGAAATGGCTAATTGGCTAAAAACACAATTAGCGGGTGGTGAAATGCCATCTGGTAAGGTGCTGTTTACTGAAAAACAGCAAGCACAAATGTGGCATCCGCATATTACAAGCATGGCATCAAAAAATGCGTTTAATGACTATCGTCAACAATTTCGCGGTTACGGCTTAGGTTGGTCTATTGAAGACTATCAAGGCTATAAAAAAGTCGGCCATGGCGGCGGTATTTTAGGTATGGTGTCACAAGTTACGTTAGTGCCAGAGAAGCAATTAGGTATCGTTGTGTTGTCGAACCAACAAGCGTTTAGTGCTTTAAGTGCAATTACTCACGAAGTACTAGAAGATGCGCTTGATTTACCAAATAAAGATTGGGTTGAAGATCTTGCTAAAAAGCATTTTGAACGTAAAAAGAAAGCGTACGAAAAAGCGGAAGTAGAACAGCCAAAGCAGATTCAAAAAGCCTTACCATTGTCAGCGTATGCCACAAGGTACAACGATAATTGGTATGGCGATATTGTGATTGCAGAGCAAAATGGCAAGCTGACAATCGACTTTACCCATTCAGCACGTTTAAAAGGTACGCTAGAACACTTTAACGGTAATACCTTTATTGTACGTTGGCAGGAAAAACTACTTGAAGCTGATGCATTTATTGAGTTTGAAATGAGCCCAACAAATCAAGTGCGTAGCGCAAAAATGCACGCTGTAGCACCAAGCGTAACTGACTTCAGTTTTGATTTTCATAATCTGCACCTTACGCCAGTCAAAAGCGACAAGTCTTAACCGACCAAAGTAGCAAAGTCGGGATAACCTGACTTTGCTACACTGAGCCGCGACATAAGGTTTGGAGACCAGCATGCGCACCGCGATAATTTCACATACAGACTGTCGAAAGCATAAGATGATTGAAGACCACCCAGAGTGTGCTTCAAGGCTTGATGCAATCAATGATCGTATTTTAGCTGCTGGTATAGATATCGCTTTAACGCACTTAGATGCACCACTGGTTGAGCGCCAACAATTATTGATGGCACACAGCGAAAGCCTGATTAAATCTGTAGAAGATAAAATTCCAGAGCAAGGGTTGGTTGATCTTGATGGTGATACTTGGCTCTGTCCTGATAGTTTGCTTGCGGCAAAACGAGCAGCGGGCTCTGGTTTGTTAGCCGTTGATAAGATTTTAGCAGGTGAGTTAGATGCAGCATTTTGTGCAGTAAGACCGCCAGGTCATCATGCGACCAAAACAACCTCGTCTGGCTTTTGCATCTTTAATAATGTTGCGGTTGCGGTACGTTATGCTCAGCAACAGGGCATCAAGCGCATTGCGATACTTGATATTGATGTACACCACGGCAATGGCACACAAGATATTTTTATCGACGATATGGATGTGTTGTTTTGTTCTATTTTCCAGCATCCATTTTACCCTAATACCGCAATTGACAGTAATGAGCATGTGATTAATACCCCCATGACTGCCGGTATGGCGGGGGATGATTTTGAACGTGCACTTTTGGATACGTGGTTTCCAAAGTTAAAGCAGTTTGAGCCTGAGCTTATTTTTATCAGCGCAGGGTTTGATGCCCATTACGAAGATGATATGGGTGGCTTACAGCTTGTTGAAAGTGACTACGCTTGGTTTACCGAACAAGTGGTATCGTTATGTAAGCAAGTAAACTGCAAGGGGATTATTTCGATGCTGGAAGGCGGCTACAATAATTCAGCACTCGGACGTTCTGTTGCCACGCATGTTAAGGCGTTGGCTGAACTCTAATCTCTCAACTTATAGACCCTAGTTAGGTACACCTTTCTATTACGCAATCGCTGTATAATTTATAAAATTGGCGTTACTTGTTCTGTATCAAATTTAATCTCAGTAATTCCACGTAGAATCCCATTACCTGACAAAGTTTAATTGGTTTCTACTATGCCCCAATCAAGCAAAAAGTTGCGTGTTGAAGATGTTATGTCAACTGAGCTCCTGGTATGCGACCCCGAGCAAAGCCTCGCCAATTGTGCATGCCGCATGCGAAACGATAATGTAAGCTCTATTTTTGTTAAACACGATGGCAAGATCATTGGGGTGTGGACCGAAGGGGATTGCGCTAAAGTGGATTTTTCGGATCCAAGCATTTTTCATCAGCCAGTTAAAGCGCATATGACATCACCAGTTAAAACGGTTGATCATCTAACTCAGTTATCTGAAGTAACTGTTCTGTTCCATAGTTATGGTTTTCGTCATTTATTAGTGATGAAAGGTGGGGGCAGTGAACCTGTAGGTGTTATTAGTTTAAGTGATGTTGTGCGTAGTCAGGGTCTTGAGCATTATCTTCACTTTAAAACCATAGAAAGTAGCTACGTATCAGAAGTACCTATTGCGAGAAGTGATTTACCAATTGCCCAGATTAGCGAAATTATGCGTCAGCGCCATTCTAATTTTGTTTTATTGGATAATCCCGCGGTAGGTCAAACCGGCATTATTACAGAGCGCGACTTACTTACTATGCTTAGTCGTCAACAAGTTGACCAGCAAGCGTGGTATTATGCGAGCTGGCCTCTTTTAACGGTACATTATCAAACAAGCCTTTATAAGGCTTATCAAATTCTCAAGCTAAAGCAAATACGTCATCTAATTGTCGAAGATGACAATGGCAAAATACTGGGCGTATTAGCGCTTCGTAATATTCTCAGCGAAATTGAATCTGCGTATATGCAGGAGCTAGAAACGGTATTACATCAACGCGACAGAGCGTTGCAAAAGTCACAAAAGAACTTGTACTTAGCCGAGCAAATCATCAATGCATCGCCTGATGGCATTATGATTACGGATTCGCGCAACACCATTTTGCAAGTCAATCCAGCCTTCACCCAACTTACTGGTTACAGCGAGCAGGAAGTGCTCGGTCAAAAACCGTCAATGCTGAGCTCTGGCCGTCATGACAAAAACTTTTACGATAAAATGTGGGCGCAATTAAGGCAAAAAGGGGTGTGGCAAGGAGAGATTTACAATCGCAAGCGCAATGGTGAAACCTATTTAGAATGGCTAACAATTATCTGTATTCGCGAAAGCGATGAAGAAGAGGCGCTATACGCGGCAATTTTTAGTGATATTACCGAGCGAAAGCGCAATGAAAAACGCATTAAAACGCTCGCTTATTTTGATGAGTTAACTCACTTACCCAACCGCCGCTTGTTTAACGACCGCTTAGAGATGGCGTTGGCAACGGCACATCGCGATGACACAAAAATAGCGGTGATGTTTCTCGACCTCGATCATTTTAAGCAAGTTAATGACACATTAGGCCACAGCGCTGGTGACTTATTACTTAAACAAGTGGCAAAACGTTTACAAAGTTGCATGCATGAAGGCGATACGCTGGCGCGCTTAGGTGGTGATGAGTTCACTTTATTACTTACTGAAATTGATGAGGTGAAAAACATCCATCGCTGTGCCGCCAATTTAATTGAAGCATTAAAAGCGCCAATTCAAGTGGGTAATACGGAAATTGTGATCACTACCTCTATTGGTGGGGCGGTTTATCCCGACGATGGTGAAGACGCAGAAACGCTATTAAAGCATGCTGATATTGCCATGTATCGCTCAAAAGAAATTGGTCGCAACTCATTTCAACTGTATAAACCTGCGATGAATGCGCGCTCATTAGAGCGGATGGCAATTGAGAGCAAACTAAAGCATGCCCTAATCAATAATGAATTCAGTCTCTATTACCAACCTAAAATAGACAGTTTTACTCATCACGTAGTAGGCGCAGAAGCCTTATTGCGTTGGCATGATAATGAGTTAGGTTTTATCTCGCCTGCAAACTTTATCCCTTTAGCGGAAGAGCTAGGTTTAATTGTGGATATTGATATTTGGGTAATTAATGCTGCGTGTAAACAAATTCAAATTTGGCAAAAAAATGGCCTTTTTGATAAACGTATTTCCGTGAACGTATCGGCGCTTCACTTTACGCAAGGTGATTTGGCACAAACAGTGAAAAATGCACTGAGTATCTGGCAGGTGGATGGGCGTTTTCTTGAAATTGAAATAACCGAAAGTAGCTTTATTCGCTCGTTAGAAGACGCGAAAAAAGTGCTTAAAGCACTAAAAAAACTTGGTGTGAGCTTATCGTTGGATGACTTTGGTACAGGTTATTCGGCGCTGAGCTATTTAGCCCGTTTACCGATTGATACGTTAAAAATAGATGCCAGCTTTATTGCCAAAGTACCAGACGAATACGGTAATAGCCAAATAGTGAAAGCGATTGTGGCAATGGCACATAGTTTAGAATTAAACCTTGTCGCAGAAGGGGTGGAACAAGCCCATCAGCTGGCTTTTTTACAAGAACTAGATTGTCATGCAATTCAGGGGTATTTCTTTAGTAAACCGCTTACGGCACAGCAATTTGAGCTGTTTTGCGAGGCGCATCGCCCAGCAAAACAGCAAATGGATTTGAGTTCTAATAACTCACAGTAACTTCGTACGAGGTAAATTTTCGAATATTAATCACGCCAGTATCGAAGATTAGGTATTGGCCTTTAATGCCTTTTAATACGCCTGTTACTTCAGGGTTCTTGTCAAAATTAAACGAGCTAATTTTGCTTGGGAACTCTGATATAGGGAAATCCAGTTCAACTACCTCTTCGTCGAGTTCAGTGATGGCCGTTGCGCCAAAGAGTTCGCTTAATTCTGTTAGCTTTGGCCTAATTTGCTCGATAAGCGCTGCGCCTTGGCTCTTTAAGTCGATTACTTCGCCATTCCCTTTGAGCATATTGCGCCAATTGGTTTTATCGGCGATAAACTCAGCTAAAGCAACTTCTAATAAACCTGATTGATGACGTGTTGCCACTTTAAAAATAGGTAAAGCTTGAGTTGCACCTTGGTCAATCCAACGCGTTGGAATTTGCGTATGGCGCGTAATACCTACTTTAATCGCAGTCGTATTTGCAAGATACACATAGTGCGGGATCATGCAGTTTTCTTCGCCCCACTCTGGCTCGCGACAGGTGCCTTGGTCGAAGTGGCAGGTTTCTGGCTTCATAATACACATATCGCAACTAGCGAGTTTGCGCATACAAACAAAGCAATGGCCTTGTGAATAACTCTTTTTGGTTTTTTTGCCACAGTTACTGCAAAAGATATTACCGTTGTAGGTCAGGGTGATGGATTTGCCAATTAAGGCGTTTAAGTCAACGGTTTGATCGCCCACCGGTAATTGGTAACTGATCGGCGAAGTAAGACTGCTTTGCATTTTACGCAAAGTGCCGGTTATTGGTGTTGCTTGCATTTATAGCCCCTAATCAAGCAAAAAAGGCTATCGTATCAAAGCTCGCTGAGATTACCAATGCGAGATTGTTGCGTCAGCAGAAATGAGTTTAAAACTCTAAAGTTCATGGTTGGTGCAAGCAACTCACCTTGCATAAAGTCACATTGACACTGATTGACAATATCGGCAAATTCTTGGTTATCAACATCGATGGCGGTTACGGTTAAATCTAGCCCTTTGGCAACTTCAACCATTGCGCTAAGTAATAGGGTAAGTTTATGGCCTTGCATATTACCTTTGGTAAATAAGTGACCAATTCTGACGTCACTAAAGCCTGAGTCTGGCGCTTCGAACAAGCGGTCTAGGTCACCGTGGAAATTGTCTAAACCGAATTTGAAGCCTAAATCAGTGAGTTTTTGCAGTGTCTCTTTTAACTGGCTCATTTCACTGTTGATCGGTTGTTGGGTGTAGATCATGATATTTTCAGTATCAATATGCGTTACCTTTTCAGATAACCAACCTACAAAGCCGCTATGGTTTAGTTGACTAAGTGACAAGGTAAGCGACAACTGACAGTTTAAATGGCTGTCTTTTAATGTTGATATCGCATCAAACAGCTCTGAAAATAACCAGCGATTAAGGTGTACATTTAAACCGGTATCAATCGCGAGTTTTATAATTTCTTGTTGGCTAATTTCGCCAAACTCTTCATGCGGCCAAGCAAACTGGCAACTGACTGACACTAGTTTTTTATTTTTTACGTGATAGACCGGAGTGAAACTTAATGTTAGCTGTTTTTGTTCTATGGCGTTGTGTAACTCTGAGGCAAGATTGAATTGTTGCCCAATATCCGTGCCGCTTTCTTTTTTATAGTGTAATAGCGCAACGCCTTGCTGTTTTGCCTGAAACAGCGTTTGCCATGTTTTACGCAGCAATAAACCGCTACGTTGGTTGCTATAAATACTCGAACACGTGGCAATATGGCTGGATAAATTAAGCAAAATACCATCAATCATAAGCGATGACGGGATATGCGCTTGAATATTCTGTAAGTGTTTATTTAACGCTTCACGGTTAGTGCCATGGTTGAGCAGTAGCGCAAATACACCATCACGTAAATAAGCGAGCTTTACTGTGTTTAGGCCTTGCTCTTCAATGGTTAAAACACTGGAATGATTTTTTAAAATAGGTTGCAGCGAAGAACACACCTGATTAACTAAATCTTTCTTCGCTTTAGGGGCCATATAAGGGATAAACTGGCCAAAGTTTTTCAGCTCAATAAAGCAGGTAATAAAGTTGTGTTGCTGTTCAATCAACTGGGTGATTTTGTATTTGTACAGGGTTTCATTAGGCAGCTGCGAGCTCGAATCGTGAGTGGCTTTAAAGTAGCTTTCACGCTGTTGGTGTGAGAACTTATCAGCTAATGCCATTGCCATTAACAGTACTTCAAGCAGTACGCCAATTAAGAATGCATGACGAGTTAAGAAGGTGTGTTCGAGCACGCCTACTAAAACAAGAGGCTGCATTGCACCGCTAATAATGAGTGGTAACCAAGAAAAGAAGTAGTACTTTGCCCACACAAAGTCGGTAAGCAAGCGGTTAAATACGATAAGTACGATAGTGATATAAAGCGGTACCATACATACAAAAAATACCGGTGCGGCTTGGTATTCAGGTAATACTAAGCTGGCTAGTGCGCCAAGACATAAAATAACTAAGGTGCCACGGATCAGTGTATTGAGTTTTGTTTTAATGGTGGCATAGCGTAAAAACAACGAGCCGAAAATCAACGCGCAGATAGCCACACTAAAGTTGCTGGTTACCACGTATTTTTGCAATAGATATTGCATAGAAGTCGGCCAAATATAATAGCCAAACCCTAACACCGAGCCCATCATCATCAAGGTAGAAATGATATAGCCAATATACGCGAGATAAACACTGTCGCGAATACTGATAAACAAAATTAGGTTATACAGCGCAATCATTACGGCTACGCCGATAAATAGCCCCCAGATCAAATAGCTAAACTTTCGTACGCTTTGAAAATTATCTACTTGATAGATGTAAATGGGGGTTTTGCTAATTCCGCTGGTTTTAATACGCGCCAAAACGCTGGTATTGCCTTTCGCTGCAAGGGAAAATTCAAGGTGTGGGAATGCTTGCTGGTGAATATTTAAATTGGCAACTGTATCACCTAGTTGCTTATGATTTATGACCCGATTATTTTCATCAAGTTGCCAAACCTCAAGTTGGTCAAGCATTGGGTTGTCAAAATGTGCAGTGAGGATCTCTGTTGCATCGGTACGATTGGTTACTGCTACTTTTACCCAGTAACTCTGCGTGCCAAATTGCCACGGAATATCGGCAATTTCTGAATTTTGAAATTTTTGTTTTAAGGCATCATCAAGCGTGGCGTTGCTCTGCTCATCAATCCAATACGATGAGTTTAAATAAATCGCATGGGTACGCTCAATTGAGTTGGTTGTTGGGTCGCCAATATTAAAAAGTAATGAGCCTATTACTAAGGATAAAGCCATAAATAGCAAACATGCTATAAACAAAAAAATAGGCTTTAACTGATTCATGGGCTTCCTTGATATTTAAGGCTTTTTAAAGGTTAGATGAATTTTAATTAAATAGGTAGCGAATAATACCAATTTAGCGTGACTGTTGTGTGCTTTTAAGACAAAAAAAATCAACCTACTCAGTGTAGGTTGATTTTTTAAACTCGTGAATAGCGGCTATTAGCTGTTATTTTCGCGAGCAATAGCGCGGTAAGCGATATCGGTACGGAACTCAACACCTTGCCAGTTAATTTCATCAACCAGTTTATAAGCGTTTTGCTGCGCTTCTGTTACTGTGTTACCAAGTGCTGTGGCACATAATACGCGACCACCTGCAGTAACAACATTGTCGCCATCTTGTTTCGTGCCTGCGTGGAATACTTTTGTACCTTCTGCATAATCAACACGTAAACCAGAGATAGCGTCGCCTTTCGGGTAAGAGCCAGGGTAGCCAGCGGCTGCTAGTACTACACCTACAGCTGCGCGAGAATCAAACTGAATGTCAGTTTTATCAAGTTCAACACGGTTAGCAGCTTCAATCAATTCAACTAAGTCTGATTGTAAACGAAGCATAATAGGCTGTGTTTCAGGATCGCCAAAACGACAGTTATATTCAATTACTTTAGGCGTGCCATCCGCAGTAATCATTAAACCTGCGTATAAGAAACCAGTGTAAGGGTGGCCTTCATCACTCATACCTTTAACAGTAGGGTAGATTACTTCGTCCATAATACGCTGGTGGATTTCAGCGGTAACAACTGGTGCTGGTGAATATGCACCCATGCCGCCAGTATTTGGGCCTTTGTCTTCGTTATAAGCGCGCTTATGATCTTGAGAGGTAGCAAACGGAAGTACGTTTTCGCCATCTACCATTACGATAAATGATGCTTCTTCACCTTCTAAGAATTCTTCAATTACTACGCGGCTACCTGCATCGCCAAACGCATTGCCTGCAAGCATATCGCGAATTGCATCTTCAGCTTCTTGCTCAGTCATGGCAACGATTACACCTTTACCAGCTGCTAAGCCGTCGGCTTTAACAACAATTGGCGCGCCTTTTTCTTTTAGGTATGCAAGTGCTGGTTCGATTTGTTCAAACGTTTGATAATCCGCTGTTGGGATTTTATGGCGTGCTAAGAAATCTTTAGTGAAAGACTTAGAACCTTCAAGCTGTGCAGCTGCGGCTGTTGGGCCGAAAATCGCAAGACCTTCTTCACGGAACTTATCAACCACACCAATTACAAGCGGTGCTTCTGGGCCAACAATGGTCAGTTCAACATTGTTCTCTTTAGCAAATGCCACAAGTGCATCAATGTCTTCTACGCCAATTGCGATGTTCTCAAGCTTAGGCTCAAGCGCTGTACCTGCGTTACCTGGAGCTACAAATACCGTGTTTACTTTCGCTGACTGCGCCGCTTTAAACGCAAGAGCGTGTTCGCGACCACCACTACCAATTACTAATACGTTCATTGGACTATCCTACCTATTGAGGTTTTCTAAACTTTAATGTCATACGATCACTTTCACCAATTGCTTGGTACTTGGCGATATCTTTTTCGCCCAAGGCTAAGCGTGGTGGTAAGGTCCAAACACCTTTTTCGTGATCGGCTGTATCTAATGGATTGGCGTTAACTTCACTTACGGCTTCTAAAACAAACCCTGCTTTTTCGGCATACTCAATAACCCAGCTTTGTTTTACATAACCAGAACGCTTGGCTTTTGCGCTATCGCGGTTTTCTGGTAGGCGATGATCAACAACGCCAAGAATGCCGCCTGGTTTTAATGCGCTGTAAAATGCTTTAAAGGCTTCGTTAATGCCTTCAATGTCTTTTTGCATATACCAGTTATGTAAATTGCGAAAGGTCAGTACCATATCAGCGCTTTCGGCAGGCGCAATGTTATGGTGGGTGCCAGGATAAAACTCAGAAAGTGTAACGTTTTCATATACATCATCGCTTGCTAATTTATCTTGGAATTGATTAAGCGAGCGTTGATAGTATTTTACTTCTGAATCGGAAGGAAAATGAGCTGCGAAATACTGACCATTTTGCTGTAATACTGGCGCCAGTATTTCAGTATACCAACCGCCACCAGGCCATACTTCAACAACGGTCATCTCTGGCTGTAGGCCAAAAAATTCCAATGTTTCTTTTGGGTGACGGTATTGATCGCGCGCTTTATTATCGTTTGAACGATTTTCAGCAGTCGCAGTTTTGGTAAGTAATGTATCGATATCGGTCGATGCACATCCAGCTAAAGTAAGCGACAGGGCAGTTACTAAGGCTTTTACTGTGAATTTCATTTTCTTCCTAGTTTTTATTTTTATTAAGCAACATTAAGTAAAATTAACAGCTTAGTGCAAGCGAGAAAAGTGCTTGCACTAATAAGTTTGCAAGTAAATATTAATGGCGGAAATGACGCATGCCAGTAAATACCATTGCCATGCCGTGCTCATCTGCAGCAGCGATAACTTCTTCATCGCGCATTGAACCACCTGGCTGAATTACCGCAGTAATACCCGCTTCAGCAGCCGCGTCGATACCGTCACGGAATGGGAAGAAAGCGTCAGATGCCATTACAGAACCTGCTACTTCTAGGTTTTCATCGGCAGCTTTAATGCCCGCAATTTTTGCAGAGTAAACGCGGCTCATTTGGCCTGCGCCTACACCAATTGTCATGCTGTCTTTTGCATATACAATTGCATTTGATTTAACAAATTTAGCCACTTTCCAGCAGAACATTAAGTCTTTTAATTCTTGCTCAGTAGGCTGTTTTTTAGATACTACGCGTAGGTCGCCCATATCAACCATGCCTTGGTCACGGTCTTGTACTAAGATACCGCCGTTAACACGTTTGATATCAACGCCCGTTGTTTTGTTTGACCACTGGCCGCACTCAAGTAAACGTACGTTTTGTTTTGCTGACACAATTTGTGCCGCTGCATCTGATACGCTTGGTGCAATGATAACTTCAACAAACTGGCGTGACACGATTGCTTCTGCTGTATCAGCATCTAGTTCACGGTTAAATGCAATGATGCCACCAAACGCTGACGTCGGATCAGTTTTGAAAGCGCGGTCGTATGCGTCAAGTAGGTTGTCGCCAATTGACACACCACACGGGTTAGCGTGCTTAACGATTACACATGCTGGCGCGTCAAATTCTTTAACACACTCAAGTGCTGCGTCTGTGTCTGCAATGTTATTGTACGAAAGCGCTTTGCCTTGTAACTGTTTTGCCGTCGCAACTGATGCTTCTTCAATGTCGTTTTCAACATAGAATGCAGCATCTTGGTGCGAGTTTTCACCGTAACGCATATCTTGCTTTTTAGTGAATTGGAAGTTGATAGTGCGTGGGAACTTAGACTCTTCAGTTTCCGCAGCATTTTCGCTGTAATCTGGTACTTGCGTACCGAAATAGTTCGCGATCATGCCATCGTACTGTGCAGTATGCTCAAATGCAGCAATTGCTAGGTCAAAACGTGTTTCATACGTTGTTGCACCGTTGTTTGCATTCATTTCAGCGATAACGCGGTCGTAATCGCCGGCATTTACAATAATGGTTACGTCTTTATTGTTTTTAGCCGCAGCGCGTACCATTGTTGGGCCGCCGATATCGATGTTTTCGATAGCGTCTTCAAGTGAACAGCCTTCTTTTGCAACGGTTTGTGCGAATGGGTAAAGGTTAACAACTACCATGTCGATTGCAGAAATATTATTTGCTTCCATTACACCTTCGTCAGTACCGCGACGCGCTAAAATGCCGCCGTGAATTTTTGGGTGTAATGTTTTAACACGACCATCCATGATCTCAGGGTGACCTGTGTGGTCTGAAACTTCTGTTACTGCGATGCCGTTGTCTGCAAGTAGCTTACATGTACCGCCAGTTGAAAGAAGTTCAACGCCTTTCTCAGAAAGCGCGCGAGCAAATTCTACAATACCGGTTTTGTCTGAAACGCTTAATAAAGCGCGACGAATTGGACGTAATGTATCCATGGTAGTTTTGATTACCTCAAAATTTGATTGATAGTGCGAGAAAACACTTAATTTAAACGAATATTTTAACTTACTTTTGCTTATAACTCGACGACCATTTGTCGCTTTTATAAACAAGACCTGTAGCGCTGGTCTTTACCTAAATTAAATTTGAACGTGAATTTAATTTAGTGTGTTTTTCGGGGTTAGAAAAACAAAAAAGCACCCGAGGATTCCCAAGGGTGCTTTTTATTGCACCGTAAGGTGCTAATTAGTTCATACCGTACTTTTTAAGCTTCTTACGAAGAGTACCACGGTTGATACCTAGTAAGATTGCTGCGCGAGTTTGGTTACCGCGAGTATATGTCATTACTTCTTCAAGTAACGGCGCTTCAAGTTCTGAAAGAACTAGCTCGTAAACATCTTGTACATCTTGACCATTAAGTTGCTTTAAGTAGTTGTGCACTGCTTTTTTACAAGCGTCGCGTAATGGTTGTGGTTTCTCTTGAGACTGAACATGTGCGTTAGTAATAAATGGAGAAGTCACGTTTTGTTCGAACATCGTCTTTCTTACTCTTTGTTAATTATCTGCTAGTGTTTCAAAGTACTTTTCTAACGTATCGATTTGCTCTTGCTGAGAGTCGATAGCATTAAATACTCGCCTAAATTGACCTTCACGGTCATGAGCCTGCAAATACCATGAGACATGCTTACGCGCAATTCGCACACCCATTACATCACCATAAAATGCGTGAAGATTTACTAAGTGTTCCATAAGAATACTTTGTACCTCGTCCATTGCTGGCTCCGGTAGTAATTCTCCAGTGGTGAGATAATGGTTTATCTCCCTAAAAATCCAAGGGCGACCTTGTGCTGCACGGCCTATCATCAAAGCATCTGCGCCCGTATATTCCAAAACCTGTTTCGCTTTTTGTGGTGATGTAATGTCACCATTAGCAACCACCGGAATGGAGACTGAACTTTTAATGTCCTTAATTGTTTGATATTCAGCTTCACCCTTGTACATACAAGAGCGTGTGCGGCCATGAACCGCCAATGACTGAATACCATTTTGTTCAGCGATGCGCGCAATCTCTACACCATTTCGATTGTCAGTATCCCATCCTGTTCGGATTTTTAAGGTAACAGGTACATCTACTGCATTAACTACAGCTTTAACGATATCTGTGACCAGTTCGGGGTACTGCAAAAGGGCAGAGCCTGCGAGCTTTTTATTCACTTTTTTTGCTGGACAACCCATATTGATATCCACAATTTGTGCGCCGTTTTTGACATTAAACTGAGCAGCTTCCGCCATCAGTTGTGGGTCAGCGCCGGCAATTTGCACACTGCGAATACCAGACTCACCGGAATGATCCATGCGAGACATTGATTTTTCGGTTTTCCAAACCTTAGGATTGGATGACAACATTTCAGATACAGCAAGACCAGCTCCGAGTCGACGACAAAGCTGTCTAAACGGTCTATCTGTTACTCCTGCCATAGGAGCAACCATTAGGTTATTTTCTAACTGATAAGGGCCTATCTGCACAATAAATCTGGGTCACCAATCAAGGGGCGCTAAGTTTACGGTTTTTTTTGCAAAAATCAAAGCCTATTATTTATACAAAAGTGGTTTTTTTTTAAACTTTTGATATTGACTTTTTGTAACTGGCTATCGAGCGAAAAAAAAGGAAGATTTTTGTTAGCAAAAGTAACAAATCCTTAACTCAAATTGTGTTGAGCTAAGGATTTTAAAGGGGCGCAGCGTGATACTACTTAGCGCTTTTTACCTGCTACACGCATCCACTCGCCATCTTGTTGGCTTGTTTCAAGCTCGGCATATTGACGATAAATATCTTCAACAGACGTCACTTGTTCTTCAAGAATACCCGACAACGCAAACTCGCCACCAGATTTAAGTAAGCCTAAAATAACTTGATGTAATTCACGTAAAGGTTGCGCAAGAATATTGGCAACTAAAATATCGGCTTCAAATTCAGGCTGATCTTCAGGAAGATAAACTTCTAGCTGGTCGGCCACGCCATTACGCTCGGCGTTATCGCGGCTCGCTTCTAATGCTTGTGGGTCAATATCGATACCAATAACGCGCTTTGCACCAAGCTTAAGTGCGGCAATACCTAAAATTCCTGAACCACAGCCAAAATCGACAACCGTTTTGCCGCTTAAATCTAAACTGTCTAGCCAGCGTAAACATAGTGCTGTAGTGTTATGTGTGCCAGTACCAAAAGCAAGGCCTGGGTCAAGTAACACATTCACTGCACTTGGGTCAGGAATATCGCGCCAGCTTGGACAGATCCAAAGGCGTTCGCCAAATTGAATTGGGTGGAAATTATCCATCCATTCACGTTCCCAGTCTTTGTCTTCAAGCTGCTCTACTTTACAAACAAAGTTTTCTTGTAATATTGGCATTTGCGCAAGGTGTTCGGTGATTGCTTGCATATCAACACTGGCATCGAATAAGCCAATTACTGTTGTGTCAGCCCAAAGTGTCACTTCGCCAAGTTTTGGCTCATAAATAGGAGTGTCTTTTGCGTCGACAAAGGTCACCGAAGGACAGCCTAGTTCCATTAGCTCATCGCTGATGATTTCGGCATTTTCTTTGGTGCTATTAATGCGGATTTGTACCCACGCCATAATTTTTATCCTGTAAGAAAAAAGGCCGCAATGTGCGGCCTTTTAGTTTAACTGGTTACTTAGCCTTTAAAGTCTAAGAAGCTTTTCAGTAAGTCTGAACGAGAAGGGTGGCGAAGCTTGCGAAGTGCTTTCGCTTCGATTTGACGAATACGCTCACGGGTTACGTCAAACTGCTTACCTACCTCTTCTAATGTATGGTCAGTATTCATATCGATACCGAAACGCATACGCAGTACTTTTGCTTCACGCGCTGTTAAGCCAGCTAGTACATCATGTGTTGCATTTTTGAGGCTTTCCATTGTTGCTGAATCAACCGGTGATTCAATGGTGCTATCCTCAATAAAATCACCTAAGTGCGAATCTTCATCATCACCGATAGGTGTTTCCATTGAGATTGGCTCTTTTGCAATTTTCAGTACTTTACGGATCTTGTCTTCCGGCATTACCATGCGTTCAGCAAGCTCTTCTGGCGACGGCTCGCGACCCATTTCCTGTAACATTTGACGTGAAATACGATTTAGTTTGTTAATCGTTTCGATCATATGTACTGGAATACGGATAGTACGTGCTTGGTCAGCAATTGAACGTGTAATTGCCTGACGGATCCACCATGTTGCATAAGTTGAGAACTTATAACCACGGCGGTATTCAAACTTATCAACCGCTTTCATTAGACCAATGTTACCTTCCTGGATTAGATCAAGGAATTGTAAGCCACGGTTGGTGTATTTTTTCGCAATTGAAATTACAAGACGTAAGTTCGCTTCAACCATTTCTTTCTTCGCACGGCGTGCTTTTGCTTCACCGATTGACATGCGACGGTTGATGTCTTTGATACGTTCTAGGTTTAGACCTGTGCTTTCTTCCATTTGGCGTAGTTTGTTAATACAACGCTCAACTTCAAACTTCACTTCTGCAAGTTTGTTTGAGTATAGTTCGCCAGATGCGATTTCACGGTCTAACCATGCCGAATCCGTTTCGTTATTTGCGAAGTTTTTAACGAAAGTTTTCTTTGGCATTTTAGCAATTTGAACAACTTGCTTCATGATGATGCGTTCTTGAACGCGAATACGGTCCATCATGTCGCGCATGTTTTTAACCATGCGGTCAAATTGCTTAGGCATTAGTTTAAAGGTACGGAAATGCTCACCGATTTCAGCGATAATAGCTACTGCATCTGGGTGAGAGCGACCTTTCTCTTCAAAAATACCACGCGCTTGATTATAAAGGTTACGTAGCTTTTCAAAGTTTTCTGCAGCTTCTTCAGGGCATGGGCCCGTATCTGCTTCTTCCTCATCATCGTCATCATCACTTTCAAGATCTGAATCTTCATCATCCAATTCTTCTTCAGAAAGTTCTGAACCAATGTGCGTTGCAGAGATCATTGTTTCGTCTGCGTCAGGATCGTAGAAACCGCTGATAATATCGCTTAAGCGTACATCTTCAGCAAGGTAGTTATCCCATTGCTCAAGTAAGTAATTAATTGCTTCAGGGTACTCTGCAACAGAAACCTGTACTTGGTTGATACCGTCTTCGATACGCTTAGCGATGTCGATTTCGCCTTCACGTGTTAGAAGCTCTACAGTACCCATTTCACGCATATACATGCGTACCGGATCTGTCGTACGACCGATTTCTTTCTCTACCGTAGCAAGCGCTGCCGCTGCCGCTTCTGCAGCATCTTCATCGGTAGTTGTTTCTTGCATCATAAGTTCATCGGCATCAGGTGCATTTTCTACTACCTGGATACCCATGTCGTTGATCATGCCGATGATGTCTTCAACTTGTTCCGAATCTATGATGTCTTGTGGAAGGTGGTCGTTAACTTCGGCAAATGTAAGGTAACCTTGCTCTTTACCTTTTTGAATGAGGAGTTTTAGCTGTGACTGAGGAGTTTGCTCCATAGAGGTATTCTCTTCCACTCTGATAAGTTGATACAACGGGCGTCTTAAACAACTTGATACAAGACGCAGTGAATAGGGCAGTATAACACGAAAGGTTGAATTTGGCTAGCTGTTATCTGCCTTTTAATGCAAGTGTGAGCATTGAATATTCTTGCTTTTCAGCTTTACTCAAACCTTGCGTTTTCTCTTTTATTAATAGGGACTCTAGGCGCAAATTTAAACACTGATCTTCAATAAAATTAAAAGTACTTTGAAATTCACTGGTTAACGAATCTTGATTTACTTGATGCTGCCACGCGGCGAGTTTCGCTAATGGCGCATATTCAGGACTTTCTCTAAATTGCTCAAGCAGTTGCGCTGTGGTGTTGGTTTTATCTAAGGCGAGTTTTTGTAATTGAATAAAAAGCTTGATGCCCGGTACATCCATCTGCGCTAATTCTGGCTGGAATGGCACTTCACTGGCAAGTTCTGGATGCTGTAATAGCAAGCCAATTGCGCGTCGCATTGGTGTTATTTTAAATTTCTTAGCAAGACCTTGTTGCTGCTTTGGTGTGTTTATTTTCTTTTGTAACTGAGCACGGGTGCGGCCAATCAGACGCGCTAATTTATCGAGTAAATTATCCTGATAGTAGTCGCTCGGGACCTTTTCAATCAGTGGCAACGCCTGCTGTAATAGCTTTGATTTGCCTGCGTCTGTAGTCAGATTAATTTCCTGTGCAAGTCTATCAAACAAGTATACCGAGAAATCAGTGGCATCGTCGTAACGTAATTCAAAGGCTTCACGACCTTCTTTTTGTACTAATGAGTCAGGGTCTTCACCATCAGGTAAAAATACAAACTCGAGTGATTTACCATGATTTAAATAGGGTAGCGCATTTTCCAGTGCTCGCCACGCAGCATCGCGCCCTGCACGGTCACCATCGTAACAACAAATAATGCGGTCGGTGGTTCTAAATAGGGTGTGAATATGCTCAGGTGTGGTTGCTGTACCAAGTGCTGCAACTGCGTAGTTAATGCCTTTTTCAGCAAGTGCAACCACGTCCATATACCCTTCAACTACCAGTATTTGTTCGAGCTTTTTGTTAGCGTGTTTGGCTTCATACAAGCCGTAAAGTTCAAAGCCTTTATGAAAAATTCGGGTTTCTGGTGAGTTTAAATATTTCGGGCCATTGTCGTCGCTATTCATGATGCGTCCACCAAAGGCGATAACGCGTCCGCGTTTATCGCGAATTGGAAACATCAAGCGGTCGCGGAAGAAATCAAATTGGCGTCCTGCCGACTTTTCACTGGCAAGTTTTAGTTCGAGTAATTGTTTTTTGCTATCTTGGTTCTTCGCGAATGTTTTACACACGCTGTCCCATTCACTGGGGGCGTAACCAATCATAAATTGTTTAGCAGTTTCGCCACTGAGCCCACGTCCTTTGAGATATTCGATTACTTGAGTGGAGTTGTCATGATGCTTTAATTGGTGTTGGTAAAACTTTGCAACATGCATCATTAATTCGTAATCAGAGCGTTTTTGCTCAGTACTGACTTGTGGCCCTTGATTTGTGGCATTCTCACGAGGCACATCTAAATTGAGTAAACCCGCGAGCTCTTCTATGGCATCTACAAACTCGAGCTTTTCATATTCCATCATAAATGAAATGGCATTGCCGTGGGCGCCACAACCAAAGCAGTGATAAAACTGCTTATCTTGCGATACCGTAAACGACGGCGATTTTTCATTATGAAACGGACAACATGCCTGATAATCCTTACCTGCTTTTTTAAGGCCTACTTTGCCATCAATAAGATCGACAATGTCGGTTCTGGCTAATAGGTCATCAATAAAGCTACGAGGAATTTTTCCGGCCATGGTATATCGTTATTCGCGTATGTTGATTGAGAGTAGGGGGCTAGCATACCCAAAAATGAAAAATGACGCTAGACGTTATCATCTTTCAGAAATGAAGAAACCGAGCAAAAGCTCGGTTTCTAAAGCTGTTAAGGCCAGCAGTTATTGACTTGAGAAAGTCAGCCTTTAAAACTCTGAGTTAAGCGCTAAGCTTTTGCTTAATTAAACCTGAAAGTTTGCCCATATCTGCGCGACCTTCAGCTTTAGCTTTAAGCAAGCCCATTACTTTACCCATATCTTGCATGCCAGAAGCACCGCTTGACGCGATACATTCATCAATTAAAGTAAGAATTTCTTCATCAGTAAGCGGTTTTGGTAAAAACGCTTCAAGTACTTTAATTTCATTAGCTTCAACTTCAGCTAAGTCCTCGCGGCCGGCGTCGCGATACTGAGATTCAGAATCTTTACGCTGCTTTACAAGTTTAACTAGAATAGACGTGATTTCAGCGTCACCTAGCGTAACTTGCTCGTCGATTTCTTTTTGCTTAATAGCTGCTAAAACCATGCGAATTGCACCAAGACGAATTTTGTCTTTAGCGCGCATTGCATCTTTTTGTGCATCTTTAAGTTGTGCTAAAAGGCTCATTTACAAGACCTAATCTAGATTAGTAAAGTTTTACGCGACGAGCGTTTTCGCGAGAAAGCTTCTTCATGTGACGCTTTACCGCAGCTGCTTTTTTGCGCTTACGCTCAGCTGTTGGCTTTTCATAGTGCTCGCGACGACGAACTTCTGAAAGGATACCTGCTTTTTCACATGAACGCTTAAAACGGCGAAGAGCAACGTCAAACGGCTCGTTTTCTCTAACTTTAATAACTGGCATTAAAAAATCACCTACTTAGTAATATGTTTCTACTTAAATGAGTTTTATTAGCTAAAACTTTAGCTAGTGCCACTCACCTCGGTTAAGATTTAACCGACTAGTTCAAAAATGGTGCGGCATTGTAATCTGAAGCACCACGCAATGTAAAGAATAATTATACCAAAGATGGTAAAAAGCTGACAAAAAATCTTAAAGCTTGTAAAATCGCCGCCTTAACTTAATTGAGCGTGCTTTGATTGGGTATTTAATTGTTATTTTAGGAGAGAAACTTGCGTATTTTGGGTATTGAATCGTCTTGTGATGAGACGGGAATCGCGATTTATGACGATGAACAAGGCTTGCTGGCTCATCAGTTGTATTCTCAAGTAAAAGTGCATGCGGATTATGGTGGTGTTGTACCAGAACTGGCATCGCGTGATCACGTACGTAAGACTATTCCTTTAATTGAGGCTGCATTTAAACAAGCTGGTTGTGGACCCGAAGATTTAGATGGCGTTGCGTATACTGCAGGACCTGGTTTGGTAGGTGCGTTATTAGTTGGTTCATCAATTGGCCGCTCGCTTGCTTATGGGTGGGATGTGCCCGCTGTAGCAGTGCATCATATGGAAGGCCACTTATTGGCGCCGATGCTTGATGAAGATGTACCAGAATTTCCATTTATTGCGCTACTTGTATCGGGTGGCCACAGCATGATTGTAAAAGTTGACGGTATCGGTCAATACACGATTCTTGGTGAGTCAATTGATGATGCTGCAGGTGAAGCGTTTGATAAAACGGCTAAACTATTAGGCCTTGATTACCCTGGTGGCCCATTGCTTGCCAAGCTTGCAGAAAAAGGTGAACCAGAAGTATATCGTTTTCCGCGTCCAATGACCGATAGACCAGGCCTTGATATGAGTTTTAGCGGGTTAAAAACCTTCGCTGCAAATACCATTAATAAAGAAAAAGACGAAGATGGCAATATTTCTGAGCAAGTGAAGGCCAATATCGCCCATGCTTTTCAAACGGCAGTCATTGATACCTTAGTAATTAAATGTAAACGTGCTCTGAAAGAATACGGCATTAAGCGTTTAGTGATTGCCGGCGGCGTGAGTGCTAACGTTTATTTACGTGAAACACTAGAGAAAGTGATGACAGGCATGCAAGGCCGTGTTTATTACCCGCGCACTGAGTTTTGTACAGACAATGGTGCAATGATTGCTTACGCGGGCATGCAACGCTTGAAAGCAAAGCAGTATGCGCCACTTGATATGCGCGCAAAGCCTCGTTGGCCGCTTGATGAGTTGGAATCAAT
The DNA here is from genome assembly GCF_057367955.1 of Pseudoalteromonas sp. NS-SX12. Classification (NCBI taxonomy): domain Bacteria; kingdom Pseudomonadati; phylum Pseudomonadota; class Gammaproteobacteria; order Alteromonadales; family Pseudoalteromonadaceae; genus Pseudoalteromonas; species Pseudoalteromonas sp. NS-SX12. The sequence goes on along the minus strand of NZ_CM170634.1, from coordinate 398,937 downwards.
TTAATTTTTCGAATTAACCGCTGCTGCAGTTAGCGTTTATCAAATAAAAAAGCCGAGATTACTCGGCTTTTTTTGATTTTACTTTTGGCTCAGTGCCTTTAAGTAAGCGTATAACGTTAGCTCGATGGCGAAATACAATCAGCGCTGCCAGCATGGTTACAGGCAAAACATAAAGCGGTTTTATAAACCACGTAAATAAAGGCGCTAAACTTACGGTAATGATGGCGGCCAAAGAAGAGTAGCCAGTCAACCAAATTAAACCAAGCCAGGTTAAAATTAATAAGCCTGCCAAGGTAAAACCTATGGGCAGCAAGCTACCAAACGCGGTTGCCACCGCTTTACCGCCTTTAAAACCAAAAAAAATTGGGTAGATGTGGCCAAGACATGCAGCAATTGCAATAAAACCTAAATAAAGAGGCTCTATCTTAAGAAAGTAAGCACCATATACTGGGATTGTGCCTTTCAGCACATCAAATATCAGTACTAAGATTGCAGGCAGTTTGCCGCCAATACGATAAACATTGGTTGCGCCTGGGTTATTAGAACCCGTTGTTCTGGGATCAGGTAAGCGAAACAGCTTACAAATGAGCACTGCTGAAGAAATTGAGCCAAACAGATAGGCAAAGACAATCATTAAGCTTGCTAACACAGCGTTCCTTATTTTTTCTTTAGCAAATATAGGCTATTATCTGCCGCTGATTCTTTTTAGCGGATTTACCCATAAGAGTACCTATTTTTTTCTCTAATTGGTATCCGACCACAGTATAATCGGGGTGAATACGGGTGCAAGATAAGGTTTTTATTAGTCAATTACAGGTTAATACCATTATTGGCGTGTTTGATTTTGAAAAACAAGCGAAACAACCTTTGTTTTTTGATGTTGAAATGCTGACAAATTTTGCCCAAGCTGCGAAGTCTGACAATGTTGATGATGTGGTTGATTATGCCAAAGTGTCTGAGCGCATTATTGCTCACTGTGAATCTACGCAAGTTGAATTATTAGAGACGTTAGCCGAGCAACTAACTACTATCATCTTAAATGAGTTTGCTGTATCGCAAGTGACATTGCGAATCTCAAAGCCCCAAGCTGTAATTGAAGCGCAAACTGTGGGTATTGAAATCACACGTAAAAAGCAAAGCTAATGGCACAGATTTTTATCAGTATTGGCTCTAATATCAATAAAGAGCATTACATTAAAGCTGCTTTAGCTATTTTACCTCAGCATTTTGATAATGTTATTTACTCAAGTGTTTTTGAAAGTGAATCGGTTGGTTTTGAAGGGAATAACTTTTATAACCTTGTGGCCGCTGCTACAACCAATTTACCGCTTGAAGAAGTATGTGCTCGCCTTAAACAAATTGAGCGCGACCATGGTCGCACCCCTGCCGATAAAAAGTTTAGCCCACGCACACTCGATCTCGATTTGTTATTTTTTGACGAGATGATCTGTGACACGCCAGCGCAATTGCCGCGTGATGAAATTACCAAAAATGCGTTTGTACTTTGGCCTCTTGCTGAAATAGCCAGTGACTTTATCCACCCTACGGTCAACCTGAGTATTGGTGAGCTGTGGCAAAATTATAATAAAAATAAGCAAAAATTGTGGAAAGTGGAGATTTAAAATAAATGGGACTGATTGAAATTGTTGCACTGGCACTTATTCAAGGGTTTACTGAATTTTTGCCTATTTCAAGTTCAGGCCACCTTATTCTACCGAGTCAATTACTTGGCTGGGAAGATCAAGGTCAGGCGTTTGATATCGCAGTACATGTTGGAACATTATTCGCAGTACTTATTTATTTCCGTAAAGATGTAGTTCAAATACTTTCTGCATGGTTTAAGTCTTGTGCCGGAAAGGGCCACACAGTAGAAAGTAAACTTGGCTGGTATATAATTCTGGCAACCATTCCTGCGGGTTTAGTTGCTGGCCTTGCAAAAGATTTCATAGAAGCTAACACACGCGGTGCTGCGGTGATTGCAACGACAACCATCGTTTTTGGTTTAGCGCTTTGGTATGCGGATATCAAAGCAAAAGAGAACAAGAACATTTTCGATGTTAAATGGAAAGCAGCCTTGCTGATTGGCATTGCGCAGGCGGTTGCGTTAATTCCTGGTACCTCACGCTCTGGTATAACTATTACCGCCGGTTTATTGCTTGGACTTGATAAAAAAAGTGCAGCGCGTTTTTCGTTTTTAATGTCTATTCCCGTTATTGGTGGTTTAGGGCTAGTGATGATCATCAAGCTGATTTTAGATAACACAGCGGTTGATTGGTATGCACTGATTTTAGGTACTGTGCTATCGTTCGTTTCAGCGTATACCTGTATTTTCCTATTCTTAAAGTTTATTGAACGCATGGGCATGTTGCCATTTGTGATTTACCGATTAATTTTAGGGTTTGCATTGTTTGCACTCATTGGACTTGGATATATCAGTGCTTAAAGTAAGTTTGTAAGATTAAAAATGAAAAAAGGCTAAGAATGATTCTTAGCCTTTTTATTTTGCTTGTAACATAGTTAACCTTTTGTCTTGAGAGCTTGCTTCGCGCTAAGATAGTTAAATTTTGTCTATATCAAAGCTTCATTTGATGAATATAAGTTGATAACTTAATAATGATTTTGTTTGTGTAATGGGTACGTTTGTTTTGCGTCTTTTAGTTGTATTACTTTGCTTTGTTGTTTCATTTTATATTGACGCTACGACCGATACGCAAAATGATGGTATTTCGGAGCTTACAGCAACACAAGTTCAACCAGCTGTATGGCAGGATTTATCAACCTTGGTTTTGCCTATTGGTCAACCTGCGCTCCAAAGGTCGAGCTATGTGAATTTAGATAAAGCTCAGGCTATTCAATGGCAAAAAACTAAAAATACAGCTATCAAACGAAGAACTTTTAGTTTAACTAACGTTGCTAACGCAGCTTTTGTTGAAGTTCCAAACGCTAATGGCATGTCCAGATGGCAAACCGTAAAGTCGATGCAATATGAGCTTAACACGCTTTTTGACATTCGACATTTTTCTATGCGTCAAGGTTTGCCAACAGGGGCTATTTATCAAACCTTTCAAGATAAACATGGCGTATTGTGGTTAGCGACAAATGGCGAGGGAGTATGCCAATATATCTCAAATTCTTTTAGGTGCTTCAAAGAGTTACATGGACTTAATAACAATCGAGTATGGAAAATAGCAAATGGATTGCAGGGGGAGTTATTATTTGCCACGGATAAAGGGGTAAGTAGTTTTGATGGCAAGAAATTTCGTAGTCTTCATATTAACGGCAAACCATTTTTAGAGAAAGTGAATGATATTGCTATATTAAATAAAGCAATATTCTTTATTACTGATAGTGAAATATACCGTTATCAAAATGGTGAAATAGCGACGACCTCTAACGCTATACCTTTGACGGTATTTAATCGTTTGACTTCACTTAATGGCTCAATATGGTTGGCATCAAATAAGGGCTTATTTTCGTTATCAAATGGGCAAATTAATCTTTATGAATTTCGCGATGAAGCTTGCAATGGGAATATTACCTCGTTAACAGGTGAGGGCAACTTAGTTATTTTTGCGGTTAAAGGTCAAGGTATATGCCGCATCGATATAGAAAATAGAAGTGTAAATAAACTATTAGGAGTCACTGTCCCCAATGTGACTTCATTGCTATTTGATGAAACAAATAGCTCTCTTTGGATTGGTGATGACAGTAAAGGCGTTGTTAAAATTCAAAATGATCACGCTCTTCGTCTCAACAATCAAAATGGGATGAATGCTGACCATATTCGTGGCTTGATGAAAGATAGCCAAGGCCATATATGGATTTCCACTTACAGCAATGGCATTAACCGTTTTAAAGAGAGTGGTTTTTCGTTATTAAATAAGCGAAGCGGGCTTAGAAATGAACGTGTTAGTGCATTATCAAATATTAATAATCAACTGTGGCTAGGTCAGTACGGCGGAGGCATTCAAGTCTTATCCGATGATCAATGGTACGAACCTGAGACACCTTTGATGAATCCGTACATTCATAGCATCACGCAAGACCAAGCGGATCGAATATGGGTTGGTACACGACAAGGTATTATGGTGCTTGGCGAGAATGGCGCGACTCAGATTGGCAAAGAGCAAGGTTTAACTGCCGATATCATTCACAAAGTGCTCGAGGCTTCGGATGGTTGTATTTATATCGCGTCGTCAAAAGGTTTGTACCGAAACTGCAATAATCAATTACAAAAGTTAATGCTAGAGCAAGAGCAGTACGTAATTAATGTGCTTGCAGATACCGCAAATCGTATTTGGTTTGTTACCAATGGTGGGGGGACACATTATCTTAATAAAGGTCATGTTTATCGTTTTACTGAGGAAGATGGCTTACCAAGTGATTGGGCTTATAGTTTAGAACAAGACAGCCGCTATATTTATCTCGGAACACGAAAAGGTGTTTTTGTACTCAACGAACAACAAGGTAAATGGCAGGGGCAACAGATTAGTACGGAAAACGGTCTCGCTAGTAGCATAGTGTTGGCACTAAAGGCATATAAGGGGTATTTATGGGTAGGCACGGAAGGGGGCAATAATCGTGTCGCTATTAATTCGTTATTTAACAGCCAAAAAACACCGAAAGTAAACACGTTTGCTTACGATAATGGTTATTTGGCTGTGGATTCAACATTAAATAGCGCTGTAATAGATAAAGAAAATATCTATTGGGGGTCTGCCAATGGAGTAATACATTTTAACCCAGAGCAAATCAATTTAAAGTCGCGCTTAGCGAGTCGCATTATCGAAATTTACTCTCTCAACGAGCAAAGAGAATATCATTATTTATCTGCTATTGAAGCGCAAAATTTTGCCACTAAATTTACACCTGACACGATTCAAATAACAATAAAATATGCGCATAGCGACTGGGCTGCACCTGAGCGCATTATGTATCAAACACGTTTGATTGGTAGTAGCGATACATGGAGTGAACCTTCAAGGCTAAATCAAATCACGTATAACAATTTGCGTCCTGAAAATTATGAGTTTCAGGTAAGAGCAATAAATGGTGAGCAGATTGGAGAGACCGTTACTTATCGATTCGAGCTATTACCTCCATGGTGGCAAACCTGGTGGGCATATACGTTTTTTCTTTGTGCTTTAACTGTACTTATTTATTTGGTGGTGAAGTGGCAATTTGAAACAGTAAGAAAGCAGCAAAGAATTAAAGACCGAGCTGAATTTTCAGAAGCATTACTTGCTCGAAAAAAACAGCTCCTTGCTGAAGTTTCGCATGAAATTAGAACACCATTAAGTGTACTTAAAATGCAAATAGAAGGCCTTGAATACAATATTGTTGATAATAATGAAAAAACATATGAGGTATTACATCGCCGTATTGGTGATATTAATACTTTAATTGCAGATATTGATCAGCTAGCAAATGCAGAACTACAAGAGCTGTCGTTAAATCTAGCAACTATGCTTGCGAAACCTTGGCTCGAAATGTGGTGCAGTGATGCACAAACACGTATCGCCCAAAGTGAAGGAATACACTTTTCCTTTAACATTAATATACCTGAGAGCACAACGCTTGATGCAGATAAAAAACGGCTTACGCAAGTACTTACTAACCTACTATCAAATAGCATTCGATATACACAAACACCTGCAAATATTGAACTAGATGCGAGTATTAAAAAAGGGAACCTTGTTATTACATTATCAGATAGTTCACCGGGAGTGTCTGATAGTGAGCTAACAACAATTTTTAAGCGGATGTATCAATGTGAAAATAATAAGGCTTTGTACAAAGGTGGTACAGGACTTGGCTTAGCCATTTGCCAAGATTTAATCGCACGCCATCAAGGTGAAATCTTTGCTGAGCATAGTGTACTGGGCGGTGTAAAAGTCACTATTAAATTAAAGGTAAGCGTCTAATTATTTTATCACTTACCTTTAAGGCTTTAGCGTATATTATTCAAATATACCACTTACGGCATCTTGCCTAGCTTGCGCCAGCTGTTGTTTGATTTCAGCACCTTTAAAACCTTGTTTAATAATAGCTTGTACATCGATAGCGGTGGTTTTTGTTGCCGCACTTTGTAGTTTACGAGCCAAGGCTGAATGTTCTTCTCCAAGCAAGGCAAAGGTTTCAATAAATAAGTTTAACCGCTCGGGGCGTCGCCAAACATCTGCTTGATTAAAGAGTGCCAGTACCTGCTCTACTGATGCTTGGTTGTGCTTAAAAATAGGCGCAAAGGTGGTAAATAGGCTCAGTGCATCAACATAGGCATTGGGTAAACGCAAACGCTCGGAAAGTGTTTTGACCTCAGTTGGCTGAATCCCTTTTAGCCACAAACAAAAGGCGATAATGAGTTGGTTTTCGCCAGCTACTCTCGTTAAAAGCGTTGCGATCTCTTGGCTGTAATCAGGTGACCAATGGTTTGTCAGTGGCGGTAAAATAACCGGTAGCGCGTTTATTTCTGCAAGCACATCGGTAAATACATTGATTGCGCCATCGGCAAGAGATTTTTCAATTTCCAGCCAAATTCGCTCTTTGGTTAGGGTGTTAATTTCACCTTGGGCAACCATTTTTTGCATTAGTAATACTGTTTCTGGCGCGATAGTAAAGCCCAAATAATGGTAACGAGCAGCAAAGCGTGCAACACGCAAAATGCGCAATGGATCTTCACAAAACGCATCGCTTACATGGCGAAGACGTTTTTGTTCTAAATCGGCTTGTCCATTGAAAGGGTCGATAATATTGCCGTTTTCATCTTCAGCCATGGCGTTTACGGTTAGGTCGCGGCGAATTAAATCTTCTTCCAGTGTGACATCTGGCGTAAAGTCGCAAATAAAACCAGTGTAACCTTGCCCTGATTTTCGTTCGGTTCTTGCTAGTGCGTATTCGTCTTTTGTTTCTGGGTGTAAAAATACAGGAAAGTCACTGCCAACTTGCTGGTAGCCAAGCGCCAATAATTCATCTGGCGTACTACCAACTACCACATAATCTGACTCTTTAATTGGGCGATTTAATAGTTTGTCTCTTACTGCGCCGCCAACTAGGTATATTTTCATTGTGTTAGGTTTACACATAATAAATAACGATAATGATTGAAATCCTATCATAATTTGGAATTCGTTGGTGAATTGGTATGATAGGCTGAGTTTTTATTAAGCGTATTGAAGTAAGTGTATTTAGATTATTTTGGCTTAACGGATCAGCCATTTTCCATCGCACCGAATCCTGACTACCTCTTTTTAAGTGAACGTCACAAAGAAGCATTGGCTCATTTAACTTATGGTTTAGGTGATGCCGGTGGTTTTGTGCTGCTTACGGGCGAGGTTGGAACTGGCAAAACAACGGTAACACGCTGCATGCTCGAAAGCATAGGTGATGAAACTCAAGTGGCGTTTGTGTTAAACCCATCGTTGTCTGAGTTGGAGTTACTTGCGAGCATTTGTGATGAGTTGCGTATTCGTTATAAAAAGTCAGAGGCGACGCTTAAAAATTTGACCGATAAAATTAAAAATCGACTGTTAAAAAACCATAGCCAAGACAAACGCACGATGCTCGTCATTGATGAAGCCCAGCATTTAAGTGGTGCAGTGCTTGAACAGTTGCGCTTACTTACTAATTTAGAAACTAATCAGCGCAAATTACTGCAAATTATTCTAGTTGGTCAGCCAGAGCTGCAAACATTGTTAAAACGTAACGAGTTACGGCAATTAGCTCAGCGTATTACCGCTCGCTACCATTTAATGCCACTTAATGAGTCTGAAGTATTTGCGTATATCAAACATCGTTTGCATATCGCTGGCTGCGATACCATGTTATTTGAAAACTCAGCAATTAAACGTATTCATCAATTAACTGGGGGGATCCCGCGGCTTATCAATTTATTGTGCGAACGAGCGCTAATGGGGGCGTTTGCCAATAGTCGTAAACAGGTCAACAAAACTATGATAGCAACAGCGGCAACTGAAATATTACCGCTTGAAGCGTCAGTAACGGCTTCATCAGGTGCAAATTATCAGGTGTGGATGTATGCCTGCTTTGCTATAGTCGCTGTATTAACGGGCATTGGTTTGTCGTTTATTTTTTAAAAGAAGTATGTATGTCTTATATTCTTGATGCATTAAAGCAAAATGAAACTTCGAGCCGAGGTGCTGTGCCAATGCAAGGTGATTATCAACAGGAATACCTGTTAAGTAAAAAATTACGTTTTTACCGTAATTTGGCTTTATTTTTAGGCTTTTTACTGACCCTTACATTGGGTTTCTTTATCGGTAAAGGATTGCAGACTCAGCAAACGAAACCTGCGATTGAAGCGGGGGTTTTACAAAACAAGGCAACGCCAAATAACCAAGCTATAATGCCGATTCAGCCGCAAGTGCCAGCAACGTCAGGTACCCAGCAACAAATTCAATACCAACTGGTTCCTGTGCCAGTTTACACTCAGCCGGTGGCTGCAAATGCGCAACCTGTTGTAGAACCGACACCAAGTGAAAAATCACAACCTAAAGCAGATGAAAATGCGCAAGGTGAAGCCGATTTATCCGAATATAAAGTGGTTGGCTATCAACAAGCAAAAGAACAGAGAGAGCAAACCAACGCATTAATTGATGCGTTTAGCGAAGCATTTGAGCAGGCGCAAAATGAACCATTAGAACAGCAAGTAATTTCAGGTTCATCTGCTTCGGCACAAGTGTCTCCTATTCAATTATTGCCTGAGGCATTTAGAGCGCGTATTCCCGAAATGCGTTATCAAGCGCATGTATTTGCTTCAGAACCTAGTCGTAGTTGGATTAAGATTAACGACCGAGAACTCAAAGTGGGTGATAATATTAATGGCGTTTACATTATTGATATTGCTGCAGAACAAACCTTAATGCAGTACGACGGTGTGGAGTTTAGTTTAGCTGCGATGGAAGATTGGCAGTTTTAAAACGGCCATTAAATCCCGTCTTCTGAAATTAAATCAGCTATATCTAAATCATAACGCTGGGCACTTGCCGTGCCTTCAATGCTGTCATCAGATTCCGCTAAATCAATTATGCGCACTGCCAAGTGATGATTAAACTCGGCGTTGTAAAATACTTTCACCCGAGGTTTTGTTAGTTGCTGTTGATTTTCAACAACAAGTGCAACGCGACCTGAGCATAGCTTAACTAATGTTCCCGCTGGATAAACCCCAATAGCTTGAATAAAAGTTTGCAGTAAATCTGGGTCGTAGTGGTTCGGTGAATGTTCCATTAATTCACGATATGCAGCAGCGCTGCCAATGGCTTTAGTATGGTCAAAGCCATAAACTAAACTGTCGTACATAATGGCGATGCTAAAAATGCGCTGCGCTGAATTGAGTTTATCAAAATCTAATTGGTTCGGATAACCGCTGCCATCGAGTAGCTCATTTTGCTCAGAAATTAAGCGTAAAACATGTTCATCGGGCTGACCACTGACGCGCAATAGCTTTTGTAATTGTGAAATATGTTGCTGCTTTTTAACTCTCAACATTGGTGCGAGTTTGCCGTCAGGAAGGCGTAAATTGTCAGGCAGCATTTGGTAGCCAACGCGTGAAAGCAGTCCTGCAAGCACCATGTGTTCACTTGCTAACGCTTGATAGTTTTGATGAATGCAAAATTGCGCCAAGCTTACCGCCACCCGCAGTAAGTGACTGTTGAGCAAAGTGTTAGACATTTTACAGCGTACCACTAATGCAGCGGCTTCTTTATGCTGTCGCGTCAGAGTTAATACTTGCTGCGCTAAACTTTGTAACCCCGAAATATCAATTGGGGTGTGGGATTTTGCGCGCGCTAATGTATCGTCAATGATTGTATGCGCTCGGTCTTGCCAATCAAGTGCCGCTTCTAATTGACTCTCAATTTTGACTTTTTTAGTAAACGTTGTTGTTTGTTGTTGAGTGCTTTTTTTAGAGCGACTAGGGTCGACAAGTACTTCTATTACGCCTTTTTTCTTTAGCGCTTGCAGTGCAAAGTAATTTCTTACTAAGCCTGTTTGCACTACTTTAACAGCGCCTAATTGTTTAGTTACTTCTTCAACAAAATCGCCCACTTCTAATTTAGTAATGGGCAATTTTATTTTACCGTCTGGTGTGATGCTCATGTATCTTAATCAAAAAAAGCATTGCGGAAGAATTTAATTAAATCAATGCCAAAGTCTTCTGGTTTAATAGATGACTCAAGCTCGTCGTCAATGCGGTTGCTGGCTAAATTGAGGTCTTGTACTTCAGTGTAATGTTGATGTTTCGCACTGTAGAATACTTTAACAGTTGGTTTTAACGGCTGTTCAAAGTTGCTTTGTGACACAATGCCTAGTTTCTGGCTTTTTAGTTTTACTAATGTGCCTACAGGGTGAATGCCAATGCATTGAATAAAACGTGCAACTAAGTCGCTGTCGAACGCGCTTGGACAACCTGCTCGTAAAATTTTGAATGCTTGAATTGGATTCATATCATCTTTGTAAACGCGCTTAGCGGTTAAAGCGTCATATACATCGACAATTGAGATCATACGTACATACTGGTTTATTTCGTCGTCTTTAAGGCCAAATGGGTAGCCTTTGCCATCTAAGCGCTCATGGTGAAATCCGGCAACTTGAATGGCGATATCACTGAGTTCTGACTCTTCTAAAATCTCTTTGCTGTATAGCGCGTGACGTTTAATTTCGTCAAATTCAGCATCGGTGAGTTTGCCTGGTTTATTTAAAATCGCGTCTGGAACTTTGATTTTGCCGATGTCATGTAACAGTGCACCCGTTGCTAGTTCATGAATAACCTCACGCTCAAACCCCATGTGCTTGGCAAAAATACTCATTAATACCGATACATTAATTGAGTGCTCTAGCAAATAAGCATCTTTTTCGCGAATGCGGGTCATACAGGCGAGGGCGTCTTGGTTGCGAAAAACCGAATCAATAAAGCCGCTAGCAACCTGCTTAAATGGCGCAACATCAATTTTGCGACCGGCGCGAATATCGTCAAATGCTTTTGATTGCAGTTGTTTCGCTTCGGTATAAAGTTTTTTTGCTTTGTTTGCTTCGCTTGAGAAACTCGCCGTTGCTTTGGTTGGATCAAACTTCGGCGTTTCGATTGCGTTCTCGCTGGAATCGCTATTTTTTTCTGCGTTTAAATCAATAAATTTATCAGGGTCGACAGATACTTCTAAAATACCTGACTTTGCTAATTTATTGATGGCGGCTTGTGTCCTTACCCAGCCTTCTGACTTAACTTTTACACTACCTTGTTGCTTTACAACCCCTTGCACATACATGCCGGGTTTAAGATCAGATATTAAAATGGTTTTTAACATTGGCAGTACATCTTTGAATTTTGATTATCTTTAAAATTAGCAAACATTATGCTGAAAATTAAGCGGAAGATAAAAGAAAAGGGCTGAAGTTTACACTTAGCCCTTTTATTTTGCTTAACAAGCCGGTTTCCCGAGCTTTAGATTAATCTTCGTCAGTTAGCGTCATGAGTGATGTGTTACCACCTGATGCTGTGGTATCAATACTGATGGTTTTTTCAGTAACTAAGCGATTGATTAGTGTGTCGTAATACTGTGCACTGATCACCGGTAAAATAGCACCAGAGCGAGCAGCCAGTTTTTCGTTTACATGTGCTTTACGCTCACAACCACTGCCAATTACAGCGCCTGCAACATGCGGGTGAGCAAGTGTTGCATTAAACTCAGACAGTTTAGCCACTTGTAAAACGCCCTCAGCAACACCGCATGCTAATAACTTAGCACGGAAAGCTAACGCTTCTTCGTGGAATAGGTCAGACACCACGGTAATTACAGTATTACCCGCTGCAATCGCCGTTACGATAGACAATACCCAGAAGTTAAATGAAGTATCTTTATCTGCGTAGCAAACAACACAGCCGCGCGGCTCTAGGTAAATTGTGTTTGATTCACCAGTTGGGCCTGGCAGCACAGTACCTTTGGCTAAACGCTTTTCAATACGGTCAAGCTGACTACGTGCATCGGCAATTGTTTGTGTTAAATCATCTGCAAGCTTATCCATGATTTCAACTTGTGCGATTTTAGCCAGCATCTGACGACATACTGAAATACGGTCGTTTAAGCTGGTTGCACGCCAAGTTTTTTCATCGCGAATTGAGTTAACCATCATTTGATTAACGCGTTCAACTGCATGGTTGTCATCAACAATTGCTTCGCCATCAAGGTTGATATTGGTAGCTTGAACGTTTTCAGGTGCAGCATTTTCTTTTACTAAACGTGTTAGATAAGTTGGGCCTCCTGCTTTAGGGCCAGTACCTGATAGGCCGCGACCACCAAATGGTTGCACACCAACAACGGCACCAATCATATTGCGGTTTACGTAAATGTTACCGGCACGTGATTGTTTAGCTAAGTATTCAGCACGTTCTTCGATACGTGTGTGAATACCCATAGTTAAGCCAAAACCAGTGCTGTTTACTTGGTTGATTACGTTATCAATTTCAGTACCTTTGAAACGAATTACGTGTACACATGGACCAAATACTTCTTTCGTTAATACCGATAAATCACTGATTTCGTATAAACGTGGTGCAAAGAAGAAGTGACCGTTTTCATCTTCAGCCGGAATAGGGCATTCAAAATGCAGTGTCGCTTTATCTTTTAAGTATTCAACGTGTTCATTTAGCGCATCAAGTGCTTTTTGGTCGATAACCGGGCCAACATCTGTTGATAGATAAGCTGGGTCGCCAACGTGTAGCTCTTTCATCGCGCCTTTAATCATCTTGATTACTTTGTCTGCGATTTCGTCTTGTACGAATAATACGCGCAGTGCAGAACAGCGCTGACCTGCTGATTGGAAGCCAGAAGAAATAACATCGTCAACTACTTGCTCTGGTAGTGCGGTAGAATCAACGATCATACAGTTTTGACCACCCGTTTCGGCAATCAGAGGTACTTGGTCGCCACCGCGTTCTGCTAGGGTTTGCGCAATGCGTGTACCTGTTTCAGTTGAACCTGTAAACATAACTGCTTGTACGCGCTCGTCAGGAATAATTACCTGACCTACTTTGCTACCGCGAGCAATAACAGGCTGTACTACGTCTTTAGGTAAGCCAACGTCACGCATTAACTCAATTGCACGAAGTGCAACAAGTGATGTTTGCTCTGCTGGTTTTGCAATGACTGAGTTACCTGTTGCGATTGCCGCTGCTACTTGGCCTAAGAAAATCGCAAGTGGGAAGTTCCAAGGGCTGATACATAAAATTACACCACGTGGTGAAAAGCGGCTATCAGCTGCAAGCTCTTCAGCGCGCGCTGCGTAGTAACGACAAAAATCAACTGCTTCACGTACTTCATCAACACCATCTTGCGCTACTTTACCTGCTTCTTTAATACACAGTGCAATAAGTTCATCGCGATGACGCTCTAAAATGTCACCTGTGCGACGTAAGATTTCAGCACGCTCAGCAACTGGCGTTTGAGACCAAGATTGGAAAGCTGATTCAGCTGTATCAACAAGGGCTTTCATTTCAGCTTCGTCTTGGTGACGAATAGAACCAAGCACCTCAGCGTGGTTTGCTGGGTTAATTACCGCCTCGTGACCTTCAGGCACATCGGCATGAGTCATTAGGTTCTCAGCAACCCATTTGTCAATATTCGCTTTGAATGGCGTAATATGGTTAATGTTGGTTAAATCTAAACCTTTAGAGTTTTGACGCTCTTCACCAAATAAGTCTTTTGGTAAAACGATTTGTGGGTTGCGCTTATTGCGAACACGTTGAATTTTTTCAACGGGATCTTCAAGCAGTGATTCTACTGGCTGAGATTCATCAACAATGGCATTTACAAATGATGAGTTAGCGCCGTTTTCAAGTAGACGACGTACTAAGTATGCAAGTAAGTCTTCGTGTTGACCTACTGGTGCGTATACACGACATTGAACACGATCTTGCGTTACAACTTGGTCGAATAATGATTCACCCATACCGTGCAAGCGCTGGAATTCAAAGTTTGAATAGTTGCCATCAGCAAGTTCTAAAATAGTGGCTGCTGAGTATGCATTGTGTGTTGCAAACTGCGGGAAAATCACATCTCGTGCTTTCATTAGCTTAATTGCACACGCTTTGTAAGACACGTCAGTTGTCGCTTTACGTGTGAATACTGGGTAATCTTCAAGGCCATCTGCTTGTGTAAGCTTTACTTCAGTATCCCAGTAAGCACCTTTTACAAGGCGAACCATCATTTTACGATTTACACGGCGACAAAGTGCTTCTAACCAGTCGATTACAAAAATAGCACGCTTTTGGTAAGCTTGAACCGCTAAACCAAAACCAGCCCAATTGCCAAGAGCATCGTCAGAAAATACCGCTTCAATAATATCTAAAGAGATATCTAAACGGTCAGCTTCTTCGGCATCAACCGTAAAGTTAATGTCATACTGTTTTGCTGTAAGCGCAAGTTCTTTAAGCTTAGGCACAAGTTCTTCCATTACGCGCTCACGGTGTGTGAACTCATAACGAGGGTGAATAGCTGAAAGTTTTACAGAAATACCAGGGCTTTTTATAGGACCGCGACCATTGGCTGCTTTACCGATAGCGTGAATTGCCATCATATAGCTATTAAAATAACGTTCAGCATCCGCCATAGTGCGGGCGCCTTCACCTAGCATATCGTAAGAGTATGCGTAGCCTTTTGCTTCTTTATCTTTCGCGCGCTCTACAGCTTCTTCAATGGTAGTACCCATAACAAACTGCTTGCCCATGATCTTCATGGCATATTGTACTGATTTACGAATAGCAGGTTCACCAATACGACCCATAGTGCGCTTTAATAAGCCAAACTGGTCTTCTTTGTTTTTGTCTGCATAGTTAACCATTTTACCTGTTAATAACAGACCCCAGCTTGATGCATTTACAAACAGAGAATCGCTGTTACCTAAGTGAGAGCTCCAGTCGCCGTTTGCTAGCTTATCGCGAATAAGGCTATCTTGAGTTTCTTTATCTGGTACGCGTAGCAATGCTTCAGCAAGGCACATTAATACCACGCCTTCTTCAGAAGACAGTGAGTATTCGTTAAGTAGTGCGTCAACACCACCTTGACCTTCCTGATCGTTACGAATATTTAATACCATTTGGCGTGCACGTTCCCATGCACGGCTACGTGCGCTAACACCGACTTCTGCAAGTGGCAGAATATGGTCAATAACTTGGTCTTCATCAATACGGTAAAAGTCACGGATCTGCTGGCGGATCGGACATTTGGTAGTTAAATCACCATTGTAAAGCATAAAGAAACCCTCAAAATAAAATAGGTTAAATTTATAAAATAGGGGCGTAGTGTAATTTCTTTTCAGCAGAATGTGCTGGCGTATTTTGGCTATATCCGGTAATTTACAGGGAATTGTTCAAAAGATGCCAAATAATATTCTGTATGACCACCTCTATCAAAACACGAGTGCTCGATCGAATCGATTTAGCAATTTTAGATGTTTTACAAAGAAATGGCCGAATTTCTAACGTAAATTTAGCGAAACAAGTTAATTTAAGTCCAAGCCCGTGCCTTGAAAGGGTTAAAAAGCTTGAAGACGATGGTTATATTGAAGGTTATGGTGCACGTTTAAATGCTACCAAGCTGAAACAAAATGTGGTTGCCCACGTTGAGGTAACATTAAAAGAATCAACCGAAGCCGCATTTGATATTTTCAAACAGCATATTATGCGCATTGGTCAAGTGGTGTCGTGTGATATGGTGGCGGGTGGCTACGATTACCTACTAAAAATACGTGTTGGCGATATGATTGAATACCGTGAAGTACTCGGTAAAATTGTAGATACACCAGGCGTTGGTACCAACCGTACTTACATGGTAATTGAGCATGTTAAGCAAGACGCCGGTTTAACCGTGCAGGTTGAAGAGTAATTCCGGATTTATTAAAAACTACCTGTTTTATTGCTGAGTGGTTTAGCTCTCGTAGCAAGCGATTCACAAATTAATGCAGTAGGAATAACGTTTACTCACACGTTTTTGAGTACGGGACAGATACAAAAAAAGCGCTGGTTAAGCGCTTTTTTTATATAGAGTAGATATTACGCCCAACCGTCGTAACGTTTGCGTCGCGATAACACGATTGTGATGATAATCCCCAGTAAAATACCAATAAATGCAATACCGCCGCCATAAATCAATAGCTGCTTTTGCTGTTTTTCACTGGCTTGTTGCTTTTGATTACGTGAGCTTGAGATTTGGGCATTAAGCTTTTCTATTTCAGCATTGAGTTCACGGTTTTTAACTTCTAAATCACTGGCAGTTTGACGCAGTACCGGCATATCACGTTGGCTTGAATTTAGCTCTGCTTGTAAATCAGCTAATTGATTTTTTAGCTTAAGGTTTTGTTGTGCTAAACCCGGGCGCTTGCTGATATTACGTTTATCAATCCAACCTGTACGACCGCGGCTATCTTTTACTTGGCTATAGCCCGTTTCTTTATTTTCATCGAGCAACTGTAATTCGGTACCTGCTTGCACAGAACCAAGAATGCGATAATTTTTGCCTGGACCTGAGTGCATATAAACAAATAGGTTGTCGGTAATATAAGCAGTTGAAGAAGATGCGCTTTCAGTTGTTTGTACTTCCAGTACTTCAGTCGCTGATTCGCCGTTAGTTTGCGTTTCTGCGTGGATAGCTGTGCTTAAACTCGCTAATAAAAGAAATGCAGCAATCGGTTTAAACATTGAGAGGATCCTGTTTTATTGTTGTTGTCCGATAAA
The DNA here is from genome assembly GCF_057367955.1 of Pseudoalteromonas sp. NS-SX12. Classification (NCBI taxonomy): domain Bacteria; kingdom Pseudomonadati; phylum Pseudomonadota; class Gammaproteobacteria; order Alteromonadales; family Pseudoalteromonadaceae; genus Pseudoalteromonas; species Pseudoalteromonas sp. NS-SX12. Next base: position 382,196 of record NZ_CM170634.1, on the reverse strand, counting down.
TTTACCAAGTCGTTTAAATATGTAACTAATTATAGCGCTGGATAAATGAGATACTATCAAGGCGGGATTTGTCTGATGTAGTTATTTTACATCGATAAATTCCAACGCAGTTAGCATGATATTTAGCCCGCTAAAATGACTAGCTATTTAAGTGAATTGGTATTTGAGGCTTCATAGTATGGATTTCACCGCGCAATAGCAAGTCGCGCAGCGCATTCACACAATACTTCATAATTTAGTCGTTGTTTGTAAGTCGATGCACAAAAGGTTGCATTTAGCCCGATATTTGGTTTTACTTAGGCTTTGCTAATAAAATAGGTCAACCCTCCAGCTAATGGATACTGAAATTGAGCTGAAATTTTTAGTTTCAGAACAAGTTATTTCTCAACTGCCAGCACTGATTACCCAGTTTTCAAAAAAAGTCAGTAATAAAGCTTCTCGCAACTTACAAAACGCATACTTTGATACTCCAAGCAGAGAGTTAAGAGCGCTAGATATCGGTTTACGCACGCGTTGTGTTGACGGCGAATGTGAGCAAACAATTAAGTTGGCAGGCAAAGTGGTTGGTGGCTTTCATCAACGTCCAGAATACAATGTGCCAATTAATAATTCGCGCCCAAACATTGAGTTATTTGATACCTCAATTTGGCCTGCTGGCATGGAGCCAGGCACTATTAGTGAAAACCTTTTCTCTATTTTTAACACTAACTTTATTCGTCGTACTTGGTTATTAGAAACCGACTCAGGTACTGAAATTGAATTGGTGTTGGATAAAGGTGATATTTCTGCTTCAGGCCAAAGTGTGCCGATTTGTGAAGTGGAAATGGAATTGGTAAGTGGTGATCGCAAAGAGTTATTTGAATTAGCAAATAAGTTAATTAACTGTAGTGAAGTACGTTTAGGTCTATACAGTAAAGCCGCACGTGGCTACCGTTTAGCGGACGATGCGCCGTTAATGGCTGATACATTCTTAGGCTATGTACAGTTAGATGAAAACGCGACACAAGAAGAAGCGCTTGAGAAGTGCCTTCAATACGGCATTGAGTTTGTGCAAAAACACGAGCAATGCTATATCGATTCGCCAAAATTAAAAACACTAAAACGCATTGTTGATGGGGTTAGCCTTATTCGCCATAGCTTTTGGTTGTTTGAACAAGTTGCCGACAAACAAGTTACTAAATCGTTGCGTAAAGAGCTTAAATGGCTATTAGAAACCTTTTCTTGGGTTGAAACGGCGATTCAATTACGAACGTTTACGTCAAAGAAACATGCGTTTTATAAACGCATTTCGGCTGCGCCTGAGCTTGAACAAGTGATTGATAACTTAAAAGCTGAGCAACCGTCGCGCAAGGCGTTAAAGGCAATTTTCCATAGCCCGCGCTACAACCAACTTATTCTGGATTTAACGCGCTTTTTAATTGAAAAGCGTTGGCGTGATGACTGGGGACAAGAGCAAATTGTTGCTGCTGGTACGCCTGTAAAAGATATTGCGGCACGTCTTTTTGAAAACGATTGGCAAGAAATGCAGCATTTATTACCACATGATGTGGTGAGCGCTGAAAGCTACATCGCAAAACGTCAAAAATTACACCGTAATTTACTCAGCGGTTGTTGCTTAGGGCAGCTTTTTGAAGGACCGCTACGTGATGAATTTAGAGGCCCTTGGCTTGATATTATTCATGGTATGGATGAATTAGCGACATACGACTATTTAAAACAGTTGTGTGAAACGCAACAAGAACCCGAACAATTCACCAGTATTTTGGGTTGGTTAAAACAAAAAAATGATGGTTTGCTCGCAGCAATGGAACATAGCCGTCTTGCAAGTCAAAAATTGGAGCCTTACTGGCAATAATATGCGCACTATGCTGTTGCTGCTACTTTTTTGTACTCCGCTGAGTGCATTAGAGTGGCAGCAAGTAAAAATTAAACAAGGAATTGAAGTTTATCAGCAAAAACTGCCCGATGGACTTTTAAAGTTAAAAGCCTACACAGTGACTAGCGGATGCTTAGCAGCGTTTGAAGCACTTTTACTTGATACAGACAATGCTGATAAGTGGTTAAGCAATGTGGACAGTGTCGAAGTGCTAAAATCACCATCACAAAACGAGCATATCGTTTACACTCAATTTAATGCGCCATGGCCGATTAAAAATCGTGATATGGTGACTTACTCACGTATTTTTAGAACGTCAAATACACAAATGCAAATTGGCATTCAAGCGGCTAACAACGAATACGCAAAGCGTGATGGTTTCATTCGCATTGAGCATGTAGCTGCCAGTTGGGTAATTACTCAGCGAGACGCAGATACGATTTCTGTTGAGTATCAAGCGATTGCAGATCCCGCAGGAAAAATTCCACATTGGTTAGGTAATTCTGTCGCAAAATCTAACGTATTTAGCACCTTCAAAAAGATGAAAGCGCGCTTGAAGCTTTACCCTTGTAGTGCCATTTGACTAGGGTCTGCCCACCTTTACTGTTCTATTTTTGTTCTCTTTGAGCGTGCTTTTATCGCGGCGCTCGATGTGTGGCCTAGCAATCTAAGCGAATATCGAGCAAAGCTTCCGCGTCATGCTCACTCCCCTTACCTACATCCATATAGGCAACAATGACAAAAGTACGCTCAAAACAACCGTTCGGCAACGCTTGATTGGGTTTTCTACTGTGTTATCGGCTGACTCACATAGAATAACTATGCCACGCATCCTCTGCCTTGTATAAAGCCCAATCAAACTGCTGCAAAAACGAACTTGAAAGGTCAACAGACCCTAGGTTATTTCGCGATATGCATATTGACTGAACCATTAGCCTCTTGTGATTGGCTAGTAGCAAATTTATGTTTGGTAACAAACTCTGATAATTTATGTTGGAACAGGTGTATTGATTCGAAACCATCGGCATACTGATAGTTAATTTGGCAAATACTTTCTCAGCAATCAATCGTTTTTAGTTGCACAAATTCAATAAAATCATGTGTGGTAAAAAAATCTTGAAACACCGCTTCTGTCGTTTCGGCCCAATGTTCGTCACGGGTTTGTTGCTCAAACTTAGTTGCTAAATTAAGGGTGTCTACGCCATCACTGAGCAGTAATTCAAGTTGTTGTTGCATTTGTTGCTCGAGCTCCGCGACCTTGTCGCGCAACATGGTTTCAGCATGTTCGCTTACCTCTTTAATCAGCTGTTCATGTTTTTGTGTAGCATGTGTTAATTCACTTTCTAACCTTTCAACTTCAGCAACCAGCTCAGATTTAGTCAGCGCTGTTAGTGAGTGTTGTATTGATTTGTGCTGTGTGGATAGGGTTTCCGTTAACGGTTTTTTGATGTTATTAAAGCTTGATTCTAGCGGCTCAGATAATGTGTGGTCAGAGCTATCAGATGGTTGTTCTTTACTAATTAATTGACTATCTGAAGGCATTAATGTCGAAATAAGTGCGACGCTAAGGGCGCCAAGCACAAATGCAATTACATGTCCTTTGTTCATATTAAATCCTATGTTTTTATCAAATAGCGTTTGCTGAAGCTGAGTTACTTAGCTAATCATACCACCCGCTAGCGGGTAATGTCCGACGTGATGTGTTGCGAGCTCTGAAAAACCAAGTACATTGGCTGTTTGTTTTTTATCGCTATTATCGCTATTAAAGATAATTACATCTGCACTCATTAGCGGGCGCGACGGGTGGTCTTCTAGCACTTTATAAACAACATAATCTTGTGAGTCGATGGCTATCAGTTTCAGTGTATAGGTAAGTTTGGTTTGTGGGTTGGTCACATGGGATACCAATGATAGCTCATTTGGCGTGTGTTCAAACTCGACCACCAATAGTTTTTCGGTAAAATTAATCGCTAATTGATTTGTAGTGACTTTTCGTTTTGCTACTTGGTTAATTTTACTAATTGTGCCATTTATCGAATGCTCTGCAAGTGTGAGGATAACGTGCGTATTTTCCTCGATGACCGCAGGGATGACTTGGTCGTTAAAAATGGCAATTTTAAGTTGGCTTGATGCCAAGTTTTCGTCTTCTAATACTCGGATCATCGCTTTTTCTCCATTTTCGCTGAGGCTCAAATAACCAAATTCGAAGGTTTTCATGCGTGCGAAAGTAGGGGCGGTAACGATAAAGGTTTTAGTTATTTGAGTGTCTTTCCAATAATTAAATAAAGATGACTGGGCGAGGGCGATATCGGATTGTTCTGATTTTGTTTGGATTTCATCAAGGTGTGTTAAAAACTGCTTACGCTGCCATGTATTAATGCCCGCAAAATGCATTGCTATTAAATAAGTAATAAATAAACCGCCCTTTAAAAGCAAAGGCGATAGTTGTTGCACACTTGGTAGGTTTATTACAACCAGAGAAACCAACACCAAAACATGTGTAATATAAACAATTGCCGGAGTTGTTAAGTAAGGTTTGGCAAGGCGTACAATTCTTTGTTGGTTAGTATTGTTTGCTATTTCAGGGTAATGCTTGATTGAAAGGTACATAACTTCACCGTGTAGTTTCTTTATCACTTGCTAGAGCGGTTATCATAGCAACTTACTGAATTTTAGGCATAAAAAAAGCGCCAATGGCGCTTTTTCTCAATCAGACGGTTATTATAAACCAGCAGCGGCGCGAAGTGCGTCTGCTTTGTCTGTTTTTTCCCAGCTAAATGCTGTGAATGTATCTTCGCCTACCGTCATTTCGAACGGTTCACGACCGAAGTGACCGTATGCTGCAGTCATTTGGTACATTGGGTGAAGTAGGTCAAGCATCTTAGTAATACCGTAAGGACGTAAGTCGAAGTGCTCACGTACTAGCTCTACTAATTTCTCTTCAGAGATTTTGCCTGTGCCGAATGTATCAACTGTGATTGACGTTGGCTCAGCAACACCAATAGCGTAAGAAACTTGGATTTCACACTTATCAGCAAGGCCAGCTGCAACAATGTTCTTAGCAACATAGCGACCCGCGTATGCCGCAGAGCGGTCAACTTTTGATGGATCTTTACCAGAGAAAGCACCACCACCGTGACGCGCCATACCACCGTAAGTATCTACGATGATTTTACGACCTGTAAGACCACAGTCACCAACAGGGCCACCGATTACGAAACGACCAGTTGGGTTAATGAAGTATTTAGTGTCTTCAGTTAAAAGCTCAGCAGGTAGCGTGTGCTTAATAATGTTTTCCATTACAGCATCTACTAGTGCGTCTTGCTCGATGTCTGGGTTGTGCTGAGTAGATAGTACAACCGCATCAATTGCAACAGGCTTACCGTCTTCATATACGAAGGTTACCTGAGATTTTGCATCAGGACGTAACCAAGGAAGAATACCTGACTTACGTGCTTGTGCTTGACGCTCTACAAGTAGGTGCGAGTAATAAAGTGGCGCAGGCATTAATGTTGGTGTTTCGTTAGTTGCGTAACCGAACATTAAACCTTGGTCACCAGCGCCTTGCTCTTCAGGCTTAGTACGGTCAACACCTTGTGCGATTTCAGGTGATTGTTGACCAATAAGGTTCATGATGCCACATGTGTCACCGTCAAAACCTACGTCAGATGATGTGTAACCGATATCTGTGATTACTTTACGTGTGATTGACTCAAGGTCTACCCACGCATCTGTTGAAATTTCACCAGAGATAATTGCAACACCTGTTTTAACCATTGTTTCACAGGCAACACGCGCATGCTTATCTTGTGTGATAATTGCGTCTAAAACCGCATCAGAAATTTGGTCAGCGATTTTATCCGGATGACCCTCAGATACTGACTCAGAAGTAAATAAAGTTCTTGCCATGGTATTTCTACTCACTCACAAAAAATGCGCGTTGCCACAAGGATTTGCGCAGGTTCAATTAAATGGTCGAGTATTCTACCGAATAACGACGCTGCAAACAACAACTTTACGCCTAGACGTCTAAAAAAAATTAAAAGTGAAATTTCTTCACCGTTACTAGGCTGTTTTGTGCATAAAGAAGCTAGATTATAGTCGGTTTTCCATTGCTCCGCGTGTGCTTATAGGTAAGAATAGAGCTGCGTGGGTACATTGACCAATAAGTACTTCCTATTGCCAGTGCTTATTGGCCAATGTATCCAAATTATGACAGCAAACAAATAATGAGGTAGGAAAATCCATGCCGTCACGTAAAGAACTAGCAAATGCTATTCGCGTTCTATCTATGGACGCTGTGCAACAGGCCAAGTCTGGCCACCCAGGTGCCCCTATGGGTATGGCAGACATTGCTGAAGTGCTATGGCGCGACTATTTAAACCATAATCCAGCAAACCCTGATTGGGCTGATCGCGACCGATTTATTCTGTCAAACGGTCACGGCTCAATGCTAATTTATTCTTTACTGCATTTATCTGGCTATGATCTTCCAATTGAGGAAATTAAAAACTTCCGTCAAATGCACTCTAAAACACCGGGTCACCCTGAATACGGTTATGCACCGGGTGTTGAAACAACGACAGGCCCATTAGGCCAAGGTATTACGAACGCGGTTGGTATGGCTGTTGCTGAAAAAGCACTTGCGCACCAGTTTAACCGCGAAGGTCACGATATTGTTGATCACTTTACTTACTGTTTCCTAGGTGATGGTTGCCTTATGGAAGGTATTTCACACGAAGCGTGTTCACTAGCAGGTACATTAGGCCTTGGTAAGCTAGTTGCGTTTTGGGATGACAACGGTATTTCAATCGACGGTGAAGTAGAAGGTTGGTTTACTGACGATACGGCAGCACGTTTTGAATCTTACGGTTGGCATGTTGTGCGGAATGTAGATGGTCACGATAGCGAAGCCATTCGCGCGGCAATTGATGAAGCACGTGCAGAAACGGGCAAACCAACATTGATCTGTTGTAAAACAGTAATCGGTTACGGTTCACCAAACAAATCAGGTAGCCACGACTGTCACGGTGCACCATTAGGTGATGCTGAAATTGCAGCTGCACGTGAATTTTTAAACTGGGAGCATGATGCTTTCGATATTCCAGCTGATATTTATGCTGATTGGAATGCAGTTGAAGCGGGTACCGCAAAAGAAGCGTCTTGGGCTGAAAAATTTGATGCGTATAAAGCAGCTTTCCCTGAACTAGCGGCAGAGTTTGAACGTCGTCAAAAAGGTGAATTACCAGCTGATTGGGCTGAGAAGTCACAAGCCTATATTGAAGGCCTACAGGCAAACCCTGAAAACCCAGCGACACGTAAAGCATCACAAAATGCACTTAATGCGTTTGGCCCTATGTTACCTGAGTTTATGGGTGGTTCTGCTGACCTTGCAGGTTCAAACCTGACACTTTGGGAAGGTTCAAAAGGCTTAACAGCAAATGACGCATCAGGTAACTACATCTTCTACGGTGTACGTGAATTTGGTATGTCGGCAATTATGAATGGTATTGCGCTGCATAAAGGCTTTATTCCTTACGGTGCGACGTTCTTAATGTTTATGGAATACGCGCGTAACGCAGTACGTATGGCGGCGCTTATGAAGCAGCCTTCAATCTTTGTGTATACGCACGATTCAATCGGTTTAGGAGAAGATGGTCCTACGCACCAACCAGTTGAACAGCTAGCAAGCATGCGTTTAACGCCTAACTTAGTTAACTGGCGCCCATGTGACCAAGTTGAGTCTGCAATTGCATGGCAAGATGCTATTGAGCGTAAAGATGGCCCAACATCACTTGTATTTACACGTCAGGGCTTACAACAACAAGCGCGTACAGCTGAGCAATTAGCGAATGTACGTAAAGGTGGTTACGTATTAAGCTGTGATGGTGAGCCTGAGATTATTCTTATTGCAACAGGTTCTGAAGTTGAGCTTTCAATGCAAGCAGCAGCTGAACTTCGCGCTCAAGGTAAAAAAGTACGTGTTGTTTCTATGCCGTCAACTGATTTATTTGACGTACAAGATGCGGCTTATAAAGAATCAGTACTACCAAGTGCAGTAACTAAACGTGTCGCGGTAGAAGCGGGCATTGAAGATTACTGGTATAAGTACGTTGGTTTAAATGGCGCGGTTGTAGGTATGACAACATTTGGTGAATCTGCGCCTGCAAATGAACTATTTGAACACTTTGGCTTTACGGTAGAGAATATCGTAGCAAAAGCGAATCAACTCGTATAATTGCAAAAAAAGCTATAATAATCAAAAGCGATGCAAATGCATCGCTTTTTTGATCTAGCGCAATAGTTTTACCTTTGATAACGATTCTTAATTAAAAAAACTGATTTAGATCAAATTCCCCCCTGCCTTTATCTTGCTAAAATTTAACCAACTTTTGATAGGTATAATAACGAGGAAAGGGAAATGGTTACCTCTGAACGAAATGCTCCTGAACTTGTTTGCGGTTCAGATCCCGTACAAGCTAATATTACCTCCTTTGCACAGCGTGCACATGAAAAAGCGCTTACTGAACAATTAATTGAACAGAAGAAACTGCTTTTAGAAAAACAGCAGCAGTTTGAGCAATTGCAAAATGATCATGCGATGATTATTAAGCATGTGCAGTTAATTGAGCGTGAGTGGGAAAACTCAAACGCCATGCTTGAAACACTGATGGAACAGTTAACAGACGCAAAGAAAAAACCAAGCGTAGAAGTGACCGCTAAGCTTCAAGATCTCCAGCAACAAGTTGAAGAAGCGAATATGAGTAAATCGGTAATGAAGCATCACTGCCGTGAACTTAATGAGCGTAATGAAGAGCTAAATGCCCTGTTAAAAGAATCAATTCATAGCGTTGATGAACTTAAAACTAAGGCGCAGCAGCAAGGTGATGTAATCAATCAATTACGTGCTGAAAACGTAACGTTAAAGCAGCAAAACATTACCCAAGCGGAACAAATTAAACGCCAAGAAGGTCAATTAAGTGAAGCGCTTCACGGTTATTACAGTGATGTAATGAATAAAAACAAAAAGTTAAGCAAAAATCTGCCAAGATAAACTTTTTATTTGTTACCCAGCCCAGAATGGCGCCTTTGGCGCCATTTTTTTATTGATTTTATATGTTATGTATACGTACTATATATAAAGCATATAATCAAACAGTGTGTCGCTATGGGTATCGTTAAAATTTCTGACCAATTACATGATGAAATTCGTCATGCTAGCACCGTAATGGTGCGTTCAATCAACTCTCAAGCCGAGTTTTGGATAAAAGTAGGGCGCCTTGCAGAGCGTAATCCTAATTTAACCTTTGCTGAAATAATGGAGCAAGAGTTACTGCGTCAATGTGATCAGCAAGGTGAATGCAATGAGTGAAATCATTATTAAGAATCAAACGGAAATTGATTTTATGCGTACTTCCGGCCAATTACTGGCAGACGTATTTTCTGCACTCGATACGTTTATCGCAGTCGGCCAGTCAACGCTAGAAATTAATAATTTTGTTGAAGACTATATTACCAATACGTTAAATGCGCGCCCTGCGAGTAAAGGTCAGTACGGATTTGCATTTGTGCTTAACCCGTCAATTAATGAAGTGGTTTGTCACGGTGTGCCAAGTAGCACGCAAAAACTAAAAAATGGCGATATTATCAACATCGATATTACCTTAGAGAAAAATGGTTTTATCGCAGATAGCAGTAAAATGTATTGTATCGGTGAAGTATCGCCGTTTGCGAAACGTTTGGTTGAAACGACTTACGAAGCACTTTGGCTGGCCATTAAGCAAGTGAAACCAGGTGCTAAATTAGGTGATATTGGCGCGGTTATTCAACATCATGCTGAGCAACAAGGTTACTCTGTAGTGAGAGAGTTTTGCGGTCATGGTATCGGTAGACAAATGCACGAGGCGCCTGAAGTATTGCATTTTGGCAAAAAGGATACTGGTGTAACGCTCCAAGAAGGTATGACATTTACTATTGAACCAATGATTAACCAAGGTACCGCCAAAACTAAGAGCAAACGAGATGGTTGGACAGTAGTTACCCGCGATAAAAAATTATCAGCACAATGGGAGCACACTATTTTAGTCACAAAAGATGGCTTTGAAGTACTGACATTACGCCAAGAAGAAAAAGAGTTGGTTTTGAAAGACTAAATTTACGCCTCCAATTTAAGAAAATTTTAAAAGCGTAAATTAGTTTTTTTTGTGTTTTTTATAGCGCGTGTTGAGCGATTAATTGTCGCAATAAATTTAGGGAAACCGGTGTCATTTTTAACGGATAAATTAAAATCTCATTTTTCTAAAAATCTTCATGAAACTTGCGAAATTACTGGATCCCTTGATTTACCTAGTAAGTAACCGGTGTCATTATCTTTACTAATCAAAGAATAAAATTTTTTCACTATCGTATTCAAATTCTTTGCTTTAGAATACCCGCCATCAACCCTCTCACCAACTGTGAAAGTGCTCGGCACTGTTAGGAAAAACAACTTAATGGCAATCAAAATTGCAATTAATGGTTTTGGTCGAATCGGACGAAATATCGTAAGAGCTTTATATGAAGCTGGTCGTACTAACGACATTCAAATTGTCGCGATCAATGAATTAGCAGACGCTAAAGGCATCGCGCATTTATTAAAATACGACACTTCTCATGGTCGTTTTAAATTTCCTGTGCAATTACAGCAAGATGCCATTACCGTAAATGGTGACTTAATTCAGTTATTTGCCGAAGAAAATCCAAGCGAATTGCCTTGGGGTTTATTAGATGTCGACGTGGTGCTTGAATGTACAGGTGTTTATCATTCTCGTGAACATGCTGAATTGCATTTAAATGCGGGCGCTAAAAAGGTGTTGTTCTCGCAACCTGCCGATGCCGATATGGATGCCACCATTGTTTTTGGTATTAATGACAATGAATTAAAAGCTGAACACACTATCGTCTCTAACGGTTCATGCACTACTAACTGTATTGTGCCAGTGATTAAAGTACTTGATGATGCATTTGGTATTGAGTCAGGTGCAATTACTACCATTCACGCGTCAATGCATGATCAGCAAGTGATTGATGCCTATCACAGTGATCTTCGCCGTACCCGTGCTGCAAGCCAATCGATTATTCCGGTAGATACTAAATTAGCGCGTGGTATCGAGCGCATTCTGCCTAAGTTTAAAAGCCGCTTTGAAGCCATTGCCGTGCGCGTGCCTACCATCAATGTTACTGCAATGGATTTAAGTGTCACACTTAATACCGATGTAACAATTGAAACGGTTAATAAAGTACTTTCAGATGCAGAGCATCAACACTTAGCCGGTATTATCAGTTATACCGAAGAACCACTGGTATCGGTTGATTTTAATCACGATAGCCATTCATCGATTATTGACGGTACACAAACCCGTGTAAGCCACAAGCGCTTAGTAAAAATCTTAGCTTGGTGCGATAACGAATGGGGTTTTGCCAACCGTATGCTAGATACTGCCGAGGCGATGGCACTAAAAAGTTAGATTTAGATAACCGTGAGTTTGCCAACAAATTTGCGGTTTTTTTATGTTAAAGGAGAGCTCAAATGTCTGTCATTAAAATGGCTGATTTAGATTTACAAGGTAAGCGCGTGCTTATTCGTGAAGACCTAAACGTTCCAGTAAAAGACGGTAAAGTAACCAGTGATGCGCGTATTCGTGCGTCGTTACCAACCATTAAATTAGCCTTAGAAAAAGGCGCAAAAGTAATGGTTATGTCGCATTTAGGTCGCCCTACAGAAGGCGAATACGATGACGCATTCTCAATGCTACCGGTTGTTAACTATTTAAATGACGTATTAGAGCAAACTGTTCGCCTAGAAAAAGACTACCTTAATGGTGTTGACGTTCAAGACAACGAAGTGGTTGTATTTGAAAACGTACGCTTCAACAAAGGCGAGAAAAAAGACGACGAAGCTTTAGCTAAAAAATTAGCTGCACTGTGTGATGTGTATGTAATGGATGCATTTGGCACTGCGCACCGCGCACAAGCGTCTACTCACGGTGTTGGTTTATTCGCAGATGTTGCCTGTGCAGGTCCATTACTTGCGGCAGAGCTAGATGCACTTGGTAAAGCACTTGATAACCCAGCGCGCCCACTTGTAGCCATTGTTGGTGGTTCAAAAGTTTCAACTAAACTGACTGTACTTGAGTCGCTTTCAAGTGTTGTTGATCAGTTAGTATGTGGTGGTGGTATTGCAAATACCTTTATCGCAGCTGCGGGCAATAACGTTGGTAAATCACTTTATGAAGCTGATTTAATTGATGAAGCAAACAAGTTAACTAACGCAGCAAAAGCAGCGGGTGGCGATATTCCAGTACCAACTGATGTAGTAGTGGGTAAAGAGTTCTCAGAAACAGCTGTAGCAACATTAAAGTCAGTTGCAGATGTTGACTCAGACGACATGATTTTTGATATCGGCCCAGATTCAGCGAAGGCACTTGCTGAGATTATCAAAAATGCCGGTACTGTTGTATGGAACGGCCCTGTTGGTGTATTTGAATTTGACCAATTTGGTGAAGGTACCAAAGCACTTGCACATGCGATTGCAGAGTCAAATGCATTCTCAATTGCTGGTGGCGGTGACACCCTTGCAGCAATTGATAAATATGAAGTAGCAGACAAAATTTCATACATTTCAACAGGTGGTGGCGCTTTCTTAGAATTCTTAGAAGGCAAGCAGTTACCAGCTGTAGCAATGTTAGAAGCGCGCGCGAAATAATTTGTGCACGCTATACTTAGGTTAATTGAATTAAATCTAAGTAACTGAATAAAAAGCCAAGTAATCATCTCTCTCTCAATTTAGTGATTACTTGGCAATAAACAAATCTATCCGTTCAAACTCGATGGCGTTAGGTGCCATCAAAAATTGGAGAAAGCAAAATGGCTTTAATCAGTATGCGTCAGCTATTAGACCATGCGGCAGAAAATGGTTATGGTGTTCCAGCGTTTAATGTGAATAACCAAGAGCAAATGCGTGCAATTATGGAAGCAGCAGACAAGACAAACAGTCCTGTTATCGTTCAAGGTTCAGCAGGTGCGCGTGCATACGCCGGTGCGCCGTTTATCCGCCATATGATTTTAGCGGCAATTGAAGAATGGCCACACATTCCAGTAGTTATGCACCAAGATCACGGTACATCACCAGCAGTTTGCCAACGCTCAATCCAATTAGGCTTTTCATCAGTAATGATGGACGGCTCACTACTTGAAGATGGTAAAACCCCTTCAAGCTACGAGTACAACGTTGATGTAACACGTCGCACCGTTGAAATGGCACACGCGTGTGGTGTTTCAGTTGAGGGTGAGCTAGGTGTACTTGGTTCATTAGAAACGGGTGAAGCAGGTGAAGAAGACGGTATTGGTGCAGAAGGTAAGCTAACTGAAGACCAACTATTAACTGATCCTGAAGAAGCAGCTGACTTTGTTAAGCAAACAGGTGTTGATGCACTTGCGATTGCATGTGGTACTTCACACGGTGCTTATAAGTTTACACGTCCACCAACGGGTGACATTCTTGCAATTAACCGTATCAAAGAAATTCACGCGCGTATTCCAAATACTCACTTAGTAATGCATGGTTCGTCATCAGTACCACAAGAGTGGCTTGCTGTGATCAACGAGTTCGGCGGTGAGATCCCTGAAACTTACGGTGTGCCAGTTGAGCAGATCGTTGAAGGTATTAAGCACGGTGTTCGTAAAGTAAATATCGATACCGACTTACGTTTAGCATCAACCGGTGCAATTCGTCGTCACCTTGCGCATAACCCTGCAAACTTTGACCCGCGTAAGTTTTTAGCGGAAGCAACGAAAGCAATGACTGAAATCTGTGTTGCACGTTACGAAGCGTTTGGTACAGCTGGTCAAGCGGCTAAAATCAAACCAATTTCACTTGATGCGATGCATGAAAAATACCTTGCTGGTGAGTTAAACCAACAAGTTAAATAACATCAAGTTATACAACTTCCTTTAACAAGCAAAGCGTTTATATAGCTCATATAAACGCTTTTTTTGTGTCGAACGCCCAGGTGTTGAGCGTCAATAATTTAAATCCATAACCTTCAATCAACCTATCAAAATAGTGCTTTAACAGGCCAGTCTTCTAACATTTACTTTATTTATAACCGGTTTGTGAGCTGGCTTATTTCGGCGAAAAAAAATGAGATTAATAGTATGTCTGGGATTATGATCATTTAGGATTGTGGGATCAAATTCTTACTAACACGATCGTAATTTGATTGGCTGGGATCACGATCCTACCAACTAAACTGCTTATTTAGGGCTGATCAGATTAAAAACTATAGCTAACTTATTGAAATTCGATCTATTTCTTAGGTGATCTTAGTAAGTTTTTGATCTCAAACAGCCATATCGTGGTAGATCTTAGTATAAAGATGATCCTATTGGTAAAATATTGATCTGCGATAATTGCCATACCCGTTAAATGTACTAAAGTAATTAGTAAATAAGAAAATCTGTTTGATCTTAAGTGTATAATAATTATAGCGTAATGCTTTAGTTAAACTCTGCTTTGAGGAAATTACCATGATTAAAAAACTCTTGCTAGCAAGTGGTATAGGTTTAGTGCTTCTTCCGTTAGATGCATTTGCTGAAACAGATGCCCAAGTATACGGACGTGCCCATCTAGGCTTACGCTACGTTGATATCGATAATCAAGAGAGCGAGACCGAAGTTGACTCATATGCATCACGTTTTGGTATTAAAGCAAAGCATGGTATTTCAGATGATCTTAGCGTATTAACTAAGCTTGAGTGGGAAGTTAATATTTCAGAGCAAGATGGCGCAAATGGCAGTGATGATAATATTAAATCGCGGGATCAATACTTAGGTCTAAAAAGTAAAACCTTTGGTCAGATCCTGATCGGTCGAAAAGACACGGCTCTGAAAAAGTCGCAAAACAAGCTTGATATGATGAATGACTTCGTTGGCGATATTAAACACCTTGCCACCGGCGAAAACCGTTTGGGCGATATGGTAAATTATCAATCACCCAAGTTTGGTCAATTACAGTTTGAACTAACCTATATAGCGGAAGAAAACAGCAAACAAAGCGATGGTGCTGGGGTGTCGGCTGCTATTGGTTATGGTGATAAAGCACTTAAGAAAACGCCGTTTTATGTCGCATATGCGCATGATGAGGATGTTGCTGGCTACAATATAGATCGCGTATCAGCACAAGGTAAACTCGGTGATTTTACAATTAACGGTATGTACCAAAATAGTGAAAAAGTGTCATCGGGCGATGATGGTGATACGTTCGTTGTAAGTGCTTCTTATAAAATCGAAAATTATAAAATTTTAGTACAGTACCAAGATGATGAAACAGGCTTTGGTAAATTAAAAGACAGTGGCTCGGCCAGTTCAGTAGGTGTTGAGCGCAAATTAGGTAAGCAGGCAAAGGCTTATATTTGGTACACCCAGCGTGATTTGGACAATAGCGATGATGAAGGACATTTGGCCGTTACCTTACGTTATGATTTTTAAATGATATAAAAACGTGACAATTTAGTTAATTTTATAAGCCCCTTTTAGGGGCTTTTTAGTTTAATTTTAAAGCGCTAATTTTATTTTATCTTATTGAATTTAAATTGTTTTATATGATTATGTAAGTTAGGTTAAAGTAACACTACAAATAGACAACAGTTTATTTATGATCTTTTTATGTTTATATTCATAAAAGTGTCACACTTTACTTTGATAATGAAGTCAGTTGATAACTTAGAGATTTAATTCATGTCGCGTAAGATACTAGTGGTTGATGACGAAGCACCAATTCGTGAAATGTTGGTATTCGTACTTGAACAAAATGGATTTCAGGCTATTGAAGCCCAAGATTATGATTCTGCAATGGATGCGCTAGTTGAGCCTTATCCAGATATGATTCTACTGGACTGGATGCTGCCTGGCACAAGTGGTGTTCAAATCGCTAAAAAAATTAAAAATAGTGATTACACCCGCCATATCCCAATTATTATGCTAACCGCTCGTGGTGAAGAAGAAGACAAGATCAAAGGCCTAGAAGTAGGTGCTGATGACTATGTCACTAAACCGTTTTCACCAAAAGAGTTAATGGCACGCATTAAAGCGGTATTCCGTCGCGTATCACCTACATCGCTCGAAGAAGCAATTGAAGTACATGGGTTACGCCTAGATCCTATTTCGCATCGTGTAACATCTGCAGGTAACGAATTGGATATGGGACCAACTGAATTTAAATTACTTCATTTCTTTATGACACACCCAGAACGTGTTTACAGCCGTGAACAACTGCTTGATAATGTTTGGGGTACAAATGTTTACGTAGAAGATCGCACGGTTGATGTTCATATTCGTCGTCTACGTAAAGCGATTGCACCTATGGGTCATGATAAATTAGTACAAACCGTACGTGGTGCAGGTTATCGTTTTTCGAGCAAAATTTAATTTCTAAGAGAAGTCTATGCTGCGAATTGTGAGTAAGCGGGAATTAGTCAAACGCCTTTTTGTTTACTTTATCCCGCTTACGTTAATAGGAGTCCTGTTAGGGGCTCCTTTTTTACTTTTATGGCTAGGTACATTTTCACTATTAGTGTGGAATTATCGTCAGCTATTTAGATTAAGCGATTGGCTTACAGAACAACGCAAATATTACCCACCAGAAGGTGAAGGTGTTTGGGAGCAGGTATTTGAAGGCATTTATCGCCTGCAACAGCGCAATCGAAGAAAACGTAACGAGCTTGCAGATGTTATTCGTCGTTTTCGTGAAGGTGCAGAAGCCGTTCCCGATGGCGTATTAGTATTGCAAGATGATCTGGCGATCGTTTGGTGTAATAAAGAATCGATCGCTTTATTAGGATTACAGTGGCCGCTCGATCATGGTCAGCGACTTGATAACCTAATTCGTCGTCCAGATTTTATTAAATACATGCGTGCAAAAGAATACCTTGAGCCATTAGAGCTGCAATCACCGATTGATCCACACAGTGTATTAGAAGTGAGGGTAACGCCTTATGCCGCATCACAGTTAATGATGGTGGTGCGCGATGTGACGTTAATCAAACAACTCGAAGAAATGCGCCGAGACTTTATTGCTAATGTGTCGCATGAGTTGCGTACGCCGTTAACTGTAATGTCGGGCTATCTCGAAATGTTTGATCCAGATATGGCGCCACCACCTTCAATGTGGGGTAAAGCGCAACAAACTATGCTGGATCAATGTAAGCGCATGGCAAGCTTAGTCGAGCAGTTACTTGCGTTGGCACGCATCGAAAATTCTGATAAGCCAGACTTCGAGGAAGAGGTAGATGTAGCGGATATGCTTACCGCAATTTACCGCGAGGCCGAACAATTAAACCAAGAAAAACAACACACAATTGTGCTGGATATGGACGAGTCATTAAATTTAATTGGCAAAGAGCAAGAGTTGCGCAGCGCCTTTTCAAATTTAGTATTTAATGCCGTTCGCTATACCCCAGCTCATGGTGAAATAAACATTAGTTGGCACAAAACCGATAAGGGCGCAGAGTTCCGTGTAGAAGACAACGGCGATGGCATTGCTGGTGAGCATATTCATCGATTAACTGAACGCTTCTACCGTGTTGATCAGGCACGCTCTCGCGATACTGGTGGCTCGGGTTTAGGTTTGGCGATCACTAAACATGTATTAAGTCGTCATGATTCTCACTTAAATATTTCATCAAAATTGGGCGAAGGTTCAATATTTAGTTTTTCTTTTTCTAACGATCGTATAAAAAACAAAGTGTTAGAAGTTGAAGCTGAATAAATTAGTGTGTTAATAAATTTGTCATATTTTAGTCATTTTAATGTCATGGAAAAGGCTAAAAATAGTCGCATCATCAAAACGGGATAATCAATTGGAGTTACCCAATGAAACTTAAAAACTTAGTGGCTACTATGGGCCTAACTGTTACAGCAATGCTTGCTGGTAACGCGATTGCAGTAGATAACAAATTAACAGATTATGAAAAAACTACAGGTATTTCTGGTAATTTCTCGTCTACAGGCTCAGACACATTAGCAAACATGATGACCTTTTGGGCAGAAGAATATAAGCGTCAGTACCCTAACGTAAATATTCAAATTCAAGCTGCTGGTTCATCAACTGCGCCACCGGCACTAACTGAAGGTACATCAAACTTCGGTCCAATGAGCCGTAAGATGAAATCAAAAGAAATCGAAGCATTTGAAAAGAAATTCGGTTATAAGCCAACTGAAGTACGTGTTGCTATCGATGCGCTAGCTGTATTTGTACACAAAGATAACCCAGTTAAAGGCTTAACAATTAAAGAAGTGGATTCTGTATTCTCATCAACACGTAAGTGTGGTGCAGATAAAGAAGCGACACGTTGGAGCGATGTAGGCTTAGAAGGTTCTTGGGCTGGTAAAGATATCCAATTATACGGTCGTAACTCTGTGTCTGGTACTTATGGTTACTTCAAGAAAAAAGCACTGTGTAAAGGTGACTTTAAAAACAACGTAAATGAGCAACCAGGTTCTGCATCAGTAGTACAGTCAATCTCATCTTCATTAAATGCGATTGGTTACTCAGGCATTGGTTATAAAACATCAGGTGTTCGTACTGTTCCACTAGCTAAGAAAGGTACTAACTACGTTGATGCAACGTTAGAAAACGTAGCAACAGGTAAATACCCACTTTCTCGTTTCCTATACGTTTACGTGAACAAGCACCCTAACAAGCCGCTTTCACCAATCGAAGCTGAGTTCCTTAAGATGGTACTTTCTAAAGATGGTCAAAAGATTGTTGAAAAAGACGGTTATGTACCACTTGATTCAAACATGGCTAACAGAGAGCTTAAGAAGCTAGGCCTTCTATAAGTTAATCGATTAAGTCATAAAAAAAGCCGCTAATTAGCGGCTTTTTTGTATTTAAAATTATATATTTTAGTTAATAAATTCAGGGCCAACTTGTGCTTTACAAGCATTGTGTTCGTCAACGCATTTACGCATGCATACGCCGTTAGTCATGCTTTCGTTTAAGCTTGAATTACTACAAGAAGACTCGCACTGAAAGTTTTGCTGTGCACAGCGATTAAGCCCTTCTTTTTGCTCTTGTGTTAAGTTTTGAGAGCTACATGCAGCCAACAAACCTACTAACGCGATAGTGATTAACTGTTTCATTATCCTTAATCCTTATTATTTTTGAATTGAGTATAGAACTGCTTGGTTCTAGGCTGTCGTTACTTGTAAGTTATCAATTAAACGCACATTTGACAAAAATGCAGCAACAAGAATAACTAAATTAGTATCTTCCTTAGTGGCTAATTGTAAGGTTTTTGCATTACAAATATTAAAGTAATCAAGTGTAAAGCCATGCTTATCAATCGCTAACTTAGCTTGCTCTGTAATCTCATCTAAACTTAACTCGTTGGCTTTAAGCGCCGTTTCAGCGTCACGCATAATCTGATATAGCGCACTTGCTTGTTGCTTTTCATCATCCGATAAATAGCCATTACGCGAGCTCATGGCGAGGCCAGAGTCTTCACGCTTGGTCGCAACGCCGATAATTTCAATCGGCATCGATAAGTCTTCAACCATGGTTCTAATAACCGCAAGTTGTTGAAAATCTTTTTCGCCAAAACAGGCAATATCAGGTTGAACAAGGTTAAAGAGTTTATTAACAATTGTCGCTACGCCACGAAAGTGACCAGGGCGGCTGGCACCACAGTGGCCTTCAGAGACTCCTGGCACATCAATATAACTTTGTGCGTCTAGCCCTTTGGGGTAGATGGTTTCAACGGTTGGTGTAAACAGTAAATCAGCACCGTGCTCAATCAGGCCATTTTGATCGTTTTGTAAAGTACGCGGGTACTTGTCGAGATCTTCATTTTTGCCAAATTGCATTGGGTTAACAAAAATACTAACAACCACTTTATCGGCGATTTGTTTAGCTTTATCAACCAGTGAAAAATGACCAGCATGTAGGTTGCCCATTGTTGGCACAAATGCCACTGTTAGGCCTTGCTGTTTCCAGCTTTTGATTTTACTGCGTAATTGAGAAACGTTAGAAACCGATTGCATAAAAGTAACTACTTAACACTTAAATTAATTGAATTCATGCTCAGGGCCAGGGAACTGACCACTTTGCACATCATCGATATACTTTTTAACTGCTGCTGGCATGTTGCCAGTTTCCAATAAAAAGTTCTTTGAAAACTTAGGGATATAGCCTGCAGAAATACCAACAAGGTCATGCATAACTAGAATTTGACCATCGGTTTCTTTGCCTGCGCCAATACCAATCGTTGGAATTGAAATAGCGTCGGTAATGGCTTTAGCGAGTTCTGAAGGAATACATTCCAGTACTAACAATTGGGCGCCTGCGGCTTCAAGCGCTTTGGCGTCGTTAATCATTTTCTCTGCGGCTTCGTTAGTGCGACCTTGAATTTTAAAACCACCAAATACATGTACTGATTGCGGTGTTAATCCTAAATGACCACACACAGGAATGCCTTGTTGCGTTAACAACTCAATTGCTGGATAAAGCCATTCACCGCCTTCGAGTTTAACCATGTTTGCCCCAGCACGCATAAGCTCAGCCGCGTTGTTACACGCATCAGCTGGGTTCGAATAGGTCATAAAAGGTAAATCAGCGATGACAAAGGTATCTTTAGCGCCTGCGCGCACACAGCGTGTGTGGTAGGCAATATCTTGATTAGTTACCGCCAAGGTGTCGTTGCCACCTTGCAGCACCATACCCATTGAATCGCCCACTAATAAAACGTGAACACCTTGCTCTTCGAAGAGGCCTGAGAAGCTTGCATCATATGCGGTTAAAGCGGCAATTTTCTCGCCTTCTTGTTTCATTTTTTTAAGTTTTGAAACGGTAATTTTAGCCATAAATCCCTCGATTACTTGCCGTTATTAACTTGCTGCAATAATGCTCAAGCCATTTTTATCTATTGTTTTTATTAAATCTGCTAGGTCTGTACCACAAGGTAGCGCAAGGTCCGGTGCAATTTCATGCATTGGATAAAGAACAAACTCACGCACTTTCATGCCGTAATGTGGCACAGTTAGGTGTTCATTATCAAGTTGTTGGTTTTTGAATAAAATAATGTCGATGTCGAGCGTGCGTGGTCCCCAGCGATCGGCTTTGCGTACGCGACCAAAATCGAGCTCGATTTGTTGTGTAATATCAAGGAGCTCAAGCGGCGATAACGCTGTATCAATGGCAACAACTGAATTGACATAGTCAGGTTGATCTTGCGGTCCCATTGGTTTACTGCCATAAAGTGAAGAGCTTGCAACAAGGGTAATACTGGGGTGTGAGGCTAATGCCTGTGTGGCATTTCGTAATTGCTCTAATGGGGCATTTAAATTAGCCCCTAAGCCTAAATAAACCAAAGAATTTACGCGATTAGTCATGGCGTTTTGCGTTATTACTTTTTGCTTTGCGTGGTCTGCGGCGACGGTAATTGCCACCACTTTTAGCGCCTTTATTTAAATCGCTAACCATACGTTTTTGGCTGCCAGCATCTTGCTCTGTATAGTTGTCCCACCACTTTGCAAGCTCTGCCAGTTCAGGCTCAAATTGCGCGCGTAAACAGAAGAAATCTTTTGCGGCACGAAAACGCGGTTGCTGCGTTAAACGGAATGCGCGTTGACCGCCACGTTTATCAAAGCGGTGTTGCAATTGCCAAATCTCACGAGCGCCAATGGTGAAACGTTTTGGTACTGCAAGCGACTTTGCACTTTCAGATAAAATTTGATTCATCGCCATATTAAATGCATTAAATGGTGTTTCGCCCTGCGCTGTAATGCGGTTGGCTAAGCTTTGTAATGGGTACCATAAAAATGCTGCGATTAAATAGGCTGGTGTTACTTTTTTGCCTGCATTAATGCGTTTGTCGGTATTTTTCAATACTTGCGTAACAAGCTGATACTCAGTGCCGTCTGGGTGCTTGTTCAGTAATTTATCAAGTGCAGGAAATAAGTAAGTAAATAACCCGTACTGACGCAGTAAGTGGAAGTTAGCTTCTGCTTTACCGTTTAAGAATAGCTTTAACATCTCTTCAAATAAACGGGCTGCTGGAATATTACCAAGCAGCGACGCCAACTGAAACATCGGTTTCTCTGTCGCTGGCGCAATGGTCATATCCAGTTTTGTGGCAAAACGTACCGCTCGCAGCATACGTACCGGATCTTCACGGTAGCGCGTTTCAGGATCGCCAATCAGTTCGATACGGCGATTTTTAATCGCTTCCATACCACCGGCAAAATCATGAATACTGAAATCGTTAATTGAGTAGTACAGCGCGTTGATTGAAAAGTCACGGCGTTCTGCATCTTCGTCGATAGTGCCGTAAACGTTGTCACGTAGTAATTGTCCTTGCTCGCTTGCTTGGCTTTTATTTTTTTCGCCCTGTTCTTCATCATTGTGATGGCCTCGCATGGTGGCCACTTCAATGATCTCTCGGCCAAACATAATATGCGCTAAACGAAAACGGCGGCCGATTAAACGGCAATTGCGAAACTGCTTTTTAATCTGCTCGGGTGTAGCGTTGGTAACTACATCAAAGTCTTTCGGTTCTAGGCCAAGTAAAATATCGCGAATACAGCCGCCAACTAAATAGGCGTCGTAGCCAGCATCTTTAAGACGATACAGTACTTTTAAGGCATTTGGGCTAAGTTGTTTACGCGATACCACATGATTTTCGCGGGTAACGACAAGCGGTTTAGAAAAACTCGCAACGCTTTGCGGCTGCTGACCTTGTTCTGATCCAGATAAAATACCTCGACAGATTTTTACAAGCTTAGAAATAATGGGACGGCTCCAGAATTCATACAGGGAAAATTAACCGCGTAATAATATACTAATCACCCAGTTAATGCCATGGCTAGCACGCTTGTGTGGGCTGATATTTAGCCATAATTTAGTGTAAAGATTGCGCTAATTTAAAGCGGCTTGAAGGTAAAGCTGGTTTCGTTGTTAATAAGCTGAATTTCATCATTGGCAGGTACGTTTTTTCGTTGCCATGCCGTTATTGCCCATAGAATAATTTCATCGACACTGGCATCTAACAGAGTTTTATTGGCGTTGATGCCGAGGAATTTAAGCGCAGCAATAAGTGTTTGCTGTGGTTTATCCATGTCAATCGCCGCTGCATAGTTTTGTTTTGATAACTTAAAACCAGGCTTTGCTACAGCTAATGGAAGGTGACCAAATTGTGGCACAGGTGAGTCTAGTTGCTTAAATAAACTGATTTGTCGTACGGTAGGGAATAGTAAATCAGCACCGCGCACAATATGAGAAATTTTTTGTGCTATGTCGTCTAACACTACTACTAGTTGATAGGCAAATAAGCCATCACGGCGTTTAATAATGTAGTCTTCTTCTGAAAACACAGATTCAACGTTGATTTCGCCTTTAAAAAGATCACTAAATTGATAGGTTGGTATGGTTTGTTTTAGTCTCAGCGCTTGGCTATCAAATGTAAGGTGTAAGTCACGGCAATGGCCGTTGTAAAACCCGCCATGTTGCTTAATTTGTTTACGTGTGCATTGGCAAGCATAGACTAAGTCTTTACTGATCAGCTGTTCAAGCACTGTTTGATAATGCGCTAAACAAGCGCTTTGATAGCGAATTGATTCGTCCCAATATAGGCCGTAGTTTTCAAGCGTTTTAAGTATAAGAGTGTCGCTACCCGAAACAACGCGTGGCGTATCGATGTCTTCAATACGAACAAGCCAACTACCGTTATGTGCTTTGGCGTCAAGATAACTGCCGAGCGCGGCTACGAGCGAGCCAAAGTGCAATGGCCCAGAAGGAGAGGGGGCAAACCGGCCACGGTATGCCCCAAAATCTGATGTGTTTGCCAACATTTAAGCCAAATTAACGGCCTGATTGTTTTTCTTTGATTTCAGAAAGTGTTTTACAATCAATACATTGATCAGCTGTTGGGCGAGCCTCTAAACGACGAATACCGATTTCGATGCCACAAGTAACACAATAGCCAAAATCTTCATCTTCGATTAGTTGTAATGTTTTCTCAATCTTTTTAATTAGTTTACGTTCGCGGTCACGGGTACGTAATTCTAATGCAAACTCTTCTTCTTGTGCTGCACGGTCAACTGGATCAGGGAAGTTTGCTGCTTCATCCTGCATATGGTTTTTTGTGCGATCTACTTCTTCACGTAAGTTGTTACGCCATGTCTCAAGAATTGTTTTAAAGTGCGCAAGTTGTGCGTCACTCATGTATTCTTCGCCAGGTTTTTCTGTATACGGCGCTAGGCCTGCTTGAGCCAGTAAACTCAAATTATTTTGTGATGGCATAACTGTCTCCTAATTCTTCTATGAATAGAGTCCCAATAAAAGTCGGCGGCTATAAATAGCAGAATAAAAAATTAAGTGCAATTAATTTTTACCAATAAAAAAATTTAGACAAGCCTAATTAACAATAATTTATGCGGTAAAACGTTTGAACTCGTTAACTATTCACTGTGGTGCGACAAAGGGAATGGTTTTATCTATTACAATTTGTTCCGAGCTTATGTTGGTGCGATAACATAAAATTTCAACCCCTGCTGCTAATGCTTTTTTAATTTCCATTGCATAATTGTTGTCAATATGAGCTGCGGGTGCCATAGACTTAATGCCAGTGTGTTGAATTAAAAAGAATAATACCGCACGATGGCCTTGTTGCTTCATTGTCACTAATTCGCGCAAATGTTTGCTGCCTCGGGCCGTGACGGCATCGGGAAAGTAACCTTTATCGTTTTCTTCTAACAAGGTGACCGATTTTACTTCGATATAACACGCTGGCTTTTCGGCATCACTCAATAAAATATCAATGCGACTGTTTTCATCGCCATATTTCACTTCTTGTTTTAGGGTATCGTAATTTAATAATTCAGGTATTTGTTGCTTAGCTATCGCCTCGGCAACCACATGGTTGGCCATGCTGGTATTAACGCAGATCAGATCTCCCGCTAGATTTTGTGTCAGTTCGAGCGAATGAGGGTATTTACGCTTGGTATTACTAGATGTTGAATAATACGCAGTAAAGCCAGAATCGGCGCAGCCAGTCATACGCCCGGTGTTCGCACAGTGAATGGTTAATTCTCCTTGGCTGGTTTCGATATCGACTAAAAAACGTTTGTATCGTTTTATAAGCTTGGCTTGTTGCAGCTTTGATTGAAATTGCATGGCTTTAATCGCAAATTATTGGGCTATGTATGTGACTAGTGTACACTGGGGCCACGCAATTATGTGAACACACGAGAGAAAAAAATATGTCAGATCTGTTCAAAGTTCAGTTATCTCAAGATGCCGCAGCGGCGCATTGGGGTGAAAAAGCCTTACTCTCTTTTTCTAATGACGGTGCAACCGTTCATTTACAGCAAGAAGAAACCCTTAAAAACGTACAAAAGGCAGGTCGTGCACTTGCTAATCAAGGCATTAAAGCAATCGTTTTAGAAGGTGACACTTGGTGCACAGAAAGTCAGTGGGCGCTTTATCAAGGCTTTGTGACAGCTAAAAATCTTGATGCAGTTACATTTGCAGAAAACAGCCAATCATCACTTGATGAATTAGCGGCGTTAAAGCGTGCTGCAATTTGGCAACGTCAGATGATTAATGGTACTGCAGAAGATGTTTATCCAGAAAGCCTTGCTGAAAAGGCGGCTGAATTTATCGGTTCAATGGCGCCAGAGCACGTAAGCTACGACATTATTAAAGGCGATGCATTATTAGAGCAACAGTGGATTGGTATTCACGCTGTAGGCCGTGGTAGTGAGCGCCCGCCAGTGTTACTTACACTCGATTACAACCCAACAGGTGATGAAAATGCACCAGTAGCAGCAGCGCTTGTAGGTAAAGGCATTACATTCGATTCAGGTGGTTACTCAATTAAGCCAAGTGAAGGCATGTTAACCATGAAGTGTGATATGGGTGGTGCGGCGACGGTTACTTCTGGTCTTGCTCTGGCAATTAGCCGTGGTTTAGATGTGCGCGTTAAGTTATTCCTATGCTGTGCAGAGAACCTAATCTCAGGTAATGCATACAAGTTAGGTGACATTCTTACGTACAAAAATGGTACTACAGTAGAAATCGTAAATACTGACGCGGAAGGTCGTTTAGTACTTGCTGACGGCCTAATGGCAGCTGGCGAAACAGGCGCGCCACTAATTATTGATGCGGCAACCTTAACTGGTGCAGCGCTTATGGCGGTAGGTCAAGAATACAATGCGTTATTTGGTTTAGATAAAGAGCTAGTGCGTGAAGTTGAAAACTTTGCTAGCGACGAGTTTGAAGCTGCATGGGCATTACCTCTTGAGAAGTTCCACCAGTTTAACTGTCCATCTCCATACGCAGATACGGCAAACAGCCGTGCGCAGAAAGGCGGTGGTTTTGGCGGTGCATCAAATGCCGCTGGTTTCCTATCTCGTTTTGTGCCAAATGACGGTAAAGGCTGGGTGCATATCGATCTTGCTGCAAGTTTCCAAAACTCTGCGGGTAGTCAGTGGGCTGCCGGTGCTACTACTTGGGGTATGCGTACGGTTGCTCGCACATTACTTGAAAAAGCATAACCAGCTTTGGTAATAAAATAAAAAAAAGCCTGCAGTTGCAGGCTTTTTTTATTAATGCTTTTCAAAGTTTAATTTTCGAAGCTCTTTCTCACTTAGTGTTTTATCATTAAACCTTACGAGGGTTAATGCAACGTAAAGACCAAGCAGCATGAAAGCAAATATCCACCACATATTGGGTACCTCAGTTTATTTGCTTCATCCCTAAAGTCTGACTTTTGGTTAAATTTACCAAAAATATTTTCATACGTTTTTTATGTATATTTTCAAAAGCTCTTTTTTGAAAGCCCAATATTTAACCTAACAGTTTGTGATACCAATTCTGTTAAGTATGTGATCAGAGCTAGCGCTGGATAAATGAAATGATAACAAGGCGGAATTTTTCTAATGTAGTTGTTCTACATTGATAAATTCAAACGCAGTTAGCATGATATTTAACCCGCTAGAATGATCGGCTATATAAGTGAATTGGTATGATATATTTTAAAAGCCTTAAGACATGCTATTTTGATATAAAGCAAGCTATTTCGTTAAATATAAGCTATTATGCACACCTTTTTTATACCCCAATAATCTCAGGAGCACATCATGTCAGATAAGGTTTTTATTACCGCCGAGCAGCTTTTGCAAGACTCATTTAAACTCGCAGCACAGGTTTTTGATGATGGTTTTCGCCCTGACTATATTGTGGGCATTTGGCGTGGTGGTGCACCAATCGGTATTGCTGTACAAGAATACTATGACTTTAAAGGTGTAGACACAGATCATATTGCGGTACGTACATCGTCTTATTACGGTATTGGAAAGCAATCAAAAGATATTAAAGTACACGGCTTACATTACATTATCGAAAACGCTAACGCGTCTGACAGTTTATTAATTGTTGATGATGTATTTGATTCAGGTCGCAGTATTTTCGCACTAAAAGAAAAATTAAAAGAACTGATGCGCTTAAATTTGCCACAAGATATTCGCGTGGCTTGTCCTTACTATAAGCCAAAAAATAACAAAACACCGATTGAACCTGATTACTATATTCATGACTCAGACGAGTGGTTAGTTTTCCCACATGAGCTTTCAGGTTTAACACCAGATGAAATTGCAAATGGCAAAACTGATTTAAAAGAAATTAGCCATTTATTTATTGATAAAAAATAATCGCTAAATAAATAGCATTAAAAAAGGTCGCAATAGCGACCTTTTTTGTTATTGCAAGAATAGTTTAACGACTGGCAAAACTATCAATAAAGTCTTCTAACTTATCTTCGTCAAGTGGCTTTAAGCCTTGCTCTGTACGCTGCACTAAGCCTTGTTCTACTAAATCACTTACCACGCGGCGGTATGCACGTTCTGTTGTGGCAAAACGCTCTGCTTCAGCACTTACTTTAGGATAAGGCTTTAACATTGTCACGGTTTCATCTTGGTAACGGGCTAAGCAGTCTTTGGCAATATTAAAGCTAAGTGGTAACAGCAGCTTGTTTAAGTTTATTTGTTGGTTCTCAATAAACTTTTCAGCAATGCTTTTCGCGGTGTAGAGTGCTAATTCTGGCTTTTCTTGTAATAATTCACGCCAGTACTTTAACTCAATCAAGTTATAGGTTACTTCACTTTGACAGGTCATCGAATAAATACACGGTCTGTCATTAAGCGCTTCAACTTCACCCACTAAAGTATTGTGGCAGTCAAGTTGCCCTAGCAATAAGCGCCTACCGTTACCTACGTCGTAACTAAATGAAATTGTACCACTACGTACTAAAATTAATTTACTTAATGGTTTGCCTTGCTCGGCAAGTAACTTACCTTTTTTTAAGGTATAGCTGTTGCCTGCGTACGACAGTAACTCATCAACTAGAGTTTTTGAAAAGTGGTAATCGAACATATAGTCTCGCTTGTTGAGTACAAGTAATTAGCGTTTGCTGTTGGACAATTGTCCTTCAGCTATTCTATCGGACCGTTTAGCTTACAGCAAATTGGTAATAATTAGAATCGGAGCGATACAATGGTTTGGGAATATTTAGGTTATTTTGCATCAGCATTGCTCGTTGCTTCGTTAATGATGGAAGATGTCACTAAATTACGTTGGTTTAATTTAGCTGGCTGTATTTGTTTTACCTTGTATGGTTTGGCTATTTCAGCTTGGCCGGTAGCTTTTACCAATGGCTTACTTTCCTTCGTAAATCTTTATCACTTAATTAAATTAGCAAAGAAAAAATCAACGACAGCTGATATTAAAGCAGACAGCTAAAAAGCTTCAATATTTAGAATTCAGAGCGCAGTATCAAGACTCTGAATTCTAAAATCTCTATACTTACTTTTGTTGGTATTTTAATTTACCCGCCAGCCAGGTTTGTTCAACTTGAGTGTGGTAAATATCGCTCAGTGGCGCTTTAAAATAATTAGTATCCACAATTATAAAATCTGCCCACTTACCTTTTTCTAAACTACCAATTTTAAATTCTTGGTGAGCCGCATAGGCCGCATCTAAAGTAAATGCGCGTAGCGCTTGCTCGCGAGTTAACTTTTCCTCAGCAAGCCAGCCACCTTTTGGTGCACCATCCTTATCTTGGCGTGAAACTGCGGCGTATAAACCATGAAACGCGTTTGCTAACTCAACTGGAAAATCTGAACCCGCCGCTACACGAGAACCTTGCTTTAAAAAGGTTTGCCATGCATAAGCGCCCGTTAAGCGTGTTTTACCAAGGCGATCTTCCGCCATATGCATATCAGATGTGGCATGCACTGGTTGCATTGAAGGAATAATAGCGAGTTGTTTAAAGCGTTTAATATCACTTGGCTCAACAATTTGCGCGTGCTCCATGCGATTTCTAAGTAGTTTACCGCCACTTTTAGCGTAAACTTTTTTATAAGTGTCGAGTACCACACGATTTGCTCTATCACCAATGGCATGCGTATTTACGCTAAACCCAGCTTTAAACGCCTGAGTAAATACGTTTTCTAATTCATCTTTGCTCATTAGCATTAAGCCTTTGTGGCCAATACGGTCTTGATAGTCTTCAAGTAACGCAGCCCCGCGACTACCTAACGCACCATCCGAGTACACTTTAATACTGCGGATCGCCAACATGTCGTGATCATCAAACTTTTTGCCAGCGGCAAGTTGTTTAGTTAACTCGCTATCTGTTGCACTTAACATGGCATAAATGCGAATAGGTAAGGTGTTGTTAGCTGCGCGTTCTAAATAAACTTGGTAGGTTAAGTTATCAATGCCAGCATCATGTGCTGAGGTAATACCTAAACTCAGCAAATGTTCACCTGCGGCATCAAGGCGTTTATTTGCTTCGGCCTTATCAACGCTTGGCATATGTTGATAAACAAGTGGTTCTGCATTATCAATCAAAATACCTGAAGGCTCTCTGTTGTCTAAGCGGATAATTTCACCGCCGCTAGGTGCTTGTGTATCTTTATTAATACCCGCAATTTCGAGTGCTTTTGAGTTTACCCAAAGGGCATGACCATCAACGCGTGTTAGTGCAACAGGTCTGTCGCTCACTATCGCATCGAGATCTTTGGCAGTAGGAAATGCCTTACTAGGCCAGTTTTCTTGGTTCCAACCGCGGCCAATCACCCAACCATCTGTTTGGTTTGCATATTCTTCTATGCTCTTTAGCGCATCTTTCAATGAGCTACTACTGCGTAAATCAAGCTGACTTTGATTTTTACCAAGACCAATAATGTGGCCGTGCGCATCGATTAGGCCTGGTAGTAAGGTTTTACCTTCTACATCGATTTTTTCAGCAGGGCTATAAGTTGAAATAATTGATTTATCGCCTGTTGCGACGACTTTCCCGTCTTTAATAACTAAAGTAGAAAATTCGTGAACGCCTTTATCTTGCTTTAGCGTATAGCCTTTTGCATTGTGGAAAATGGTGTAATCAGCAAAGGTAAATGGCGAAAAGCTAGCCAAGCTGACACTCACTGCTAGTAGGGCACGTTTCAATTGTTTTTTTGTTGTCATTGTTATTCTCACGCTAAGTGTGTGTATTGAGAATAACAAAGTTAAAACAAATAAATAACCTAAGATTGAGATTACAAATTTGCAAAGCATGCTCGTGGTAATTTGAGTGTGTGTCTCATTATAGTCAGCACGCAATTTCAACAAATTGCATATTAGCTTATGTACTAAAAAATGTTGATCTAATGAAAAGAATTTAACGCCACGAACCGCTTGTTCGGGCGTTAAATTAAGTGTGACTGTTGAAGGTCACACAGTCGAGGGTTATCGGTTTAATAACTGTTGTGGTGTTTTAATTTGGGCATTAATGGCAACTAATAATGATGCTAATTTTTGCTCATTCTCGCAGTTGGTTGTCCAAAGTACAGCGGGTAAATTAAGTTGTTGAGCCAGCTTTAATGCCGTTTCAATGATGTAGTTAAGCGAGTTTGTACAACTAGCAACACCTTTAGCAACAAGGTCATAGCAGTTAATACATACGGCTTGCCATAGCTCTTGTTCAACGATAATCGCGCTATTTAAAGAGGCTAGGTTTAAGTTATTGTTTGAATCGGTTTGCATTACATATCTACTTCACAACTAATACAATAACTTTATATCGTTTATCGCAATAAAAACTTGAGAAATTATTTTCAAAAATATCGGTAAGGTAACCAAATTGTTTTTAATAATTAGTGGGTTAACAGTTTTATAGTTAACCCTTAAACGTTACTAAAAACTCAACGCCTTGGTTTTTATTAGCAGCTGTAATAGTTGCGCCGTGGAAGTCGCAAATTAAACGTGCCATATATAAACCCAACCCTAAATGAGGCTCTTTTTGTTTGCTTGATTCACGTACTGATACCATAGAATCGAATATATGATTGGCCATATCTGGCGGCAATTGAGGGCCTGCGTTAAAAATACTAAATTGCGCTTTACCACTCGTGATGTGATAGTTCACTTCAATACTTGTCTCTTTCTCGGCAAAATCAACTGCGTTGCTTATCAGTTTGTCGAGCAATTGTGCAATGAATTCAGGCACCCCATTAAGTGCATAAGCTTCATCGCTAAGGGCTAAATTGAAGTGTTTATTCGGGTAGGCAAGGGTGTAACCTTGCATACAGCCATTTATTACTTCGCTTAAATTAAATTGCTCTTTTTGGCTATTTTCAATGGCGTGCTCTAGGCGTGTTGCTTCACTCATGGTGGTGAGTATTTTGTTTAAACGCGCCACACCTTCTTTTGCGCGAGCAATATATTTTTGACTAGGCTCATGAGTATTTTGTAGCTCAAGGCTTTCAAGGGACGAGCGTACCACAGCTACTGGCGTGCGCAGCTCATGCGATAAACGCGAGCTCATATTTTCTAAATAATGAGTGTAGCCGCCAAGGCGATTTACGATACTAGCAAAACTGCGTGACAAGTCGCCAATTTCATCGCTAGAGAATTGTTTGTCAATTTTTCCTGTAACACGCCCTTGTGCATCAATGGCTTTTTCTGCAGCGTCGCGTAAGCGCCTGATTCGTGTTGAGATAATGGATGCGAATAAAAATAAGCTCAGCGTACCAATGAGCATAATAGCTAAAATCACATTAAACAGTTTTTCAAACGCTTTGTTTCTTATTTCGCGAATACCGTTAGTGGTTTCTTCGGCAATTACAGCGCCCATTACTTGGTCGTCAATCCAAATAGGGTAGGCCGCAGAAAGGATCACCGCTTTTTGATCGGGGGTTAAGCGCCATGTTGATTTTGCGTGGCCATCAAGTGCTGCATTGATATGGCTGCCATCAAGCGCGGCTACATCACGGGTAATATCGGTAAACTCAGTTGCAGGGCGAGTGAGAATTTTGTAATAAATTGGGTGCAGGTATTCTTCTTCAAATTTCTCCCAACGCGATGGTTTGCGCTTTTTAATGGTGTCGCCCCAGCCGCCATCGGCACTTTTTATATTACCGGCATCGGCTAAAACACGACGATGCTGGTCGACTACAAATACGCGGCTGCCCGCACGTGCCATGCCTTTAATAATTTCTTCAATTTCTGGTGAGGGCACTAAAATCGAGCCTAAGCTTTGCTGCTCGTTGAGGTTAGAGGTGGCGATTTCTGCTAATTTTTCCTCGCCTTGGTCTTTATCTAAAATTGCAAAGCCCAATTTATTACCGAGAAGCGTTAATGGCAGGCGCAGCTCAATATTGTAGCCTTGCTTAGTTAAACGAAAGTAACCTTGAATTTGCGTAAAGGGCATTTTGGTTTCGGCGTCAAAGGCGTTAACCCAACCTGCTTGTTTGGTTGAAATTAAATAGGTTTTCACCTCACCTTCAATATTGGTAAAGGCAATTTTTAAGTGATCGTTACGCTCTAAGCTGATGGTGTTTCTACCGCGCATAACAACATCGTCATCGGTTACGCTAAATTGCGCGTAAAGGTAGTCTTTGTATTTGCCGACCATATGCTTAAACGAGATGTCTTCATCGCTATGCATTGCGTTATCTTGCGTTAAGTAGGCGTCGCCATAATGCCAAACAAGGGGCAAGTAGGGTTGCCAATCTTGCAGCTTACCGTCGAGTTGAATAGGTCCTACAATATTGTAAGCGTAAAGATCGCGGCCTTTTTCAACCGATTCTAAAAAGCTTGCTTGGCTATCGAATAATTTTGGTCTGTCGTGCAGAGCGGTTGCCAAAGCGCGGCTGGTGGCAACTAAGTTTTTTTCTTGTCCTAAGCGTAAAAAGTTTTCCATTTCAGCCACATACTGGTGACCAAGCCATGGCAGTAATAACAAAAAGCTTGAAAGAACAACAACTTTAGTGCGCAGACCAATTCTCATGGCTTATTTTGCCTCCCAGCGGTAACCCATGCCATACACGGTATCGATATGATCAAATGCATCATCAATTTTTAAGAACTTTTTACGAATACGCTTAATATGTGAGGTGATGGTGCTGTCATCAACGTAAATCTTTGCCTCATTCATTAAGTCATTGCGTTGTTTTACATGGCCTGGGCGAATAGCAAGTGCATGCACTAACCAATATTCAGTCACGGTTAAATCAATCGTAACGCCTTGCCAAGTGACCTGCATGCGCTCAGGGTCTATCACTAATTCGCCGCGTTCAATAAGTTGTGCTTGCTGCTGGGGAGTATTGAGCGCCAACTGGCGACGAAAAATTGCAGAAATACGCGCGGCTAAATGGGCAAGGCTGATGTCTTTTGTAAGGTAGTCATCAGCACCCATGCGTAAACCCGATACGGTATCGATTTCGTTATCGCGGGCTGTTAAAAAAATAATCGGCAAGGTTTGGCTTTTTGCGCGTAATGCTTGGCACAACATAAAGCCGCCATCTATTTCATCACCTAGGCCAATATCAATAATCGCTAAATCTGGCAGGTTTGCTAATAACTCGTCTTGTGCGCTGATGCGATCAGCATAGCCTTTAACTAAATAGCCTTGGCTTTCTAGCATATCAATATAGTTTTCACGAATGGCGTCTTGATCTTCGATGATGGCGATTTTTTTCATTGATTACGGTTAATTGCGTATTGGTAGCCGCCACTATACCTAAAAAATGAGCAAAAAATAGAGAATCGGAGCAATTGCCATTTTTTTGCCACAATTGCTCATCGCATTGCCTTTTTTCAAACCAAAAATTGCCAGATCAGCTTGTTTTAATTACTCCAACGCAAACGGTGCAGCAGCATCAACACAAAACAACGTATTTAAAAAAATTAAAACATTCTTGGAGAATATTATGAAAAAGGCACTTTTAGTTTCAGTTATCGCATTAGCACTTAGCAACCCAGCAATGGCCAAAGAGCAAGACTTTGAAAAAGAGCCACTAATTGGCTTTGGCGCTGGCGCAACGGTAGGCGCATTAATTGGCGGCCCGGTTGGCGCGGTAGCAGGCGGTATTGTCGGTATTTTTATCGGTAAGATTGAAGGCGATAAGGTTGATATTAAAGAGCAGCAAGCTGAAATTTCAAAACAGCAACAAACCATTGTTGCACTACAACATAAAACCTCTGATTACCAAGAGCTAGTTGCCTCAAAACAGCAACTTGAATCACAACTTGAGCACATTGCACAGCAGCGTATCGATAATTTACTAGCAATGTCGGTGCAGTTCCGCTCGGGCTCTTCAGAAATTGAACCACACTTTGCTGAGCAATTGATTGAACTTGCTGAAGTGATGAAACAGCAGCCAGAAATTTATCTCGACCTAAATGGTTTTGCCGACCAACGCGGTGATGATGAAAACAATTTAGCACTATCAACTAAACGTGCCGACAACGTAGCCGCATTTCTGATTAAACAAGGTGTTGACCATAACCGCTTAAGCACCCATGGCTTTGGTGAAAGCCAAAGTATTGCCAAACAAAATGCAGAAGACAGCTTCGAAAGCAACGTATTTGACCGCCGTGTAACAGTGCATGCACGACTTAAAGAGCAATCTCAAACCGCTAACAACCAATACTAGAGAGGGGCTAGTAATGTTACCAAAACACACAACAGGAGGTGAAAAAGAACAACAAGGTAAACGAAAAGGCGCGCATATGCGCCTTTTCATTAACCTTGCCATTCTTTTTGTAGCGTGGCTTGCCTCGGCCATTTTGTTTAGCGCGAAAGTGTCGGCACAAGGGCTTATTTTAACTAATCAGGCAGGGCAAGAAGTTGAGCAAAGCGTGCTTAAATCGACCCACCTTGATATTCAAGTAAAAGGCATGCTTGCGTTTGTTGAATTAAAACAGGTCTATCAAAACCCAGCATTAGAAACGCTCAATGGCAGTTATCAGTTTCCATTGCCTGAAAATAGCGCGGTGTTTGCCATGGAAATGATGCTTGATAACCGCAAAATTATTGGTGAAATTAAAGAAAAACAACAGGCTGAGGTGATTTATAAAAAAGCCCAGCAACAAGGCCATAAAGCCGCATTAGTTAAAAACCAAAGCGCCAATGTATTTAAAACCAAGGTTGCTAATATTGAGCCAGGGCAAGAAGTTGCTGTTAAGTTGAGCTTTCAATTTCCATTAACCTATCAAGATGAAGTGTTTAGCTTGCGCTTACCGACAGTGGTTGCACCGCGCTATTTTAATAATCTTGACCTTGATGAAAATGACCCGATTAGCCATTTTCAAACGCGCTCGCAAAGCAGTTTTAATACCAACACATTGATGGCCGAGGAGGCGCCAACTCTCGATTTTTTGCAAAACACTGTGTTAACCAGTTTCAATGTAAACAACAAAATTACTATCAATTTTGATGTGAACTTAGGTTTTGAACTCGATAGCATCACTAGCCCAAGCCATATGTTGTCGGTAGTGCAAACCGGAAATACACAGTATCAACTTATTCCTGCGCCACAAAGCTTAGTGGCAAATCGCGACTTTGATATTAAATTTGTGCCGCTTTTAAATGAGCAAATTACCACGCAAGTGTTCCATGAAAATATTAATGGCGAGTCATTTTACAAAGTGATGATGATGCCGCCTAAATCGGATTTTATATCGCACAGCTTGCCCCGTGAATTGGTGTTTGTGATTGATACCTCGGGCTCTATGGCGGGCACATCAATGGAACAAGCAAAACAGGCGTTAATTTTAGCGTTGGAAAAACTCGGTACAGATGATCTCTTTAATATTGTGGCATTTGATCATGAAGTTGAATTGTTTCAGCGTGGATCCGTCGCGGCAACGTATTCACAGCTGCAAGCGGCTAAACGTTTTGTTGCAGGGTTAGAAGCTGACGGTGGCACCGAAATAAACAGCGCACTAGCAGCCAGTTTTGACGGTCAATTTGATGAAACGCGAGTACGCCAAGTAGTGTTATTAACCGATGGTGCGGTCGCCGATGCTGAATCAGTTAAGGGCTTAGTAAAAAATCGCCGTGCCGATAGTAAGCTCTTTACCATAGCTATTGGCAGTGCCCCGAATAGTCATTTAATGCGCTTATTAGCCAAGCATGGCAAAGGTGAGACTTTGTTTATTAATAATCTCGAGAACATAGCAAGCGAAGTGTCGCTGTTAAGTGACAAGTTGAGTAACCCAGCACTTCAGAATATTCGCGTGTTAAATGATATGGGCTTACCACTTGCTGAAAGTTTACCGACGGCTGATCTGTATTTTTCATCGCCGCTGGTGGCTTATTTTAAATTAGCACAACCGGCTCAAGCGGTGCAGATCGCAGGTGATGGTGTAAATGGTAAGTTCTTAAAGCGGGTTTCGCTTGAAAATGCGATTGCTGCAAAAGGCATCGCCCGCGCTTACGCTAAAGAACACATTAACACGCTAGATTTAGTACACGATAAAGCTGAAATAACGAAGCTTGGTATTCGCCATGGATTATTAACACCATACACAGCCTTTATCGCGGTGGAAGAATACTTTGGTGATGTTGCCAATAAATCGTTCGAAGCGCCAAATATGCTGCCGCAAGGAAGTGCGATGCCTCAAACATCAGGCAATAACGACCGTTTGCTTTGGCTTGGTATTTTATTGCTAGTCGGTGGTTTTTTATTAGCCCTTTGGGGACAAAAAGAGGACGCAGAAAAATGAAGAGTAGGCGTAAATTGTTACGCCTTTTGGCGTTTTGTATTACCGTGCTAGGCTTATTTTTAGTATTTAAATCAAGCTATGTGTATGGCAAAGCGCAACTTGCTCAGTTTTTACTGTGGCAGGCATGGCAAGAAAATAAAGCGGATGCCAATCGCCAGCAAAAAGCATGGTACTACGCCGACGGCTATCCGGTTGGTGAACTCATTGTAAAAAACAGAAATATTTCACAAATTGTGCTCAATGAGGCAAGTAACCGTAACCTCGCGTTCGCCCCCGGTATTTGGCATCACCCAAGCAATAACATTTTAGTTGCAGCACATAACGACACCCATTTTAGCTTTGTTAAAGAGTTAAAGCTTGGTGAAAAAATTAGCTACCAAGCACAAGGTAAAGGGCAGCAGCACTTTAAAGTAATTAATATAATGCATGTGAATTACCGTGATTCTAATTGGTTGTTAGGGCTAGAAGGGTATTTGGTGCTAATCACCTGTGAGCGGCGCAATAGTTTGGATTTAGTGCCAGAGGGAAGGGTAGTGGTAGTGGCAGAACGCGCTTGAACAGCTATTTATAGTGATATCTTGCGCCATCCATGGCGCCCTCTTGTTCATTTTTGTTACACGATAAAAACGAACCAAAAAACGTGCCCCAAAATCAAACTGAATCTTCAAACACACTTTAAATGTGAACATAAACGCCATGAAATAACGTCCCTGTTGTACATGGCTTGCTCGACCGCTTCGCTCCCTGTCTCGCATTATTCATTTAAATTGTATTTTCAGGTTTGATTAATGGGTGAGGGAGTGAACCTAAATATCTGACTCAATGGCAGGTTAGTGCCAAACTCGGCCGTTCAGTCCAGCTACTAAACTTTTTAATACCAAGGTTCAACTGTCCACATTGCTACAAAAAAAGTTAGCAAAGGTATGCCTATTACAAACACAAAAAACAAAATTACACTTATCACTTTTCGTTGCCATGTGG
The DNA here is from genome assembly GCF_057367955.1 of Pseudoalteromonas sp. NS-SX12. NCBI lineage: Bacteria > Pseudomonadati > Pseudomonadota > Gammaproteobacteria > Alteromonadales > Pseudoalteromonadaceae > Pseudoalteromonas > Pseudoalteromonas sp. NS-SX12. Next base: position 344,250 of record NZ_CM170634.1, on the reverse strand, counting down.
AATGAATAAATGCCATTTCTTGTATTGTTTTATCATTGGTGACCTTATTCATATTAACCCACGATATTATCAAATAAAAAATCATATACATGCCAAATGCAGACGTTCTTGTTCTTTTATCCAACTCAAACCCTTTACCTAACCACATACACAGTTCCCAATAACTCAAGCCACAAACTGCAAATGCTAGGTGAATACAAATTAACATTGTACATGCTTGTACAAGCATGGTTGGCCCAACACTCCCTCCATGCGTGCCTTTATTCATCTGAAGAAAGAAAAAGTAGTACATTACACAATGCACCAGTTTGGCTGGGAAAAAGAGTATTTCCGAAGTGCGTTTTTTGAGTTTGGTTAAAAAGTCCATTTTACTTCTTTGGTATGGAAAGATGATGAAAGTTAGCTCATTAATTTTATCGTTATCTAGTGGGCATCGTGAACTATTTTCACAATTTTATCAACGGCCGTTGTTCTCTCATTGCTGTCGGATACATAATTAAATTCAGAGGGTTACTTCCGCTTTGTGCCATAAACTGCCGTTGATTGGATTCAAAAAGCAAAGTCAATTACTCTAACACCATTAAATTTTATATCGGCAATGCACAATGCAAGACCTGACCCCAATCCTCCTTTATCCTCCTATGCAAGACCTGACCCCAATCCTCCTTTATCCTCCTATGCAAGACCTGACCCCAATCCTCCTTTGAGAATAACTGTTGAACACCCTTTCGAGCGTGTTCGCCTAAACACTTTTTGGATAAGTATGAGTTAGAGTCAACGGACGGTTCGTTACTGAACTCGTCCATTCGAAAGCCTATAAAGTGTTTAGTATTCAATACCAAAGTAGAACTTGGAAAACTATTATGAGTTTGTATTGCTAGTCATGCGGGTATTACTTTCTGAAATGCTATTGACTGGAATAAGGTCCATATTGCCCTGATTTTCTATAATGTAATTCCCGATTAAATTTATATACTTAGAGTATTCTTCGTTATGCATATATACATCCGATAGTAAATCGAATAGTTCCCAGTGATCTTTATAAGATAATTCATTGCTACTTAAAGCTCTATTTGCATAAGAAATCACAAGTTCGGTATCTCCTTCTTTATCTCGTTGAAAAAGGATATGAGAGATAAATTTTTCGACGTATGCTTTGTCAAAAGGCGTAAGTTGTTTCGTATTAGTTATGTAACTTATTAGGATTTCGCTACTTTTATCTAGATCACTTTCGTTATAGGCATCAAATGCTTTAACCAATACTTTGCCAGTCTCTGATGATGGATTCCTTTTTTGAAGGCCATTCTTTTTACGCAATTGGTCTTTATGTGATTTATAGATATTTCTAATCGCAGCAGCAACTACAAAAGACTCTTCAATCGAATTTAAACCTAGGCTAAGAGCATTATATCCTTCACTAATACATGTTTTATTACTTTCCTTAGTGTTACACATTATTGCTTGGAACTCTGACATTACTTGTAAGCGCAGTTTACTATTCTTTATTGAGTACTTTTCTAAACACGAGTAAAAGTATTTTGCGACTAGGTATGCATCTGAGTTTTTGTCAAAATCGATTTCTGGTTGCTCAAGTGGCTGCTCACACAAATGTTTATTTTTATCATAAAGCTGTTTCATTGAGGAAAAGTTTAACTCTAAAGCAGTTTCTATCTCCGCTTTTTCATCTTTATAGTTTTTAATAGCTTCTGGGTCTTTATCTATTATTTTTTTATAGTGCTCTTTGAACAGACTGTCTGAAACATATCCCAATCGTCCTAAAAACTCTAATTGAGCAAGGAGTACAATTGCATTTACATCTTCCTCTTCAACTAACTGCTTCAATAATGGCTTAGCTAGCTTTCGTTTATTTTGTTCAAAACTCGATGAGTAAATTAAAGCAAGATCATATCTTTTCTCTTGTTTTCCTAATGAGATTTCTGATTTTAAAAATGCAACATTCTTATTGAGTTGTTGCTCTTTATCTAGTGTATTTACAGTAACTTTTGGAGAAGTTGATTGGCATGCTATTAAAAATAAACTTGCTACGATTACAGTTATAATACTCTTCATTATATTTCCATATTTTATTATTTTTCTTCAACACGATATGTTAATTAATTAAATTAAGTCTCAATAGCGAACAAAGTTAACGCTTAGGCTTTTCTATCAATGCACTTTGTCTTCACTATTAAAATCGACCGCAAATAAACCAAGTACACCAATTGATATAAAAATAAATATTGCGAAGTTTGGCTTTTCTAATATAGCTAATAAGAAACTAACAACTCCAAATGGAATACACATGTAGGCGCCCATTCTAGCTTCTGAGCCATTTACGAATTTCCAATTAGTTCTAATTACTTTAACTAGGTAATAAATACCATATAGAAATAGTGGAATGGTAATTATTGGTAGCAATGGGTCACTTATGGTTAATACTTCGCCGTTTCCTCTACCGCCTTTATTGACCAACGGGAAATCTATTTCATGCGTCCAAAAAGACTTCAAAAAGAAGGGCATATAAAGTGCTAGTAAGTATCTAAAGGGGTTAACACCAAACTTTTTATTTCTCTTATTTCTTGGCAAACTCACATTCCTTAATGACTGTTCCTATTTATAGAACGTAAATTTTGCTTGAAAATATACTTTAAATCAATGACCGCTATTCGCTCATTACTGCCGGATACATAATTAAATTCAGAGAGTTACTTCCGCGTTGTGCCAACTACTGTCATTCGTATTAACTCTAAACCTATTTCATTGTCAAAAGCATCAGCCAGGTAAAAGCGCTGCCCTATAATGTCACCTAGCTCATTTTAACTTTTTAGCTACCTCTCCATACATCTGAAAACTTTCAATAACTAGCCAACTACACAGAAGTACACCTAAAAGAACTAACAAGCCACCGATGCAATTGGTTCTCTTAGGTAATCTTTCATACATAGAAATAATTTTTTTTCCATTATCATTCCTATGAAACAAAAAATAGTTGAATATCGCTCCAAAGACTCCAGTAATAAATGCAGCTTCAAAGGGATGTTGAGTACTCAAATCCCACTTAAAGAGTGAAGCAATGAATGTTAATCCCCCTCCTATAACCCAAAGACTCAAGACTATAAGAACTACCGAAGCACGCCAATACTGGGCGACACCGAACCATCCGAAGTCTGAAGTTTTCCCCATCAGTTTATAAATATGATAGTAAGTATATGTATATGGGTTAATTTTCATTTAAATTTTTGGTGAGAATATATTGAGTCGTAAATTATGTACTTCCAAATTACATTAATCAACGACCGTTATTCGCTCAATTGCGACCTTAAAGACTGTTGCTGAGATAGATCACCCCATTAATCAAACCTGAAAAAGTGGCTTAAATGAATAATGCGAGACAGGGAGCGAAACGGTCGAGCAAGTCATGCTGAGGCAGGGAAGCCGATTCATGGCGTTTATGTTCATATTTAAGACACGTTGAAGATTAGTTTGATTTTTGGGCACGTTTTTTGGTTCGTTTTTGTCGTGTAACAAAAATGAACAAGAGTGTGCCTTGGATGGCACAAGTTAAATTTAGGGATACGTTTAATATGAAAACGTGAGCATCGAATTAACGCAATACTCACGCAAAATTAGTTATCTTTCACTCCCAACCTCTACTGGCATGGTATCCATTTGCGGTTCGGTATCTTCTTGTGGTTTTGGCTTATGATGCTGGGCAATAACAACGCCAATAAATACACAGCCAATAGCTAACCACTGTTGCCACGTTAAGAACTCATGAAGAAGTAATGACGCCAGTAACAAGGTGAATACAGGGATAAGGTTTGAAAATGCAGCGGCAGTTAATACCGATACTTTTGAAATGGCATAGTTATACATGCCGTAGCCACCTAGGGTTACAAATGAGCCTAAGTAGATAATAGCAGCGATGCCTTCTATCGACATTTCAGTTGGTATTTCGACAAAAAACAAAAATGGCGTAAAAAATAAGGTGCCACTAATGCCTTGTAAGGCAATCAAGCTAAGCGGCGAGTAGCGGTGAGCTAAATGCTTTACGCACACTGCATAAATAGCAGCGCATACCATGGCCAAAAACTCTAAAAAGTTGCCTAAAATTGGATTGGGTGCGGCGCTGGTATCGGGCGATACAAGGGTAAGCGCAATTCCCCCCACAATACAAAAAACAAACCCGGTGATGATGGATTTAGATAAATATTCTTTCAGCATAAAAAACGCCAAAATCGCTACGATAAGTGGAAAGCAGCTCACAATGACACCCGCTTGGCTGGCAGAGGTGTATTCAAGGGCATAGCCTTCAAATAAAAAGTATAAGCAAGGTTCGGCAAGAGACATACCGAGCAGGTATTTCCAATCACCTTTTTGATAATCAAATTTTTTCACATAGCGCCAAAGCAGCATGCACAGACTAAATGTGGTGAGCATTCGCAGAAAAATTACTACCGCGGGGTGGTATAAATCAATGGCGTACTTTAAGGCAATAAACGAGCTTCCCCACAAAAATGTGGCGATCAGTAAACATAAACTAGCGGGCATAAACACTACTCAAATTTAAGGGGCAGTGAATTTTAACAGACTTTTATTGGTGCAATAAGCATCAAGCGATGAGTATCGACCAAAGAATAGCGGAACATAAAAATGCAAAATTTTATGCTGTTATAGATTAGATTTTCTTATTTAAATTTGGTTGATTGGGTGGTTTGCATGATATTTTTTTGTGTGAGACCATTTTACCCTTGTTGATTTTCTCAGCTTTGATATAACAAAGGTTGTTGCCTGAGGTGTTAGGTGTTGGGAATGAGTGACGGGAAAAAAACAATTGTTGTAAAGCTGGGTACGAGTGTATTAACCGGTGGTAGTTTTACTTTAGATAAAGCGCATATGGTTGAATTAGTGCGCCAGTGTGCCCAATTAAAAAAGAAAGGGTACAAAGTTGTTTTGGTATCGAGCGGTGCAGTTGCTGCGGGCAAAGAGCATTTACATTTAAGCTGTGATTTAAGCAATGTGAATAACAAACAAATGCTTGCTGCCGTTGGCCAAAGTCATTTAATTCATACATGGCAAACCTTATTTAACTTATACGGTATGCATGTGGGGCAAATGTTGTTAACCCGCGCAGATTTAGACGACCGTGAGCGTTATTTAAATGCACGTGATACGCTAAAGGCGCTGATTAAACACGATATTGTGCCGATCATTAACGAAAACGATGCGGTAGCAACACAAGAAATTAAAGTTGGGGATAATGATAATTTATCGGCTTTGGCTGCCATTCTCGCTAAAGCCGATAAATTGTTGTTACTAACGGATCAGCCGGGATTATTTACTGCAGATCCGCGCGCTAACCCAGATGCCAAGTTGATTAACTTGGTCGATAAAATTGACGCTAATTTAAAAGCATTGGCAGGCGGCTCGGGTACGCATTTAGGCACCGGCGGCATGGCAACTAAACTGCAAGCAGCCGATATTGCGTGCCGAGCAGGTGTTGAAGTGATTATTGCCGCAGGCCATAAAGACAACGTAATTGTAGATTCGGCACTAGGTAAAGATGTTGGCACACGTTTTGTAGCAACAGCGTCAGTGACCGAAAGCCGTAAACAGTGGTTAATGGCAGGGCCGCCAGCAAGCGGTGAGCTAATATTAGATGACGGCGCAGTGAGCGCAATGAAACACTCAGGATCAAGCTTGTTAGCAAAAGGCTTGAGTGATGTGCTTGGTAAATTTGAACGCGGTGCTATGGTGAAATTATGCGACCAAAATGGGGCGCAAATAGCACGGGGCATTTGTCGTTATTCATCAAGCGATCTGGCCCAGATAAAAGGGCAACATTCCGAGCAAATCAATCAATTGCTCGGTTACGACTACGGGGCGGTGGTGATTCACCGCGATGATTTAGTACTTTTTGGAGGATTAACGTGATTACGCAATTAGCACAGCAGGCAAAGTTAGCAAGTTTTGATCTCGCTGTGGCGACAACAGCACAGAAAAATACAGCATTAGAAAATATTCGTTCCATCATTTTAGAAAATGCCGAACAAATCGAACAAGTGAACCAGCGCGATATAAATGCAGGTAAAGAAAATGGCTTAACCGAGGCCTTGCTTGATCGTTTATTATTAAATAAAGAACGCATTTTAGGCATTGCCGATGATATTCAAAGCTTAATCGCAATGGATGATCCTGTAGGCGGTGAATATGATGGGAAAGCGCTTGAAAATGGCCTGCGCTTAAAAAAACAAATTGTGCCATTAGGTGTGGTAGGCGTTATTTATGAAGCGCGCCCCAATGTTACGTTAGATATCGCCTGTTTATGTTTAAAAACCGGTAATGCCAGTATTTTACGCGGCGGTAAAGAAACACTTAATACTAACACTTACTTAGTTGAATTAATTGGTAAAGCACTTATTGATGCCGGCATTAATAAAGACGCAGTGCAATTAATTACCAACCCAGATCGCGCTTTAGTGCTTGAGCTTTTAAAGCAAGATAAGTACATCGATATGATTATTCCGCGCGGTGGCGATACGCTGCAAAAAGTATGCGTTGGAAATAGCACAATACCGGTGATCACAGGCGGTATTGGTATTTGTCATTTATATGTTGATGCTTCTGCTGATTTGCAAAAAGCATTGGATGTCATTGAAAACGCCAAAGTACAGCGCCCAAGTGTGTGTAATGCGCTTGATACTGTGCTTATGGATGAATCAATTGCAAAGCAGTTAGTGCCATTATTAGCACAACGTTTAGATCAAGTGACGCTTAAAGGCTGCGAAAGAGCAGCTGCGCTGAGTGAGCGCGTTAGCCAAATTGCTGATGGTGAGTACAGCAAAGAATGGTTAAGCCTAACGCTTGGCATAAAAGTCGTTGATGATATTAACCAAGCGATAATGCATATTCGTGAACACTCATCAGGTCACTCAGATGGTATTTTGTCTGAAAGTTTGAGCAATACCAATAAGTTTGTTGCAGCGGTAAATTCTGCGGCGGTATATGTTAACGCGAGTACCCGCTTTACTGATGGTTCGCAGTTTGGCTTAGGTGCTGAAGTTGCGGTATCAACACAAAAGCTGCATGCCCGTGGGCCTATGGGCTTAGAGGCATTAACTACATATAAATGGGTAGGTGAGGGTGATTACCTCATTCGCCAATAAGCTAAATAATAAAATCCCACCCCCTGTGGTGGGATTATCTTGTATGGTGGGCATGTATTTAGTGTCGGATGCTGAATTCACATTTGAGATTATTCGCACACTTAATTTTAAACTGTTTGTACTTGCCGTTTTGCTTGGGGTAGCGATTGCCCTTGCTGGTGTTATTTCATTTCGAAAAGCGAGTACCACGGTAAACCCACTTAAACCCGAAACCGCTTCAAGCTTAGTTACAAGCGGTATTTTTCAATACACGCGAAACCCAATGTATTTGGGCATGGCTTTCGCGATTTTAGGCTTTGCTATATTACTTGGCAGTTGGTTAAGCCTTTTAGGTGTTGTGGCATTTATGTTGTTTATTGAGCGCTTTCAAATTAAACCAGAGGAAGCCGCACTAACAGAGTGCTTTGGTGATCAGTTTACACGCTACAAAACAAACGTCCGCCGTTGGTTATAAGTTAGACTTTTCTTACTTCGGGCTAACCTTTATTCGTTCCAGCATTTACAGTAAAATGCCGCCAAATTTATTGGAGGTTGTATGAAGTTTGTTCGTTGGTTATTAGGCCGCATTATTTTGTTTTTTGATTTTATTACAACACCACGTGGTGTTAAGCGCGATGCACAGTTACAGGCTGAAATTGACGCAAAAACCCAAAACCTAAGCTTGTATCAATTTAAAGCGTGCCCGTTTTGCGTAAAAGTACGCCGTGCAATGAAGCGCAACAGCTTAAATATTGAGTTACGTGATGCAAAAGCCGAAGGTATTCACCGTGAAACGCTTGCAGCAGAGGGCGGTAAGGTCAAAGTGCCGTGCTTACGTATTGAGCAAGACGACAAAGTAACATGGCTTTATGAGTCGAACGATATTATTGCCTTTTTAGAAAATGAAGTAGCAAAAAAAGCTGCTTAATTTTCAATAAGTAGTAAAGAGTTTTACAAAACGCAGCTTCGGCTGCGTTTTTTGTTTTTTCATGTTTTATATGTAATATGTCACAGTGTTGTTTTGCTTTTTGTTATGGAGTGACGAATGAAATGGCTGATATTACTCTTATTTTTTCCACTGAATTTATATGCGAGCCAATGTGGTAAAGACATGGATAAATCCTTAGTAGGTGGTGGATGTGTTTGCCCTATTGGTAAGGATTGGCGCTACGGTCAGTGCGTCAGCTATGGCTTGCCTGAATTTGCCATTGATAATGGCGAAGGCGGGTGGCAATGCATTGAAGGCTATGTTCAAAAAGATAAACGCTGTGAAAAGTACATTGTGCCGGTAGTAGATAGTAAACTTGTGAAAGTAGCAGTACACGATTGTGATGGCACAACAACGGGTAAATGCAAATTACCTAAACAAATTCAAAGCTACTTATTAAAGAAACAAAAAACGCAGCTCTAGGCTGCGTTTTGCTATTAAAGCAATTTATTAGCTTTTTTCTTCCACTTGCTTTGCAACTGGTTTGGTTGCCTTTTTAGCGGAGGCTTTATCAAAAATACCTAAGCGAATGCGAATAAAGTGAAAGATTTCACGCGGTACGTCAATATCGACTGCGTTTTCTAATCCCTCAAAGCCAGGCGATGAATTCGCTTCGCAAATCTTAAAGTGTTCTTGATCGAATAATAAGTCAATACCTGCTACATCTAAGCCAAGCACGTTGGCAGTTTGTGTGGCAAGCCATTCAATTTCAGGGGTAATTGGGTAAAGTTTACCAACGCCACCTAAGCTTACATTTGCTTTAAAGTTTTCGCCGTTTGAGTTACGTTCCATACAGGCAATTGCACGACCACCAATGGTAAATACGCGCAAATCTCTACCGTGACTCGCTTTTACAAACTGCTGCAAAATAATATTTGCTTTTGGACTTGTTGCTTCAATTAATTGCATTAAGTCATCAAATTCGCCCGGTGATTTTGATAAAAATACACCGCTGCCTTGCGAACCCGACAGGGTTTTTACAACCACAGGAAAACCAATTTGCTTTTCAACTAACGCCACGTTTACTGGGAACTTAACCAGCATGGTATCGGGTGTTGGTAAGTTTTTTTCAGCTAAGATTTGCTGTGCAAACAGCTTATCTTTTACGGTTTCAATTGAATGCGAGCTGTTTACACAGTAAACACCTAAGCGCTCTAAGTGACGAATGACAGCAAGGGTAAAGTAGGTTGTGCCAGCACCCATGCGTGGCATTACAAAATCAGGAAGTTCCTGACGTTTACCATCAATTAGAATACTTTTTTCGTCATCACGGGTTACCGTTAGATCGAACTGATCCGGTGAAAATACCTGTAATTCAATATTTTCTTCTTTTGCTACTTCAAGTAAGCGGTGTATTTCGTACGCTTCTTGACGTAATAGCATTTCGTTTTGCTTGTAGATTATCCAACCACGCATTAGTAATTACCTTCTAATTCATTAAATGCGTTATCAACATTGGCTTTAACTGAACTACTTAGCGTATGAAATCGTTTGCTTTGAGTAGCCGATTTATACTTGTGCCACAAACTCTCTAATCGAGTTTCGGGGTCTCGTTTTGTAACGCACATAGCCACAAAATTCTCTTCAGTGTGATTTTGTGGCTCTGCTAGTTGATGTTCTAATTGAAATAATCGCTTACCGATGGCTGTTAACAATTCTGCTTCTTGAATTGTAAAGTGTCCGCTACGGTTAAATCCTTGTGGAAAATTCAGGTCATCATAGAAATTGCTTGTTTTTACAAAACCATGTAATAAGTCCATATGAGATACTCATGTTGACAACTTTGCCCATTTTGGCGGAGTATGCGTGAATTGTGTTTACTAAGTACAACAATAAAAATTTATCGTCACGATAAGAGATGCTGCTTTGGATATCGAATTAGTTAAAACCTTTATAGAAGTAAAAAATTGTCGCCATTTTGGTAAGGCGGCTGAAAATTTATATTTAACACAAGCTGCTGTAAGTTCGAGAATTCGTCAGCTTGAGCAGTATTTTGGCGTAGAGCTATTTATTCGCAACCGTAACAATATTCAGCTTACGCCTGCGGGCGAACGATTTGTTTCGCATGCCGAAGTGATGATGCAAACATTGCGTATGGCAAAGCAAGATGTAGCATTAACCCAAGAGCAAGTGACGCAAATTTCTATCGCAGGTACGCCGAATACGTGGGATACCTACATTCATGATGCGATTTCAAAAATATACGCGACGCAACCTGATGTAAGCTTGGTGGCTGAAATTTTAGCGCGAGAGCAGATCACGCGACAATTGTTAGAGCGCTCACTAGATATCGCAATTATTTTTGATCCGCCCAAAGCGGAAGAGCTTAAAATTGAATTACTGCATACTTTTGCATTAATCCCAGTATCAACTTCAAGCGAGCCAATTGCTAGTCCAAGTGATGTAACCCGTTATATTCGTGTTGATTGGGGCACTAATTTTACGGCATGGCATGGAAAAGAGCTTAAAGGCATGGCAACACCATTAATGCGAACCAGTACAGCACGTATCGCTCTTGATTTAATGCTGCAGTGCGGCGGCACGGCCTATTTACCCGATGTATTAGTAGAGCCTTTTATTGAGCAAGGCTCATTGCACCGATTAGATGCATTACCTGAGTTTAAGCGCGATGTGTATATCGCGTATCACAAAGAGAATGAGCATGCCCAAAAACTGCATGCTATTCGCCGTATGTTAGGTAAAGAAGAGCCAGAAGCACCCACTATTATTGTGCCTTAATCTCGATAAATATTGGGTAAATAGATTTCCATATTTGCGTCTGGGAACTTAGGCGCTTTAAAGCCAAATTGTTGATAAAGCCCATGCGCATCTTTAGTGGCAAGGGTGAAACGCCTTAAACCTTGTAATTTTGGATGTTCAACGACTGCTTTTATGAGAGTTTTGCCAACTCCCAAGCCTCGGTTGTCGGGTAAAACAAATACATCCAATAAATTAGCGAATGTGGCATAGTCACTTACTACCCGTGCAAATGCGAGCAGTTCATCCTCATCACTTTTTACAACAAAGCATAGTGAGTTGCTTAACGCTGTTTTTAGTGTGTGTTTTGGAATATTTAAACACCAATATGCATGAAGCGATAAGAACTGATGAATGTGTTCAAAATCATGCTCATCAATTGTGTGGCTCACCTTCATATTGTTAATTCCTTAATAAAAGATAAGTGGTAATGTCAGTAGTAACAGACTTGCCATAACCAAATTAAAACGTTTTAGCTTTTGTGGATTTTGTAGAAATCCCTTTAAGTAACGACCAACAGCAACCCAAAAAAACGAGCAAGGTAAGGTCGCCAAGTTAAATACGATTACACCTAGCAAAGCTGATGGCCAGTACTGTTCATTAGGTAAAGTCAGTGCGGTAACTAAAGTGAGTAACATTGCCCATGATTTAGGATTCACCAATTGAAATAGCGCTGCTTGGCTAAACGTCATAGGGGAGGCGCTACTGTTACTGCTATTTGGCTTACCACGCACAATTTTAATGGCTAAATAAATAATGTAGCTGGCGGCAAACACACTTAATACTTGATGCAGCATTGGATACTGTTCAAACAGCTTGCCAAGGCCAAGCAACATAGCTAAATGCATACACGTCATGCCGATACGAATGCCCACAATATGCGGCAGCGTTTTACGAAAACCAAAATTCGCCCCTGAGTAGGCGAGCAGAATATTATTTGGCCCAGGTGTGAGTGTGGCACTAATGCTAAATAATATAAGTGCAGGCAATAATGATAATACTGTGCTGGTTTCCATTTTGATCCTCTAATTGTATCAATACAATTTCATATTTATTTATATTGTTAGCAATGGCATATTATTTAAAAAGGATCAATTTAATTATTGTTATGAATACAATTTGGTTGCCAGATGTTGCGGAGTACCAAAAGCTCTGCAAATTAAGTTCAAAATATCAATCGCTTGCAGATTTAATTGAGCGTGTCGCCCAATCTGGGGTAATTTCTGCAGAGCAAAAATTACCAGCGCAACGAATTTTGGCCGATCACCTTGGTGTGACTCATGGCACGGTTACGCGCGCCTATGATTTACTCGTTAAACGCGGCATTGCTACGGCAAAACTTGGGGCAGGCACGTTTATAAAAGCGCAGTCAGTTCATCTGGATGAATTAGACGATACCGATTTTTCATCGAGTATGATGCCGCTTATGGGGCAGCAAAATGTATTGGCCGAGCAAATGCGCAAGCTAGCAAATAACGCCTCTGCACTGACAAATGTTTTGCGCTACAAACTCAATGGCAGCGATGAACTACAACATACCTATAAAGCCTGGTTGAACGATAAAGGGTTGCAAATTGGTAAGCAGGAACTAATTTTTTGCCAAGGTGCTCAGCAAGCGATTTATAGTGTGCTTGCTGCATTGTGCCAACCTAGCGACACGGTACTTCACGAAGAAATGTGTTATCCGGGTTTTTATCAAGCATGCGATTCACTTGGTTTAAACACCAAACCGATGGCGCTAACGCCGCAAGGTATCGATTTAAACGCGCTTGAGGCCTACTGTAAGTCACATACCGTAAAAGCAATTTACATTACGCCAAACTGTCAAAACCCCACCAATATTCGCTATGACCAAGAAACATTAGATGGGCTGCTTGCGCTCAGCCAGCGTTACAACTTTTTTATTGTTGAAGATGATGTGAACTACTGTTTGCCTGAAAACTGGCGTTTACCGCTTTGGCAAACTGCCAATGACAGAGTGTTTTATATAGGTAGTTTTTCAAAATACTTTGCTGGAGGCCTGCGCGCTGGTTACTTAATTGCGCCATTTTTGTGGCAGCAAGCAGTACTTAAGCAAATTCATAGCCAGTGTTGGTCGGTTTCAATGATGAATTTTGAGTTGTTAGCACTTGCATTACATGATGATGAATTTAAACGTAATCAATTGCAGCTTGCAGAAGAAGTAAGAGCGCGTATCAACTTACTGCGAGCGCTTTTTGAAAAACATGGCTTAGAGGCCATATTTTCGGGCTTGAATGTGTATTTACCACTGCCTGAGCATATCAATATGTTCTCATTAGCAAATCAATTAAAAGCAAATCGGGTGATTGTGCGAACAGTTGATGTGTTCACACGCAATGGCAACGCGAATTGCAACGCACTGAGATTTACTTTGGGTGGTCCCAGCTCACGACACGCATTTGAACTCGGTCTTGCCCGTGTAGATCAAGTGCTACGGCATCGTGATGGTGGAATTGAGGTGGTAATTTAGCTTAAAAAAGTGTGGGAATGACTTCGAAAAATAGCCGTGGTGTGCTATCTTTTCGCCAATTTTATCGCTATCGATTTATAAGAGAAATTTGATGACAATTCGTACACGTGTTGCACCGTCACCAACCGGTGATCCGCATTTAGGAACGGCCTATATTGCACTATTTAACTACTGCTTTGCGAAACAGCAAGGTGGTGAATTTGTACTGCGTATTGAAGATACAGACCAAGTGCGTAGCACGCGTGAATCAGAACAAGCGATTATGGATAGCCTTAAATGGTTAGGCCTTAACTGGGATCACGGTCCTGATGTGGGTGGCGAGTTTGGCCCTTACCGTCAGTCTGAGCGTTCTGATTTGTACAGAAAGTTTGCGCATCAATTAGTTGATGAAGGTAAAGCGTTTTACTGTTTTGCCACAGCTGAAGAACTTGACCAAATGCGTGAAGAGCAAATGGCGGAAGGTCTTCGTCCTAAGTATGACGGCCGTGGTTTAAACTTGTCTGAAGACGAAATTAAAGCAAACCTTGAAGCGGGTAAGCCTTACGTTATCCGTATGAAAATTCCTGCTGAAGGTTCTTTCAAGTTTAACGATTATCTACGTGGTGAGATTGAGATCCCGTGGGAAAACGTAGACATGCAGGTGCTTTTAAAAGCGGACGGTTTCCCAACCTATTTCTTAGCCAATGTGGTAGATGATCACCATATGGAAATTAGCCATATCTTCCGTGGTGAAGAATGGATTAACTCAGCACCTAAGTTATTAAAACTTTATGAAGATTTTGGCTGGCAGCCGCCAGTACTTGGTCACTTACCACTACTGCGTAATCCTGATAAGTCAAAATTATCTAAGCGTAAGAACCCAACATCGATTAATTACTATAAAGAGATGGGCTTTTTACCAGAAGCATTGCTTAACTACCTTGGCCGTATGGGTTGGTCAATGCCAGATGAGCGTGAAAAGTTCACGCTTGATGAAATGATTGAACACTTTGATATGAAGCGTGTATCACTAGGTGGTCCAATTTTTGATATCGACAAGCTTAACTGGTTAAACGGTTTATGGATCCGCGAAAACTTATCTGATGAAGAGTTAATGGCGCGTTTCTTTGACTGGAAATTTAACCCTGAGTTACTTGCTAAAGTATTACCGCAGGCAAAAACGCGTATTAATAAGTTATCAGATTTAGTTGATTTAGCTGGTCACTTTGTTGCAGGTACACCAGAATATGACCCAGCACTACTTACAGCAGGTAAGGTAGAAGAAGATGTGGTACGTGAAGCGTTACAAATTTTCATCTGGGAATTAGAAGCACTACGTACTTGGGAAAAATCAGAGATTTTTGCCATTGCTAAAGCGGTTGCAACGCACTTTGAGCTTAAGATTAAAGACTTCTTAGAGCCAATTTTTGTTGCTATCACAGGTAAAACATCGTCTACATCGGTTGTTGATGCAATGGAGATTTTAGGTTCAGATATGTCGCGTGCACGTTTACGTGTAGCGTTAAACCATATCGGTGTTTCTAAGAAACAGGCGAAGAAGCTAGAAAAAGCCTATAAGGCGTACCAAGCGCAATAATAACGTTTAAATTTATTGTTTTTAAAAGCCAGCATAATGCTGGCTTTTTACATTTTATTACCATTAATTTATGGGCGTTTTTCACAAATTAGGTACGATATATCCGTTTTTAATTTTTCATTCAAATACAAAAGGATAGTTATGAAATCGGCCTCTTTTCTGATTTTTATAGTAACGCTTTTAATTCCCGCTACAGCAATGGCAAAAACCCAAAAACAAGGTCAATATTTTATTAACTTTGGGGTTGCTTCAAATTATTACAATTACAACAGTAAGGATGCGCGCGACGAGCTAGATCAAAACCTGCAAGATTTATTGGATGATTATGATTTAAATGGTGATGATTCTGACATTGTTAATGCAAGTGTTGGCTTAGGTTATTATGTGACAAACGATTTAGCAGTGCGCGCCAACTACACCTATGGCATTGAACTTGATTGGTTAGACCTATGTTTTTTTGATTGTAAGAATAATGTGTACCATGACAGCGATGCGAGTATTTTAACCTTAGATGGCATTTACCATTTTTATCATATTAATGATAAGTTATCGTTTTACGGTATCGCTGGTCTTGCAGTAACGCGTGTCTCTACTAAATTAACCTACCATCACTCGCAACAGCGAGAGCCGATTGCACGTGAAAACTCAACCAATTTTGGCGCAAATTTAGGCTTAGGTTTACAGTATGATTTCGCCCGCAATTGGGGTTTAAAAGCCGGTTATAGTCACCACACTTTCTTATCTATGGATAAGTATTATTTGAATTTAGAATGGCGCTTTTAGCAATCGTGATTGCCTTTAAACAGGTATGACCAATTATTCCGAAAAACGCTGATAAAATGCGCGGCCAAGTTAAAATTGAGGTTATTTTATGTTATCTGGTTTCTATCAAGAGTCTGAAGGAAAAGTATCGTTCAGCCGTGATCAGGCTAGCCGTTTTGCAAAACTGATTGCTGACGATTACAACCCGCTTCATGATATTGATGCAAAGCGTTTTTGTGTACCAGGTGATTTACTTTTCTCAATGGTGTTAAACAAATATGGTGTAAGTGAAAAAATGCACTTTACTTTTGCTGGCATGGTAGACGAAAAAGTATCGCTTACTTTTCCTAATGCCGACAGTGAAATTGCGTTAACACAAGATGATAAAGTGTACTTATCGGTAAACCGTGAAGGTGAGACATCAACCTGTGAAGAGCTGACCAATAGTTTAATTAAAAACTATGTGGAATTTTCAGGTAAAGCATTCCCACACGTGATTATTCCGCTGATGGGTGAGCAAGAGGTGATGATTAACCCTGCACGCCCTATGGTAATGTACGAGTCAATGTCGATTGAGTTCTCTAGCCTAGATGTTAAACAACCGGTATTAGAGTTTGTGACGCCTGAATTTGAGCTAACAGGAAAACGCGGAAAAATCACGCTACCATTTGTTTTTAAAGATGGTGATAAAGTGATTGGTAAAGGTGAAAAGAATATGCTGGTTTCGGGCATTCGTGAGTATTGCCAAAAAACAGTAGATGACCTTATTAGCTACTACAACCAGCGCAAAATTGATTTAAAACCAGCTTAATAGGCTAGTTGATTTGGTAGAAAGGCGAGCATTTAGCTCGCCTTTTTTAGTTCTTCTTCTAATGATTGGGTGAGTTGCTCTAGTGCTTTAATTTTTTCTTTCGCAAATTCAATTTGAGAGGCATCAAGTTGCTGGTTTATGCCTTTTACTAACCAAGAGTTTAACTGCTTTACTTTGTCTTTGGCGGCTTGAATATACGCTGTTTTTAACGCGATTTCTTGTTCATTCTCATACGCTAAGTAAGCCTCGTGATCATCTAAATCACCGGTAAATGTTGTCTCTATCTTAGTTGGTGATATCGGCGGAATATCCACTTTAACATGCGTTTTTACAGGGCTGATTAATGTTGTTTTTAATCTGCTGTTAACGGTTAATACTGGTGTTTTTGTTTCAATGGTTTGTATTTTTGCTGCGGGTTTTGCACTTGAATGCACGGTTTTTGGAGCATTAATCGCAGTATATGTATTTGGGCTCATTGGCAAATTGCTAAACCAACCAAGCGCGATAATCAACCCTATGACTATGCTAGCAAATAGTAATTTTAATTTCATAATTGGCCGCCTTTTAGCCATTGATTTTTAGCAGTGGCATACTGCTTTTTAGCCAGTGTTGTTGCAAGCGAGGTTTTCGCCTGATAGACAACGGTTTCACTGTTTTCAGGGTAGTAATCATACTTTTTATCAAATACTTGAATGATCACCCATTGGTTTTTAGGTTTGCGTAAAAGCGTAGGACCTTGTTTTATGGATAAATTGAATGCGGCTTGATTAACAAAGTTATTGCTAAGTGAATTACGTTTTATAACTGTTTTTTTGCTATTCAGTTGCTGTGACAGCGCATTATTTTTGTAGGCGGTTTGTGCAGCTTCATGCGAGCTAAAAGATAGCGATGCTGCCGTTACTTCTGAGCTATAGCGAAATTGCTGTTTATTTTGTTGGTAGTATTTAGCAATTTCAGGTGCTGAAATTTGTTGTTTCAAACTGTCGAGGTATGGGCTTTCATTATGCATACTGGCTTTTACACCAAGATAGTTAAGCAGAGCTGGCGTGATAGCCTGACTTGTACTGAGTGACTCGAGTACCTGCCAGCGAATATTTGGGTTTTGATGCTGTTGCTTTACGGTTTGATAATGGGCTTCTACCTTTACGAGTTCAGCAAGCTGTTTTATGTCACCTTGGTGCAGGTTAAAGCGCGCTTGCATGGATGCATCATTATAAGCATCTGCCAATGTATAGCTTGTAGTTAAGGGTTGAGTTAACTTAGCTAAAAGTTGCGTTGTTGCTATGCCATTATGAGGGTAGTTACCCAGTAGCTGTTTTAGTTCAGTACTGCTAAGAGCAATGTTTGGTGCTGAAATTTTAGTAAATCCATTATCTAATAAGCTGATCATATAGCGTTTTTTATGGTAGTTAGTGCTAAAGCCTACACTTGAAACACGCTCCAATAATGTCGGTGCTTTTTGTTTTGCCAATGCAAGGTGAAAATACAGAGTTTCAAGCCTTTGTTGTGTTTGCTGCTTGGATAATTGCTCGCCTTGCTTGATATAAAACTGCTTCATAAAAGCAATTTCATCGTTATTAAATTGCACATTAGCGTGTGCAAAGCACGCTAAAAGCGTGCTTAATAATACTAAAAACTTCATTTATAGCTGTACCACGGCATGATTAAGTAAATGAACGACCATAGCAATGGCATGTGGGATCACAACTTGCCCGGTATTTACACGGTCGTAGTGATCTTTTGAATTAAGTACTATGCCACCTTGTGAATATGAAAGTGCACCACCTTGAGTAAGAATTGGGCGAATATCTTGCTGGTTTGCATCTAGTGTTGCGTAGTATTCAAGTGCTTGGCTGACTTTACTAAAATCGTTTAGCTGCTCTTTATCGTAGTAATCTTTTACCCACGATTCCCAACCAGAATGATTTAATGCAGATGTTACCCAAGTGTGGTGTGGTTGTAGTAAATCAGTGGTGTGAAATACAAATCCTAGGATCTGTGGATTTTTGCTTTCGACAAACTTTTGAAACCAGTATTGACCCAAATGATCAATTGGTTGGAACGGCATTTCTTCAAAGTCATCATACATGTTGTAGTGTGAGTGACCATCAATGCGGTAGTTTGCTTCAGTAATGCCGTAGCTATTGTATTTCGTTGAGTCAGAACCAAACCAGCCGGTTTCGCCACCGCGGCCATCGTCCAAGTAATCGCCTTTTAACCAAGTTGCGGCTAAATTGTCAATGTCACCCCACACCGTAAGTTTTTGGTAGTTATAACCACCAAAGTCATTGCCGTGTTGGTCGGGCCCTTGGGTATGGTTTTGAAAGTGCCAGTAGCTAGTGTACTTTACAATGCTTTCTGCTGCACCCCAAATAGGCGCTTGTACGCAAGACCCTGTGATTGCGCCACAAAAGAATGTATCTTCAAAATCATCAACGTCGTAAGCAGCTTGACCAAGTAAGTTAGCCAACTGAGCAACTGACAAGTTAAGTTGAGACGCCCATGCGGACAACTTGGCATACTCAGTAGAACTTGGGTTTTGTTGCATGTAGTTTACTGCATCAATAACAATGCGTTTGTGTGTTTCTTGTGAGAAGGCGTTCGCTTGTTGGCTTGCGCAAGCAATAGCACCAGCAACAAGTAGTGAGATAGCGTTGATTTTCATGTGTACCCTTATTTTTGTTGTTAATAAAGGTACTAAGTTAAGTGTTTAGTTTTACAGCTAATTTACAGTTTAATGAAGTATTTACTCTATATCTTATGTGAGCAGAGCGAAATATTTTCATTTGGAGTAAGCGGTTTAAATGTGAGGTTTATTTAATTGGCCAAGTTAACAAACTTATTAGCAGACATAAAAAAACCGCGAATTTCGCGGTTTTTTTATTTTTGGCTTGTTAGCCAGCTAAGGAATTGGCGTGCGTCGCTTTTGTTTTCGAAATCAACGCGTTGATTGCCTGACTTATCTTCGAAAGTCACCTTGCTTTTGTTGATGGATGCAAAGTCCACAGGCAATGCCACATGGATTTTGGATCCTTGATATAAATAGTCCATTTTCGACTCTCTTATCTAAGTGTTTAGGGTAAACACTGGTTTTACAAGTACAGCCACTGGATCAGGGTGCCTGCGATTTCCATTAACTTAATACAGAGTTATGACGTTTTAATGACGTTAAAGTTCATTATTACACACTGTATTTTCAAAGTGATTCACCAATATAGTGCTTTGTAGATGCTTGAGGTAAGGACATTTGTCCTTAGGGGCGTTTAAAAAACGCCCAATAGGAATTTTCAGCCTATTTGAACTCTAACTTACCTTTCATAATCGCCCAGTGGCCTGGGAATGAGCAGAAAAATGAATAGTCGCCACCAGCTTTTAATTTGTCGGTTGCAAAAGTGAGTGTGGTTGTTTCGCCGCCACCGATTACTTTGGAATATCCATATACGCGCTCATCGCCTTGCTTTACATATTGGTTATCGATTCCTGCTGACATACCGTCTGTTGCAACAGCCTGTATATTTGCTGTGTCTACAACTACAACGTTATGGCCCATAGTTTGAGCAGGTAATTTACCAACGTGCTTTAACTCAATGCTAATTTCTTTGCAGTCTTTAGAAAAACTCAGTGTTTTTTGGTTGAATTGCATCATATCGTTGGCTTCGAGTGTAGCTTTGCACGAAGCTGATGCATTGGCAGAGAATAGTGCTCCCGCTAAAGTAATAAAACCTAACTTAATTAAATATTTCATGTGTTTTCTCATCTAATGCTATTGATAATCGTTTTCATTTTATATTTTAACAACTGACTTGCAAGGTTTTGTTTCAATTAATAAATGGTAAAATGCCTTGTCTTGATACACGTCAGAATAATTTATAGGTTTTACGCGCATGAAATTACAAGAGATCAATAAAGCTCGTTATCGCAATCATTTAAATAAAGTGATTGTTGGCTGCATTGTGGCACTCGTTGTCGGCAGTTTGGGTATTGCACAAGGGCTCATCGCCGTTTTACCGAATGAGCAAGGGGGTCATTTCCACTGGAACCTTGCAGGAGTCGTGATTAGCTGTTTAGTGATTGGAAGCGTGTTAAAAAAATATAAACATCACGATTTTATGACAGAAGTAACGTATGTTTGGGAGCTGAAAAAACAGCTAAATTACATTACCCGTAAAATGCGTAAGTTAAAAGCTGCGGTTGAGCAAGGCGATGTTATTGCCATGCAGATAATTAACTACTCGTATGCCGGTTCTCGTCAGCTTTGGCAGCTTGATGACAATACCATTACGATGGAAGAGTTAAGTATTTGGCAAGCCGAACTTGATGCAAAAGCCCGTGAAGTGAATGTTGTACTCGATACTGAGAAATATTCCCAAAAATTATTGGAAAATTATTAGATTTAAATTTTGGTTACTAATTAAATGTTTGCTTAGCAAAATGGGGCTCAAATTTGCTCAATACAGCAAAAAGAGACTATTTTGTTTTGTCTATTTTTTAGGCTTTTCTATACTTATAAGACTGCACTGACAAACGGATTTGCATTTCATAGTGCGCTTTTAGGAGTGAGGAAATGCAAAAAAATAGCGGCTTTACACTTGTTGAAATAATGATAGTGGTTGCAATCATTGGTATTTTAACAGCGGTAGCTTTGCCAGCATATACTGAATACGTTAAGGAAAGTCGCAGAGTAGACGCGCAGCAATATTTACTTCAGCTCTCAGGCACGCTTGAGAGAAACTATACACGCCTTGGTGAATACCCCGCCGAAGATGCTATTACTCCTGAAACATCTGATTATTATGCTTTTACGTATTCACGTGATAGCGACACAGCATTCACCTTGAATGCAAGTCCCAAAGGACCACAATCAGACGATAAATGCGGTGACTTGTCTGTTAACCAACAAGGCACCACAACTGCTTCTCTCGACACGTGCTGGCGTTGAGGTGACGTTATGAAAAATGGATATACCTTAATAGAGTTAGCAGTTGTTTCAAGTATTGTTGGCATTCTAAGTACTGTTGCAATTCCTTCTATGATTACCACCATTAAATCGGACAGACTCGTTGCTACTGCAAATCAACTAACCAGCACGTTTAAGTTTGCTCGCAGTGAAGCAGTTAAGCGGGAGTCGGATATTGAACTGGTAGTTTCAGGAGCTGATTGGCACGTCCAGCTTGATGGCGAAACTATTATGGTTTTTAGTAGTAATTACGAAAACATTAAAGTTGAAGGGCTGGCAAATATGACTGTGCGTGCCTCGGGTGAGACGACAAGCATAAATCTAAGTATCGTTGATGATGATGCCGATACTCGAGACCGTTGCTTTGCTGTGTTAGTGAGTGGGCAAAGCCAATTAACTAAGGGAGCTTGTATCAATGAAACTCCATAAAAAACAGTCTGGGTTTTCGCTTGTGGAGGCTATGGTTGCAACGGTTGTTTCAGCGATTGCATTACTTAGTCTTGGAGTGGGTCAAGTTAAGTCATTGCAATATGCTGCTAGCAGCCTTGATTATACTTTATCGTTGATACAGGCGAATAATGCAGTCGAACAGTCTTGGGCTAATTTATGCGATTTACAAAATGGCAATATTGAACTTGCAGATCTTGATGTAGCTGCTCAAACAAACAAATACACAGTTGAGTTTCCTAATGGTTTTGACATCGATGACTTTGAAGTTCTAGTTAGCTGGAACGATGAACGAATGACCGACAATCTAGCTAACAGTGCAGCGTTACAGGTTAAGCTTCCGAGGGTTTGTTCATGAAAACGGTATCAGGTTTTTCACTTGTTGAGTTGATGGTAGCTATGGCTGTTTCGATGAGCTTAATAGCTGGAACTGGATTTGCCTATATCGGAATTTCCGATTCGATTAATTTATCTAAAAATATAGAAAACACGCAAGAGGTGCTCCGTTACACAACAGAAGTATTTAGCAGAAGTTTGAAACAAACACTGGTTTCCCCCGTATCGACTGCACCTGACAATATTCGCGTGATTCAAGATAAAGTCGGTTCAGTTGCGTGTGATGGCACTGTGCCTGTTGCTGCGCCTTACACAGAATCATACCGATTTGAAGTTCCAAACCTACTCTGTAACGCTGGTAATGGCGAAGTGGTTATTCTTCAGGGAATCGCAAATATGTCTTTTGCGATTAATGGGAACTTGGTTCAAATTACCGTTTTACCGAACGATTTTCCAATTGCAGATTTGCCAAATGGAGTAAGAATTGATATCGCTGTAAGCAGTAAAATTTTAATGGAGGAGACAAACTAATGTTGTGTTCTCATCCAAATAAAGGGTTTGCTTTATTAAGCGTTATGATGCTTGTCATGATGGCGAGTGTCTTAGTTGCTGGCTCATTGAAGGATAATTTTATACAAGAGCGGTTGTCAGGTAATTTTCACAAGAAAATGAACTCTCGACATACAGCTGAGCTTGGTGTGTTAAATATTCGTGAAGAAGTTGAAAATATGATTAAAGCTAACCCTTACATGGAGTTAGATGATTTTGTCGAAGCGCTGGCGGCAAATACCGATATGATGTCAGATACGGGACTATCTGATCATAGCAAATATAGTAGTGAGCTAACTTCGGTATCGGGTGATGTATTTACATTTAAAACTCAAGGCAGCCAGTTCGAAGGGCGAGATACACTGAGTGCTGTTTTTAAATTTGTACCGGGAAACTTGGTTAATTACCCATCGCCATTTGCTACGGGGTTAACTGGTTGTGATGGCGTTGTATTGGGCGGCAGTGGCGAAGCAGATAGTTATAACTCCCAAGATGGTGCATATGGTGGAGATAACATTGGGGATGCGGTTACGGTAAGTACTGTTTCAGATATTGGTGTTATTACTATTAAAGGTGGTGCCGATATTCAAGGTGATGTGAAGGCTACCAGTAATGTGATATTTGGTGGCTCGGCCTCTATTTCAGGTAATCTAAGTACTAACGGTTTTGTCGATATTACAAGCGCATCAAGCTTTATTGGTGGTGATGTAAGCGCCTTAGATTATGTTGATGTAAAAAATACGATTATCGGCGGTTCAATTCAAAGCAATAACTATATTACCTTATCACAAGTTGTTGTTGGCGGTGATGTAATTTCGTCACCTGTTGCGGGCAGCTCAAGCGATCCATCTAACATCGATATAACGGGTGAGACTATTTATGGTGGTGTTTATAGCAAAGGTAATGTCTTTTTGAATAATGCAATTATTGATTATGAGACATCAAACTTATCATTTGGCGTTCAAACTTTTGGTAATTTTATACAAACCTATGGTCGCGTCGATGGTGGTGTACGTGTTGTAGGTGATGTTAGCTTACCTAAATGGGGAACCACTATATCTAACGATGATTTATTGTATGCTGGCACCGGTAGTTTTATCGAGCACACAGATTTTGGTTTGGGTGATTACCACGATACGGAAGAAAACATCATTGCCTTGTTTGACGAAATAGAGCCGCTGGAGGAGATCCCATTTGATGATGGTGGCGAAGACAGTGAAGTGCAATGCGACCCTTTGAATATTGACAGTCAAATGTCAGATATTAATCAAGATTATGTATCGAACGGTGATTTATTTGTCAGTGGTTCAGGTAGTGGAGATGTGTTTGTTATTGGCGAAACAAGTGCTGAATTTTCAGTTGATAGAAACTCAACAAATCAAGGCAGTGTTGCTTCACTTGAAAGCGTCAGAGCTACTTTTCTAAGTTTAGAACGTAACGTGATTATGGTCGATAATGTATCTGTTAAAGGTCATATTAAAATTGCTGATAATTCGCACGTGGTTTGGTTTATAAAAGGGGATTTTGAAATGGGTGGGCAATCTACTTTAACGATCCCTGATGGCAGTAGCCTAATGATTATAATTCAAGGTACGTTTGAAGTAGGTGGCGGTGGTGAAATTTACACTCCAGATGTTGGTTTAACTAATCCTGACAAACTTCCAGTATTAAGCATTTTTAGCGATTACGTTGGTGATGGTATTGCAATTCAGGGTGGCACAGAAGACATATATGCTGCCGTTTATGCGCCAAAAACAGACGTCACAGTTACATCATCAGCTGATTTTATGGGGGCGATTTTAGGGAAGACAGTGTCAATAACAGGTAGTGGTGCATTTCACTATGATGTGTATTTGGGTGAGTCGGTAGTTGGGCCAGACCCTGACGGATCATCCACAGGTAAGTTTCAGTTTTTGGGATTCCAATACCTGTAATTTGAGTTCTTAACTTTTGAAATAAAAGCGGGGCAAAGCCCTGCTTTTATTTGCTTACATTTTCTCTAAAGCGTTAAAGAAACTGTGAATATTTTTTAACGTTAGGCTTGGGTATGATTGGGTATAAAATGTCAGTAACTAGATGAATTATATCGATGACAGAGATTTGAGATTACTTATGGTCATAGGTGAAGTGATATCATTTCTCTATCTGCTTTGGTCATTTTACTAACAACCAATAAAAACGAATTATCTATAAGGCGCTCAATTTCACCTTTTGGCATTGAACCATCAAGAATCACGGTATTCCAAAGCTTTTTATTCATATGATAGCCTGGAATAACAGCGTCAAAAATATCGCGGAGCATAAGTGCTTCATCGGGGTCGCATTTTAAATTAATGCAATAGTGACCCGCCATTTTGCCATTTGTATCTTTCTCATTACCGTTACCAAGCGATAGGGTCGCAAACATTTTATCTTTGACTTTAAAAACGTCTACGCCTTCTCCAAACGGTTGGCTTACGCTCGTGAAAGGCTTACTCAGAAAGTACTCTGTAACCGTGTGCTTATCCATTTTATATGCTTTATTTTATAATTAGGGTTTTATCCTACTAATCAAATTGAGATAAAGTAAAGTCGCAGTAAGCGCTAATTTAAACTTTTAATTGCTTGCCCGATCCCATCTAGCGTAAGGGGAAACATGCGCTTTTCCATTAAGTGCTCAATAATGCCAATTGAAGGGTAGTAGTGCCAATATTGTTTTGGTTGTGGATTAAGCCAAACTACATTACTAAAGTGTTGCGTTATTCTTTCAAGCCATACTCTGCCTGGCTCTTCATTCCAATGTTCAACACTGCCACCGGAGTAATCAATCTCGTAAGGCCCCATTGTTGCATCACCAACAAAAATCACTTTATAGTCGCTCGCAAAGCGGTTGATGATTGTTAAGGTATCCAATACTTCACTGTAACGGCGCTTGTTATCTTGCCATACGTTTTCATATAAGCAGTTATGAAAATAGAAAAACTCTAGGTGTTTAAATTCAGAGTGTGCAGCGCTAAACAGTTGCTCACAGGTGTGAATATAGTCATCCATCGAGCCACCAATATCAAAGAACATAAGTACTTTTACGGCATTGTGGCGCTCAGGTTTCATTTTTACATCGAGCATACCGCCTTGTTTTGCTGTTGCACTAATTGTGTTATTCAAATCAAGTTCGTCACTTTCACCGCTACGGGCAAACTTTCTGAGCTTTTTAAGTGCGAGTTTCATGGTACGCGAGCTAATATCGGCGTCTTGATCAAGGTTTTTGAACTGACGTTTATCCCACACTTTTACAGCACGGCGATGATTGTTGCCATCTTGCCCAATGCGTATGCCTTCAGGATTATAACCATAGGCACCAAACGGGGAGGTGCCGCCAGTGCCAACCCATTTATTACCACCGGCATGCCTTTTTTGTTGCTCTTTTAAGCGTTCCGCCAAGGTTTTCATAAGTTTATCAAGGCCACCTAGGGCCTCAATTTTGTCTTTTTCTTCTTGGCTAAGGTGCTTTTCAAATTCCTTTTTTAACCACGCATCGGGAAGTTGATGTTGGGTTTGCAGCTTAGAGAAAATATCAACAGCCTCAACCCCTTCAAAATATTCAGCGAAAGCGCGATCAAATTTATCAAACTGCGTTTCGTCTTTGACTAGACACAGTTTTGCCAAGTGATAAAAATCGTCGATATTGGCAAATATGACCTGTTTTTTTAATGCATTGATTAAATCCAACAGTTCACGCACGCTCACATTTACGCGGTGTTTTTTTAATGTGAAAAAAAACGCAATCAGCATAAGTGTTAACGCTTAGCGAGAAATGCGAGTTTTTCGATAAGGCTTACATCTTGCTCATTTTTAAGCAGTGCGCCAAAAAGTGGCATAAGTCCGCCTTTTTGAGTTTTATCATGCAAGGTTTGTGCGTCTATATCTTCGGCAAGTAACAATTTAAGCCAGTCGATTAATTCACTAGTAGATGGTTTCTTTTTAAGGCCATTTACATCACGTAACCCAAAGAAAACTTGTAGCGCTTGTGCAAGCAAGTCCTGTTTCACGTTAGGGTGGTGAACTTCAATGATCTGTGCCATTTCTTCTGCTGTTGGAAAGTTTATGTAGTGGAAAAAACAGCGGCGTAAAAAAGCATCGGGTAACTCTTTTTCATTGTTAGAGGTAATAATAACTATTGGGCGGTCGATTGCTTTTATGCGCTGTTGTGTTTCATACACATAGAACTCCATTTTATCGAGCTCTAACAACAAGTCATTTGGGAACTCGATATCAGCTTTGTCGATTTCATCAATTAATAGAATAGGGCGTTTTTTCGCTTCAAAGGCTTGCCAAAGCTTACCTTTAACAATGTAATTGCTAATGTCGTGTACTTTTTCATCGCCGAGTTGGCTATCACGCAAGCGTGATACTGCGTCATATTCATATAAGCCTTGTTGTGCTTTAGTTGTTGACTTTATATGCCACTGAATTAACTCAGTATCGAGTGCTTTTGCCAATTCTTCGGCCAACATGGTTTTACCTGTACCCGGTTCACCTTTGATTAAGAGTGGCTTTTCTAGCGTAATTGCAGCGTTTACTGCCAGCTTAAGTGAATCTGACGCGATGTAATCTTGTGTACCATTAAATTGCACGGAGTACCTTTTGAAAATTAAACTGGTAAGATCTGTAAGTTTGTCATAATAAGTGATTAAGTAAAGGTCAAACTTGCAGCTAAAAGTAGTAAACGAGAGCAAATTAGTTTAGTTTTGTAGTATTCATCCTGGAGCAAGCGTTGTGAAAATTAGATTTTATTGCTTTTTAAGCTTGTTGTTGTTTTCAACTTACAGTGTGTCACAGCAAGAAGAGATTAAACCCCCAATTCGTTGGGTTACTGACTCTTGGCCAAATTATACTGATAAAGATGGTTCCGGTTTATATCACGAGTTAATGCGCAGTGTTTTTCACAATGGACAAGAGTTTGATGTGCAGTATACGCCTTGGCTAAGAGCGCTAGAATTAGTAAAGTCTGGCAATGCTGATTTTACCGGCGCAATGCCGTTAAATAGCGATTACGTTATGTCGCAGCATATTGTTTTAAGCCAACCAATTTCTGTGTTAATTAAAAAGGCCCATTTGGATGCTGCGAAATTGACACAGCTGCCTGAACTAGTCGGGGTTTGGCGTTCAGGGTATCGAAATGAGTTACTCAGTGGTGAGTTAAAATCCCAAGTAAAAGGCGTGCCGACCGAAAGCACGGACAGTGGGTTTAACTTAGTGCGCCATAATCGAGTTGATTATTTTATTGATGTTCGCACAATTTTAGCGACGCATTTGGCTAAGCAGCCTGATAAATCGGAATTTGAATTAATAGATATCGGCTCATTGAATTTGTATATGGCGTTTTCGAAATCTGAGCGCGGTAAACAAATAGCCCAACTGTTTGATGGTCGTTTTGCCGAATTAAAAAAGTCAGGAAAACTGGCTGAAATTTACAGTAAGTACCAGCAAACGTTACCAAGCCAACTTTAACTAGTCTGATTTTTTGCGTTTTACTTTTCTATCAACCTTATGCTCTGCCATTACTGTGATTTAGCTTAAACATCAATTGTGGTATAGTTTCGTGACTTTTTACTGATTTGACCGAGTATGAATTACATATCCCTTGATGACTTTAAATATGCGTGGGCATTTCGTCATCAACAACTGCCTATCGAAGAAAATTTACTTTCTAAAATAAAGCCAATGTCAGATAGCCGTGCAACGAATTTATGGTGCACATTTGTCAGCCGTGAAAAAGATCACCCTGATTTTTTCGACACTAAAGATTGGCCGGGTAATGGTAAAACATGGGGTAACTCAGTAAAGTGGGAATCTGCGTGGGATAATGACGAAGCGCTTCCTGAAGAAATAATTAATCACCTTGATTGGGACGAGAACACAACCGTTTATTATTGCTTATCGCGAAAGCATGTTATTGAAACTGATTGGCGTACATTTAAAGCGACGTGGTTAAATTTCTTGTTTATGAGCGATGGCTGTTTACTGATTGGTAAAAAACGCCATCAAGTTGTGCAGTTTTTAGAAACTGGTTATGCCAAATTAGGCAAGCGCGTCGATTGATGCGCTTATTGCTTGTAACTACAACCTTTTATTTTACTCATTAACGTCCGTTTTTTTCATCGATTGCTGCCATACTGTTCACTTTACTTAATTAAGGTTAAGTTAAATTTCATTAAGCATATACTTTGATAAAGCAACTGCTTATATTACATCCAAATATAGAATCATGTACTATGGTTACTTAAGTGTATTTGGTGGGTTTTTTATAAGTGCAAACAGGGTGTAAAGAACAAACAGAACTTTGGCGCAGTTCGTCAAAAAGCAATGCATATAATGCGTTGTGTAATACGTTTTATGTTCGTGAAATCCATCGTTTGAGTAAAGAGTCATTTAATAATGTAGAGCGATTACAGCGTCGTTTTGCAAGCCTTCCATATTATATTGAAAAAGCCGCCAGTCATATTTTAGATGGCAATAGTCCGTTAACTTTAGATACTCAAAATGGCAGTTGGATTGCAAAGCAGTCGCGTAACCTACCTAAGTACGATTTAGAGAAAAACACGCTATTTTTTGGGAAAAACGCCTTTGTTGGTTTAATTATTCCGGTTTTAGTATATGACGCTGAGTATTCAACTGTTAGAATCGATAGCGTTGATGAAGTAACCGCGTCGGGTTTTCACTGCAATCAATTTGGTTGGGTTGATAAGGCAGGAAAATCACAAGAAGGTGTTGGTATTCAGGTATTAAAACCAAGTAAAACTGCGTTTTCTGCGGCGTGTTGTGGCCATGTGTGGTTACTCGGCCGGGCAACAACACCCAGAGTGTTAACGTTACGCGAAATGTTACTTGCAGCACGAATTAATTGGCAAGATTTTAAACACCCATTTATAACTCAAAAATAGAAATTCACTATGCGATTATTTCAGTTAGCGCTTTTGTGTTTATTTGCAAGTTTGCAATACCAACTTTGGTTTGGTCATCACGGCGTAAAAGACTATAAAAAACTGCAGTCTGCCGTTACTCAACACACTAAAGTAAACGCTAGATTAGAAAAACGAAACAAATTACTGAAAGCAGATGTGGAAGATCTCAAACTTGGCCTCGAGGGCATTGAGGAGCGAGCACGCAACGAGTTGGGTATGATTAAACAAGGCGAAACCTTTTTTCGCGTAACACATAAAAATGAAAGATATTAATCCCTCTTTTGCATTTGTTGTTCCTGCCGCAGGCGTTGGGGCAAGAATGCAGTCCGATAAGCCAAAGCAATATATTCAACTTGGCGACAAAACGGTATTAGAACACACCATTAATAAGCTAAAAGCAACGATACCCAATGCATTGATTATTGTTGCTATCAGTGAAAATGACGCTTATTTTCCAGATTTAACCTTACCCGATAACGTTATAACTGTATTGGGGGGTAAGGAACGTGCAGATTCAGTATTAAATGCACTGAATTACCTAACAACTAATCATCCAGTTGACTGGGTGTTGGTACATGATGCCGCGCGGCCACTGGTTTTACCGAACGATATACGTACACTCATTTCACATTGTCAATCGCGTCACTGTGGTGGCATTTTAGCAAGTAAGGTGCGAGATACTATAAAGCAGGGTAGTGAGTTTGTTGAAGCGACAGTACCAAGAGAAGCTCTTTGGCAGGCGCAAACACCGCAAATGTTTTTACTGAACGATTTAACCGCCGCACTGACTAATGCTTTAAACGAAAACGTTGCAATTACTGATGAAGCCTCAGCTATTGAATGGGCTGGTGGAAAAGTACAGTTAGTATCGAGCCGTGCAGATAATATTAAATTGACTACCCCTGATGATATTGCAATCGCAGAGTTTTTGATTGCGAAGCAAATTTTGGAGAACAACACATGCGAATAGGCCATGGTTATGATGTGCATAAGTTTGGCGGTGAAGGACCGCTAACAATTGCAGGCGTAAAAATTGATTATGAATTTGGTTTTTTAGCGCATTCTGATGGTGATGTAGCGATTCATGCATTGTGTGATGCAATTCTAGGGGCACTAGCCCTTGGTGATATCGGCAAACATTTTCCAGATACCGCCGCAGAATTTGAAAACATCGATAGCCGAATTTTATTGTGTCATGTAGTGTCGCTAATGACTGAGCGCGGTTACCAAGTTGGCAATACTGATATCACGATTGTAGCTCAAGCACCAAAAATGGCGCCACACATAAATGCAATGCGTGAAGTGATTGCCAAAGATTTAAATATTCAAATCGACCAAGTCAATGTGAAAGCGACAACAACTGAAAAACTAGGCTTTGCTGGTCGTAAAGAAGGCATTGAAAGCCATGCCGTGGTGTTACTCGTAAATGGATAACTTAAGTTATTTATACGGTAAACCTAATTCGACCGCCGAATTTAAAACCAGTGCTGAAGATTTCCGAGTAGATGAAGAACTCGGTTTTGAACTTAGCGGAAGTGGCGAGCATGTATGTTTACAGGTAATAAAAAGGGGAGAAAATACCCAATATATTGCCAAGCAAATCGCTAAAATTGCGGGCACACAAGCTCGCAATGTAAGTTACCCTGGTTTAAAAGACCGCAATGCAGTGACATCGCAATGGTTCAGTGTACCGGTGCCGATTAAAAAACACATCGACTTTTCAGCGCTGAATAGCGACAGTGTGAAAGTACTTCAGCAAGTTAGGCATAATCGAAAGTTAAAAACAGGTTGCCATAAAGCGAACCGTTTTACGATTGCGCTGAGACGCTGCAGTATGGTTGAGGACATTTTGACACGTATTAATGCGGTTCGCCAAGGTGTGCCTAATTATTTTGGTGCACAGCGTTTTGGTCATGATGCACACAACTTAACGCTGGCAGAGCAGTTGTTCTCAGGTAAAGAAATCCACGATCGTAAGCTGCGTGGCATTGTTATTTCAGCTGCACGCTCTCATATCTTTAATCAAATTGTAAGCCAACGTATTGCGCAATATGGTATTGCAAAAACCATGGTCGAAGAAGTGTTCCTACTAGATGGTAGCAATGCATTTTTTAAAGAGCGTATTAGCCTTGAAACAGTTAATCGTTTGGCTTGTGGGGATATTCACTTATCGGCACCTTTGGTTGGTAAAGGCGATCAGGGCGTTACAGAGCTTGAAAAAGAGTGGTTAGCACCATTCGCCAGCTGGCATGAAAACCTTTCACAACTTGGCCTTAAAGCTGAACGTAGGAATATGCGACTTTATCCTGAAAAATTTGAAGTGCTTGAAGTAACGCAAGATATGATAGAGTTTAGTTTTAGTTTGCCGAAAGGGTGTTTTGCAACGGCCGTACTGCGTGAGCTTGCAGAGTGCCAAGATGTTTCTTTAAAGAATAAGGATAATAATGAAAATCTTGCTGAGCAATGATGATGGCGTAAACGCAAAAGGGATTGAAGTACTCTATCACGCCCTATCGCAGATAGCGGAAGTGGTGGTTGTTGCACCTGATAGAAACTGCAGTGGTGCAAGTAACTCACTTACCTTGTTAAACCCGCTAAGAACACATCAATATGATAATGGTTTTATATCGGTTAACGGCACGCCGAGTGACTGTGTGCAATTGGCAATTAATAAACTGCTCGATTTTACGCCAGATTTAGTTGTGGCGGGCATAAATAATGGCGCTAATTTAGGTGACGATACCTTGTATTCAGGCACGGTGGCAGCCGCCAGTGAAGGGCGTTTTTTAGGATTGCCAGCGATTGCCGTATCTTTGTGCTCAAAACAGGAAGCACATTACGATACCGCAGCTGCCGTTGCAGTTTCCATTATCAAAGAAATAAAAGCGCACCCGCTTGGTCCGGACCAAATTATTAATTTGAATGTACCTGATATTCCACTAGCTGATTTAAAAGGCATTAAGGTTACGCGCTTAGGTTCACGTCACAAAGCTGAAACCATGCAAGAACAAATAGATCCGTGGGGCCGAAAAATATATTGGTATGGTCATTTAGGTGAAGCGCAAGATGCTGGCGATGGCACTGATTTTTTTGCGGTAGCTAATCATTACGCATCAGTTACTCCGTTGACGGTTGATATGACGGCAAAATCGAGTCTTGCCAAAATGGAATCTTGGGTTGAAGGATTGAATATTTCAGGTGTTGAATAATTATCGTCGTAGTGCGCATCAACTCGCACAATTAGTTTATGAGCAAGGCATTCGATCTCAGCAAGTATTGGATGCGATTGCTGCTACACCACGCCATTTGTTTGTAGATGACGTGTTAAAACACAAATCGTATCAAAATACCGCGTTACCTATTGGTTTGGGACAAACAATTTCTCAGCCTTTTATTGTTGCGCGCATGACTGAGCTTTTGTTGCAGCTCACAGGTCCAAATGCCAAGGTATTAGAAATTGGCACTGGCTCAGGTTATCAATCCGCAATTCTCGCTCAGTGTTTTCGTTCGGTATATTCAGTTGAGCGAATTAAAGCATTGCAGTGGCAGGCCAAAAGACGTTTACACCAGCTTGATTTATTCAATGTCACTATGAAACACGCTGATGGTTGGCAAGGCTGGCAATCTAACGCGCCTTATGACGGAATTATTGTTACAGCCGCAGCGAGTGAGTTGCCTCAGGCATTACTGGAACAGCTTAATGAAGGCGGAGTGCTTATTTCTCCAGTAGGCGGTAATGAGCAACAGAACTTAGTTGCAGTGAAGCGTCAAGGTAATGAGTTTATTACGCAAACATTAGAACCTGTAAGATTTGTACCGCTGGTTGCTGGCGCAATTAATTAGGTGATATTAATGCGTCTGTTAACTCAACTACTTATTTGCTTAATCTGTCTTCAGTTAATAGCGTGCAGTAGCAGAACAACGCCGGCGCCGGTCGCGAACCTTTCATCTGGTAAGAGTAGTTCGCAACAAAAAATTAAAATTAATGGAAGTAACTATAAAGTTAAGAAAGGTGAAACCCTTTACTCGATCGCTTTTAGATCAAACAAAGACTTCCGTGATCTCGCTAAGATCAATGGCATTAAAGCACCTTACACCATATTTCCTGGTCAAATAATACACTTAGTATCACCACCTAAACGTGCAAAAAAGGCTAAAAAATACACGGTCACTAGTAGCAAGTCCACCAAAAATAAACAAAAAAATAACAATTCATTAAAAAAACCACTTGATCAGAAAAAACAACAAGAGTATGTTGAAAATCAAGCCAGTTTAAAAAAGCAACAAAAGATAGCGAAAACATCTGGTAAGTTGCGCTGGTATTGGCCTGCTAAAGGTCGTATAGCCCGCAAGTTTTCAGGAAAAGAAAACGGCTATAAAGGAATTCTAATAAAAAATAAGTTAGGGACTGACATTCTTGCAGCAGCAGACGGTATTGTTGTTTATGCGGGAAGTGCGTTAAGAGGGTATGGCAATTTAATCATAGTGAAACATAATGATGATTATCTAACGGCATACGCTCACAACCAGAAAATTCTGGTAAAAGAAAAGCAAAAAGTTACAGCTAGGCAAAAAATAGCCACTATGGGTAACTCTGAAGCTAAGTCGGTTGGACTGAGGTTTGAAGTAAGATACCGAGGTAAATCGGTTAACCCATTAAGGTATTTGCCACGCTAAGTTAGTTGGCGCGCGAACGTGTTTTAGTGTTTAAAGGTCACTGAATGACTCGGGAGGATGCTTATGGGACGCACAAAGAAAGAAAATAGTACAGAACTAAACGTTGATATGGATGTTAAAGACGAGGTTTTGGAAGAAATTGAAGATACAGAAGACGAAATCTTCGCAAAAGAAGAAGTTGTTAAAAATTTAGATGCTACACAACTTTATCTTGGCGAAATCGGCTTTTCACCACTACTTAGTGCAGAAGAAGAAGTATTCTTTGCACGCAAGGCCTTACGAGGATGTGAAGCATCACGAAAACGCATGATTGAAAGTAATCTGCGTTTAGTGGTCAAAATAGCGCGTCGTTATAACAATCGTGGGCTGGCACTATTAGATCTCATCGAAGAAGGTAATTTAGGCCTGATCAGAGCGGTAGAAAAATTTGATCCCGAACGTGGATTTAGATTTTCTACATATGCAACTTGGTGGATCCGTCAAACCATTGAACGTGCGATTATGAACCAAACACGCACGATTCGCTTACCGATCCATGTTGTTAAAGAGCTTAATGTTTATTTACGCACAGCACGAGAATTAACACAAAAGCTTGACCATGAACCAACCGCAGAAGAAATAGCAGAGAAGCTTGATCGCCCTGTTGAAGATGTGAGTAAAATGCTGCGTCTTAACGAAAAGATTAGCTCTGTTGATACACCAATCGGCGGTGATTCAGACAAAGCGTTATTAGATATCATTGCAGATGAAAAGGGACGTGGTCCTGAAGGTGAAATTCAAGACCAAGACATTCACAATAATATTGTGCATTGGCTTGAAGAACTTAATGCGAAACAGCGTGAAGTGTTAGCACGACGCTTTGGACTGCTTGGCTATGAACCTTCAACGCTTGAAGATGTAGGCAAAGAAATTGGATTAACACGCGAACGCGTAAGACAAATTCAGGTTGAAGCGTTGCGTCGATTAAAAGAGGTGTTAACACACCAAGGATTAAATATTGAATCGCTATTTAGAGCTTAATAAATAATACCAATTCTGTTAAGTATGTGGTCAGGGATAGCGCTGGATAAATGAAATGGTAACAAGGCAGAATTTTTCTTATGTAGTTGCTCTACATTGATAAATTCTACCGCAGTTAGCATGATATTTAGTCCGCTAGGATGATCAGCTACTTAAGTGAATTGGTATAACAACCAGTTAAAAATAAAAAAACCGCTGATTACCAGCGGTTTTTTTATTTAAATACTTTAGTAGTTATTTAAAGCAAAGCTCAGTTTGATTAGTATTTTCTATCGACTGATAACTTAGCAAGTGCAACTAATGCATCTTTATACTCTGAATTTGGCAGTACAGAAAGGTAGTTAATTGCTTTTTCGGCTTCTTCTTGTGCTTTTTGCATTGTTAGTGCTAACGCATTGGTTTCTTCAAGAATAGCGAGAACTTTGTCTAGGTAATCTTTGCCATCAGCTTTTTCAATTGCCCCTCGGATCAATTCAGCTTGCGCTTGTGATCCATTTTGCATTGCATAGATCAAAGGTAATGTTGGTTTACCTTCTGCCAGATCGTCACCGATTGACTTACCTAGTTCAGCTTGGTTTGCGCTATAATCGAGCACATCATCGACTAGTTGGAAGGCGGTACCAAGATGCATGCCATAAAACTTTAATCCGTTTATTACGTCTTCATCTTGTTCTGTAATAATGGCAGCTAGTTCAGTTGCAGCTTCAAATAATTTTGCTGTTTTACTGTAAATGACCTGCATATAGCTTTCTTCGCTAGTATTAGGGTCGTTACAATTCATTAGTTGCAGCACTTCGCCTTCAGCAATAACGTTCGTTGCATGAGCAAAAATATCCATTACTTGCATCTTATTGAAACCAACCATCAGCTGGAAAGCACGAGTATAGATAAAATCACCAACAAGCACGCTGGCTGCATTGCCAAATTCAGCATTAGCCGTTGGGTTTCCTCGACGTAGAAGTGATTCGTCAACAACGTCGTCGTGTAAAAGTGTAGCGGTATGGATAAATTCTACGATGGTTGCCAGACGAATATGCTCATTACCTGTGTGTCCTAACGCTTTTGCAGCGAGGATTGAAAGTATTGGGCGGATGCGTTTGCCACCGCTATTGACAATATAAAGCCCCAATTGATTGACAAGCGCAACGTTCGACTGCAGTTGTTGTTCGATTAGTTGATTAACCGCCAACATATCTTGTTCTGTTAAGGCTTGGATCGCTTTTATATCCATGGGTCTCCAACAAGTAAAGAGGTAAGATCCGCTGATTTGCGGGGATTGTACACTATTTTTGGCACTGAGTAGAATCAATATTTTATGTAAAATAATAGTTTTCTACAGCGCTTTAATTAGGTAGAATTGACGCCATTAATATTAAATTTTTTAGTGTGCCTTACAACACGCAACATATTTAGTCTTTTTTATGAAAATAGGCTTGCGCTACGCTCTGATTTCGCGTAGACTTCGCGCCCTATCGAAGATTATTAAGTTGCGTCGATTTGAGGGCGCAGAACGGAGTTAATTATGTACGCGGTTTTCCAAAGTGGTGGTAAACAGCACCGTGTGACTGAAGGTCAAACGATTCGCCTTGAGAAATTAGAGGCTGAAACTGGTGCAGCAGTAGAATTTGACAAAGTATTACTTGTTGCAAACGGTGAGAAAATCGAAATTGGTGCACCTTTCGTTAATGGCGGTAAGGTTACAGCTGAAGTTGTGTCTCATGGTCGTGGTGAGAAAGTTAAGATCGTTAAGTTTAGACGTCGTAAGCATTCTCGCAAGCAAATGGGTCACCGTCAGTGGTTCACTGAAGTTAAAATCACTGGCATTAACGCTTAATTTAGAGGTACAGAAAGATGGCACATAAGAAAG
Source organism: Pseudoalteromonas sp. NS-SX12 (assembly GCF_057367955.1). Taxonomy (NCBI): domain Bacteria; kingdom Pseudomonadati; phylum Pseudomonadota; class Gammaproteobacteria; order Alteromonadales; family Pseudoalteromonadaceae; genus Pseudoalteromonas; species Pseudoalteromonas sp. NS-SX12. Next base: position 306,923 of record NZ_CM170634.1, on the reverse strand, counting down.
CAGCTGGTAGTACTCGTAACGGTCGTGATTCAGAAAGTAAACGCCTAGGTGTTAAGCGTTACGGTGGTGAATCAGTTTTAGCGGGTAACATCATCGTTCGTCAACGTGGTACTAAGTTCCACGCAGGTACAAACGTAGGTATGGGTAAAGACCACACTTTATTTGCAACATCAAACGGTAAAGTTCAGTTTGAGCAAAAAGGTCCTTTAGGTCGTAAATACGTAAGCATCATCGCTGAGTAAACCCTAAAAGTTTTAAAAAGCCCCGCAACTGCGGGGCTTTTTTTGTTTCTTGATTACGCACAACCCGTTTGTCTTGGTATAATAAGTACATTCTAGGCTGTGTAAGGCTAAATATATGAAATTTGTAGATGAAGTTGAAATTCGCGCTGAAGCTGGTGACGGTGGCAGCGGTGTAGTTTCATTTCGCCGAGAAAAGTTTGTACCAGACGGCGGTCCTGATGGTGGTGACGGTGGTGATGGCGGCAGTGTCTTTATTGAAGCCGATGAAAACCTAAATACACTTATTGATTATCAGTTTGAGCGCTTTCATAAAGCAGAGCGTGGCACTAATGGTGCTGGCCGAAATATGACTGGTAAAAAAGGTGAAGATCTTACCTTAAAAGTTCCTGTAGGTACGCGTATCGTTGATGTTGATACTGCGGAAGCACTAGGTGATTTAACGCAACATGGTCAAAAGATTATTGTTGCCAAAGGTGGTTTTCACGGACTTGGTAATACTCGTTTTAAATCAAGTACTAACCGAGCTCCTCGTAAGAAAACACTGGGAACGCCTGGTGAAATTCGTAATTTACGTTTAGAGTTATTATTACTTGCTGATGTTGGCTTATTAGGCTTGCCAAATGCAGGTAAATCAACCTTTATCCGCAGTGTATCTGCGGCAAAGCCAAAGGTTGCTGATTACCCATTTACTACCTTAGTGCCAAATCTTGGTGTGGTTAGACCAAGCCAAAATCAATCGTTTGTAATCGCTGATATTCCAGGATTAATTGAAGGTGCTGCTGAAGGTGCAGGCCTAGGCATTCGCTTCTTAAAGCATTTAGAACGCTGCCGTGTTCTTCTGCATATAATCGACATTATGCCTGTAGATGGTTCTGATCCGGTAGAAAATGCTTACACAATCTTAGGTGAGCTTGAGCGTTACAGCCCAGCACTCGCTGCAAAACCTCGCTGGTTAGTATTTAACAAAATTGATTTGTTGTTAGATGAAGAAGCCGATGAACTGTGCGCTGAGATCGCTGATGCGCTTGAAGCTGAAAAAACCTATAAGATCTCTGCATTCAATAAAATTGGTACAGAGCAGTTATGCTTCGACATTATGCAGCTTTTAGAAAGTATGCCTAAAGAGAAGTTTGTTGCTGAAGAAGAGCCACAAGAAGTTGAGTTTAAGTGGGATACATACCATGAAGAGTCAATATCTGACTTTGAAGATGACGATGATGACGAAGACTGGGATGAAGATGATTACGACGTAGAAGTCGTCTATCAACGATAATAAAAGGTGCTTGCGCACCTTTTTTTATATTTAATAAAAAAGTACTAATAATAAGTAACTAGGTTAAAAGTATTAATTTCTTATGAAGATTTCAATGATAGCTGCGATGGCTAATAATCGTATTATTGGTAAAGATAACGATATGCCATGGCACCTTCCTGCTGATTTAAAGCACTTTAAATCGGTCACCTTGGGCAAACCTGTCATTATGGGGCGCCGTACATATGATTCGATCGGCCGTCTATTACCAGGGCGAGATAATATTATTATCACGCGTAATCCAGAGTACGCTGTTGAAGGTGCGATAATGGCTGAAAGCCCAGAGCATGCGCTCTCTTTGGCTGGTGATGTAGATGAAGTTATGATTATTGGTGGCGGTAAAATTTACTTAGACTTTTTAAGCCGTGCAGATCGACTATACTTAACTCATATAGATTTGGATGTTGATGGTGATACGCAGTTTCCTGATTACGAAGCTGTGGCAGATTGGCAGGTGCTAGAAACCCAAAGCTTCGCACCGGATGAAACCAATCAATATCATTACCAATTTGTTATTTATAAGAAATTAGGCTTAATTTCTTGAAGATGATTTAACTTGTTGTTAGAATTGTTGCAATTAAATTAAGTATAAAGTGCTACTAGGGTTGCTGTACCATGAAATTATCAACATTATTATTTACTCTATCTGTATCTTCGGCTGCATTACTAAGCTCTCACACGGTAAATGCAAATGAGCAATTAGCTGCTAGTATTTGTGACTATGTAGGTGCTGATGATAAAAGCCGTATTCGTAAGAAGCTTAAAGAATCACGTGTAAAGCTACGTAATATTTATGCGGGCATTAGCTGTGGTGGTAATAACCTGATCCGTCATGCAATTGTTAGTGGCGCAGATGGCGTAGGCGAATACATCGTTAAGCAGCTACCAAAAAGCGACTTAGCAGCAGGTGGCGACGTGGCTTGGGCTGATGCAAATGGTCATTCAGGTTCAGCTGTAATTGCTGCACTAAAAGATCGTGCAGGTCTTTAATAGTTTTTAATTAGTTTATTCCCTTTGTAAAAGCCAGCTTTAAGCTGGCTTTTTTGTTTTTACGTGACTCTCTTAAAGTATAAAGTCGTTATTGTGCTGGCTATGTAGTTAAAAGTAATCTTTAAGGAATAGAAAAAGAGCGGAGTTATAAACGCTTTAACCTCAGTTATTTTGACCTTTCATCTTGAATAACAGACTCAATTAATTCGTTATTATTGAAGTTTTGCTGCATCTCTGAAGAGCAACTCTAAGCTCGCACCTCAGGCTGACGATTTATTTAATCTTGTACAGCCGTTACTCAGTTAAAGTTACTTGTTAATTTTAAATCGAGTTTCGTTTAGATATTAAAAAGGCCCACTGATTAGTGGGCCTTTTTGTTTTTGAAAGTGTGTGAATAGCGTTACACTTTAAACTCTTCTACAGAGAGTCTTAGCTCTTCTGCAAGCTTAGCAACTTCACTTGCTGACGCTGATGTCTGGTTTGCACCCTCAGCTGTTTGTTCGGCTATTGCAACAATTGACTCTAAGCTTTCACTGATCTCTTGTGATACTTGATGTTGCTCGCCTGCTGCTGTTGCAATTTGTTCACTCGCATCGTGCGCTTGTGATACCGCTTGCGTAATTTGCTCAAGCGCAGAAGCGGCTTGTTCAGACTGTTCAACACATGAATCTGCTTGCTGCTGGCCTTTCGCCATTACAGATACCGCTTCTTCTGCACCACTTTGCAGTGATTCAATCATAGCCTGAATTTCTTGTGTAGATTCTTGGGTTTTGCTTGCAAGTGAGCGTACTTCGTCAGCTACCACTGCGAATCCACGACCCTGCTCACCAGCACGCGCAGCTTCGATAGCAGCGTTTAGTGCAAGTAAGTTTGTTTGCTCTGCAATACCTCTAATTACATCTAAAATACCGCCAATTGACGCGCTGTCTTGATGCAGTTTATTAATAACCTGAGATGCTCCAGCCACTTCACGAGCAAGTTGTTCAATAGTCAGCTTGTTATTACTTGAAATTGTTTTAACGCGCTCAGCTTCGTTGTCAGCTTGTTTAATTTCATGTAACGCATCTTCAGCGCTTTGTGTAACTGATTGTGAGGTGCTGCTCATTTCAGTTGTTGCTGTTGCCGCTTGTTCAACTTGTGCCCGTTGACTTTCAATTGCTTGGCTCGATTCAACTGTCACAGCCGATGTTTCCTCAGAAGCCGCTGCAAGCTGTGTAGAACGTGAAATAATACCTTGAATTAAGTTGCGTAAATTGTCCGTCACGCGGTTTAAGCTTTTCGCTAATTCACCAAATTCATCTTTATTGCTATCGTCAAGGCGCATTGTCATATCACCTTGCGCCACGTTATCAAGCACTTTGTTGATTTCAGATAACGGCTTCGTGATACGTTGAACTGTTAAAAACGCAATAACAATTGCAATTACAGTGGCAATGATCATACCTAACCATGTCCAAAGCTCTGCTTTTGACACGCTGCTTTCCACTTCTTTTCTAAGCTCTACTACAAGCGTATCCGAAAGAGAAGTTAATTTATCCAACTGAGAGCTCGCCGTATTTGTGTCTTGCTCTGCAAGCGATAAGTTAGTAGCAGCTTCTTCAAGTTGCCTAATATGATTTTGCTTTACATTAGCGAGTGATTTACTGCCTTGGCCGTTTTCTTTCACAACCGCAAAATAGCTTTGGAAGTCTTGGTGTAAGTCTTCATCTGTTTGTTTAAAGGTTTCTGAAAGTAGCTCGATATTGCGCTCAATATCAGCAAGGCTGTAGTTTACTTCGTTTGATAAGGTTTCTACTGTTGCTGCATTTTTAATATTTTTAAGATCTGTACTGTTACTCACAATACTAAGAAGTGCATTTTCAATATTCGAAACGGCTTGATAAAGACGTTGTGAGTTATCTTCAAGCTCTGCACTATCACTTAAGTCTAATACGACCGTGCTGGCATCTTCCGCGGCAATTTCCAGTGTTTCTAACTGCGTTGTTAAACTGCTTTCAATTTGCAGTGCACTGGTTTTGTTGTTGATAAGGTTTTGTACTCGGCCAACAAAACTGTTGTAAGTTTTATCAACAGCTGAGGCGGCATTTGCCAGTTGCGCATCGCTGCTAACAACCTGCTTTAGTCGTTCATTTGATTTATCAAAATCTTCAGCTGCAGCGCGGTATTGGTTTACTAGACCCTGAAGTTGCTTACTGTTGTCGCTGTAATAAACTTGCAGCGCAAGTGCCTGCATTTTATTGAACGAAACCTGAAGCTCATTTGTCGCTCTGAGCGCAGGAATAGAGAGGGTATTAACATGGTTAGATGAATTGCTAATGCTATTGATTCTAACAAGTGAGTTGATACCAATGGTGATCAAAAGTAGGGTGATTAGGATAAAGCCACCCCAAATACGTTGGCTGACAGTCAACTTCATATTCATTCCTGTTTACTAATTGCCGGCAAAATGATTAAGCCTCTGAGGGCTTTTGTATTTTATCGACATACATGGATACAACTTTAGTTCAATCTAACAAACTCGTAACTTTATTTCAGTATTTATAGCTGAATAGTTAATTGTAGTATTTAAAATACAACTTAAGTACTGTTTTTATGTTCTTTGTAGTTATTGCAATAATGTTTTGTCTTTGATTTTAGCTCAAGCAAAGTCATATGCTCGCCCCAAACACAACCGGTATCAAGGGCAAATAGATTTGGATAAGGTGTTTGTCCTTTTAATGCAGCCCAATGACCAAAACAAATATTAATATCTGAATGATTTTTTGCATTCACATCAAACCATGGAAATAATTCGGGTGAATTTTGGCTCGCAGGTCCTTTATTTGCAAAGTCCATTTGTCCATGTTGATTTACAAAGCGCATACGCGAAAATGCATTTACGGTGTAGGTAAAGCGCGATAGTTTATCATTAGCTTGTGAAATGCAGTTAACGCTGTTGCCATACATATTTGCTAGGTAAAACTGTGCATTGTCACCTTGGTATTTTTTTTGTGCTTTAGCACAAAGCTCAAGTGCTTTTTGCAATGATAGCTGGGGATTTAATCCAGCGTGGGAAATAAAAGTATTATACTTTTCAAGCCATACCGCGAGCGGTTGTTGTCTTAAAAACTCAATGTAAGTAGGTAGCTTTTTTGCGTTGAATAAGGCTTGTAAGTTATCTTTTGGGTTGGGAGTGTTTTGCGTGAAGTACGTCGCTAGTAAATGTAAGTCATGATTGCCTAACGTTATTGTTACACTGCCTTGCTGAGTAAAGAGATACTTTAAACACGCCAGTGAATCTGGACCGCGCGCAACAATATCGCCAACTAAGTAAAGGTGATCGCGGCTTGGGTTAAAATCTACCGTTTTTAATAACGAGGTAAATTCGTTAAAGCACCCCTGCAGATCACCAATTACATATTTAGCCATATTTGCTTAATTAATGTAATACAACATCACTAGCTAGGCGAAATACTTCAATCGGGGCTTGGTATTCGGCACCAAACTCGTTACGCATTTGGTAATAACCTTGCATTGTACCGATTGGTGTATCTAATACTGCACCTGATGTATAGGTGTAGCTTTCACCAGGTCCAATCGTTGGTGTTTCACCAACCACACCTTCACCTTCAACTTCGGTTTCTTTACCGTTAGCATCGGTAATCAACCAGTAGCGGCTAAGTAATTTAGATGAACATAAACTGTGGTTTTTGATTGTTACGGTATAGGCAAAAACGTATTTATCTTTTTCTGGCTCAGACTGACCATCAACATAAAACGTTTCTACCGATACTTTAATTGGAGAATTACTGCTTGTTGTCATAAATCCAGTTTGCAATCTTTACAAAAGTGTCTAGGGAAAGGTTTTCGGCGCGCAGCTTTAAATCTAACCCTAAGTTTTCAATTTCTTCAGGCGTTAATAAATTCGATAAACTATTACGAATTGTTTTACGTCTTTGGTTAAACGCTTCTAAGCACACCGTGTTAAGGATTTTAGTGCTCTTTGCCTTTAATTGATCTGGCGATTTCGGGATCAGGCGAATAACTGCTGAATCCACTTTAGGTGCAGGTTTAAAGCACTCTGGTGGCACATCAATAACAGGCATTGCATGACAATAATACTGTGTCATCACACTTAATCGGCCAAAGGCTTTGCTGTCAGGGCTCGCAACCATGCGTTTGACCACTTCTTTTTGCAGCATAAAGTGCATGTGTTCAATATTTTGATAAAATTCAAATAAATGAAACAGAAGCGGCGTTGAAACGTTATAAGGTAAATTACCAAATACCTTAAGTTTGCGCTCATCATTAATTAATGACGCAAAGTCAAACTGCATGGCATCACCTTGATGCACAGTCAGCTTGTCGGCAAGAAATGGGTGATGAATCAAGCGGTGAGCAAGATCTTTATCGAGCTCAACTACCGTTAAATGGTCTGTTAGCTCTGCCACTGGCTCTGTAATTGCGCCAAGGCCTGGACCAATCTCAACGAGGTTATCGCCAGGTTTTGGATCGATTGCAGTTACGATCTTATCGATAATGCTTGTATCGTGTAGAAAGTTTTGACCAAAACGTTTTCGGGCGCGGTGCCCTAAGTGTACTTTATCATTCATCTATTGTGCGCTTTTACTTGCCATTTCAATTGCTTTAGAAATTGCTAATTCGAAACTACCCACGTCGGCCTCGCCAGTTGCGGCTAAATCGAGAGCGGTACCATGATCCACAGATGTGCGGATAAACGGTAAACCTAGGGTGATATTAACTGAATTACCAAATCCTTTGTATTTTAACACAGGTAATCCCTGATCGTGATACATTGCAAGCACGGCATCGGCATCTTTTAGGTATTTGTCTTGAAATAACGTATCCGCTGGCAGTGGGCCAACAAGGTTAATGCCTTCATTTCTAAGCTGATCTAGCGTTGGTGAAATGACTTCGATTTCTTCTCGGCCTAAGTGACCATTTTCGCCTGCGTGCGGGTTTAAACCACAGACATAAATTTTTGCTGATTCAATGCCAAATTTAGTGGTTAAATCATGATGCAAAATACGCGTAACTTTGCTTAAACGGTCTTCAGTAATTGCTTTAGACACATACGCGAGCGGGATATGCGTTGTCACTAAAGCAACGCGTAAGCCCTCAGTAGCGAGCATCATCACAACATCAGGCGTATTTGATTGCTGAGCAAAAAACTCAGTATGACCACTAAATGAAATACCTGCTTGGTTAATAATGCCTTTATGCACAGGGCCTGTGACCACTGCAGCAAATTCACCTTGCATATTGCCATCAGAGGCATATTTCAGCGTATCAAGTACGTATTGTCCGTTGGCGTCATTGAGTTCGCCAGCAATCACGTCTTCTGCTAATGGAATATGCTTAACGGTTAAGTTACCTGCATTATGCGGTTGAGCCGCATTATTTGGCTGATATTCAATTAGTTGAATATCTATGCCAAGTAATTTTGCACGTTGCTTTAACAGATTTTTATCAGCAATTACGACAAGTTCTGCAGGCCAATCTTGTTGCGCCAGCTGTAAAATAAGGTCTGGCCCAATACCTGCCGGTTCGCCCGGTGTAACTGCAATACGTAATGTCATAACTATTCTTCTACAACTTCAATATAAGCTTGTTCGCGTAATTCACGCTGGAACGTAAAGCTTTCTTCTTTAAAGCGACGATTAAAAATCATTTGGTGCGCGCGGTTTTGTTTAACAAGCTCAGTTTTGTCTGATACGCGACGGTCTAATAATTCCATAATATGCCAGCCGTATTGGGTTCTGAATGGCTCACTGAGTTGGCCTTTTTCTAAACCTAATGCAGTTTCTTTAAATTCGCCTACCCAAGAGTTCGGGTCTGTCCAATCATATTCACCACCGTTTAATGCTGAACCTGGATCTTCAGAATGCTCTTTAGCTAATTCGCCAAAGTCAGCATTACCTGCTTTTAAATCCTCAACAAAACCTGCGAGCATAGAACGCGCTTTTTCTTCCGATACAATAATTGATGGCTTAACAAGAATATGACGTACTTTTAGCTCAACCGCTTCAACAACTTCAACACCACGTACATCTTGTAGTTTTACGATGTGGAAACCTGCGCCTGAACGAAGTGGGCCGACAATGTCGCCTTTCTTATGGCCTTTTACCGCCTCAGCGAATAGTGTTGGCATTTCGTTAATGTTCATCCAACCTAATTGACCACCTTCAAGAGCTTTACCACCACCTGATGACGCAATTGCTATTTGCTTAAATTCACGTCCTTCGTTTAATAATCGAATAACGGCTTCAGCACGCTCTTTTTGTGTTTTGATATCGTCTGCAGTGGCATTTTCAGGGATCTCAATCAGGATATGACCGATATCGTATTCTTCGTTTGTCTGCCCTTGCTGCTCTAAAATACGCAGTAAGTTTTGTACTTCTTGTAAGCTTACGTAAACGCGGCGTTCAACACTTGCACGCATAGTGCGGCTAGCAACCATTTCGTTACGAATTTCTTCACGATAAGTTTGGAAGTTATCTCCGCTTGCTTCAAGCGAGCGGCGCATATCGTCAAGGGTTGCACCTTGCTCACGGGCCATTTGCGAGAGGGTTTGATCTAACTGTGCATCAGAAATACGTAAACCAATACGTTCACCCATTTGCAGTAGCAGAGCTTGGTCAATAAGTTTATCGATTGCTTGACGTCTTAGCGCCGTTTCTGAAGGCAATTCCTGACCAGAATCTTTTGCACGGTTTTTAACACGGTTTACCAGTGCGTCTACTTCACTTTGTAAAATAACACCGTCGTTAACTTTTACGGCAACGCTATCAAGTTCAGTAAGGCTGTATGCGCTTTGGCAGAAAGCAAGTAGGGCAACGCCCGCTGTCATTAATCGTTTTAACTTCATTGATTTTTTCTACTTACATATTAATTTGTTAGAAAGTAAGGTCTGCGATAACTAAAGATGCTTTGGTTGAGTAGTTTTTGCGCATCTAGACCCATTATAAATTTAATTTGAATACTCGAGTCAAATTTAGCTGATTCATTAGCAAACTGACCAACTGGTTTATTTAAGTCAGTTTCTATTTGTCTGCTACCAGATAATTGAATCGCCCAACAACATGATTGGTATTGTACACCAGTTAAAAACTCCACGCTGCGATCTGATTCTAGGTCGCGCTGGTAGCTCGAAACAAGTTGCCATTGCTCGCCAATTGGGTAGCTAGCAAAAATACCAACTTGCTCAATTGTATTTCCTGAGACATTGTTTGCGTACCTATGGTTCAATTGAATTAACTCATTATTATCCCCTTTATAATCGAGGGTGAGGTGTGAGTTAACAAGGTCGCTGCCGTCAGTATCGTATTGCATACCTGCAGACAGGTACCAATTCTTGTGCCAATGTAACATAGCTTCACTGGCAAATAACGAGTTATAACTCGCATTGTCGTCAATCTCAGACGGTTTAGCGTCATCTGAAACGTAAAAAATTTGACCAATGCTGAAGTTAAATACTTCGTTATTTTGTTGATTAAATATACGTGTTGTTGCGCCTAAGGTAAATTGGTTTGCCGTAGCAATACGGTCTACGCCCGAGAAGCGTTGCTCGCGAAACAACCCGTGGAAATCATCTTGTAGCTTTACTGTATCGTACAAGCCGATATTTGACTGATCTTTTTCTGGAATAAACAAATACTGAGCTTTTGGTTCGAGTGTTTGTAGGCCGTTATCCACTAACCAATGAGTATCACGTTCAAAATTAATTTGTCCGTAGAGGCGTAGTTTTGGCAAGGTACGGTTTACATTTTCCTCTAACTGAGTGCCAAGTAAATCACCTTGTTGATGGTAATTCGTTTGCAGCAAACTAACCTCAGATAAAAAACTCCATGCGTAGTCGCTAATGCCGTAGCTTAACTTAGGCTCTAAGTGAACACGGGTGGCTTTTTCCACCAGTGCTTCTTCGTTTTGAAAATGGGCAAATTCACCGTTTAAAGTAAAGTCGACACCATAAAAATCAAACGCATTAATCTGGCTAAAGGTAATTTGTGGCAGTGCGCGATAAGACTCTAAATGATCACCAAGTACCTCAAAGCCTTGTAACTTCATATCGGTATGCCAGTAATCACCTAAATGGGTCAACTGAATAAGGTGATTAAGCTGAGTATCGGTACGATTAGCGTAGCTCGATCCCATATCGTTTATATAGTTATCATCACTGATATTTGTGATATCGATTTGGCCGCGCCAGTTATCGTCAATTTTGCTGTATTGGCTTAGGTGCAGTAAATAACGACTGCCCAACTCTGGTTCAGAATCATCGCTGTTAAGGTACTCAATTGCAGCCATGCCTTGGTGCTCTTCAGTTAAATAGCGAAACTCGGTTTGCAGCTGAAAACCTTGGTTTGACATGTAACGTGGGGTAATCGTCGCATCCATATCGGGCGCAATATTCCAATAAAACGGGGTTTCAATCTCTAAACCATAACGATTAGAGCTGGTAAATGTTGGTTGAATAAAACCAGATTTACGTTTATCCGATATTGGAAAAGTAAAATACGGAAGGTAAAACACCGGTGTGTCATACACTTTTAATACCGCACCGTAAGTTTCACCCCAGCCTTCTTCTTGTGATAGTTTAATTTTTTTTGCATCCAGCGCCCACACAGGGTTATCGCTTGGACAAGTTGTAAAGCTGGCATCTTGCAAGAGTAAAAGTGATTGATTTACTTCAAGCAGCTTGGCCTCGCCGCGACCTGCTTGTTGGGTAAATTGATATTTAGCGTCACCGAGAGATAACTCAGATGAGGTTAAGTTAGCAAAAAAGTGTTTTGACGAAATATAACTGTTGGGATCCTGATAAATAATTGGGCCAATAGCATTGAGCATGCCATTTATTTTATCAAGTTCAGCGCTGGATGCGGTTAGACTCATCTGTGTCGAGTCCATCATCACGTTGCCGCTAAAGAGCGCTTTGTTTTTTCCTGCTAATTCTACCTGATCTGCGTTAATCGCAAGCTGACCAACAGCAAGCTGGGAAGTAGACTGCCAGCTTAAGTTAGGATCGGTTTCGCACAGAGAAAACATATCTGAAGCACTGGCCAGAGGTGACATAAAAATCAGTGTCGCAAATATGCCAAAAGGGCGTTTCATTAATCAGATAACCTTGTGAAAAAGACCTTACTTACGTTTTATACTATGCGCTGTTTTTGTCAGTAAGCGAATTTCGGAGCTTACACTTAATTTTATATGGTTAAACAGCGGCATTTTGTTGCACCAAAAACTTGCTGCTTTGAGCATAATTTAAAGCGCACACGTAACTAAGCCTATAATAATTTAATTTTAATGATTTCTCTCATTACTTGAACTGTTAATATACCATTGAAAAGAGAAAAATACTTGTGCAATTAAGCGCCATTTATAGTCTGTTAGCAAATGGCACAGGACAATGCACAAATTGTAATTAATTGTAGTTGGGGTTAAGCCTTGCATAACCAAATGTTTGATGCGTTTTTAACGCAAAACTTACCGAATTTAGAACAACAAAACGTATTCAAAGTTGAGCTTATTACAGGTGACGCGAGTTTTCGTAAGTACTTTCGTGTTTTTACTGATAACCACACTTATATCTTAATGGTTTCGCCACCAAATTTAGTCGATAACGAACCCTTTATTGAACTTAATCATCTGTTTAGTCAGGGCTCTTTTAAAGTGCCACAAATTCTAGCAGTAGATAAAGAATTAGGTTTACTGCTTATTGAAGACTTAGGAAGTACTCACTTTGCAGATTGTTTAGGGCAAGGTTGTGAGCAGAAATTGTATCATCAAGCGATTGATATGTTGCCTAACATTGCAAAGTTAGCAAAAACCAACGCAATGAAGGCGTATGATGCAGCGTTTATCGATCTTGAACTAGAAATTTTTAATCATTGGTTAATTGAGCAGTTTTGTCAGATTACAATGGATACTGGCGCGCAAAAAACATGGCAACAAGTGAAGCAACAACTAATTAATGCGTTAGAAATGCAACCTAAAGTGACCATGCACCGTGATTACCACAGTCGAAACTTAATGGTATGGCAACAACAGCTGGCAATTATCGATTATCAAGATGCGGTGCAAGGCCCGCTCACCTATGATTTAGTGTCACTTACCAAAGATTGCTATCACATTTTACCAAAGACGTTTCGTCAAGAACTTATACGCTACGGGTTTGCGCAGTACGAAAACGCGGGAATGACAGTCGGTTTATCGTTTGATGATTTTGAACTCTTATACACCTTAACCGGTATTCAGCGTCACTTAAAAGCTGCGGGTATTTTTTGTCGATTAAGTATTCGAGATAACAAACAAGGATACCTACCTCATGTGCTTGATACCATGCACTATGTTGTTGAAGCATGCGACGAATTAGCACATTCATTTCCTGTCTTAGGTTACTTTTCACAATGGCTTAAAGTGAGTGTTTTACCAAGCTTGAAGGCAAAATTATGAGAGCAATGATCTTAGCGGCGGGGCGCGGTAAACGCATGATGCCATTAACAGCAGATACCGCCAAACCCATGTTAAAAGTGAATGGCAAACCGCTCATTGAGTACCATATTGAACGCTTAAAAGCGGCGGGTATTAGCGAAATTGTGATTAATTTGGCTTGGTGTGGTGAAAGTATTCGCAATACATTAGGGGATGGCAGCCAATTTGGCGTGAGTCTCATTTATAGTGACGAAGGCGGAGAAGGTTTAGAAACTGCCGGTGGTATTATCAATGCCCTCGATTTACTTAGCGAGACATTTATTGTCATTAACGGTGATATTTTTACTGATTATGATGCAGCAAGTTTGACGCAAATTGCGCTATTGCCGCAACAAGCGCATTTAGTGTTAGTTGAAAATCCAGCACATAATCCGAACGGTGATTTTTCGTTAGTGCAAGGGTTTGCATCAAGTGATAGCGATGCCGAAATAAAACATACATTTGCGGGCATTGCGCTTTACCATAAGTCATTTTTTGCGAATACCAAGGCTGATTTTTTACCACTCGCGCCAATGCTACGAGAAAAAATGGCCGAAAAATTAGTGACCGCCGAACTGTACATTGGCAATTGGCAAGATGTCGGCACACCTGAGCGATTAGCCGAAATTAACCAACAGGAGTATTAAACTAAATGTGGGGTAAGTTACTAGGTGCAGGGTTTGGCTTTTTATTTGGTAAATGGTTTGGCGCAATTTTAGGTCTTTATTTAGGCCACTTATTTGACCGCGGTTTAAAGCAAGATTTTAATAAAGCCGGAGGCTTCCAAGGTTTTTTCGACAATAGTAGCGTCTCTGAAAAACAAGCGTTATTTTCTTATACCTGCTTTGCCGTAATGGGTCATATAGCTAAATCGAATGGCCGAGTTAACGAACAGCATATTAGTGCCGCGTCTCGTTTTATGGATGAAATGGGATTAACTGACGATGCGCGCCGCGATGCGCAAAACGCATTTCGCAGTGGCAAACAAGCTGACTTCCCGTTTAAGTCAGTACTTAAAGATTTTCGCGACCGCTTTTCAGGTCGTTATGACCTGATCCAATTGTTTCTTGAAATTCAAATTCAAATGGCATTTAGCGATGGCGAGTTAAGCGATAAAGAGCGTGATTTACTCAAACAGGTGAGTAAATACATTGGCATTAACAGTACTCACTTTAAGTTTATTTTAAAGCGTTATATTGCAGAATTTGAGTTTCATCGTTATCAACATACAAAGCAAAATCAGCAGCAATCTCATCGCTCGTCAACGAACAAAGCGCAAGATACGGCATTAACAAAAAGTGCAGCACTACAAGTGCTTGGGTTAGATAGTAATGCCGATGAAAAGGCGATTAAAAAAGCCTATCGTAAATTAATGGCTCAGCACCATCCAGACAAACTAGTGTCGCAGGGATTACCACCTGAGATGATGCAGCTCGCCAAACAGAAAAGCCAAGATATTCAAGCAGCATATGAATATTTAAAAGCGAAGTAGCATGTTAGGCTTAAAGCTTGCTACAGGGGGGGGAGTTAAATACCTAACCAGGTTAAAAAACCATATATTTCTTTAGATAAACGCTGATGTTGCTGCTCACTGGATTGGTTGCCAAATAAAGCGCGTTGGCGATAGTTTAATTTATGGTTACGTCGTGCAAGTTTTTTGCGCTGTACCATTTGTTGGTTAAGCCAATGGTTTTGACTTTGATAATAAATATCGAGCGTTGGCCACGGGGTCGTAGTGATGGTTTGGTTTAGTGACTTGTTTTTCTGCGCTTCGTTATAAAAGTTATTAAGCAAAATCAGTGCATCAATTTGTTCCGATGTTTGCTGATTTAGATAACTATTCAAAATTGCGCCGCTTTGTCCTTGTGTAATCACAATTACAAAACCCGGGTGAGTTAGCGCTTGTTGATACATGGCTTTAAAACGACTGGTTAAACTAAGTGCGTAGGCGTCGAGGTCAGGCTTTTTAAATTGCGATAAACTAGGCGCAACGCTTACGTTATCATTATAGGGCAATTCATCATTATTTATACGTGGGCTACTCCCTGCGCTAATGCTGTAAGTAACCCATCCATAATCATTTAGTGATTTACGTAAAAAGTCGATGCCACGGTCATTCGATTGGGTTAAGTGCCAATCAGCAATTAAGATCGCAACACCCTTTTCAAATTCTGCCGTGTGGTCTCGGTACAAGGCTGTTAACTCATTGTCGCCAGCCATTACTGTTACAACCTCTGAAGGTTCGAAGTAATGGGACACATCTTGATTGTTTTGCAGCTCTTTATTGATAGGTGCGAGCCATTTAACATCCTTAGCTTGCGTTAAGAACGCGCTAACAAGTAACAAACAAACTGTAAGGTAAAATTTAGGCTTCACACGCATGATTTGATTTTGACTTTTTAAGCTTATCGACACTCTAAGCTAATATTTTAGTTAAAAATCAGGATCACTATAAAAACTGAGTTGCTGTTTTGTTACTGGGTGAGTAAAGCTTAAGTATTGCGCATGAAGTTGTAATCTTGTCGCCATAGCAAGTGCGTTGTCGTGCGCATACAGACGATCGCCTAAAATCACATGACCTAATGATAACATATGTACACGCAACTGATGTGAACGACCAGTGATTGGCGTTAAGGCAACACGCGTTGCATGTTCTTCATAGCTTAACACTTTATAATGGGTAAGAGAGGGTTTTCCACGCTCATGATCCACCATTTGTTTTGGTCGGTTTGGCCAATCGCAAATTAACGGAAGATCCACAGAACCTGTTTCTGGTTCGAGTTTGCCATAGACGCGAGCGATATAACGTTTCTTGGTTTCTCTGTCTTGAAACTGGCGGCTTATTTCACGGTGCGCCGCTTTATTGAGCGCAAGGCAAATAATGCCTGAGGTGGCCATATCAAGGCGATGTACTATGGTTGCCGTTGGGAATACTAAATTAACGCGGTTAATCAGGCTGTCTTTGTGCTCAAGCGCTTTGCCCGGCACGGTCAGTAAACCACTGGGTTTATTAAGAATGATTAGGTCATCATCACGATATAAAATATTGATGTATGGCGAAGTGGGCGGGTTATAGTTTAACAGCACAGTGATTCCAGCAAAAAAAGGGCTTAATCTAAGCCCCATTTTAAAGCAATTATAGTTAGTGAGAAACCACTATTAAGCGGATTGCATCAAGCTTAAGCTCTGCTTTTTCAACATGCTCAAGTAATTGTGATTTTTGCTTTTCTAAATAAAACAGCTCGTCTTCACGTACGTTCGGATTAAGTTGTTTTAGCGATTTTAAGCGTGCTAGCTCATCATCTAAGTTAGTATTCACACTTTCTTTAGCGCTTTGCTTTAGTGTATCTAATTGACTTTTCGCTAGTTTATTTGCCGTTTCAATCATTGGGTGAACGCTTGATTGCAGTGCCGAGGCAAGCTTGCTAGCAGTTTGTTTACCAACGGCATTAAGTTGCTGATTAAACGTATCAAAGGCGACATTCGCAGCTAAATCATTACCGTTTTTATCAAGTAATAAACGCACAGGTGTAGTTGGTAAGAAACGACCCATTTGCAGTGCTTTTGGTGCGCTGGTTTCTGCAAGGTACACTAACTCAACAAAGAAACTTCCCGCAGGCAGTTGCTTGTTTTTAAGTAGCGCAACGGAAGTAGTGCCGAGATCATCATCAATAATCAGCTCCATTGCACCTTGTACCATAGGGTGATCCCAACTTAAAAAGTGCACATCTTCTTGTGCAAGTGCGGTGTCGCGGTCAAAAGTAACGGTTAAACCTTCGTCACGTAAACACGGGAACGATGGCGTTAGCATATGTTCAGTTGGTTTTAGAACAATTGAGTTCTCACCGCGGTCTTCTTGTGAAATACCGAAAATATCAAACACCTTGATCATAAACATAGGCAGTGCAGTTTGGTTATCAAGCGATTCAATATCGCTTACCAATTGCTCTGAGCGGCCTTGGCCTTTTGAATGTAGTTCAAGTAATCGGTCGCGGCCTTGCTCCATTTTTTGCTTTAACGCTTGGTTTTGCTTGTTTACCGATTCAAGTAATGGATCAAGCTCTTCCTCGTCGGTGTTATGGCTTGCCACGAACTCCAATAATTCATCTTTGTATTCTGAATACAGCAGTTGTCCAGTGGTTAATGTGTGTTCAAATGCTTCTAGCGCGTCGTGGTACCAGCGGAATAATACTTCTTGCGCAGTGTTTTCAAAGTACGGCACATGAATTTTAATGTCTTCACTTTGACCAATACGGTCAAGACGGCCAATTCGCTGCTCAAGTAAATCAGGGTTTAGCGGTAGATCAAATAAAATTAGGTGGTGGGCAAACTGGAAGTTACGTCCCTCAGAGCCAATTTCAGAACAGATTAATACTTGCGCCGCATCTTCTTGCTCGGCGAAGTATGCTGCTGCGCGGTCACGTTCAATAATGCTCATACCTTCGTGGAACACCGCGGCTTTAATACCTTCACTTTCACGAATTGCTTGTTCTAAGCTCAGTGCTGTTTGCGCTTCACTACAAATTACCAATACTTTTTCGCGTTTTAGCTCAAGTAGTTTCTCGGCTAACCATTCAACACGTGGGTCAAATTGTGCCCAGCTTGCTGATTCGCCTTCAAACTCTTGGAAAATCTTTTCTGGGAATAATGCACGTTTCGCGCGCATTTCCGCATCTTTTAAGCCCGCAATATTACCCATTACGTTCATTGCTGTAGTGTATTGTTTCGGCATCGTTACAGGGTAAGCGTGTAGCTCACGTGATGGGAAACCTTGGATGCTACTACGGCTGTTTCTGAACAAAATGCGGCCTGTACCGTGTCTGTCGAGCAGCATTGATAAAATTTCATTTTTAGCCGCTTGCTCACCTTTTTCAACTTGGCTAAGCAGTGTGGTGATATCACTTTCTTTTAATAGTGATGTAAGCGTTTGTTTTGCGTTATCACTTAAGGCTTCATCAGCTAGTAGCTGGTTTGCCGCATCAGCAACTTCTTGATAGTGGCTTTCTTCTTCAACAAATGCTTGATAATCGTAGAAACGGTTTTCATCAAGCAGTTTTAAACGGGCAAAATGACTTTCGTGACCCAGTTGATCAGGCGTAGCGGTGAGTAGAATTAAGCCCGGAATGTCTTGGCTTAGTTCAGCAATACGGTTGTATTCTGTGCTTGATTTCTTTTCGCTCCACTTTAAGTGGTGCGCTTCATCGACGACAAGTAAATCCCAATCGGCAAGTGTTGCTTGCTCAAACCAAGTTTTCTTTTTCGTAATAAATTCAAGGCTGGTTAGGATCAGCTGTTCAGTTTCAAACGGGTTTGCAGCATCGGCATAAGCTTCTGTACAGCGTTCATCATCAAAAATTGAAAACTGTAAGTTGAAGCGACGCAGCATTTCAACCAACCATTGATGCTGTAAGTTTTCAGGCACCACAATTAGCACGCGAGAAGCACGACCTGTAAGCACTTGTTGGTGAATAATCATGCCGGCTTCAATGGTTTTACCTAAGCCAACTTCATCTGATAGTAATACACGCGGGGCAAAACGTTTGCCCACTTCTTCAGCAATATAAAGCTGGTGTGGAATTAAGCTAGCACGCGCACCGACTAACCCTTTTAAGCTTGATTGTTGGTTTTGGTGAACATGGGTAAGCGTGTTATGACGCAGAGTAAAGCGATCAAAACGGTCAATTTGCCCTGAAAACAGTTTATCTTGCGGCTTATTAAACTTAATAAAGTGATCAAGAAAGGTTTCTTTAAGTGCGACTTGTTCTTGATTGTCTTCGCGAGTACCAGTGTAAGTAAACAAGCCATTTTCTTCGTCAACCTGCTCAACTATGAGTTCCCATTCGTCAACGCTACGAATTTTATCACCTACATTAAATGCCACTCGGGTAACAGGTGCTTCAGAAATACTGTAAACGCGGTTCTCACCACTGGCTGGGAATAAAATAGTTACTTGGCGTCCTTCACAGGCTACGACCGTACCTAAGCCTAAGTCGGATTCGGTGTCGCTGATCCAGCGTTGACCTAAAGAAAAGCTCATTTTTAACTCGCTACTATCGAAAAAAGGCGGCTATGTTACCTAGATTTCTCGTTGGATTCACCTGTTAATTTAGAACTCGTGAGGTTAATACCTATTCGCCGCTTTAATGTTTGTAATTTAGCCAGAATTTTGCACTTTTTTTGTCATAAAAAAGCCAAATTCCTGAAATAGACTAAACTTAAAAGTAAAGCAAAAACCATAAACCCGCCAGCTAAGAGAAGGAACAGCTTATGGGAAAAATGCGCAATAACGATAATAAACTCTATGTCCTAGATACCAACGTATTACTTCACGAACCTTTCGCTTTTTTATCTTTCCAAGAACATCAAGTCGTTATCCCAATGACAGTGTTAGAAGAGCTGGACCACATAAAAGATCGCAAAAAAGATGTGAGTCGAGACGCACGTATTGCTATTCGTGCTTTGGATGATGTGTTAAGAGACGCAAGTCCTGAAGAAATGCTTGCTGGGGTTGATCTTTCAACGGTCGCTAAAAATTGTACGGGTAAACTAACAATTGTTAACGACCATATGTTTGAAGATGCGGTTTCGGGTTTACCAGGAGATGAAAACGACCATCGCATAATTAATACCGCATTGCATTTGCAGCAACTAAAAGTTGAAGTAAAAGTAGTGTTAGTCACTAAAGATATAAACATGCGCTTAAAAGCTAAAGGAGCGGGGCTTGAGTTTGTTGAAGACTACCGCACCGATCAGCTCATTGACGATATTAGCTTGCTAACTAGCGGCTATAAAAAACTTGATGGCGATTTTTGGCAGCATGTAAAAGAGTGCGACAGTGAGCAAAGCGGTCGAGATACGTATCATACCGTACCCCGTAATTTGCTTAATGAAGTCTTTATCAATGAGTATTTACTCGACGAGACAGGTCACTTTGCTGCCCGTGTGGTGGATTACGACGAAGAGCATATAAAGCTACTTGATTTGGGTTTTGAACGTATTATGGGACGCAGTGCGTGGGGTATTCAGCCCAAAAATGTTTATCAAGCAATGGCGATTAATGCGCTGCTCGACCCGCATATGGATTTAGTGATTTTGACAGGCCCAGCTGGTTGCGGCAAAACCTTGTTGGCATTGGCTTGCGCCCTTGAACTTGTGATTGAACGGGGAATGTACGATAAGGTCATTGTGACCCGTAACACGCCCGAAATTGCTGAATCAATCGGCTTTTTACCTGGCACCGAAGAAGAGAAAATGATGCCTTGGCTTGCGGCGATAACCGATTCCTTAGAAGTACTTCATAAAAACGACGAAAATCCGGTTTCGAGCCGTAATTACATTATGGAAAAAGCTAATATTCAATTTAAGTCGATAAACTTTATGCGTGGACGCAGTATTCAAAATGCGATTGTTATTTTAGATGAAAGCCAAAACTTAACCGCATCGCAATTAAAAACCATTATTACCCGTTGTGGTGAAGGTACTAAATTAATTTGCTCGGGTAACTTGGCACAAATTGACAGTAATTATCTAACCCCAGTGACTTCAGGGTTAACCTATATTGTTGAACGTTTTAAAGACTTCCAAGGCAGCAGCACGATTAATTTAAATGGTGTAGTACGCAGCCGTTTAGCGAGCTTCGCTGAAGAAAATTTATAAGCTAACGAGTGAAGGTGTCTAAAAATGACATCGATGAAAAGTTAAAAGGACTGATGTTTATCAGCCCTTTTTTTGTTTGATGATTTACGCGGAACTATCGCTAACACATTTAACGCTACAATACATAAACGCAGCCGCAAGAGAATCATGTGCTATGGCGAGTGCGGCTTAAATTATATCAACTATGTATTGCTTACTTTTCAGCATACTCCAAGAGCTACTGCTTACCTCTGCGATTGGGTATTGCTTTGGCCCAGTGACTTCACCGACTAAGTATTTTAAGCCATTAATTTCAACATGCTTGTCGCCTTTGCGAATCGGTAAATTTAACCCAATTAGCGCATGGTTAGGGGAGGTAATAATAGCGATGGTCAGGCGCGGGTAAATCGCTTTTAAAATAGCGCTAGTGAGTACAAGTTTGCTATCTACATCGCCGTATTGTTGGCGGATCAGCTTAAGAGGTGGCTTAAAGTTTTCGCCACTGTTATGAAAACGGTCTGGCAACTCAGATGTTGGCATCGCCTGTACCCAACTTAATACAAAGTTAATGACTGTTTTTGGTCTAACGTTATTGCCAAACTTAGTTAAAATCGCTTCTCTAATCGGTGAAATATAGTCATATGAATGTTTCACAAAGCGCGGTAAGTCGGGTCTAACTGCATCAATTGCCCAGATGGCCTCTAAATCAGCATAGTGATGCTTGCGTAAATAGCTTTTACGCGCACTTTGTTTTGCTT
Organism: Pseudoalteromonas sp. NS-SX12; assembly: GCF_057367955.1. Taxonomy (NCBI): domain Bacteria; kingdom Pseudomonadati; phylum Pseudomonadota; class Gammaproteobacteria; order Alteromonadales; family Pseudoalteromonadaceae; genus Pseudoalteromonas; species Pseudoalteromonas sp. NS-SX12. The sequence continues at coordinate 285,516 of NZ_CM170634.1, read as the reverse complement.
TTTCTACTCGTGCTTCAACGTCCTTTAATAGCGCTTTGTCATCACTGTAAACTTTATATTCAATGCTACGTTCTTTACGCTGTGTTTCGAGTGTGTATTTACGTCGGTCGAACTCTCTAATGGTGTTTCTTACCTTTATATCAATCTTGTCGAGGTATTCTTGTGCGTTAAAGCCTTTAAAGCGGCGGTAGTGGTTAAATAGCTGGTCGTTTGAGTAGCTAAAACTAAGCTTTTGTTCCTTGTTTTGATCATCAAACCAAGTGTAATAAAACGTTTGTTGTTGTTTTTCTTGTACCACTTTGCGCTCGAACGAGTGACTAAAAAGTGGTAAAGCGCAAAGGCTCAAAATGGCTGCGAGTAATAAACTTGGTTTAAGTTTAACCATGATAATATCCGAGGTTCGTAAAGTCTGTTAGGTGAATTGTCATAAATAACAATAAGCTTAGTCAAGATGTTGTGATAGAACGAAATATTTCTATTCAATTAATAAATTCGAAAGCTAACTGTGTTAATGCTGATTACTAAGACTATTAATTTGGGTAATAAAAAAGGAAGCACATGCTTCCTTTTAAATCTTGGATTATTTACCTTGAATACAGGTTACTTATCCATTAATTCACGAATGTATTTAACCGGCGAGCTACCGTAACTTAAAAACTGTTCGTGGAATGCTTTTAAGTCAAAATCGTCACCCAGTTTCGCTTTTTGCGCTTCGCGGAAATCGTAAATTTCACGGTAGCCAGTGTAGTAGCTTGTTAGCTGAACTTGGCTCAGCGTCGCGCGCCGCCATTTGCCTTCTGCCTCAGCGCGTTCTTGGAAAGCACCGTTCATAAGTAGATCTAGGCCTTGTTCTTTACTGATGCCTTCCACTTGGATTTGATAATCCAAAATCGTGTTACAAATTACGCGTAAATTCCATTTGTAGTACATTAACCACATTTCTGGTTCAAAATTACCGTAACCTTCTTCTAGCATCATGCGCTCTGTGTACACTGCCCAACCTTCGATCATTGCGCCGTTTCCGAATATACTCTTAATTAGAGACGGTGACTCATTTGAATAAACTAATTGAGTGTAATGGCCCGGAATTGCCTCATGAATATTTAAAATTTGTAAAATCCAATGGTTGTACTCTTTCAAATACGATTCGGCTTGTTCCTCACTCATATTATCAAGTGGCGTAACGTTGTAGTAGGTGTTTTCTTTTTTCGCATATGGACCCGGTGCACTAATCGATGCACCAGCAAAACCGCGCATATAATCTGGCGTTTCGCGCACCACTAGCGGTTTTTCAGGATCAAGAGTAATGAGATCTTTTTCTTTAATAAAGGCTTCAAGCTCAGGAATTTGTTTTTTAATTTCATCAACAAAGTTTTCGCGTTTTACGTGCTTAACCGCAAGGTGATTAATCAGTGTTGAAATTGCTTTTTGAGGTTCACTTGGCATCTCTGTATTGGCAAAATATTTAGGCCAAAGTTGCTCGGTGATTTTTAACATTTCAGCGGTAACACGGTCTTTATCTGACAACGCTTTTTGATAAACCTCTTTTGCGCTGTAACCCGACTGAATATCAAATGCGAATTTTTGCTCGTAAAGCGCTTCGCCAATTCTAAATGAACGTGCGTTATTGTTTGCAACCAGCTCTTGTTCCAGCTTAGTTAAGAATTCAATGTATTCATTAATCGCTGCTGTTGCTGCTTTAAAACGGGTTTCAAATAATTGCTTATCAGCGTCCGATAGATTTGAAGTTTTAGCTTTATTAAATAAATCTTTATTTAATACGCTAAATGCGCCTTTATTTTGGCTAATTGCCAACTGTGTGTACTCAAGTGTTGGCGTATCAATATTGGCAATGGCTGCTGCATAATAGGCCGGTACATTTTCAAGACGTTTTAATACTTTCGTGATTTTTGTGTTGTCATCATCAAAGCGACTATTAATGATTTGTGCAAACCCACCCGCAACATTGTAATTTGATGGATTCCATTGCCACGATTTAAACGTGTTTACCGTCCAAATTGATTTTTTTAATAGATTTTCGATTAAGTGATAATCGGTTTTTAAATTGGCTGGTAACTTATTAAGGTCAAACTGGGCCAATTTAGCGAGTTGTGTATTGGCAAAGTTAATATCGTTAACGCGGCTTTGTGCGTCGGGAACCGTTAAAATATGGTCGTATTTACCGTAACCTGCGTATTGTGACCACTCAGGGCGGTGACGCCAAAAGTCTTCAATAAATTGTGTTGAAAACGCTTCAAATGCAGCAGCTTGAGACTGCTGTTGGCTTGCAGGTGCGTCAGTTGTTGAATTGGTTGTTTGGCATGCACTAAGGCCAAGTGCTGCAACCAGCGCTAAACTTAAGGCTGTTTTTTTCATTGTGTTTCCCTTGAGTGATTAAAGCGACTAAGCGAGTTAAAGCCGCGTTAAAGTCAGTGTATCAATTTCGCTTAAAAATCGAAGTTTTTTCGATAAAAGGTCAACAACCCTATACTCGGTTACGTGTTTCGCCATTTTCAAAGGCACTAATATTTAGCGCTATTTGCTTAATTAAGCGCGAGATAGACTGCTTGCTGGCCCATGCAATATGTGGTGTGAGCAATAAGTTGCTCCCGTGATACTGAACGAGCGGGTTGTCGTCTTGTGCGGGTTCTTTGCTTAAAACATCAATCGCCGCTGCTTTAATTTGTTTGGTTTGCAGTGCGTGTGCAAGTGCGCTTTCATCAACAATGCCACCGCGTGCAGTATTAATTATTACCGCGCTAGATTTCATTAGTTTAAATTCGCGTGTACTAATTAAATTTTCAGTTTCTTGGTTAAGGGGGCAATGAACCGAAACAATATCGGCGTTTGCTATCGCGTCATCAAATGCAACTCGACCGTCACGTACAGGGCTGTTTTTACGCTCACTAATCAAGGTTTCAATGCCAAATGCTGTCGCGGCTTTTGCTACTGCGCGTCCTAAATCGCCATACCCGATTAATGCCATTTTTAAACCCGCTACTTCGTCTATTGAGTGGTCTAAAAAGCAAAAATGGCTCGCGTGTTGCCACTGATTGTTATGACAATCAGCAATGTATTGATGGGTATTACCTAGTAAGTTAAATAATAAAGCGAACGTGTGCTGCACCACGCTTGCGGTGGAATAGCCTGCAACATTGGTAACCGCAATGCCATGCTGTTTTGCCGCCACTAAATCAACATTATTGGTGCCTGTGGCGGCAATGCAAATTAGCTTTACCGTGCTTAGTTGAGATAATGCTGTTTGGTCTATCACTACTTTATTGGTAATTATCACGTCCATACCTTGGCAACGTTCAATCACTTGTGCAGGCGTGGTATTGTCAAATAATGCGATGTTTTGTGTCAGCGCATTTAGCGGTGATAAGTCACCATTTTCAATTGTTGCGTAGTCGAGAATAGCAATTTTCATAATTTTAAATATTTGGTTTGACTTTGGAGTTAACTCTAAGGTTTATACTTAGTAGGAAAGTTAGATTTAGTGTATCTCAATTAGGCAGGCAAATGGTAAAAATAGGTGAAATTGCAAAACGGTTAGCGGTCTCGACCGATACGCTTCGTTACTATGAAAAGCAAGGCATTCTCAATTCATCGGCGCGCAGTGAGTCGGGGTATCGCTTGTATTCAGAACAAGATGTTGCGCAGCTGTCGTTTGTACTAAGGGCAAAGGATGTAGGCTTTACACTGAATGAAATTAAAGAGTTACTTGCAATAAAAGTAGATAAGCAAAGTCACAGCTGTGAACAAGTTAAACATTTTACGAGTGAAAAAATAACGCAAGTTGAGCGTAAAATTACCGAGTTAAATACTATTTTAAATTCGCTTAAACTACTGCACAAATCATGCTGCGGCGGTAATGAACCCGCCGTTCATTGTTCAATTCTTTCAGCGCTGGAGGCACAAAATGACGCTCGTTAATAACTTTATTGATCTCTTTATTATTTCAGCGCCTTGGTTGTTATTGGGGTTGTTTATAGCGGCATTAATTAACGTTTACTTACCTGAGAATTTTCTCAATCGCCACCTTGGCAAAGAGGGCTTTGCTACTACCATTAAAGCGGCTCTTATTGGTGCGCCAATGCCGCTGTGTTCTTGTGGCGTAATTCCAGCGGCACTCGGGCTGCGAAGGGCGGGAGCGTCAAAAAGCGCAACCACGGCATTTTTAGTCTCTACGCCCGAAACAGGTGTTGATTCAATTTCTGTGTCCTATGTTTTGCTTGGTCCATTTATGGCAATTATCCGACCGATTGCAGCGGTTGTCAGCGCCATTACGGCAGGTTTATTAGTGGGCGGTGAAAGCAAAGGCAATACGCAAAAAAGCGCTCATAACATAAAAGAAAAAGCCGATGATACTTGCTGCAGTAGTGCGCACACTAAAGAGCAAAATGCGGCGCAGGCTAGCAATATGGTTTCAGAACAAAAGATGTCATGCTGTAGTACTCAGCAAAAGCCTGTTGTGCAAACTTCTCCTTGTTGTGCGCCAACAGTAGCTGAAGCTAAGCCGAATGTAACAACCAGTGCTGCTTGTTGCTCGGTAAAAGATTCTGATGAGCAAAAAGAAAATACTACCTCGTGTTGTTCCACAGACAAAGAGACGCAGCTTGTAACAGAAACCGCGACAGCAAAACTCAAGCGTGCATTTTCATTTAGTGCTAACAAACTGCTAAGTGATACCGCAAAGTGGCTGATGATAGGTTTGTTTTTTGCCGCGTTAGTGCAAACCTTTGTACCGCAAGATTTTCTACAACAGTATGGTAATGGAATTTGGGCCATGCTAATCGTAATTTTAATTAGTATTCCAATGTATGTATGTGCAACTGCCTCAACGCCTATTGCTGCAGGGTTATTGATGTCGGGCGTTAGCCCCGGTGCTGCGCTGGTATTTATGTTAGCGGGGCCGGCAACTAATGTAGCTACATTAGGTGTGGTAGCGAGCGAACTAGGCAAGCGCGCGGTGGTCGCTTATTTAACAGGGGTTATTGGTGTTGCGCTAATTTTCGGCTTTATTACCGACTATTTGGTAGCACGCTATCAATTCGCAATCGTACCGTCGCTACAAGAATCGCATCATGTATTACCTATGTGGCTAGAGTACGGTGCGGGAGCCTTACTTTTGGTGTTAATGTTGCGCTTGGTTTGGCTCAAATTAAGTAGCCGCAAGTAACTTGTGTATTTGCTTTTAGGTGTACTAGTTGATTGATATTTAAGCTTGAAAGACATTGTTTTTTACGATGACTCGTTTAATAAAAAGGAGCCCATAGGCTCCTTTTTTTGATCTAGATCAAGTTTATAAATTTAGATGAATCAAAATATAAACTTATTTTAAATATTTTTAAATGATAATGATTTCTGTTATTGATCTAATTTGTTTTGGGTTTTAGAATGCTTCGCAGTTTTATTAAGCCAATTACGTTTTTGATAAAAATTGGTATTACTCAATCATAAAAATATCAGGGATTAACATAATGAAAAAAATAGCGAATTTTGCACTTTCTTCGTTATGTGTTGCAATGCTTGCAGCATGTAGCGGTGACGATGGCAAAGACGGGGCAGACGGCGCACCAGGTGTAAGTGGCGAAAGTGGTGTATCAACGTATGTGACCGAAAAAGATGTCGTTGTTACCAATGCGCAGCATGCATATGCGGTTTATGCCGATTCACTTATCGCTGCTAAGCAGCTTAAAGATGTGATTGAGCAGTTTGTTGCAGAGCCAAGCGAAGCTAACTTTAGCGCTGCTAAAAATGCGTGGTTAGATGCTCGCGAACCTTATGGTCAGTCAGAAGTGTATCGTTTTCGTGAAGGGCCAATCGACAATCTAACGCGTGATGACAATGGCAACCTGGTATTAGTTGCTGAAGAAGGTCCAGAAGGCGCAATCAACGCATGGCCACTAGCCGAAGCGCTAATTGATTACACAGTTGACATGGATGGCGCACAACTGCCTGAAAACCCTGCAAGCTTACCTGTAGGTGGCAATATTATTGCCGATCTTGCTGAGTTCCCAGATATCACCAAAGCGTTACTCGCTGAACAATTTGAGCGCGGCGATGATGAAGCCAATGTAACATCAGGCTATCACGCGATTGAATTTTTACTGTGGGGACAAGATCTTAACGCCGATGGTTCTTACACGCCAAACCGTGACTACAGTGCTGGCTACCGTAAAGTAAACGATTATTACACTGCGGCTAGTGGCATGGGTGAGTGTACATCTGGCGTAGATAACGTGGTTGATTCGGTTATTTGTGAACGCCGTGGTGACTACCTAATTGCAGCAGCAGATTTACTGATCGACGATTTACAAGGTGTTGTTGATGCATGGACTCCAGGTTCAGGTTTTCACTATGTTGAATTTACTAAAGACGAAAATGTAAAAGCGTCGTTAGCGAAAATTCTAGAAGGCATGGGCCGTTTAAGCTTTGGTGAACTTGCTGGTGAGCGCATGAGTATTGCACTTCGTACCGATTCACAAGAAGACGAGCACTCGTGTTTTTCAGATAATACACACCGCGATATTTTCTTAAATGCTAAGGGTATTCAAAACGCATTTAATGGTGCTTACCAGCGTATGGATGGCGAAACATTAGAAGGTGCTAGCATTTACGATTTACTGGTAGTGGATGGTTCGCACGAACTTGCCAATGAATTACGTGCTGCGATTGAAGATACGATGGCGAAAGCGGCAGTTATCGATACTAACGCTAAGCTAGGTTACTCATTTGATGTGCAAATTCAAAATGCTGACTTAAAGCAACCTGTTACGCACACAATCGAAGCGCTTAAATCACAAACACAAGTGATTAAACAAGCAATTGAAGCGTTAGAAGTAACCACGGGTGATCTTGAGCAAGATACTGACGAGTTTGGTAGCTAATTAGGCTAACACTATTATTGGCGCTGCTATTTTGCAGCGCTTTTTTCGTTTCTAGGGGCATTTATGAAGCGACATCTTTTACTAACTAGTTTTATGTTAAGTGCTTTGGGTTGTGGTGGCTCATCGCAATCACCAGAAGCAAAGCCTAGCGAACCTCAACCGCCTGTTGTCACACTGCCGGGGCAGCCAAATGATGGCTTAGCGCCGCTTAGCAGCAGTACGCCTGACAACAACGAGCACCTAGCGGGTGGTGCAGTAACAACCGATGTTCAAAATGAAGACGCATTCAGCCAATCGGCACCGGCAATTCGCAGTGATTTTGCATTAGACGCGGTATTTAAATCGGGCGACCACTTGTTTAGAGGCACACACAAAGGATTAGGCCCAGTTTTTAATAACCCAACTTGCCAAGGGTGTCATATTAAAGATGGACGTGGCGAAGTACCAAGCTCACCGCAGCGTGCAATGACCAGTATGTTCCTACGTATTAGTGATGAGAGTGGTCAACCCGATGCCGTGTATGGCGATCAATTACAAACATTTGGCACGGTTGCCGGACACCCGACAGGCGCATTACCTAAGTTTAACGGCGCGTTAGATGAAGGTTTGGCATATGGCGAAGCCTATGCGTTTGTTGAGTATGAAAACGTAACAGGTAAATTTGCCGATGGCGAAGAATACGAGTTGCGCAAACCCATTTATAAAGTAACCGACTTATCTTACGGCCCATTTAACGACACGGTAAGGTTCTCTGCCCGTGTTTCACCTGCGATTTTTGGCTCAGGTCTGCTGCATGCAATTCCTGAACAGTACATTACCAGCTACGCGGACCCTGACGATGTTGATAATGATGGTATTTCTGGTCGTGCTGTGTATGTAACAGAGCCTATTTCAGAGCAAACTAAATTAGCACGCTTTGGCTATAAACTTGGCACTGCATCAGTATTACAGCAAATAGCGGGGGCTTATCGCGGTGATATGGGCGTGACTAATCGTATTAACCAAGCAGAGCCGTGCACCGACAATCAAGTTGCCTGTAATGAACAAGCTGCATTAGAGCAAAACAGTGAAGCCAATGGTCTTGATTTAAGTGATTTAGATCTCGCACAAGTTGAATTTTATAACCGTCTATTAGCTGTGCCAGCAAGGCGAGGGTTTGACGTGCAAACCAGTACTTGGCAAGAGGATATTATGCGTGGCCGTGCGTTATTTTTCGACGCGAACTGCAATGGCTGCCATGTACCACGCCATAAAACAGGCGAAGCACCGGCAAGCTTATTAGGTGATGTCGATATTCTTGGCTTTACTGGCGAAAGTACGCCGATTGCTGCACTTAGCGAGCAAGTTATTTATCCTTATAGCGACTTGTTACTACATGATATGGGCGGTGAATGTGCGCCTATTAAATTAGAAAACGCACAAGGCGGTAGCTGTCAGGCTGGTGAAAATTGCATTTATGTGCAGCGCTGTGAAGGTCTTGCAGATAACCGTCCTGAGGGAGAAGCATCTGGTACTGAGTGGCGTACAACACCGCTTTGGGGATTAGGCTTGGTTCAGCAAGTAAATGCGCGCGCTACTTATTTGCATGATGGTCGAGCACGCACCATCAGCGAGGCCATTTTATGGCATGGCGGTGAGGCAGAAAAAGCTAAGCAAGCCTACCTTGCAATGTCTAAAACTGAGCGTTCACAATTATTGGCGTTTTTAAATTCACTATGATTAAACGAAGTCTTTTAACTGCGTGTACTTTTGGCACTTTGCTAATTGGTTGTAAAGAGCAAACTGTACCTGAATTTTCACATAGCGAGTTGCGCCCTGGTGGCGCAACAACGTTAAAGCGACTCAATACACGTACTTTTATTCACCCCTCAGAAAATCTCGATTTAGATAGGCAGCTTGATTTTTGGGATGGCTTTTCATTTTTTCGTGATCCTTGGGTCGCAGCACCTGCTGCAACCCAAGACCGTGATGGTTTAGGCCCGCTTTACAACGCGCGTTCATGTAAAGCATGTCATATTCGTGGTGGTCGAGGAAAGCTTGTTGGGGAAGGCACGCATTCGCCAATGGCATTGCTTTTTCGTTTAGGCAAGCGTGATGATGGTGATGCGGTCGATAAACACTATGGCGGTCAATTTCAGCCATTTGCGATTAAACTAGCAAAACCTGAATCACTTGCGGCGGAAGGCAAAGTAACCATTCGTTACGAAACCGTATCGGGTCAATATGCGGATGGCACGCCTTACACTTTAAGCAAACCACATTATCAATTGGTTGATTTAGCCTATGGCGAATTGCAACCCAATACGGTGTTATCGCCACGTTATGCGCCAGCACTATACGGAATGGGGTTGTTGGACGCGATTAATGAACACGATCTTATTGCGCAAGAGGATATTGTGGATAAAAACAACGATGGTATTTCGGCTAAGTATAATCGTGTGATGAGTGCTAAAACTAAGGAGCAGGTTATAGGACGTTTTGGCTTTAAAGCGAGTCAACCAAGTTTAGCATCACAAACGGCAGCGGCATTTGTTAATGATATCGGCATAACCAATCCGTTTTTCACACACGATACTTGCACGCCATCACAGCAGCTTTGTCAACTTGCATCAGCAATGGGCGGCCACGACCGCACGCTAGAAATACCCGAAAAACTGCATAAGTTAACGGTGTTTATGGGGGCGCACATCGCGGTGCAACCGACCCGAAAGCTCACTTCAGAAAAAGCACAACAGGGCAGAGCACTTTTTTATCAAGCGAATTGCCATAGTTGTCACACCCCAAGTTATACCACGGCAAGCGACTATCCTCTTAAAGAGCTGGCAAATCAAACTATCTGGCCTTACACCAATTTGGCGTTACACGATATGGGCGAAGCACTGGCTGATGGTAAAGCAGAAGGATTAGCCAATGGTCGGGAGTGGCGTACGCCACCACTTTGGGGGCTAGGATTACAAGAAAAAGTACAGGGCTATCAGGCATTTTTACATGATGGCCGTGCGAACACAGTGGCTGAAGCGATTTTGTGGCATGGCGGCGAAGCCGAGCAATCAAAAAGCGCGTTTGTAGCGTTTGACCAACAGCAGCGTGACGCATTGATTTATTTTCTAAAACAAATTTAAGGGCAAATACGATGAAACTTAAAGCACTTTCTTTGCTTGTGACGGCTGCGTTACTAAGTGCATGTGGTGGTGGCAGCGATACCAACAGCGAAAAACCACCCATTACGCCACCCGTGGTTAAACTAACGAAAGATGAAGCCATGACAAAATTATTAGCAGCGCAAGCTGATAATTATATTTTGCCTGCGTATCAAACACTGATGGATGAGGCGGATAAACTAGATGCGGCGAGCATTATGTTTTGTGCTTATCAGGCGCCAAGCGAAAGCGAGCTAACAGAATTAAAAAATGCATGGTTAGCATTAAGCAAGGCATGGCAATTTGCGAAAGCGGTAAAAATGGGGCCTGAGTCTGAAGAATTTCGCCATTATCGCTTACAATTTTGGCCTGATAACAACAATGCCGTTCAGCGCGGTGTTGCGTCATTACTTGCGGCTCAAGTGATAGATGAGAACGCCGTTGCTAGCCTACAAGATGGTGCACAAGGGTTACCAGCGCTCGAGTTATTAATTTTTAATCAAGCACAAGATGCATCGTTACTAAGTGCAAGCAATAAACACGATCGTTGCCTCGCGGTAATGGCAATTGCCGCTAATGTAAAAACAGTCGCAACTGAAATTTTAGCACTATGGCAACACGAGAAGATTGGTTTTGTCCTTGATTTTAAAAATGGCAGCGGCGAGTACAATACGAAACAAGCGGTGCTTGAAGATTTTATTACTAATTGGTTTGAGCTAATTGAAGTGATTAAAGATAACAAGCTCAATAATGTTAAAGGCACGCTGATCCCAGGTTACCCAGAAAAAGCGGAAAGTTACATTAGCTTATCGTCGCTTGAAAACATTAAAACCAATTTTGCAGGGCTGAAACAGGCCTACCTTGCGGGCAATGGTTATGGCTTTGACGAGTACTTAGTGGATATTCATGAAAATACACAAGTGAATGACACTATTCTAAATTACTTCGACGAAATTGATGTGTTACTAAATGATATCGAGAAACCGCTATCGCAAGCGGTAACAATACAAGACAGCCGCAATAAACTGTCGCCACTTATCACAAAAATAGACGAATTAAGAACTTACCTGTCTACCGATTTTATTCAGCTTACAGGCCTTAATCCTAACTTTAATTCGAATGACGGTGATTAATCATGGAGCGTAGAGCGTTTATCAAAAGTTTAGCGTTATGTGGTTTAAGTTTATCACTCGGCGCTAACTTAGTTGCGTGTTCAAGCAAAGCGCAACGTCGTTTTGTTAGTGCGGCAACCAACCACCAGGGTGAACATTTCGTGGTGGCGTTTGATCAAGCAGGGAATTTATTAAACCAGGTTAAAATTGATAATCGCGGCCATGATTTATTAATGCTTGATAGTGAACGGGTTGTGGTGTTTTCACGCCGCCCGTTTACCAAGCTGTTTGTGGTGAACTTAGCACAAAACCAGCTAGAGAAAATCATCAATGCAGAGCAAGGTTTTCATTTTTATGGTCATGGTGTGTTTGATAAAAAACGCAAGCAACTGATCACCACAGAAAATCATATTGAAAGTGCTGGTGGTTACTTAGTTGTGCGCAATACTCACAATTTTGCCGTGGAAAAGCGTGTACCAAGTGGCGGTATTGGGCCGCATCAATGCGCGTTAATGCCCGATGGTGAACATATTGTGGTTGCCAATGGAGGTATTAAAACACATCCAGATAAAGGTCGTGAAAAATTAAATCTAGCGAGTATGGCACCAAATTTAAGCTACATTCACCTCGATACTGGCAAGTTGGTTGAATCTGTCACTCCTCCGCATTTTCAGTTAAGTTTACGTCATCTGGCGGTAGCAAACAGTGGCGAAGTGATTGTTGGAGCGCAATATCAGGGAAACTATCGCGATGCGCATCCTTTGGTGTTTAGCCATAAAATAGGCCGCGAACTTCAGCCATTGCAGGCGGAGCCAAAATTTTGGCAAAACTTCGAGCAATACGTTGCCAGTATTGCAATTGCTGACAGTGATAATCGTATTGCTGTTACTTCTCCTCGGGGTGCTATTGTGGCCTATTGGCAATTGGATAATCATCAGTTTATTCGTCATGAACGTTTTGCCGATTGTGCGGGTGTAGCGAGTGCGCAAAATGAATTTATTGTCACAAACGGCAAGGGACAAGTAATTAACGATAGTAAAAATATGCCTATTTTTCAGTTACAACCGTTGCGGTTTGATAACCATTTAATTTACTCTTAACTGGTAAGAGATGTTAAATTTAGCCAAACAGAATAATGACAGGTAAAATATCCGACCTTTTTGTGATGCAGTAAACCAAGTTATGACTAATTCAAACGATAAATTTGCAGATATTCGCCCATATAATGATGAAGAAGTAGCCGCGTCTGTTGAGCGTCTGTTAAATGATGATGCATTTATCTCGGTAATTGCTGAGCACAACTTACCATCGTGGTTGCGTGCTATTCCATTTCTTGGCAACTATTTAGTTAAATCAAAATTACGTAACAAATACGGTAAATTTAAAACTGTTGATGAAGTTCAGCAGGCCGTTTCACGTTATCTTGATATTTTAGTTAAGCGCACAACCAGCAAAGTTACTTTCTCAGGGTTAGATAAGCTTGATAAAAACAAAGCGTACCTGTTTATCTCAAACCACCGTGATATTGCGCTTGATCCGGCTTTTGTAAACTACGGTCTATTTCAAAATAATATGAAAACCGTGCGCATTGCGATTGGTGATAACCTGTTGCAAGTGCCATACATGACTGAGTTAATGCGTTTAAATAAGAGTTTTATTGTTAAACGTTCTGTTAAGTCGCCAAAAGAGATGCTGAGAACGCTTACGACACTTTCGCATTATATCTACGATTCGCTTGATAGCGGGAATTCAGTTTGGATTGCGCAAAAAGAAGGACGAGCGAAAGATGGTAATGATGTTACCGATCCTGCACTAATTAAAATGTTGCAGCTACATGGTCGCAAACTAAAAATGGACTTTGCAGACTATGTAAAATCGATCAATGTTGTACCGGTTGCGATTTCATACGAATTTGAACCATGCGAAAAGGCGAAGGCAAAAGAGCAGTATCATAAAGCGACCTTTGGCGAATACAAAAAAGCGCAAGGTGAAGATATTGCCAGCATTATTGAAGGGTTTGCTACGAATAAAGGGCATGTGCATTTATCGTTTGGCGAGCCAATTACCAGCGATTGCGATACCCCAGATCAACTTGCTGAAACCATTGATAACTACATTCACAAAAACTACTTCTTGCACCCCAATAATTATTTGGCGGCAGAATCTGCAGAACATGAAATTTGTGATGATGCGAAGCGTGTTTACCACAGCCGCTTTGAAGGGGTTGCTCCGGAATTACATGAATTTATTAAGCAAATTTACGCGAAGCCGGTATTTAATCAAAAGTAACCAGCAAGCCAAAGTAAATTATAGTTTTAAGAAACCAGAGTAATACTCTGGTTTTTTTTGTGCAAAAAATGGTTAAACTGTAAATATGAGTGCGTAAAAAAAGACCTAGGTTTGCCTGTTTTGCAAGCAAGCCACTGTGAGTGAATGGCTGAGCAAAAACCAATTATTGAGCAAATAGAAATATTTGAAATACCCAGTCCGTGCAAAGGGGTGTGTCAGGCTAATAACCGAGGTTATTGCTTAGGGTGTTTTCGTTCGCGAGAAGAGCGCTTTCATTGGAACCAATTAACGAACGCGCAAAAAAAACATGTGATTAAGCTTTGCGCACAACGTGAAAAGCGCATTCGCCAAAAAATGGCTCAACAGCAAATCTCACCAGAGCTGGATACAGAGCAAACAAAACTCGACTTTTAGGTTTGTCTAATCTCGCCTTGTCTAATCTAGATTCACTTATTTAGGGGTTTTATGCTCAAGGGTAGCTTCAGCACTTTGCATTAACTGTAGGTCTAATTGTGCCAAAATTGCTTTATGTTGTTTGTGCAGGTAATGATGGATAGGTTTTTGCGACACAATGCGTTTATCAAAATGGGCTAGGGTGGCATCATCAATGTGATGCGTTAGCAAATACTCAAGTACCAAAATGCCATCAATTGTGCGGTCGCGCAGCATATGCAGCTGACTAGCAAGGTTATTATTACTTATTACCTCACCTTTAAATTTTTCTTGAGCAATAAATTTTTGTGCAAACGGGTAGCTTGGATTGTGGCTAATTGTACTCAACTGCTGAATGCGACAATTCTCGCATTGCCCCTTGTTAGTAAGCAGTACCAGATTCAAATACATTAACGGAGTATTACTTGCAATTAGGTTTGGGTATTCCTTAGAAATACCAATCACACGACCAATCTGGCCATCGAGTTCTCCGAGGTTAGCCGCTGCAAGTGAGCTTTTGTGATCAAATTCAATAATGCTTATATCGACACCAATTGCTTTATAAGCAGGTGTTAGGCGTTTGATTAATAAGCGAGAAACGTGTGTATCTAACGGTTTATTAAACACTAGCGTTTGCTTGATAGGGGTATTTGCCCACGCCATCTTACTCAAAAACAACAAGGCACAAAGCAGGATACAAGCACGCTTGCAGCTTTTAGTTATCGAGTTTTTTATCATTTTATGACGTAACGCAGCGTTCATTTTAGTGTTGATTGGTCAAACTTATATGGTACATTGCTACAATAACATAATATTTTATTAGCTGTATTAAAAGAACATGTCTTTCAATTTGTGTAACTTACCTCGTCAAGAAAAGTATTTAATTCAACTCGATTACGAGGCGTCGTTTTGGGCGTTTAAAGTAAAGCGTGGCAAAGCAACGCGCGATCAAATTTATTCATCTATTTTACAGCGTCCACAATCAGAGCAAGGTGAGCTAAAACAACGTTTTGAACGCTATTTAGCGACAATGATGTGAGTTCATTTACGTGCCAGCAATTGGACCCAGTTATGTATCCTTTGGTTAATAAGTTCTATCAAAACTTTAAGGTAAGAGGGCGTGCTAAAAGCCATGATAGGGTGTGGGTTATCAAAGCTGAAAATCAAATTGTGGCAGCTGCAAAGTTAAGCTTAAAAGACGGACAGTTTCTATTATCTGGCGTATTTACAGCACCATGCTTTCGCGGTCAAAAACTGGCATCAAGACTAATTAAAACAATCGCTTTGGATTATCGAAAACCATTTTTCACGTTTGCGTACAATCATTTAGTTAGCTGGTATCAAAGCTGCGGATTTACCGAACATACCGCGCCAGCTGAGTTGGCTCCGTTTTTTAGCGCTTATCAAAATCAAGGGCGTCAAATCGTCTGTATGATAGCCAATAAGGATTGTGCATAATGATTTGGCGATACTGCGTACTGGCGATTTTGTTGTGTGCTGTATCAATAAATGCGCTGGCAAACAGTAAGGCAAACGTACGTCGTTTCTCGCCAAATGAAGGGTTAGCGCAGTCTTATGTAACGGGGTTACTAGTTGATAAGAATGGTTACTTATGGGTTGGAACCGAAGCAGGCGTAAACCGTTACGATGGTTATCAACTATCGACTATGACAGGTGCTGAAGGGCAACTGCGCGATAAATCGATTGATTTCCTTTACGAAGACAAACAAAACGATATTTGGATTTCCACTACCTACTCTGGCTTGTATCGATATAAAACCGATACTTATCAACTAGAGCGCGTGCTTGATTTTAAAAATGACCGAACTCACTCTCCAGTCGTGATGCTAGAAACCCATCAACCTAATTTTTACTGGTTGGGGCGTGTTCATGACTTAGCGCTGTTAAACAGTGAAACCGGTGAAGTGAAAAGTGTGTTTAAAATCCCAGGAGACTTTAAATACGCGTATGTTAGAGCGCTTAAATATTACAAACATTTTTTAATCATAGGCACATCGGAAGGTGCTTTTGTGATGGATACGCGCACTGAAAAAATCGTTAAACTAGCGTTTTTAAATGAGCCAGCAGCGCATCACGATCAATATAATACAAAGTCATTCCATATCTCGGGGTCTCAGCTTTGGCTTGGCACCGTGCAAGGTTTACACACAGTTGAACTTGATCATATCGAGCGCTTGGTAGCTGGTGAAATAGATAAACTGAGTAGCGAACTGCGTATTTCAGATTTAAACATATGGAAAATCATGCCGTTTAAATCGGGATTAAAGCTTGCTACCAATGAAGGTGTTTATAATTACTTTGCCGATGATGATCAGCTAATAAAAAGCACAGAACTCGATAATTCCGATTTTAAGTTAAGCGACAATAGCATTGTTGATATGCTGCTTTCAGATGACGGTTCAATGTGGCTTGCCAGTAAAACCGACGGTGCGTATTTTGTCTCGAATAATAATTACTCATTTCAAAACTATAACCGCGATACCTTGTATGGTGGTTTATCCCATAACAATATTTGGAGTATTGTTGAGCATAATAAAGACATTTGGTTAGCAACCAGTGACGGTATTACGCGTTTCAATCCTTATTCTTACCAAAGCCAAACTTATTTAGAAGGTTACTTAGCTGACCGCTTAAACCATGAATTCCACGTATATAAAATGTTTAGCTTTAACGGCAAGTTATGGCTGGTAAGTACGCGAGGATTATTTACCTTTGACTTGGAAACGTTAACAATTTCAGCGGTTGAAATGCCTTTTGAAAAGTACAAGGACATGTTTAGCAAGCAGATTGTGATAGGGCATTTTAACGACGCAGGTGATATGTATTTTAAGAGCTTTCGCTATGGCTACTTTAAATACAATGTAGTCACAGAGGAGCTAACGCAAATTCACCCCGACGTAAAAGTGATTGGTGATACGTTTGCAGGGTATTTTTTACCGCCGCTAGATGACAGCAAGTTACCGCTGTTTTATCACAATAAAACGTTGTATCAACTGATGCCGGACAACACCGTAGAGTATCGTTATACCGCGCCAGTCCCCGATGAGGTGGAGTATTTGTCGCTTGCGTCTTATGTAATCGATAACAACGGCATTCTTTGGCTGTCTTATTATGGCTACGGGTTAGTTGGTTTAGATAGCACCACATTTGAAGAAAAATACAAAATCGAAGACAGGGTTGATACCCGCGGCTCGTTGTTTTATAGCCTAACCAAAGATCAGCGAGGCATGATCTGGATGGCGAGCCACAGTGGTATTTGGCGCTTTGACCCAAATACCCAACACTTTAGGCAGTTCACAGTGGATGATGGTATTGCCGTTAATGAGTTTAACTCAGCCGCTAAAATTACTTACTCTGATGGCCGCATTGTATTTGGTTCAATTAAAGGGGTGACCAGCTTTTTCCCTGAGCGCAATGACGCGAATGAACACATATCAGAGCGAGTGAATATCACCTCAATTACCCTAATGTCGCGTAAACTTGAAGCTGAGTCGATTATTCAGCAAAACTTACTTGAGCTTGATTACGATGATATCGGATTAGAAATTGGCTTTTCTGCGATGTTATTTAAGTATCAGGAACGCGTTGAATATGAATACCGCTTAGATGATTCTGCATTAGTTAGAACAAGTAATAACAAAGTTGCGTTTGCACGAATTTCACCGGGAAAACACACTTTTTACGTACGCGCCAGAGACCCGTTAAACGGCAGTTATACCGATTTTAAGAGTTTTACGATTCAAGTAAATTACCCACCTTGGCGCTCGCCCGCGGCATTTGCCATTTACTTTATATTATTGGCAAGTATTGTGTCGGTGTGGATGTTGCGTCGTCATCGCTATCAAACGCGCTTGTTAGCTGCACATAAACAAAGCAGCGAAAATGCCACGCGTTTAAAAATGGCGCTACAAAGCAGCCAATCTGGGGTGTGGGAATGGCAAAGTGGCCTTGGTCATTGTTATCAGCCACGTTTAGTTGATGAATTGGGGTTTGATAAAAGCGAAGTATCACTGGATGAGTACTTAGCAAAAATCCATCCCGATGATAGAGCCCGTTATCGCATTGAATGGTTAGAGTTTGTCAGCACCGATAAAGGCGAATTTGAACTTGCTTACCGTGTACGCCATAGCCAAGGCCACTGGCGTTGGTATAAAGATGTAGGTCGCGTTATTGAGTGGAATGAAGATGTGCCGCAGCGCGTGTCGGGCACCTACACCAACTTTACGCGCGAGCGTGACTTTGAAAACAGTGCCCGTTTATTTAGCGCCGCATTTGAGCATACTCGCGATTGGGTATTTGTGATGGACCGCGAGTTTAATATTCTTGCGGTAAATAAAGCATTGCGCGAAAGCCATCATTTTGACCTTAAACAAGACTCAGCGCGCAAGCTATCACTTGGCCTAAGTGCTAAAAGGCGCACTTATTATTTGAGGGCGATTGGTAAGCTAAACGTAGGTGAACATTATCAATCGGAAGAAACCATCACCAGCCCTGATGGCACAAAATATAATTGCTTGATAAAAGCCACAGCGATTGCGGCTGAAAACGGTGAGGTTGATAACTATATTGTGGTGATCACCGATATCAGTAGTCAAAAAGAAGCTGAGCAAGCGCTGTATTTACTGGCAAATTACGACAAACTAACCAAATTACCTAATCGCAGTTTGTTTATTGATCGAGTGGCTCATGCCATTAGTCTTAATAAAAATAGCGATCAGTTATTGGCAGTGTTATTTATCGATCTTGACCAGTTTAAGAAAGTGAATGACTCATTTGGTCATCATGATGGTGATAAATTGTTGGTGGAAATAGCCGAACGCATTAAACAGGTCATTGACGGCAAGGCGACCGCGGCGCGATTAAATAGCGATGAATTTACTGTATTACTCGAGAATATTAATAGTAAAGAAGACGTTATAGCCTTGTGTCAGCGTTTAATTGCGGCGCTTAAAGAGCCATTTGCACTGGCGGGTGAAACCGTGAGAATTACTGCCAGCATTGGTGTTGCCATATTTCCAGATGATGAAACAACCGCAATTAACTTGATTAAAGCTGCCGATATTGCGATGTATCACGCTAAAAAACGCGGTGGCGAGTGCTTTTTGTTTTTCCAACAAGAAATGAATAAAAAAGTACAGCGATTGCTTCGTTTAGAATCAAGGCTTAAGCAAGCGCATAGCGAAAATGAATTGTCGAATCAATATCAGCCGATTATTGATGTTAATACAGGCAAGGTGGTTGGCTTTGAAACCTTAATGCGCTGGCAGCACAATGGTGAGGCAATTAGTCCATCGCGTTTTATCGCCATTGCCGAAAATACCGGTCTCATTACTGAAATGACAATGGCATCGTTAACACGCGTAGTACAAGACATGCAACGCTGGTGCGAGATCGATAACGACTTTTATGTATCGATTAACCTATCGGCGAAAGATTTCCATCACCTTGATCTGGCAGAGCAAATTATCGCATTGTGCAACACGTATGAAGTGCCGTGTCATATGGTGGCACTTGAGATTACCGAATCTGTACTTATGGCTGATTTTGATAGTGCAAAAGCGGCTATGGATAAGCTAAAAAGTGCAGGTTGTCGTATTTATCTTGATGATTTTGGCACTGGCTACTCATCGCTGGCTTACTTAAAACGTTTTCCGGTGGATGTGATTAAAATTGATGGTGGCTTTGTTCGAAATGTTGGCCATGAAGCAGACGACGAAGCGATTATTCGCTCAACTTTAGCGCTTGCAAAAAGCTTAGGTAAAGTGTGTATTGCTGAAGGAGTTGAAAGCAAGGAGCAGTTGCTGTTCTTGCAGGCAGAAGGGTGTGAGTATGTGCAAGGTTATTACTTTTACTCACCGCTTGATGCGTCACAAGTTAAGTCATTGCTTAAGCGTTAAATGCTAAGGGATTTTATGGCCACAGTTAGCGCAATAATTAATGTGTTTTATTTCATTCATTTTACGCTTAATGGCGCGCTCAGCTTCTTTTTTACTTAAGCCTAGTTCAATACGCATTTCTTCAATTTGTATTTGGTCTTTTTCGCAAATATCACCATCGCGTGAGCATAACGCAACGTACTGCGCGAATTGCACCCTACGGCGTCTTAATTGATCTGAAAAGCTCGATGCCAGCAAACCTGTTGGGATTGCCACCATACCCATACTCAGCACGGTTATTACCCCACCAAAAAAGCGGCCAAGCGGGGTAATTGGCACAACATCACCATAACCAACCGTGGTGAGTGTTGCCATTGCCCACCACATGGCATCGGGAATAGAGCCAAACTTATCCGGCTGTTCGTCATGTTCAATTAAGTAAATACCGCACGATGCGGTGATAAGCGCCACACTCATAATGAAAAATGCGGCAAGCAATGGGCCTTTTTCTTCTCGAATACTTTGCAACAATAATTGCATTGCACGGGAATAGCGAGTCAGCTTAAAAACACGTAATAGTCTAAATACACGTAAGAAACGCAAATCAAAGCTGACGAACAGCATTAAATATGTTGGCAAAATCGCCATTAAATCAATAATCGCTAAAGGAGAGCGCAAATAACGAATGCGTTTTCGCCAGTTAGGAATAGGTAAATCGCGATAATGTTCTTTATCAACACAGACCCATAAGCGCAGCAGGTATTCGATAGTAAAAATCGCGACAGAGAAGATTTCAATTGCTAAAAAAAGATGCGTGTAGCTGGCAGCGACCTCTTCAACCGACTCGAGTACAATCGCAACGACATTACCTATAATCAGCAGTATCAACAGCGCATCGATAAACCTACCAAGTTTTAGTCCTTCACCAGAACTTTCTAATACTTGTGCAATACTCAGTCGTAATTGATTCACATCGACCTCTTAGTTAAGTGGCATTGTCATAATAACCGTACCTTCTTCGAAATCACGCGTGACTTTAAAGCCTAGTTTTTCTGACAGGCCAATCATGCCACCGTTTTCAGGTAAGGTAAGGCCTTCAATTTTTTGCACATTTTGGCGTTTACAATGATCGATCACCGATTGCATTAGAATACGACCAAGCCCAAGCCCTTTTAGGTCGGAGCGCACAACTACGGCAAACTCGGCAACAAGGTTATCTGGGTCCATTAACACACGCGACACACCAAGTGTTTGCCATTTATCGTCGCGTCGTTGCGTAACGATAAACGCCATTTCGCGGTCGTAATCAATTTGCGTCATTTTGGCTAATTGCTCATGACTAAATTGTGGCATTTCACCAAAGAAGCGTTTGTATCTATCTTCTTTGGTTAGCTGATTATCAAACTCTCGATGCGCTTCTTCATCTTCTGGACGAATTGGTCTTAATATCGCAGCTGATCCATCTTTAAGGCTAATATTTTGCTCAAGCTCTTTTGGATAAGGTTTAATTGCTAAGCGTTTTGCGCGACTTGATGCTTGGTATTTTTCAAGCTCAATAGCTGCATCAAGTACTAAGAATTTACCTTGTAAAGCCAGTACTGGGTTAAGCTCAAGTGATTTGATATCGGGATTTTCAACCACCATTTGTGATACGCGAGTAAGCATAGCGCACAGAGTGTACTTGTCGATTTTGGTTGGTAAATGTTTTTCTTTGATAAACCCTTTATCGCTTGCTGCGGCAATTAAGTACTTGGCTAGATTCATATTAAGCGGTGGCAGAGCAACAGCTGCAAGGTCAAAGTTAAGAGCAGTACCAGCTTCGCCGAGTAAAATAACCGGGCCAAAATTAGCATCTGTTTTAACTGCTATGCGCAGCTCTTGACCGCCAGCACGGGTTGCCATTTTTTGTAGCGCAAAACCATCAATTTTGGCATCTGGGTAAGTTTCATTAATTCGCAGTAGCATATTAAATGCTGTTTGCTCTACTTCAACGCCATCGTTTAAATTTAATACGACACCACCAACATCAGACTTAGATGGAATGTTAGGGCTTACTAATTTAAGCGCAACCGGAAAGCCAATGCTCTCGGCTAGTTCGCGCGCCTCGCTAGGTGTAAATGCATGCTCAGTTGCAATGCAGTTAATTTGATAACACTCAAGCAGTGCTGCTGCATCATGCGTAGGCAAGTAGTGACGCTTCTCTTGCAGGTAGCCGCTTATTAGTTTGCCAGCTTGTTCAGTGTGAATATTGTCTGAATCTAATAGGGATTCTGGTGTTTGCGTTAAGTGCTTTTGGTTACGGCGATACTGAATTAAGTGCATGTAAGCCGCTACTGCACCTTCGGGTGTGCGGTAAGTGGGAATGCCCGCTGATTGGCAAACTTTACGCGCTTCATAGGCTGCCGTTTCACCCATAAAGTTGGTCATTACATACGGGCGCTGCATTTTCGGTACTTTGTTTACCGTTTCTGCAATAATCTTAGCAAACTCCTCGCTAGGAGCTAATGCCGATGGGCTATGTAAAATGAGTAAATTATCAACCTCAGGTGCTTGCACTAAAATTTCGACCGCCTTTTGATAGCGCCACGGATCGGAATCGCCGTAAATATCAACAGGGTTGGCGAACGAGGTGTGCTGAGGCAATACCTGATTTAATTTAGTAATGGTTTCTTTCGAAAGTTCAGCAAGTTTGCCCGAGCTTTGGATCAAGGTGTCTACAGACATTACACCTGGTCCGCCGCCATTGGTTAAAATGGTCAGGGCTTCTTGTTTTAATAGTTTAGGGTGCAGTGCTAAGGTTTGTGTTGCGGCAAACAGTTCGCGTAAGTCATTTACGCGCAGCATACCGGCACGCTGAAACATCGCATCATACACCGCATCGGAACCTTGGTTGCCACCGGTGTGCGCCATAGCAGCATCTGCGCCCGCGGCGGTTTTCCCCGTTTTTATTGCAATGACGGGTTTACTGAACGCAGCGGCTCGTGCAGCGGAAATAAATTGACGGGTATGTTCAATATTGTCGATATACAGCAAGATCGCTTGGGTATTGGCATCACGCCCTAAAAAATCGACCAATTCATCAAAATCAATATCGCCACAATCGCCCACCGAGACAAAATATGAAAAGCCAATGTCTTTTGTTTGTGCCCAGTCGAGAATTGTTGAGCAAACAGCGGCAGATTGCGACACGAAAGCTATTTTTCCGGGCTTAGCGACCATATGGGAGAAACTTGCGTTAAGTCCGATACGCGGGATTAATAATCCAAGGCTATTTGGCCCGAGTATATTTACATTAGCTTTGCGTGCGGTTTCGATAAGTGCGTGCTTTAAATCTTTATCAATACCTGATGCGATAATGACGGCATTTTTGCAGCCTTTGTTACCTAGTTGTTCAACAATTTGGCAGCAACGGTCTTTACTGGTGCAAATAACGGCTAAATCGGGCACTTGTGGCAGGGCGTCTATTGTAGGGTAAGCAAGCACGCCATGAACAGCCTTGTATTTTGGCGTTACTGGCATAATTGGGCCATTAAAACCGCCTTGCAACAAGTTGCGCATCACCACGTAACCCGCGCGATTGGTACGGTTTGACGCACCAATAACTGCCACTGATTTAGGGTTGAAAAATTGACTTATCCTTTTTACCGTCATAGCGTTTCACCACAGTTGAGTTGTTGCTATCTTATAAAATTCGTTTACAAGTATAAAGCAATAATGTTGTTAGATACTTGATATAAAACAGGGTCTTGTTATGCTCAACAGGGCATAAATATGGACTAATAAATATGACTCTACTGCTGCTGAGCGCTGCGATTAGCGCAGCACCTATCAATCTTGAGCAAATGGTTGCACCAAGTGATTTAGACAACGTAAAAGTTGTGCCGCTAACTAGCAACCAAGATGCAAGCCAATTTCTGATCTATGTTAAAAAGTCAGTACCACTGCATATTCATAAAGAGCACAGTGAAATGGTTTACATTGTCGACGGTGAAGGGCAAATGCAGCTTGGTGATAAAACCTTCACAATTAAAAAAGGCGATTTTGTAAAGATTGATGAAAATACACCACATGGTGTTAAGGTAACGTCATCGCAGCCGCTGAAAGTACTGTCAACGCAAACGCCGGAATACTTTGGCAAGGATAAACATAGGGTAGATAACCATGAATAAACAATCGCTAACCAGTACGATTATCTTTGCACTGGCAATTATTGTTGCCAGCTTGTTGTTAAAACAAGGCATTGTAGAGTTTAAAACCCTCGACCGCAGTGTAGCGGTAAAAGGACTGGCAGAAAAAGAAGTGATGGCAAACACCGTTATTTGGCCGATTAATTACTCACTTGCGGGTAACGACTTAACAAAATTGATTGATGAATTAGAGGCTAAAAACCAAGCAGTACGTGCATTTTTAGCATTACATGGTTTTAGCGAGGAAGAAATTTCAGTATCGCCGCCTAATGTTGCAGACAAACTAGCGCAGCCTTACGCGCAATTAGAAAAAGGCCAAATGCGTTATTTTGTGATGTCGAGCATTACGGTTTATAGCCACGAGCCAGAAAAAGTGCGCCACGCATTAACTAAAGTGACGCAACTTGCAAAACAAGGCATTGCCATCTCAAGCGATCGCTACGACGCTAAAGTACAGTACATTTTTACTGGTTTAAATGACATCAAGCCGGAGATGATCCAACAAGCAACAGAAAAAGCACGCGAAGTTGCTGAAAAATTTGCCACCGATTCAAAATCCACCTTAGGTAAAATTAAATCTGCGCGCCAAGGGCAGTTTAGTATTTCAGACCGCGACTCTAACTCACCACATATTAAACGTGTGCGCGTGGTTTCGAGTGTTGAATATTATTTAGTGGATTAGAACAAACAACTATCAGTCGATGAGGTTAGTTTATGTATCATATTACTAATGGCGACAGTGCAAACCTATTTTTAAAGCGCATTGGCATTCAGGGGCAATTTATTGCGTGGCAAGATGTGCTGCATCATGGTCCTATTAGCGCTGAAGTATCGCTGCCTGCGATGAGTGGTTATCGCGCCGCATTTTTAGCAGACTACTTTTGTTTACCGCTCAAAGACGTACGGGCCAAGTTTGAGGCGCGTAACGATAAATTAAATGCCATAGAAGACAGCGATGAAGTCACCTTGTGGTTAACGCCAGAGCTGTTTGATAGTTTGATTGGCTTACAGTTTATTGCGTGGTATCGGGCGAAATTTAACACCACGCGTAATCTGTTCGTGGTTTTATTATCTGATCATTTACCTCCGCGAGAATTAGAGGCAAGCCAAATTGCACAGTATTATAAAACCCGCTTTAGTCCAAGTGAGCCATTTTTTGAATTAGCAACGACGGTGTGGCAAGCACTGACAACCGATTTAGCAACGTTAGAAGGATGTTTAGCGCTCGATTTCAAACACTGGCCTAATCTTAAAACTTCGGTTCAACGCTTCTTGCAAGAGCAACCTGATGATATCGGTTTAAACCGCACACAATGGCAGATTTTGGATTGTTTAAACGGACAAACTTTGTCGTTAGCGCAGTTATTTGGTGCGAATCAAGATTTGGAAGAAGTCCCGTTTATGGGAGATTTAAGTTTTTGGTGTCAGATTGAAGAAATGCGAGAGTATTTGAATATATCGACGCAAGACAGTTTATTGCACCAAGAAATAGAGTTTTATCACGGGGTTAAAGTGAGCTTGTCAGAAAAAGGACAAGCTCTGCTCTAAATTAAAGGTAGTAACCCGAGTTCAGGTTAGAAAAAAACTAGCTAGCGCAGACGCGAGCTAGTTACTTTTTGCCAGTTGTTTCAGTTTAAATACTAAATCAAGTGCTTGACGCGGGGTTAAATCGTTCGGGTCAATAGTGTCTAAGGTTTCAACCACAGGGTTAGGCGCATCAAATAAACTTGCCTGTTGTGATATTTGCATATCTGCCGCGTTGTTAAGCGGCATTTCACTGACACTTTGATGCTGCTCCAACAATGAAAGCTTTTGTTTTGCACGGTTGATTACTGCTTTTGGCACACCTGCAAGGCCCGCTACTTGTAAGCCAAAGCTTTTACTTGCTGCGCCATCTAATACAGTGTGTTTAAACGCAATGGTATCTTGGTATTCAATTGCATCTAGGTGTACATTGGCTAAAATTTCCAGCTGGTCAACAAGCTCAGTTAGTTCAAAGTAGTGAGTTGCAAACAGTGTTTTAGCAGCGATATTCTTCGCTAAATATTCGGCTGTTGCCCACGCCAGTGATAGGCCATCATAAGTACTGGTACCGCGGCCAATTTCATCCATTAATACCAGTGAGTTTTCGGTAGCATTGTTAAGAATGTTAGCGGTTTCAGTCATTTCTACCATAAAGGTTGAGCGACCTGATGCAAGGTCATCGCTCGCGCCAATACGTGTAAAAATACGGTCGGTAATGCCTATGCTCGCAGATTGCGCTGGAATATAACAACCAATATGTGCCATTAAGACGATTAACGCAGTTTGACGCATATAGGTTGATTTACCCCCCATATTTGGCCCGGTAATAATTAACATTTTGCGCTTATCATCAAGGTAAGTTGGGTTGGCAATAAATGGTTGTTGCATAACAAACTCAACCACAGGATGACGGCCACCTTTAATGTCTATGCAGTTATCTTCACTAAGGTTGGGCCTAACATAATCGAGAGACTCAGCACGTTCAGCAAGATTATTAATGACATCCAGTTCACTGAGCGCCGCAGCCATTTTTTGCAGTACGTCAATTTGCGGCGAAATAATATCGAATAATTCTTCATACAGACGCTTTTCAAGTGCCAATGCATTTGATTGGCTGTTAAGAACCTTGTCTTCGTGCTCTTTCAGTTCAGGAATAATATAGCGTTCGTTATTTTTCAGTGTTTGACGGCGTACGTAATCTGCCGGTACAAGGTTAGCGTTGGCCTTACTGACTTCAATGTAATAGCCATGCACTTTATTGTAGCTAATTTTTAAGGTTGCAATGCCTGTGCGCTCGCGTTCGCGAATTTCCATTTGCTCAAGAATATCGGTTGCACCTTTGCTAAGGTTGCGCCACTGGTCGAGTTCGGCGTTATAGCCTGGGGCAATAACACCACCATCGCGAATTAGTACCGGAGGGTTGTCGATAATAGCGTGTTCAAGTAGCTCTTGAAGTTCAGTTAAAATCGGTGTGGCATGCTTGATTTGTTTTAAGCGCGTGCTATTCGCATCATTTAATAAATCGTGAATAGGGTGCAGTGTTTGCAGCGCTAAACGTAAACGCGATAAATCACGTGGTCTTGCTGAACGCAATGCCAAGCGCGCAATAATACGCTCTAAGTCACCGACTTGTTTGAGTGTATCGTGTAGTTCAAAATTAATTGCTAAGTCGTGGATTTCACCGAGTGCATCAAGGCGGTTGTTAAGTTCTTGCTGGTCGCGAATAGGGCTATGCAGGCGACGCTTTAACAAGCGAGAGCCCATAGGCGTTGCTGTTTTATCAAGTACTTGCGCCAAGGTATTGTCAAACCCGCCCGATAAATTGACGGTCAGTTCTAAATTTTTACGGGTTGCGGCATCCAGAATGACATTTTGTTCATTTTGCTCAAGACCAATCGCATTAAGGTGCGGCAGTGCAGTGCGCTGAGTGTCTTTTACATATTGCATTAAACAGCCAGCAGCTTGTAATGCAATATGTGCGTTTTCAACGCCAAAACCAACAAGATCTTTGGTACCAAACTGCTTGTTAAGTGCTGTTTTGGCGCTGTCTAAATCGAACTCCCAAATAGGGCGACGACGCAGGCCATTACACTGTTCAATCAGCGCTAAATTTTCAAAGGTTTCAGGATAGAGTAGTTCAGCGGGTGAAATGCGTTGCAAGCTTGAATTCAGGGCTTCGTCGGTATCGACTTGTAAAATGCGAAAACGACCTGAGTTGATATCCAAATAAGCAATGCCGTATGCACCTTTGTCGTTATGCGATACTGCGCATAACAAGTTGTCTTGACGCTCTTTTAATAAGGCTTCATCAGAAATGGTACCCGGCGTAATAATGCGTACTACTTTGCGCTCTACTGGTCCTTTGCTGGTGGCAGGATCGCCAACTTGCTCACATATGGCAACAGATTCGCCCATTTGCACTAGGCGCGCTAGGTAGTTTTCAACTGCATGATAAGGCACCCCCGCCATTGGAATAGGGTCGCCTCCGGCTTTGCCGCGATGAGTTTGCGAAATATCGAGTAATTCTGCGGCACGTTTGGCATCATCAAAAAACAGTTCGTAAAAGTCACCCATGCGATAGAAGACTAATATATCCCGATGTTCAGCCTTAATTTTTAAGTATTGCTGCATCATAGGCGTTTGTTGGCTGATAGTATGGTCTGAATATAAATCTAACGGCATAATTGACTAATAGTTGTTATGTAAAAGGTGTAAAAATGATATTACCCGCTCATATTTCTGAGCTAGCGGCAAAGTTAGGTGCTAGTTTAACGAATAAAAAGCTTTGGATCACTACTGCTGAATCGTGTACTGGTGGTGGTATTAGTTATGCGTTAACCGATACTGCGGGAAGTTCAGCTTATATTGATCGTTGTTTTGTCACTTACAGTAATGATGCTAAGCACGAGTTACTTGGGGTTAAGCAAGAAATACTTGAACAATTTGGTGCAGTAAGTAAAGAAACTATCGAGCAGATGGCAGATGGGGCAATAAATGCAACTAACGCCGACGTTGCTATTGCTGTTTCTGGCATCGCAGGCCCAGGAGGTGGCACAAAAGATAAACCAGTTGGTACTGTATGGATTGCGGTAAAAGTACTGGATAAACTATCAGTTGAACACTGTTTGTTCGCAGGTAATCGTAGCGAGGTTAGATTGCAAGTGATTGAATATTCATTGAAAAAAGCAATTGAGCTAATTAATTAATAAAAAAACACTTGATACTGGTAATCTATACAGTATACTTTGCTGCATAACACAGATTCGGAGAGTCAAATGGACGATAATAAACAAAAAGCCCTAACAGCTGCGCTATCACAAATTGAACGCCAATTTGGTAAAGGCTCAATTATGAAATTAGGCGATAGCCAAGCGCTAGATGTTGAAGCTATTTCAACAGGTTCACTGGGTATTGATATTGCACTTGGTATAGGTGGTTTACCAACAGGTCGTATCGTTGAGATTTATGGTCCAGAATCTTCAGGTAAAACAACATTAACACTACAGGTAATTGCGGCAGCGCAAAAAGAAGGCAAAACATGTGCTTTCGTTGATGCTGAACACGCATTAGACCCAGTTTATGCTGAAAAGCTAGGTGTAAATGTTGACGAGTTATTAGTTTCTCAGCCAGATACTGGTGAGCAAGCGTTAGAAATCTGCGATATGCTAGTACGTTCAGGTGCTGTTGATGTAGTGATTGTTGACTCTGTAGCTGCACTAACACCGAAGGCGGAAATTGAAGGTGATATGGGTGATACTCACGTTGGTCTTCAAGCTCGTCTAATGTCGCAAGCATTACGTAAATTAACTGCGAACATCAAACGCTCAAATACACTGTGTATTTTCATTAACCAAATCCGTATGAAAATTGGTGTTATGTTTGGTAATCCAGAAACTACAACAGGCGGTAACGCACTTAAATTCTATTCATCAGTACGTATTGATATTCGTCGTACGGGTTCGGTGAAAGAAGGCGATGAAATAGTTGGTAATGAAACACGCGTTAAGATTGTTAAGAACAAAGTTGCACCGCCGTTTAAACAAGCTGAATTCATTATCATGTATGGCCAAGGTATCTCGAAAGAGGGCGAGCTAATTGACTTAGGTGTTAAGCATAATTTAGTTGATAAAGCGGGTGCATGGTTTAGCTACAAAGGCAGCAAAATTGGTCAAGGTAAAGCAAACTCTATTAAGTTCTTAAAAGAGAATGTTGAAATTGCCAATGAAATTGAGCAGAAACTACGTGAAATGTTATTGCTACAAGCGACAATTAAACCTGAAGAAGGTGAAACGCAAAGTTTAGCTGCGGATGACGCTGAACTATAAAATAAGCTAAACGACGAAAAAGGCCACTAATGTGGCCTTTTTGCATTGATGTTTACAATTTTTTGCTAACATTAAGTGTCTTAAATTACAAAAGCAGCTAAAATAGCCGCCTTTTTGCAGCTTACCCAAGAACGGACGCACACACAGTCTATGAAAATGCTCAATCGTATGATTAAGTTAGCACTGCTTTCATCAGTGATGACTCAACCTCTTTTTGCTAACCAGGAAGAGCAAAAACAGTTAAATACCCAGCTTAAAGATGACATTACGTCGGTTGAAGTTAAAACCTATAATTTACCGAGTAATAGCGATTGGAATCTAAAAGATATTCCCGATGACTTTTATCAGTCACCTTATCAAATAAACTTATTTTCAGATAATCACGGCCAAGATCGCGAACGTTTATGGTCGCAAACCCAATCGGTAATGGCATATGGTTTTGGTGTTGCTGGTTTGATTTTAATGTTGCCAGAAGATATCTCGAAATGGGATAAGGAAAACGGCGTATTTTCTAAGTGGACTGACAATGTAAAAGAAGGTCCGACATGGGACCGCGACGTTTGGTGGCTCAACTGGATTGGGCACCCGTATTTTGGTGGTGTTTATTACCAAGTTGCACGTAAGTCAGGCTATCGCCAGTGGGATTCGTTTTTATACGCATTCACTATGAGCACATTTTATTGGGAATACGGTATTGAAGGGTTTGCTGAAATACCGTCAATGCAAGATTTAGTGATTACACCGGTATTAGGTTGGGCTTACGGCGAATGGGCATACCAAACAGAAATGGAAATTCGTAGCACCGGCGGAGAAGTGTTGGGCTCAAAAACCTTAGGTGATGTGTCGCTATTTTTACTTGATCCAATTGATGCTGCGGGTAAGGGGATTAACAACCTGTTTGATATGGAAGTGGTTAAAGCGGGTACCGGTGGCATTAACTTTGCAAAGACGCAACTACCAACAGGTGAGTATGAAGACCAAGTGCAACTTAATGTGCACTATCAACTTGGTTCAGGTAAAGCACAGCAAGCACCTACTTATCAAAAAAACTATATTAGTAATAAAGATCCAGTTGATATCGGCGTAATAGGTCTTGGTCTAAATTACGGCAGTTTAAATCCTGGTGAGCATTGGGGTTTAGAGCAAGATGTTGCCAATGGCTGGAATTTAGGTCTGTATTTTTCACCGCGATTCTCTATGAAGCTTGATTATTTAAAAGGTCAACTACCGCGAGAAATTGGTTCAGGTGACCAAACATTTGAACAATTTAATGTGGGTGCAAACTATTACTTTAACAGCGATGGTAGCTTTCGCCCGTTTGTTAGCGCAGGTGCTGGTGAAATGTTGTATGCAAAGAATAATGAAGATGATGGTGACAGTACATTTGCGTTAAATGCAGGCCTAGGTATGCATTACCAAATTAGCAACAATTTTGCTCTTCAGTTAGACGCTAAACGTTTCTTCAATAGTAAATACAGTAACAACGACACAGCATATAACTTTTCGCTAATTTACTTTTTTGGTGAAGGTCAAAGGTAGCATCAACTTTACTTATTAGGTGGTTTTTTTGCTAAGCAAACACTTGCTTAACTGTATTGAAAAATACTGTGTCGTTTCCCCAAGCAGAAAATGACTGTTAATTAGCAAAAAAATAAGCGACCAATTGGTCGCTTATTACTGACAACAACTTAGGAAGCAATCTAAGTTATAAAGTTCGCAAGTAGCCTTTAGAAAGCATACTTTGCTGAAAGTTGTAAGCGGTTGATATCGCCATCAACACCACTTTCGGTTTCGCGCTCGCCTACTTTGTATTCAACACCAAAAGTAAGTTTTTTCTCAGGAGAATAAAGCAAGTTTGCACTGTAACTCATTGATGTTTTTGTTGGGTCTCCAGTGATATTTAACAAGTTTTGGTTATTATCAGCACTAAAATATGACGCGAGGAAAGTTGAACGTAACTTTTCATTCCAGTGGTGTTGATAACCAACAAAGCCCGAAACTGAGTCAATTGCATCTAAATCATTACCATCAAGCACTGCGCCATGTGCGACGTTTAAACCAACGTAACGCCCTAAACCACTACCTGCTGTGACCATGTATTTTAAATTATTCTTACCAAAGTTAACGCGACCTGATGCGCTCACACCAAATGATGATGTTGATGCGTCTGCACCACCTGCTTTATAAGTAAGTTGTCTTGCAAGACCCGCAACAGTGAAGTGACCCCAATCGCCTTTAAAGGTATAACGAGCTGTGATATCTGGTAGGCTAGAGTCGTCGGTTTCGTTGCGCACACCACCTGCTGTGGTAATCGTGCTTTCAGGGTTTTCTGCCGATACAGAAAAACCACCTGAAGTGTACTTAATCATTGCTTGACGCACGAACACAGTACCTTCAGCAGGGCCGACGAAATCAAGTGTTTCTGGTAATGCGCTAACATTTTGGAAGTTTGACCACGCTTGACCAAACAAGAAGCCATTGTACGTTACAAATGCTTGACGAATACGCGGCGCATAAGAATTTGATACACGCTCATTACCACCTGGCGATGCAATAAAATCGAGCTCAATTTTGGTATTAATTGATTCGCCGTTGTCTAATTTAGTTGATGTTGCCAAGTTAAAACGTGATTGACGTGCATGCATATCAAATACAGGATCTGTATCTGCGTCACCACCCACCGGAGTGGTACTTGGTACATAAAAATCACGACCAATGCTCGTGCCACCTACCGTACCAGCAGACCAATCACTCCACATTGCATCAAGCTTTACATAACCACCATATTTTACATCTGTAGACTCTAATACACCCGCTTGGGCTGAAGTACCGAACAATACTGCTAAAACGCTGAGCGCTGTTGTTGTTAGTTTATTGTTTTTCATAACTGTATCCCGATTAAGTTAACATCTTCACTGTTGGCTATGTTCAGATTTTGCTCAATTACCCATTGGTCTATACGACTAAGGTATAGCTAAACGGGCTTAAGCAGTGTGTTTATTCCATTAAAACCTATGGAACTAGTTGTATTTGTGAATAATTCGTTAAAAAATATAGTCGTAGATAGCGGTAAATCGCAAAATAAAAATTTAATATTATGAATAATAAAAGTAATTGAGATAGCAGTAATAATTTAAGTTGTTAAAAAGATGATCTTGATTAAGTACTCTCTATATTTAAATTAAGATGCTACTAAGGTCTAATTCTTTATACCACCTAGCTGAGTAATGCTTGAGGGTATTGGTCTAGGTTGCATTTAGGCGACTAGCAACAAAGTTAAGAAAGGGGCACTCATGTCACAAGAAATTTACCCAGTACCAGCGTCTGTTAAAGAAGCAGCGTTAATTGACGAAGCAAAATATAACGAACTATATCAATGGTCGATTGACGACCCAGAAGCATTTTGGGGTGAGCAAGGTAAGCGACTAGACTGGATTAAGCCGTATACCAAAGTTAAAAACACCTCATTTGATAAAGGCCATGTTGATATCCGTTGGTATGAAGATGGTCAACTGAATGTGTCTTATAACTGTATTGACCGTCACTTAAAAGATAAAGCCGATAAAGTTGCGCTTATCTGGGAAGGTGACAACCCTGAGCATTCAGAAAACATTACTTATCAGCAACTTCATGATGAAGTGTGTAAGCTAGCAAATGGTTTACGTAAGCTAGGCGTGCAAAAGGGCGACCGCGTTGCGATTTATATGCCTATGACGCCACAAGCAATTTATGCAATGCAAGCGTGTGCTCGTATTGGTGCAGTGCATTCAGTTGTGTTTGGTGGTTTTTCTCCTTCAGCAATTGCAGACCGTATTCAAGATTCTGGTGCGAAAGTAGTTATCACATCTGACCAAGGTCGTCGCGGTGGTAATGCCGTTCCATTAAAAGCAAACGTTGATGAAGCATTAACGCAAGCTGGCGTTACAAGTGTTGAACACGTTGTTGTGCACCAGCTTACAGGTGGCGATGTTGCATGGAATGATGTAGACGTTTGGTGGCATGATTTAGTTGCTGATCAAGCAACAAACTGCGAACCAGAAGTAATGGATGCCGAAGATCCGTTATTTATTCTTTATACCTCAGGTTCAACAGGTCAGCCTAAAGGCGTTGTGCATAGCACGGCAGGTTACTTAGTTTATACTTCGCTTACCCATCAATATGTTTTCGATTTACAAGAAGATGACGTTTTCTGGTGTAGCGCAGATGTGGGCTGGATCACCGGTCACAGTTACATTGCCTATGGGCCACTGGCGAATGGTTGTACTCAGGTTGTATTTGAAGGTGTACCAACCTATCCATCATCAGGTCGTATGGGTGAAGTGGTTGATAAGCATAACGTTACCATTCTATATACTGCACCAACGGCTATTCGCGCGTTAATGGCGAAAGGCGATGAGCCAACAGCTTCTTCTACACGTGAATCACTGCGCATTTTAGGTTCAGTAGGTGAGCCAATTAACCCAGAAGCATGGGCTTGGTATTATGAAAATATCGGTAACAGCAGCTGTCCAATCGTTGATACATGGTGGCAAACTGAAACTGGCGGGATGATGATTACACCACTACCAGGCGCAACAGATTTAAAACCAGGCTCAGCATCACGTCCATTCTTTGGTATTTTGCCTGCACTGTTTGATGCCGAGGGTGAAACGTTACAAGGTGCAACAGAAGGTAATCTAGTTATTCTTGATAGCTGGCCGTCACAAGCACGTACTGTTTACGGTGACCATGAGCGCTTTGAACAAACTTATTTCTCAGCGTACCCAGGCGTTTACTTTACCGGTGATGGTTGTCGTCGTGATGAAGATGATTATTACTGGATCACAGGCCGCGTAGATGATGTACTGAATGTTTCAGGTCACCGTTTAGGTACAGCTGAGATTGAAAGCGCGTTAGTAGCGCACGAAGCGGTTGCTGAAGCGGCGGTTGTTGGTTTCCCACACGATATTAAAGGCCAAGGTATTTACGTTTACATTACGCCGAATGATGGCGTAGCGGTAAGCGACGAATTAACCAAAGAAGTACGCAATTGGGTTCGTAAAGAGCTTAGTCCAATAGCAACACCAGATATGATCCAATGGTCACCTGGTTTACCAAAAACACGCTCAGGTAAGATTATGCGCCGTATTTTACGTAAGATCGCTGCAAATGAATACCAACAGCTAGGTGATACATCAACACTTGCCGATCCAAGTGTTGTAGAGGAGCTAATTGAAAACCGCCTAAACCGCTAAAAGGTTTGTGAATCAATTAAACTCACAGTAACATTAAGGCTGTTATCAGGGATAACAGCCTTTTTATTAGGAGTCATATATGAGCAAGTTTTTGATAGCGGATGATCACCCTTTGTTTCGCGAAGCACTTAAAGGGGCTTTAAATGGCAGTTTCGATGATTTAGAGATATTTGAATCTGAGAGCTTTGATACAACGCTGCAAGTACTAGAACAACAACAAGAGCTCGATTTATTATTACTAGACCTACACATGCCCGGTAGCGGCGATTTATATGGTCTAATTCGTATTCGTGAAGATTACCCCGATTTACCTATTGCCGTTGTTTCTGGCACCGAAGACATTCAAATCGTTTCAAAAGTAATGAGTTATGGTGCCCTTGGTTTTATTCCAAAATCGTCATCTTCAGCACAAATTGCCGCTGCAATCGAAGAAATTCTAGATGGTGAAACCTGGTTGCCAGAATCAATGGCTGATAAAGTTGAAGAAGTGATTGAGCAAGACGCAGAGCTTGCGCAGCAAATTGCATCACTCACACCGCAACAATACAAAGTGCTAAGCTATTTACACGAAGGTTTGTTAAACAAGCAAATTGCGTACGAACTGAATATTTCAGAAGCTACCGTGAAAGCACATATCACAGCAATATTTAGAAAACTAGGTGTTTACAACCGCACGCAAGCGGTATTAATTGCCAGTAAGCTGCAGTTAGAGCCAGTTGAATCTAATTAGCACATTAAAAATAATAAAAAACCGAGCAAATATGCTCGGTTTTTTCTTTCTAAAATATCTGTAATTGCCGTTATTAGTTTGATGTTAGGCGAATAAACTTCTCGGCTAACTCATCTAGAGACTCAACATGCTGTGGGTCTTTTTTAATACAGTCAATCGGACAAACGCTGACACAAGTCGGTTGGTCGTAATGTCCAACACACTCGGTGCATTTTTCAGGATCAATTTGATAAATTTTATCACCCATGTAAATTGCCTGATTAGGACATTCAGGGTCGCACATATCACAATTGATACACTTCGAATTTATCATCAATGCCATGATACTAGGCCTTTTTAAAAGGGTTACGCGTATCTTGGTCTGAATCTAAATTTCTTAATAGAATCGCTTTATCAAGTTCAATATCTTCCGGTAATGGAATTTTTACAATATGGCCTGAACCTTTAGCATCATCAATGCGTTCACCTTTCTTATTTTCCATATGATCTAAGGTAAACTGAATATTGCCTTGTGGCGTCATAAGTTCCATTGAATGGCCGGTACAGAACTTGTTCTTAACATCAATTCCAACCAAACCGTTGTTGTGACGACCTAAAACTTCACCAACAAATTGCTGCTTGTCTGACACTGAGTGCCCATATTCATAGTTTTGGTATTCTTGGTGCACATGGCGCTTTAAAAAGCCCTCGGTGTAACCACGGTGCGCAAGGTTTTCTAAGGTGCGCATCAAGTTAGGATCAAATGGTTTACCGGCAACAGCGTCGTCAATGGCTTTACGGTAAACTTGTGCGGTACGCGCAACGTAATAAAACGACTTAGTACGACCTTCAATTTTTAAGCTGTGAACCCCCATTTTGGTTAGCTGATCTACGTATTGCACTGCACGTAAATCTTTCGAGTTCATAATGTAAGTGCCATGTTCATCTTCAAACGCAGGCATGTATTCGCCAGGGCGGCCTTGCTCTTCCAACATAAACACTTCACTGGTTGGGGCACCTTCACCTAACGTTGGGATCACTGAGCTCGGATCAATTTTATGCACAACATCACCGGTTTCAGTTTCTTTACCCGGCTTTACATCGTATTCCCAGCGACATGCATTGGTGCAGGTACCTTGGTTTGGGTCACGCTTATTAATATAACCAGACAGCAAACAACGACCTGAGTACGCCATGCATAGTGCACCGTGAACAAATACTTCTAACTCGGTTTCAGGGCATAACTCACGAATTTGGCCAATTTCTTCAAGTGATAACTCACGCGATAAAATAACGCGCTCAACCCCTTGTTGGGCCCAAAATTTTACCGTTGCAAAGTTTACAGCATTAGCTTGAACAGAAAGGTGAATTGGCATATCTGGCCATTTTTCGCGTACCAGCATAATTAACCCAGGATCTGACATGATTAATGCATCGGGGCCCATTTCAATAACTGGTTCAATATCACGCAAATAGGTATTAACTTTGGCATTATGCGGCGCAATATTTGATACCACATAAAGCTTTTTACCTAAATCGTGCGCTTCATTGATCCCGAGCGCTAAGTTATCAAGGTCAAATTCATTATTACGCACGCGTAAACTATAGCGAGGTTGACCGGCATATACCGCATCAGAGCCATAGGCAAAGGCATAACGCATGTTCTTTAAGCTACCTGCAGGCGACAGTAATTCAGGTACAAAAGGTGTGTTCATTGACGTGTCCTCATACATCGAACTGGGTGCTGGCCAGTTGCATGATTAAAAAAGCGGGCAATTCTAACGCACAGACAAATAGAGAATTTTGATATAGATCAAATTAGCCAAGGTGTTTTGTTTCGCTGTATTGAATTAGCGTTGAGGTGATTATGTTTGTATATTTTTCTTACTTTGTTGGAAAAGTAATCAGATTATTTTCGGTTTTAATAGGATTTTCACACAAATATGCGTATAATTCGCGGCCGTTAAAATCATTAATTATTTATGGAGCATAAAAGATGGCTTTAGAGCGTACTTTTTCTATCGTAAAACCTGATGCAGTTGCTAAAAACCACATCGGTGCTATCTACAACCGTTTCGAAACTGCTGGTCTTAAAATCGTTGCAGCTAAAATGGTTCACCTTTCAAAAGAAAAAGCTGAAGGTTTCTACGCTGAGCACAGCGAGCGTCCTTTCTTCGGTGCTTTAGTTGAGTTCATGACATCTGGTCCAGTAATGGTTACTGTTCTTGAAGGTGAGAACGCAGTACTTAAAAACCGTGAAATCATGGGTGCTACTAACCCTGCTGAAGCACTAGCTGGTACTTTACGTGCTGACTACGCAGACAGCATCGACGAGAACGCAGTACATGGTTCAGACGCTGTAGAATCAGCTGCTCGCGAAATCGCATACTTCTTCTCTGACGAAGAAATCTGTCCACGTACTCGTTAATTTTAACGACGTAGACAAACATGCATTAGCTTAGGTTAATGCAGTAGAAAAGGGCTCTTTAGCCCTTTTCTTGTCATTTTGAACTAAAACAGTCTGTTTTAGTCACAGTGTCAACTTTGCTTTAAATTTACGGTACTTGGCTTAATACGCCGGTTGCGCAAATGTAAAAGTAAAGCAAAGTTGATATATCAGCTAATATAAAGTTGTATTACGTACTAGGGTCTGAGTTATGAGTGCTGCGGAAAAGAAAATTAATTTATTAGATTTAACCCGTGAAGGAATGCGAGAGTTATTTGTTTCATGGGGTGAAAAGCCGTTCCGTGGCGATCAGGTAATGAAATGGATGTACCATTTCGGCATTGATAACTTTGATGAAATGTCGAATATCAACAAAAAGCTAAAAGCCAAACTACACGCAGAATGCGAAATTAAAGCGCCTGAAATTTCAGTTAAGCAAGTGGCTTCAGATGGCACAATTAAGTACGCATTAGTGCTTGAAGGTGGTCAAGAAGTTGAAACAGTGTGGATCCCTGAAAAAGACCGTGCAACATTATGTGTTTCATCACAGGTTGGTTGTGCACTTGAGTGTACTTTCTGTTCAACAGCGCAACAGGGCTTTAACCGTAACCTAAAAGTATCTGAAATCATTGGCCAAGTTTGGCGTGTCGCAAAAGATATCGGTTTACACGGTGATTCAACTAAGCGACCAGTTACCAACGTGGTAATGATGGGCATGGGTGAGCCATTACTTAATCTCAATAATGTTGTTCCAGCGATGGAACTGATGATGGATGATTGGGCATTTGGTTTATCAAAACGTCGCGTTACTTTAAGTACCTCAGGCGTTGTTCCTGCACTGGATATCTTAAAAGAAAAAATCGACGTTGCATTAGCTATTTCACTTCACGCGCCGAATAACGAATTGCGTGACGTGCTTGTACCAATCAACAAGAAGTACCCAATTGAAGAGTTCTTAGCTGCGTGTCGTCGCTACATTGACGGCTCTAAAGCAAACAAAGACATCACTATTGAGTACGTTATGCTGCAAGGTGTGAATGACAGCACTGATCATGCACACGAGCTAGTTAAAGTGTTAAAAGGCACGCCATCAAAAATTAACTTGATTCCATTCAACCCGTTCCCGGGCAATGAATACGGCCGTTCAAGTAACAGTCGTATTGACCGTTTCTCTAAAGTGTTACAAGCCGCTGGTTTAACTTGTATTGTACGTCGTACACGTGGTGATGATATCGATGCAGCATGTGGTCAGTTAGTGGGTGATGTTGTGGATCGTACTAAGCGTGTAATGAAGAAAAAGCAACTCGACGATAACAAAATTAGTGTCAATACGGTAAACCCGTAAAGGATCTAGAAAAAATAAGATGATCCCGAGGCTAATTCGGGTAGAATTGAGATAATTGTCAGAAAATGAGTATAACTATGCGTCGTTCAATATTAGTAGGTGTTGCGCTATTAGCAACAACAGGATGTGTAACCGAAAGTGTTTATGTTGGTAGTGATAAGCCAGTTGTCGAAAATCGAATTGATAACGATGAAGCGGCAAGAACACGCATTTCATTAGCATTAAAATACTTAGCTTCTGGCGATAGCACACAAGCAAAATATAACTTAGAGCGCGCCGCTAAATTTGCGCCTAAATTACCTGAAGTTCATTACACTACTGCGTATTATTATCAGCAAGTGGGTGAAAATGAACTTGCTAAAGAATCATATTTACGCGCGATTGACATTGCCCCAGACGATCCAAATACACTAAATAACTATGGTGTATTTTTATGTGGTTTAGGTGAGTACGATGAAGCGTCAGAATACATTTTGCGTGCAATCGAAATTCCAAGCTATCTGCGCGTTTCGCAAAGTTATGAAAACCTAGCGTTATGTGCGATTGAAAATAACGAGTTTGATGAGGCGGAAGAATATCTTGAAGCTTCAGTAAAACACAGCCCATCACGCGGCTCGTCACTGGTTAACTTGTCTGCGATTTATTATGCCAAAAGCGATTTACATCGCGCGCAAACATTTATGAATCGTTATGAAAAATCAGGCCGTATCTCTTCACGCTCGTTAATGTTGTCATACTTAATTGAAAACCGTATGGGGCATATCGAAAAAGCCAACACATTGGCATTAACGCTACAGCAAACCTACAGTAATTCAATTGAAGCGCAACAGATCAAACTTAAGAAAACATCTGACAGTGAATTTGAGCGTCTACGTGAAAAATACCGTAAAAATGAGTTAAGCAAGCTTAAAAAAGAGCTTAACCCAGATGGTAAAGCGGTTGTTGCTAAGCCAAAAGTAAAAGTGGTTAAACGTAAAGCACAACCAGAGCAAGCGGAAGTAACACCAAGCAAAGCCGAGATTGAACCACAAGTAAAAGTGGAAGTTGCTAAGCCAACTACACAAGTTGCAAAAAATGAAGTGGTTGTAGCGCAAGCCAAAGCACAGCAGCAAGCGCCGGTTACACAACGTATTCCACTTAAGCTGGTTGAAACGCCGTATCATATTATGAAAGGCGGTGAAAACCTGTTCTCGGTATCGGTTAAATACAATGTTAAATTAGCGAAGCTACTTGAATGGAATGGCTTAACAGAGAACGATCCGGTTTTTGCTGGCACAAAAATTTATCTTAATAATCCGAATATTTACCACCTAGTTAAAGATGGCGACACCCTATTTAGTATTTCTGTGAAGTACAATTTACGCATGAAGTCGCTTGCTGAGTGGAACGAGATCCAAGAGTCGGCAACATTAAGTCCTGGTAAAAAGATCTTGTTAGTAAACCCTACAACATACGCACTATGACCGAAGAAGTATTAGCTCAAGAACCAACAACAGGTTTAGGTGAGCAGTTAGCAACTGCTCGCGAGCAACACGCTGTTTCAGTTGATGAAATGGCACATAAGTTAAAATTAACAGCAAAACAAATTTCAGCCATTGAATGTGACGATTACAGCCAGTTAGGGCCTGTCACGTTTGTAAAAGGCCATATTCGCAGTTACTGTCGCGAATTTAACCTAAACGAAGCGCAGTTAATGTCGCAGTTTAGGCACCAAAGGGAAGAAACCGAAAAGCGAATGCAGAGCTTTTCAAGACGTACGGAACGCGAAGCAAAAGATAACCGATTAATGCTTTTTAGTTACGCAATTATTGCACTTATTCTTGGTTCATCATTGTTTATCTGGTGGCAAAATCGTGAACCTGCACCAACGGAACCTGAAACAAGCAAAACCGTGGTTGAAACGCCAAGTCAAGAAAACAGTACTGTACCGGTTGTAACTGAGCGTCAAGCTGCAAACCAAATAAACCTTGCTGAAGTGTCTCAGTTAAGCAATGACGAACCTCAGCAAACAAGCAGTCAAGAACCTGAAACCACGTCAGTTGAGCAGCCAGAAGTAACTAAACCGGCGGTGGCTGAAAAGAAAAGAAATACTAAGAAAAACGTCAGTACTATTGTCATGACGTTTAAAGATGATAGCTGGGTCGAGATTTTTGATGCCCATGGCGAGCGTGTCGCATTTGGTGTTAAGAAAAAAGGCTATGTCATGACATTAGATGGCAAAGCGCCATTTAATGTGGTGCTGGGCAAGCACTATATTGTTGATGTTGAGTTTAATGGTGAGTTAGTTGATATGTCACATTTCCCTACTAATCGACTCGCCAAATTTAGCCTGCCGTTGAGTGAGTAATAAGTATGTTTTCAGAATCTCCGATAAAACGCCGCAAATCAAAACGCATTTATGTAGGTAATGTGCCAATTGGCGATGGCGCACCGATTGCCGTGCAGTCAATGACCAATACCGAAACTACCGATGTCGCGGCTACGGTTGCGCAAATCAATGCAATTCAAGCCGCAGGTGCGGATATTGTACGTGTTTCTGTGCCAACAATGGACGCGGCTGAAGCATTTAAAGAAATTAAACAGCAAGTTGATATTCCGCTGGTAGCGGATATTCACTTCGATTACCGTATCGCGCTAAAAGTTGCTGAATATGGTGCTGATTGCTTGCGTATTAACCCAGGTAATATCGGCAGTGAAGAGCGTATTCAAGCGGTTGTTGATGCTGCACGCGAAAAGAACATTCCTATTCGCATTGGCGTGAATGGTGGGTCGTTAGAGCGCGATATCCAAGAAAAATACGGTGAGCCAACACCTGAAGCATTGCTTGAATCAGCGATGCGTCATGTCAATATTTTAAAGCGTCTTAATTTCGATAACTTTAAAGTATCGGTAAAAGCGTCAGATGTATTTTTGGCGGTGGGTGCGTATCGATTGCTTGCGAAAGAAATTGAACAGCCGCTGCATTTAGGGATTACCGAGGCCGGTGGTTTTAGAGCGGGCTCAGTTAAATCTGCGGTTGGACTAGGCATGTTACTAGCCGAGGGTATTGGTGATACGTTACGTGTCTCACTTGCAGCCGACCCAGTGCAAGAAATCAAAGTAGGTTTTGATATCTTAAAATCTTTGCGTATTCGCTCTCGCGGTATTAATTTTATTGCCTGCCCAAGCTGTTCACGTCAAGAATTTGATGTAGTAAGCACGATGAATCAGCTCGAAGAGCGTTTAGAAGACGTTATTGAACCCGTGACTGTTTCGGTTATTGGCTGTGTGGTAAATGGTCCGGGCGAAGCTCTGGTGAGCGATTTAGGTTTAGCGGGCGCTAATAAGCGCTCTGGTTTGTATATCAATGGTGAGCGTCAAAAAACGCGTATTGATAATACTCAAATTGTTGACCAACTAGAAACGCAAATTCGCGATTACATCGCAAAAAAAGACACTGAACAACAAATAGACGTTAAGTTAGTTGAGTAAGTAGTCTCGTTGAGTATAATTGACAATCTTCTTTTTTCTGGGGCGATATTCGCCCCATGCATTTAATTAGCAATAGGGTAAAAGCAGCGTGGCAAAACAAATCCAAGCAGTTCGCGGCATGAATGATTGTGTACCGGGTGATACTCAGGTATGGCAAAAAGTTGAAAGCATTTTACGCGAAACAGTTGCATCGTATGGTTATCAGGAAATTCGTTTTCCAATTGTTGAATCAACTGATTTGTTTAAACGCTCAATTGGCGAAGTTACCGATATCGTTGAAAAGGAAATGTACACCTTTGAAGATCGCAATGGTGACAGCCTAACATTACGCCCTGAAGGTACAGCGGTATGTGTGCGTGCGGGTAACCAAAATGGTTTACTGTATAATCAAGAACAGCGCCTTTGGTATATGGGCCCAATGTTCCGCCACGAAAGACCTCAAAAAGGTCGCTACCGTCAGTTTCACCAGTTTGGCTTAGAAGTTTTTGGCTTTGAAACTGCAGACATCGATGCTGAAGTAATTATTTTGACGGCACGTTTATGGAAAGCATTTGGTATTAGTGACTACGTTCGATTAGAGCTTAACTCACTTGGCTCAAATGAAGCACGCGCGCAATATCGTGATGCACTTGTTGCTTACCTTGAGCAAAATATTGATGCATTAGACGAAGATTCAAAGCGCCGTATGCACTCAAATCCATTACGTGTACTCGACAGTAAAAACCCAGACGTGCAAGCAGTTTTAGTTGATGCACCAAAGCTATCTGAACACTTAGACCCAGAGTCACAACAGCATTTTGCAAATTTATGTGAACGTTTAGATGCTGCAGGCATCGAATATCAGGTTAATGAAAAACTGGTACGTGGTTTAGATTACTACAACCGCACTGTATTTGAATGGGTTACTGAAAGTTTAGGTGCACAGGGTACAGTGTGCGCTGGCGGTCGTTACGATGGCTTAGTTGAACAACTAGGCGGTAAAGCGACACCTGCAGTGGGTTTTGCAATGGGCATGGAACGTTTAGTGCTGATGTTGCAAGAGCTTAACTGTGTTGGCGAAATTCGTCGCACCAGTGATGTTTATATTGCGGCAATGGGTGATGCAGCAAGCATTCAAGCCCCTGTTATTGCCGAGAAGTTACGTGAAAAAGTACCTGGAATACGCATTACCGTGCATGCCGGTGGCGGTAACTTTAAGAAACAATTAAAACGCGCAGATAAAAGCGATGCTGTATACGCACTGATTATCGGTGACAGTGAACTTGAAAATAACCAAGTGACTGTAAAACACTTACGCGAGCATCAAGAACAACAAACACTAAATTTAGATCAAGCAGCCGAGTTGCTAACAGGCTTGGTATAAGAGGTTAGAATGGAAGTTTATTCAACAGAAGAACAACAAGCAGAAGCAATAAAACGATTTTTCCGTGAAAATGGCACATCTCTGATTGCCGGTGTAGTGCTAGGTTTAGGTGGTTTATATGGCTGGAAAGCATATAACCAATCACAAATTGATAGCGCTGAAGCAGCGTCGGATGCCTACACGCAATTAATCTCGACGGCAGGTCAAGAGAACTCTGACGTACTTGCAAAGTCAGACGCATTTTTAACTGAGTATAAAGATTCTAGCTATTCTGTATTAGCGGCGTTTGTAAGCGCACGTGAAGCAGTTGATGCAAAAGACTACAGTGCAGCAAAAGAAAAGCTAGAGTGGATTGTAACAAATGCACCAAAAGCTGAGTTGAAAGCTATTGCTA
Organism: Pseudoalteromonas sp. NS-SX12; assembly: GCF_057367955.1. Classification (NCBI taxonomy): domain Bacteria; kingdom Pseudomonadati; phylum Pseudomonadota; class Gammaproteobacteria; order Alteromonadales; family Pseudoalteromonadaceae; genus Pseudoalteromonas; species Pseudoalteromonas sp. NS-SX12. The sequence goes on along the minus strand of NZ_CM170634.1, from coordinate 240,755 downwards.
CAACACGTATTGCACGTATTGAACTTGCTGAAGGAAACTTTGACGCGGCACTTGCAAAACTAAACACAACGTTGCCAGAAGCGTTCAAAGCACAAGTAGAAGAGCTTAAAGGTGACATCTATCTTGCTAAAGACGATAAAGACAATGCACGTTTAGCATACCAAGCAGCACTTGATGCGGCAGGTGAAACGCAAAATCAGCTTCTTCAAGTTAAATTGGATAATCTAGCTGTTGCTCAGACGCTGTAGGTGATTTATGAAAAAAATTACCTTAGCAACTTTGTTGCTGTTAACACTTGGCTTAACTGGCTGTTCATCAAGTGATGATGAAGAAGACGAGTTAACACTGCCTGAAATCGTTAATCAGTTTGAAGCTGATAGCGTATGGCAAACTAGTGTCAGTTCTGGTGTTGAACATTACTTTTCGCGTCTTTCGCCAGTGGTTTACAAAGACACAGTATTTGTTGCGTCACGTCGTGGTGAAATCAAAGCAATTGATATTAACAGCGGCAAAGAACTTTGGCGCAGCGATGTGCGTAAAAACCCTGCGTTTTGGCCATGGGAAGATGACGATAGCGCTAAGCTATCGGGTGGCTTAAGCGAAGCGTACGGCAAAATTTTTGTTGGTACAGAACGCGGTGAAGTGATTGCACTTGATCGTGAAACCGGTGAACTTGCTTGGCGCAAACAAGTGCCAGGCGAAGCACTTTCAGCACCTGCTGCAGGCGATGGCTTAATTTATGTGAATTTAGGTTCAGGTAAGTTAGTTGCACTACATCCAGATGAAGGTGAACAGCGTTGGGTGTATGAGCATGAAGTGCCAGCACTTACGTTACGTGGCATTAGCTCTCCGCAATCAGCAAACGGCGGCGTTATCTTTGGTGAAGAGAACGGTAAGCTGTCAGTAGTTATCGCAGAAAACGGCTTTTTAGCGTGGCAAGCTGACGTTGCAATTCCACAAGGTGCATCAGAGTTTGAACGTTTGGCGGATGTAGATACGCAGCCAGTTGTACAGGGCTCAACAGTTTATTCACTGGCGTATAACGGCAACTTAGTGGCTGTTGATATTCGTTCAGGTAATGTGCTTTGGAAGCGTGAATACAGTGGCTACCGCGATTTTACCGTTGATGGTCGCAATATCTATTTGGTAGATAGCCAAGGTTCTATCTATGCTTTAGATGCAAGCTCAGGTATTGAACGTTGGAGTCAACCAGCTTTAAATGGTTGGTTTTTGACGGGTCCAACAGTATTTGGCAACTATCTAGTAACGGGTGACCAAGAAGGTAACCTACACTGGTTAGATAAAGAAACCGGCGATCTTGTATCGCGCAGTGAATTCGATAGTTCAGGTTTCTACGTCGAGCCAATTACAGCGGGTGATAAACTAATTGTTATCACACGTGATGGTGAAGTGAGTTTAGTTAACTTACCACTAGCGAATTAATATTTATTGCCAAGTGTGACTTGGTAAATTAAAGGCTTCGTTACGGCTTGCTCTGGACGAAGCCTTTTGTTGTTTATTTAAGAGGTTGAATATGCTTCCTGTGATTGCCCTTGTGGGCCGTCCTAATGTTGGGAAATCAACATTGTTTAATCGCTTGACGCGAACGCGTGATGCACTTGTGGCAGACTTTCCAGGTCTGACACGCGATCGTAAATATGGTCAGGCGAGTTATGAAGATTACGAGTTCATTTTAGTGGATACTGGCGGTATCGACGGGTCTGAGCAGGGCATTGAATCTGAAATGGCTGAGCAATCGCTGTTAGCGATTGAAGAAGCCGATATTGTAATGTTTTTAGTTGATGCTAGAGCGGGCTTAACCGCATCTGATATTGGCATTGCAGATCACTTACGTAAACAGCAAAAGAAAGTGTTTGTTGTTGCCAACAAGATTGATGGTATTGATGCGGATTCAAACTGTGCTGAGTTTTACCAATTAGCACTTGGCGAAGTATATCAAATTGCTGCAGCTCATGGTCGCGGTATTACATCGTTACTTGATACGGCACTACAGCCAGTAATTGCAGAATATGCTGAGGCGTATCGTGAAGCAAATCCGGAAGAGTTTGAAGATGACCTAGTTGATTCACTTTACGATGATGAAAACGAAGGTGAAGAAGTTGATGGTGAGCGCCCAGACAAACCGGTTAAGCTTGCGATCATTGGTCGTCCAAACGTGGGTAAATCGACTCTTACAAACCGTATTTTAGGTGAAGAGCGCGTTATTGTTTACGATATGCCAGGTACCACTCGTGACTCTGTGTATATTCCAATGACACGCAATGAAAAAGAGTACGTACTGATTGATACCGCAGGTGTGCGTAAACGTAAAAAAGTATCTGACGTTGTAGAAAAGTTCTCAGTAATTAAAACACTGAAAGCGATTGAAGATGCAAACGTTGTATTACTGGTAATTGATGCACGTGAGGGTATTAGTGATCAAGACTTAAGCTTATTAGGCTATACGCTTAACGCGGGTCGTTCATTAGTGATTGCGGTAAACAAGTGGGATGGCTTGGATACGGATGTAAAAGATCGCATTAAATCAGAGCTTGATCGTCGTTTAGGTTTTATTGATTTTGCGCGTATTCACTTTATCTCGGCACTGCACGGTACTGGTGTTGGTCATTTATTTGAGTCAGTAGATGAAGCCTATGAATCGGCAACAAAACGTATCAGTACTGCAATGTTACGCCGTATTATGGATATGGCACAAGCTGATCACCAGCCACCGTTAGTACGTGGTCGTCGTGTTAAGTTAAAATACGCGCACGCAGGGGGATACAACCCGCCAATTATCGTTATTCACGGTAACCAAGTTAAAGACTTACCTGATTCGTACAAGCGTTATATGATGAACTATTATCGTAAAGCGCTTAAGGTTATGGGTACGCCAATCAAGATTGAATTTAGAGAAGGCGATAACCCGTATGCAGGTCGCACTAATAAGATGACCTTGTCGCAGCAGCGACAGCGCAAACGTATTTCTAAAATGTATAGCAAAAAGCCTTAATTTTAGATTTGTTGAAAAAAGCACCGAATAGGTGCTTTTTTCGTATGTGATGATGGAAATAGCTGCAATTACCAGCAGTTATGTGCTAATAATTAGACAATAAGAATAATTAACCATCATGTCATAAATGGATTACTTAAAAACAGTTATCTACGTTGATAATGTTGAAGAAACGTTAGATTTCTACTTCCAAGCATTTGCCGTCAGCACGGCTCAGCTCGATGAAGACGGGCAATACGGCGAGCTGGACTTCCAAGGTGCGTGTATTGCCTTCGCGGCACACCCCTTAGCGCAATCTCACTTTAAGCAGAGTTATATTCGCGCGCAGCCAAAACAACCGGCACTTGGTTTTGAGTTAGTCTTAAAGGTTGATGACATTAATTTAGCATTTGCAAAAGCGGTAGATGCAGGCGCAGAACCACTTTCTGCACCGCATGAAATGGAAGGTAAAAACTTGGCGTATGTACGTTCTATAGAAGGTACACTCATTGCGCTAAGCGAATAAACTTTGCTTCATAAACTGCCAAGTTTCTTCAGAATTTATAATGCGACCGTGACCAAGCTTATTAACAGCTTTTAAGTTGATATGGCTGTGCTGACTTGCTTGCTGGTTGGTTAGTTCAAACTTAGCAAATCGGTCTTTTTGGTCGTGAATAATATGAATTGGGTGGGCGTGATCTGCAACGTGTAATTCAGGCAAAATCTCACCAAAACGCATATCGTGTTCATCTTCAACACTTTTTAGCACGCCACTAAATAAGTGTTGGTGAATGCCCGTATTTAAAATACGTTCTTCAAAAGAATCGTAAAAGCCAAAGGTAGGCGCAATTAAAAAGTGTGGTACATCTTTACTCACATTAAGTGCTGCAATTGTTCCCATAGAATGACTGACAATTGCTTTTGGTTGATCAATGCTTGCCATTACCGATTTTAGCCCTTTGATAAAAAGCGGTAAATTAGCAAACTTACCATCGCTTTCACCATGACCGTAATGATCAAATGCCATCGCTTTAAAACCACTTGCCGCTACTTTCTCCATAAGTGGTAAAAATTGACGGCTGCTACCAGACCAGCCATGGGTAAAAACAACAACTGGACCTTCACCGATTGAGGTAAGGTGTAAGTCACCGTGCTCTGTTGACAGTTTTTGTTGCGTAAACTGGGCTGACAAAGTTGTTCTTTTGCGATTTTTTACCGGTGTTAACAGTAATTTTCTTGTTTGATTAAAGGCAAACTTTGGAGCAATTTTAAGCGCGGTAGTCGATGCCGCTTTAATCAAATAGTAGGCAAGCGGCTTTCTTTTTGCCGATGATGAAAAATAGATTTTACTGCTCATACAGATTCCTCTGCGCGGTGGCGCTCAATTAATTGGTTTAGGGCTGTTTTAAAACGGCTATGCTCAGCGTCTTCAACACCTAGCCACGACATGCTTTGGCTGCCCAAATAAAGTGCGTAGAGTTCAAACACAAATTGCTCTGCGCTTACGTCTTGTTTGAATTGCCCGGCACTTATTACTTGCTTAACCTTGTGAGTTAGATAGCCAAGCCAATTTGCAAGATCTTGCTTAACTTGGTCGTGTATAGCGCCTGGTTGGTCATCAAATTCCACTGCCGCGGAGATAAAAATGCAGGTCTTTGCTTGGTTTTCATACCAATCTAGCCAGTTCTCACACAAGCTAAGTAATTGCCCAAGAGGATCAAGCTCGCGGTTGATTGGCTGAATAACCGTGCTTTGAAAAAGTTCATTGGCGAATGTTAGTACATTCAATTGCAGCGTTTCTTTTGATTTAAAATGCGAAAACAAGCCCGATTTGGACATACCCGTAGCAACTGCAAGGCCGCCAATAGTGAGGTTGTCTAAGCTTGACTGGGTAGCAATTTTTAACGCCGTTGCGAGGATCTGCTGTTTTGTTTCTTGACCTTTACTCATAAAAGTACGCTCGTGCTATTATTGATGTGATAATAGCACGAGCGTGCTAAAAGTAAATGTTTCAATTAGCTGTTCACGAACACCGCATTTAACTCAATGTTGCCTATACTGTGTGTAATGTAATGTGAGAGTTCACTATGCTAACCCCCGATTTACCAGCCAATGAAAATACAAGAATTAAAACCCTGCAAAACTTAAATGTGCTCGATACCCCTCCAGAGCAAAGGCTTGATAGAGTTACGCAAATTGCCGCTAAAATGTTTAACGTGCCTATTGCATTGGTATCATTAGTTGATAAAGAGCGACAGTGGTTTAAGTCTTGTGTTGGTTTAACGGCAAGTGAAACAGCGCGTGATATTTCCTTTTGCGGTCATGCGATTTTAAGTGAGCAAGCATTGGTTGTAACAGATACTTTAGCGGATGAGCGTTTTGCAGATAACCCGCTCGTACAGGGCGAGCCAAATATTCGTTTTTATGCGGGGATCCCTCTTGAACATGAAAATGGATGTCGTCTGGGTACCTTGTGCATTATTGATAGCAAACCGCGTAGTTTTAATACCGACGATATTACCTTGTTAAAAGAGCTTGCGGTGCTTGTTGAACTTGAATTAGTAAATAAATTACCAAATACCACAGATCCTGTAACAGGGTTATCAAACAAAGCCGGTTTTAAGTTATTAGCGCCGATTAGTTTAAAGGTGTGCCAAAAGTTAAATCTTAAAGTTTCGGTAGTGTATTTGTTTATGAAAGGGCTGCTTAGTTATCGTCATGATCGCCAGAAGTATATAACTATTTTAAATACGACAGCTGAACTTTATAAAACCACATTTCGAGCGACTGATATAATTGCGCATTACGATGAAAATGGGTTTGTTGCGCTAGTAAGTAATGCGGACAAACATAATACGCAAGAGCTACTTGATAGTTTGATTACGCAAATGAACGACGTTGATTTTGACGTGCACCATGATAGCCCTATTGAGTTGGTAACGGGTGTCATCGACAGCTCACCATTTTGTGATATTGATGAGCTGATCTTTAACGCCTTTATTAAGCTGCATGAGCAAGGCGAGGGGCTTTAGAAACAGGATGCGACAATAAGCTGCTTAATCATCTCTTGGCTTGGTTTTATTTTTTCCATCGCTAAAAATTCATCGGGTTGGTGGGCTTGTTGTATTGAGCCTGGGCCCATTACGATTGTTTCACAACCGAGTTGTTGTAAAAAAGGCGCTTCGGTGCAATAGTTTACTGCTTGTGCTTTTTCACCAGACAGTTTTTCAGCAAGTTTTACTAAACTGCTATCGGTGCTGCCTGAAAACGCGGGAATAGGTTCGTGCAAATCATGTACCGCCACCGCGTTTGGATATTGGTCATTTATCGGTGCTACCGCCTGCAACAGCATTGCTTGAAGTTCTGGAATACTAATGCCGGGAATTGGGCGCATATCAATATGTAGCTCACAACATCCACAAATGCGGTTGGCATTGTCACCACCATGAATGTGTCCAAGGTTTAAAGTTGGGTAGGGTATTTTAAAATCTGATAATGAATATTTATTCTTTATATCTTCTTTTAGTTTTAATAGCTGACTAATCACAAGCTGCATGACTTCTATCGCGTTTAAACCCGCATCAGGATCAGAGCTATGACCTGCTTTACCTGTTACACGAATTGCCGTCGACATATGTCCTTTATGAGTATAAACAGGCACCATGTCGGTAGGTTCACCTATAATACAACGAGCTGGCTTTAACTTATTCTGTTTGGCGATTTCAATTGCGCCAGCCATTGTGGTTTCTTCATCTGCGGTCGCTAAAATTGTAATAGGCTGTTTTAGATTAGCGAGTCCAGTATCGTTATCTATTTCTTGTAATGCATTTAAAACAAAAGCAAAAAAGCCTTTCATATCGATACTGCCTAAGCCATAAAACTTATTGTCTTGTTCGCTTAATTTGAACGGGTCGAACTGCCAACGACTATCGTCAAATGGCACTGTGTCTGTATGTCCTGCCAGCATTAAACCGCCTTCACCTGTACCTAGCTTTGCCGCTAAATTGTATTTTCCTGGATTATTATCAAGTTCGGTAATTTCGACTGCAAAGCCTAGAGATTCACACCAAGTTGCCAATAAATTGATGACTTCGCGGTTACTCATGTCGAGTGATGGCACTGTTGCGCTAATCGACGGTGCGGCAATAAGTGCACCGTACATATCAAGAAATTGTAATTGCGACATGAATACCTCAAAATACCTTATAAATAATTATTCAAAAAAGTTGAATATAAATTTACATTGGTTTATTCTGCATTTCAATTCATTATTTTGAAATAATTAGTACCGAGACTAACAGCATGCAGAACTCAATTTTACGACGATAACACTTTTTGAAAACTTGTCTTTATACCCTTAATAGTTTTTTGGAAAAAATATGAATATCGTTATCGTTGGTGCAAGCGGTTACTCAGGTGCTGAGCTTGCCAAATTAATCTCTCTACATAACTCGCTAAAGTTAGTGGGTATGTATGTGTCTGAAAATAGCCTAGATAAAGGTAAATCGCTTGCTAGTCTTTACCCCGAACTAAATGGCATTGTTGCAGGTGAATTAGCGCCGTTAAATAGTGAGGCGTTTTCAGTAATCGAACAACATGCTGATGCCATTTGCCTATGCACTGAACATTCAGTCAGTGTCGAACTTGCACCTCAGTTTTTAGCAATGGGCAAAAAAGTATTTGATTTATCTGGAGGCTTTCGCCTCTCATCAAATGATGACTATGAAACCTATTATGGCTTTAAACACACTAGCCCTGAGCTATTAGAACAAGCTGTTTATGGTCTTGTTGAATGGCAAAAAGATCAAATCAAAAATGCACAGTTAGTAGCAGTACCTGGTTGTTACCCAACCGCTGCGCTAAATGCCCTCAAACCATTAAAACAAGCTGGCTTACTTACTGATGATACTGTGATTATCAATGCGGTTTCTGGTGTTACTGGCGCTGGGCGTAAAGCCAATGTGGCAACGCATTTTTGCGAAGTGAGCCTAAAACCTTACGGTTTATTTAATCATAGACATGGCCCTGAAATTGAAAAATACCTTGACCACAAGGTGTTGTTCACACCGCATTTAGGTAATTTTAAGCGCGGTATTCTTGAAACGATCTATGTCACAGTAAAACCAGGCACGACTGCAAAGCAAATAGCTGAGTCATATCAAGTGCTTGCAGATGAACCTTTAATTCGCTTACTTGGCGATGTTATTCCATCAATTAAAGGTGTTGAGAACACGCCGTTTGTTGATATTGGTTGGCAGTTACAGGGTGAACAACTTATTGTTATTTCTGCGATTGATAATTTACTTAAAGGCGCGTCAGGCCAAGCACTACAATGTATTAATTTAACTTTAGGACTGCCTGCTCATAGTGGCTTTCAAGGAGTGAATCATGGCTAATTGGGTAATTAAGCTAGGTGGCGCGGTATTAAATAATATTGACGCTGCAAAAGCGTTAATTGATGTGCTTCATCAAAAGCCAGAAGACAAATTTATTCTAGTTCATGGCGGTGGCTCATTAGTAGATAGCTGGTTAAGCGATGCGGGCTTTGTTACGTCAAAGCACCTTGGCCTGCGTATTAGTCCGCGTGAACAAATGCCTTACATTGTTGGTGCGCTTGCGGGCTGCGCAAATAAGCAATTAATGGGCGCGGCAATTAGTAATGGTTTTAAACCTGTTGGTTTAAGCCTTTATGAAGCAGGTCTTGTTAGTGAACAAAAGCTAAAAGCGCTTGGCCAAGTCGGTACCTGCATTGAAAACGATGCCAGTATTCTTAAATCGCTGCTAAATGCGGGATGTTTTCCGATCGTGAGCTCAATTGGTTTTGACTTAGAAGGCAATTGGTACAACGTAAACGCCGATGAAGCAGCAGCTAGTATCGCTCAATTGCTTGATGCGGAACTTATTTTTATGACAGATGTAGAAGCAGTATTAGATCACAAGCTTAATCCATTACATCAGTTATCAAGTGCTGATATCAGCACATTAATCGAAGAGGGAGTCATTAAAGGCGGCATGCAGGTAAAAGTAAATACCAGCTTGCAAGCTGCTCAACATTTACGACGTGGCGTGTATATCTCGAGCTGGCAAAAGCCAGATAACTTAATCGCATTGCTCAATGGTGAGCATGTGGGAACCAAGATTACGCCATAGGAAAAACAATGACTCAACAATTTATTACGGGCTTAGAGCTCAACAAAGAAGCCAACTTAAAATTACTTAGCTTAGCATTACAAATTAAAAATAATCCAATGGATTTTGCCGATGCTCTTAAAGGGAAATCGGTTGTTACGTTATTTGAAAAACCAAGTTTACGTACTCGCCTGTCGTTTGATATCGGCATTAACAAACTCGGTGGTCATGCGGTTTATCTTGACCAGCAAAACGGTGCTATGGGGCAACGTGAATCGGTAAAAGATTTTGCCTTGAATATTTCGACGTGGGCGGATGGCATTGTGGCGCGTGTAATGGCGCATAGTACATTAACTACGCTTAGCGAATTTTCGTCTGTGCCGGTTGTAAATAGTTTGTGTGATTTATATCACCCATGCCAAGCACTCGCTGACTTTTTGACACTGACTGAAATTTACGGCGACGTAAGCCAACTAAAATTGGCTTATTTAGGTGAAGGTAACAATGTTACGCACTCACTAATGCTATTAGCGGCAAGTTTAGGTACTGACTTTGTTGCGGTATGCCCTAAAGGCGCATCACCTGATGCACAAATTGTAAAACAAGCTGAAGCAATCGCAGCACAAAATGGTGCATCGGTCTCGGTAAGTGACCGCGTAGAAGCTGCAGTTGGGTCGAACGCACTCTATGCCGATACTTGGGTATCAATGGGCGATAACACACCATTAGAGCTGGTAAAAGAAAAGTACATGCCGTACCAAATTAATCAAAAACTGCTTGATATGACAGGCGCATCAAGTGTGCTTCATTGTCAACCAGCGCACCGTGAATTTGAGATTACCTCTGAGGTAATGGACGGTGAAAAATCATTCATAATACAACAAGCTGAAAATCGTATGCATGCGCAAAATGCTCTGCTTGTAAGTTTATTAAACCCAAATTTTGTGTAAGGAATCGGTAACATGAGTTCTATTAAAAAAGTTGTACTAGCATACTCAGGTGGTCTTGATACATCGGCTATCGTGCCATGGTTAAAAGAAAACTATAACTGTGAAGTAGTGGCATTTGTTGCCGATGTCGGCCAAGGCGCTGAAGAGTTAGAAGGCGTAGAAGCAAAAGCAATTGCATCGGGCGCATCTGAGTGTCATATCGTTGATTTAAAAGACGAGTTAGTTGCTGATTATATTTACCCAACACTTAAAACTGGCGCGATTTACGAAGGTACTTACTTATTAGGTACGTCAATGGCGCGTCCTATTATTGCTAAAGCACAAGTTGAAGTTGCGCGTAAAGTAGGTGCTGATGCACTTTCTCACGGCTGTACCGGTAAGGGGAATGACCAAGTGCGTTTTGAAAGTTGTTTTGCAGCACTTGCACCCGATTTAAAAGTAATTGCGCCTTGGCGTGAATGGGATTTATCAAGCCGTGAATCATTACTTGATTACCTTGCTGAGCGTAATATTCCGTGTTCAGCGTCGGCGACTAAAATTTACAGTCGTGATGCAAACGCGTGGCACATCTCACACGAAGGTGGTGAGCTTGAAGATCCGTGGTGTCAACCGAGCGATCAAGTATGGACATGGACAAATTCGCCAGAGCAAGCGCCAAATGAATCACAACTGGTGCAGTTAAGTGTCAAAAATGGTGAAGTAGTTGCGGTAAATGGTGAGCAAATGTCACCGCTTCAAGTACTCACTACGCTAAACGAAGTTGCAGCACCTCATGGTATTGGTCGTGTTGATATCGTTGAAAACCGTTTGGTAGGTATGAAGTCGCGTGGTTGTTATGAAACACCTGGAGGCACTGTAATTATGGCGGCACTTCAAGCGATTGATGAGTTAGTGCTTGATAAAACCAGCCGTAAATGGAAAGACACTTTAGCGAATGAGTTCTCACACCTTGTTTATGACGGTCGTTGGTTTACGCCACTAAAAGATTCAATTTTAGCTGCAGCAGAAGCGTTTTCGACTCTTGCAACCGGCGAAGTGGTATTAAAGCTTTATAAAGGTCAAGTTACTGCAGTTCAAAAGCAATCTGAAAACTCATTATATAGTGAAGACTTTGCAACGTTTGGTGAGGATGATGTGTATGACCAATCACATGCAGAAGGCTTTATTCGTCTATTTTCATTAAGCAGTAGAATTTCTGCAATGAATAACAAGTAATCTTGCCGAGAATTAGTGAGAGGATAGAGTTATGGCACTGTGGGGCGGACGTTTTTCTTCGGGACCAGATCACGCATTTAAGCAATTTAATGACTCACTGCCATTTGATTATCAAATGGCAGAAGAAGACATTATTGGTTCTGTGGCTTGGGCTGGTGCGTTACAACAAGTTGATGTGTTAACAGCGGACGAACATCAAAAATTAGTAGTAGGTTTAAACGAACTTTTACATGAAGTTCAGCAAAACCCAAATGCAATTGCAACGGCTGGGGATGAGGATATTCACTCGTATGTAGAGGCAAAGCTAATTGAAAAAGTGGGCGATCTTGGTAAAAAGCTGCACACAGGTCGTAGCCGAAATGACCAAGTAGCTACTGATTTTCGCTTGTGGAGCCGAAAAACTGCGAAGCAATTACTTGCGGCCATAGCGTCATTAAAAAATGCCTTAGTCACCCTTGCGGAAAAAGAGTTTGGTACCGTGCTACCTGGTTATACTCATCTACAGCGTGCGCAACCTGTGTTGTTTAGTCATTGGTGTATGGCATATTTTGAAATGCTAGAGCGCGATGAAGCGCGTTTAGAAAGTGCGCTTAGCCGCATTAATGTATGTCCGCTAGGTTCCGGTGCGCTGGCCGGTACAGCCTATGCCATCGACCGTGAACAACTGGCTGCTAATTTAGGTTTTGATAGAGCAAGCCGTAATAGCCTTGATGCCGTGTCGGATCGTGATTTTGTGGTAGAGCTTTTAAGCTGTGCGTCAATTTCAATGATGCACTTATCACGCCTTGCAGAAGATATGATCTTCTACAATTCGGGTGAAGCAGGCTTTATTGAACTGGCAGACAGTGTGACGTCTGGCTCAAGTCTGATGCCGCAAAAGAAAAACCCAGATGCGCTAGAACTTATTCGTGGTAAAACTGGCCGTGTATTTGGCGCTTTTAGTGCCATGATGATGACCTTAAAAGCACTGCCGCTTGCGTATAATAAAGATATGCAAGAGGACAAAGAAGGACTTTTTGACGCAATGCCAACTTGGCTTGCTTGTATTCATATGGCTGAAGCTTGCATTAAAGGTGTTAAGGTTAATGCGGATAAAACTAAAGCTGCGGCACAAGGCGGTCATGCTAATGCGACAGAGCTTGCAGATTACTTAGTTGCCAAAGGTATTCCATTCCGTGAAGGGCATCACATTGTTGGTGAACTGGTACAAGTGGCAATTTCAGAGGGTAAAAACCTTGAAGATTTATCACTAGCGCAATTTAAAGCCGTTTGCGATGTAATCGCAGAAGATGTGTACCCAGTGCTTGAACTACAAGCGTGTTTAGATGCGCGTTTAGCGCTTGGTGGTACATCTCCGACGCAAGTTCAATTTGCCATTAGCAACGCAAAAAAAAACGCTGAATTTACGGTAAGAGATGCCACGCTAAACGATGTGGAAGCAATTGCTGAACTTATCCAATATTGGGCGCGTGAAGGCGAAAACTTACCGCGTGCAAAAAGCGATATGATCCACAGCATCAATGAATTTGCTGTTACAGAAGTGAATGGCAAAGTGACTGGGTGTGCTTCGCTATATATTTACGATACCGGTCTTGCAGAAATTCGTTCGTTAGGAGTTAATCCTGAATCGAATGTGAAAGGGCAGGGGCGAGCGTTGGTAAATCACCTAATTGAAAAAGGTGGTAAGTTGGCGCTAGGGCGCATTATTGTGCTGACTCGTGTGCCTGGTTTTTTTAGTAAGTTAGGTTTTGCTGACAGCCATAAATCTCAATTACCTGAAAAGGTGATGAAAGATTGTGAGTTGTGCCTCAGAAAAGATAACTGTGATGAGGTTGCTATGGACTATTTGATTGCACGGCCAAATTCGTTGCGTATCGATTGTCGCAATGTAGCCTAATTCCATTTCAAATTTAATCGCCATTAAAAGCACAACAGCTATGCTGTTGTGCTTTTTTACGTTTAACACTTTTTGTACTTTACTCAATAGAGATGGTGCTATTTAAATTGCAGTTGTTATTCAATTTGATTTTATTGTTATATAAAACAGTAAATTAAATTTAACCCTTTATTCGTATATTGCGAGTAATTCGCATTTATGGATCGCTAATTGCTAAATTTGTGCACCTGATGTTTAGTTGTCAGAAAAATGACAATTAAAGGCCCTAGGTATATAGCAGTATAAATAATTAAAAAATAATGCTTAGGGGTATCTTTAAAAATTAGTTTATAAGGAATTGAAAAATGCAAATTAACGGTACCAATAGCTTAAATGCTACACAATATGCTCAAACGCAAAACAGTCAGTCAACTGCAGTTAAATCAGAGGGTTCACAAAACACCCTACAAAATGATAAGGTGACTTTATCTACTGATTTGCAACGCGGTGGCGGTATAATTAAAACCGACTCTTACGCAAATTTAAAGCGTGGCGGTGGTATAATCAAAACTGACTCGCAAGCAGATTTGAATCGTGGCGGCGGTATCATTAAAACTGACCCACAAGAAAATTTAAATCGCGGTGGTGGCATTATTAAAACTGATTCACAAGCAGACTTAAATCGTGGCGGTGGTATCATTAAAACTGATTCTTACGCAAATTTAAATCGTGGCGGCGGTATCATTAAAACAGACTCATACACAGATTTAAATCGTGGTGGCGGCATTATCAAGACGGATTCGTACGCTGATTTAAATCGTGGTGGTGGTATTATTAAAACTGATTCACACGCAAACTTAAATCGCGGTGGCGGTATTATCAAAACGTAAAGATTAAATGATTTGGACGACTAACCTGGCACTAACTATGGGGACACTTGTTGTTTGGGGGTTCCTAATGGCATTTTTGTTTAATATATTTATGCGTACTGTTTCTGCTAAAACAGATAACTATTTAGTCTGGGTTAGTGCCATTATGTTTGCGTCATATTATTTCAGTGACTTATTCCACGATCTCAGCTCAGGTACTGAGATTTACTTTACGTGGTTTATTTATGATCTGCTCACGTTACTTGTTGTTCTTTTTCCTCTTCTGTTTAAACGTCGTCTAAATCTCATTTTAAAACCAGCTTCAATTTATATTTTTATTGGTTTAATTGTAAATGCAATTTTGTTTTTAGCTATGTTTATTGATATGAACTTACTGGGCAATAGAGAGCCATGGTTGTTGTGGTCTATTTATAGCTTTACGGTGAATGCGGTTGATTATGCAATGATTATTACATTAATTATTGGTCGTGATTGGTTAGGCCTAATCAGATTGGCACGTTATGCGTACTCAAGAGCTCTTAAATCAGAAGCTAAACATGAGGCACGCACTGAACAATGCGCACATATTGTATTACACGCTTAATTAAAAACGATATTCCCAACTGCCACTTAGTGCGAATTCTGTATCCGAATCATTAGCCAACTTATCGCGCCAAGTTGTCGCTTTTAGCTTTAGCAAACCGTCAAATAACCCTTGCTGAAAACCCACCTCTAGTTGCAAGCGCTTTGTATCAAGTTTTTCAAAATCCATATGACGTAGTTTTACAAATCCAGCATAGCCATTTGTAGTTTGGTAGCTGCTTGATAAACTCAAGCCTTTAACATTCTGACCGATACTTGCCGCGATATTTTCACCTAAGTGCGCGTACCCTTGCTCATAATATGGGTGCTGATATTGGCAATGGCTCAAGGTCGCAATATAACGACAGTTTGAAATCGTATCTGAGTATTCAATATAGCTTTTAACTAAGAAATCTTGGCCACCAAAAAAGTGTTCAGCACCTAAGGTGTACATTGTATCTTCAGGTAAAAAGCTTAGCTCGTTGGTACCAGCATATTCCCCGTAAAGTGCAATAGACTGATTAAACAGTCGTGTACTGTATTTAACATCAATGCTGGTTAATTGGTTATATTCATTAACCCCATTGTTATCGAGCTTATTCTTGGTCAGTATGACATCTGATAGCGCACCAAAGCCATGATCTGTATCTGGACTATCAAATTGCGCAGTTTGGTTTACGCCTACCTCTAAACCGGTAATAGGGGTTGATGAAAAGCGCATAGCCCAAAATAGGTTGTCTTTATCATCGTTTTTGAGGTACTTATCTTGACCAATAAAGGCTGAAAAATTCCACGGACCAATAAATGAGAGAAAACTTGGTCCATAGTAATCGGTATTTAAACGGCTAAGGCGCAGCCCCGGCATTGGGTCGGCGTTGTTTGAGAGTAATAACGCGTTATCGTTACTTGGGCCAAACCATTTATTAATTTGCTCAACACTGACGCTCCAATTGCCGTATAAAACCGCCAAATAAGAACCGTCATAGTTGAGTTCCTTTTGGCTGGTGGCATCTTTGCTATAGCCAATAGATACTTTTGCAGTCACTCTGTCACCCATTAGTACTGAGGTGCCTTGAATGTTGCCTTTATGCTTATTGCGTTCGCCAAAACTTTGTAAGTTGCTTGGCTCACTGTTACCACTTACTTTAACTGATGAATAAGAGCCTGATTTTGCGGCTTTAAGTGCATGTTGTACTTTACGAAGTGCGAAAATACCATCATCAGATAGCTTATTGCGATTGATCATTGATAAATCTTGCGCAATACCTTGCCACATAAGCGGATAGCTATTAACCGGGCGCTTAATCGCGCCTTCACTTACTAATTGCTCAATCGCGGCGCGTAAAAAAGGGTCATCGGTGCCAATCCAAGGCTCAGCAAAAACGTTTGCTGCAAAAACTAAACTACATGATGCAGCAATATGGCTTAACTTCATTTTGCCAACTTTTCCTTAAGGGCGCTTACGACAATAGGGTCTACAAACTCATGAACATCACCACCATGAATTGCCACTTCTTTTACTAGGCTTGATGAAATAAATGAGTTTTTCTCAGCAGGTGTTAAAAACACTGTCTCAAGCTCTTTATTAAGTCGGCGGTTCATATTGGCTAATTGAAATTCAAATTCAAAATCCGATACAGCACGTAAACCGCGCACTAATACGTGTGAATTTTGTTCTCTCGCTAAATCAGCAAGTAAGCCAGAAAAACCAATTACCGTTACGTTATCTAGGTGTGACAAAATAGATTTTGCGATTTCAACACGTTGTTCTAATTCAAAAAATGGCTTTTTATTTGGGTTATGTGCAACGGCTAAAATTACTTCGTCGAACATTTTAGCAGCGCGCGCTACTAAATCTGTGTGGCCATTTGTGATTGGATCAAACGTTCCAGGATAAATCGCTTTTACTTTCATGGTATTGGTAACTTAGTGATGATGCTGGCATTTTATCAAGCTTTAATTGGAATACCAATCGCCAAGCGAGACATTTTGCCAATTGGTATTCAACACTAGATTGTTTATACTGCGCGGTATTAACGTTAGGCATAATAGGATATTTATGAGTACCAAGGATAAGATAATTCAAACAAGCATTGCATTGTTTAACCAGCATGGAGAGCGTGCGATAACAACCAACCATATCGCATCAGAAATGGGTATTAGCCCAGGTAACTTGTATTATCACTTTAAAAATAAAGAAGACATTTTACGCAATATCTTTAGCCTTTATAAAAATCACCTTAAAGATAATTTTATCCCAATGGATAAAAACCAAGATGTGATGGCGCAGCTCGCCGGCTACCTTGATTCACTGGTTGAATTAATGTGGCGTTTTAACTTCTTTTATAACAACTTAACCGATATTTTAAGCCGCGATAATGAGCTTAAAGCGCAATATTTAGAACAGCAAGCACAACTGTTAGAACAAGTAGCGGCGGTTATTGCGGGGCTAAAATACGCCGAAGTGATTGAGATTGATGACAGCGATATCGTTGAACTTGCACATATGGTGAAACTAACCGTGAGTTTTTGGACGCCTTATGTAAAAGCGCATAGCGAAGATGGTCGTTTGTCAAAACAGGATATTTTTGGTGGTATTGTTAAAGTGATATTACTGTTTAAGCCTTACGCCAAAGGCGCAGGCTTAGATCAGCTAAAAGAATTACAACAAGAATACATTAATAAGCAACTTGACGTTGAACAGGCGGTTGCTTAACGGTCTTTTTGGCAGTGCGTTAACAGTTGCTGCCAAAACGCGATACCTTTTTCTCGCGCGAGATTAATGTTCGTCTCTGGAATACCTTCCGGATCAGGGTGAATATCAAGTACCCTTGCCATTGAAGCTTCTCTTATCAAATGTAATGTCGGATAAGGTGCCCTGTTGGTGTAGTTAGCTGCGTCTTGCTCATCACTATCGGCAAAGACATAGTCTGGGTGGAAATTAGCGATTTGAATAAAACCTTCATAACCGCTTGATACCAACATCGCATTGGCTAAATCAACCAAATCTAAAAAATCGTCAAAATCTTGAAAGCCTTCGCTAAAAATATGTAAACAGGTTTCAATATCGTCGTTTTCACGCATTTGTTGTATTAACGAGAGCATTTCAATTACCGCATCTTCATGCGACTTTGTTTTGCTATCTACATAGTTAATTGTATTGTTTACTACTTCTTTTTTGGCAAAAGGGCAAAAGTTATACCCAACAATAACGCGGCTAACCCAGTTTTTAGTTTGTTCAATCGGTGATAATGTCATGAGAAATCTCGTTTTCAATAAGCGTTATTGTGCGTTTAACCGCGCCACTGTTAGCATTCAATATAGCTAACGCATTGTCCCCTAGTTCTTTTTGCTTGCTAGGGTCGTTTGCAATTGAAAGCAGGCTTTTACAAAGCGCATCGGCACTATCAACACACAAGCAGGCATTACTGTCTAGTAATTGCGGGTAGACATGTAAAAAGTTGGTGTAGCTTGGTCCGGTAATAATTGGAATACCAAATGCCGCTGCCTCAAGCGGATTATGACCGCCGCGCTCAATTAAACTACCGCCAATAAAAGCACTGTTTGCGGCCCCAAACAGTGTGAGCATTTCCCCCATGGTATCTGCGAGTAGTACTGCTTGCCCATTGTGTGGCGCTTTACTGCGTTGGCTAAAACTAATATTTTGTTGTGTTAAATAGGCAGCTACTTTGGCAAATTGCTCAGGATGGCGCGGAGCGATAATCAGTAGGGCGTTTGGCTGTTGCTCTAACAGTGATAAATGTGCAGCAATAACCTGTTCATGTTCGTTAGGGTGAGTTGAACCTGCAACCCAAATAAAATCATGTGTTGTAAGCTCAGATTGAAATTTTTCTACGTTATTTGTTATCTCATTACTCAGCGTAATATCAAACTTAATCGAGCCAGTCACATGCGCATTTTTGGGGTTTAAACCGAGTGCTAAAAAACGTGCCGCATCGTCTTTATTATGCGCTGCTAGCAAGCCTATGTTATGCATGATTTGTTTGCTTAAAGGCTTTATGCGCTGATAGCCTTTTTGCGATTTTTCCGATAAACGCGCATTAATAACACACACAGGTAAGCCATGTTTACTTGCTTTAATAATCAAATTTGGCCAAAGCTCAGTTTCTAAAATAACAATGGCTTTTGGTTTTAATTGTTTTATAAAACGTGAAATAGCGCCAGGAAAATCGAGTGGCAAATACACATGTTGCACGCTGTCTTTAAATTGCTTTTTTATTTCAGCTGAGCCCGTAGGTGTATTGCAGGTTATAGTGACAAGGTGAGTCTGTTTTAATGTGTTAATTAATTTACTTGCGGCCATTAACTCACCGACAGACGCGCAGTGAATCACTAGACTGTTTGGTTTTAAATTATCATCATAAAAACCAAGACGTTCAGCCCAACGTTTACGATATTCAGGCGCTTTTTTTCCGCGTAACCATAAGTGCAAAAACACCAGCGGTGATAAAAGATATAAAACAAAACTGTAAATGATGCGTGCCATATCGACCTCATGAGATAGAGCGGCGAGTTATAACATATTTATACAATTTTTGCTGCGCTATGTGATGGCGTTTTGTTATCATGAATGGATAATTCTATAACGACTTCGCCTATGAAACTCAGTAATTTACTTATTATTGCAGGGGCATTTGTTGCAACAGAAAGTGCTGCAAAACCTACTGTATATTTGCCTTTAGGCATAGACGCCCACTTAGAAACCCAACTTGATCGCATGTTTGCACTCACCAGTGGTACGCCTATGCATAAGCCGTATGCGTTAAGTGAAGTCGACCTTGCACTTAGGAAACTAAAACAAAAAGATAGTAGATTGTATCGTTACTTAGTGGGTGAGCTGAAACGTTATCGTGGTGAAGACAAAATCAGCCGTTATGGTCTACGAACTACAGCAAGCAGCGGTGATACGATGCCGATTGCTAACCAGCGCGGTTTAACAACCGATGAATATGCGCAAGGTTTTTTCGAAGGTATTTGGCGCCCTAATGACTTTATGTTGGCACAAATAGGCGTAGATTACCGCGTTAAAGGTCAAGACTTAGTCGCTTATAATTCGACATTGAGCATGGCTGCAGCAAACCTACAGCTTGATATTGGTTACAGAGATCATTGGTATTCACCATTTAAAAATTCGGCGCAAATTATGTCGAATAACGCACAAATGCCAATGAGTATTTCACTAGGCACGGTTGAGCCGCTTAATAACTGGTGGAACCTCGATTTTGAATTGTTTTATACCGAACTTGATGAAGTGAAAAATGGTATTCAGTATCAAGGTGAATGGCATGACGGTAGCCCTGAACTTGTTGGTATGCATGGTTCAATTGAACCGCTATACGGCTGGAAAATAGGCTTTAACCGTGTGATGCAGTTTGGTGGTGGTCCGCGTGAGACGGATATCAGTGATATCTTTAAAGCATTTTTTGACCCATCAGGTAACGATAATGCTGATAATGACTTGAGCACAGACGATGAATTTGGTGACCAAATGATCTCGTTTACCTCGAGTGTTTATTTTGATTGGGTAACACCAATTGAAATTTACGCAGAATATGGTGCTGAAGATACCTTGCATGGCAGCAATTTTAAATTTGGCAATCAAACCATTTCATTTGGTACGTACTTACCAAAATTAACGAACAACTCTTCATTAAGATATGAATATAACAAGTGGAATACACTTTGGTACGTTCACCACTTATATAAAAATGGTAATACTAATGAAGGTTTCACATTTGGTCATTTCGCTGCTGATAATCGTAATTTCGGCGATGGTGTACCGGCTGATGTACACACCATTAATTATGACTATTTTGAATCGGTATTGAGCTCTTGGCAGTTTAAGCTAAGCACGCAAAATAACGACAGCGACGATTACCAGCGCGCTTATTCGTTATCTGTGCTTAACAGTCGTAAAGTCGGTGAGTACCGTGTTGAAACCAGTTTAATGGGTGGGAAAAACGTTTACGATGAAAGTTATGGTTATTTATCTGTAACCATGTTTTGGTAACCATTGATTATGGCCTAGAGTTCCTAGGGGCTGTTGACCTTTTAAGTTTGTTTTTGCAGCAGTTTGATTGGATTTTATACAAGGCAGAGGCTGCGTGGCATAGTCATTCTATGTGAGTCAGCCGATAACACAGTAGAAAACCCAATCAAGCGCTGTCGAACGGTTCTTTTGAGCGCACTTTTTTTATTGTTGCCTACATGGATGTGGGCAAGGGGCGTGAGCAGGACGCGGAAGCTTTGCTCGATATTCGCTTAGATTGCTAGGCCACACATCGAGCACCGCGATAAAAGCACGCTCAAAGAGAACAAAAATAGAACAGTAAAGGTGGGCAGACCCTAGGCCAACTTCAGAATATTCTCGGCAGCAACGACGACTTCAGAAGCGGCAATATTATCAACTCGCTTTTTCCCCTCAAGCACTGAATTAGCCTTAAGTGGGCGCCAGCTTGATGCCGACTCTCTGATCAATGCGATTTGTGGCAGTGATAAGCTGCTTGCGATATGCATAATCGCAGTTTCAACAGAAATTACTAAGTCGCAGGCTTGCATAACACTCGGCAGCTCAAAGAAATCCTTAGTTGCTGAAAATGCTTCCACAGCAATGTTTGTTTGCTGTGCACACCAGTTAGAAACTTCATCAAATTTATGCGGCGGCGCGTTTAACACAAACAGTGTATTAGGTGACTTTTCAGTTAGTTTTGCTGTTAATTCAGCTAATTGTGATAGTTGCCAGTCACGTTTTTCATTAGTCGAAATATGATTAATGAAAATAGTCGGCCCATTACTTAAGTTCTTAGAGTTACGCCATGCGTTAATTTGTTGTTTGCCTTGTTCACCCAGAGAGTTTGTGACCAATATTTCGCGAGAGCGCTGTTGTTCATCAAGTGACACAGCAAACAGGCGAGAAAAAATATGGTTATAAAAATCACTAATGTGCTGGCTGGTAGCTAATTCAGACAGCGCAATCGTAGTACTTAATGATTTGTACTGGTTGCGATAAAACAAACGCGACAAAAGGTTTTTAGGCTCAGTGCCAACTATGGTGGCGTTTGCGTTGATTGCCTGTGCCACTTTTAAATAGGCCGGTGCGCGTGTAGTGGCAACAAATACAATAAAATCATACTGCTGATTTTTTGCATCAGCGATTAATTGCTCTCTGTGCTCGTTACTACTGGCAATGGGATATATGGTATTTAGGTGGTTTTCTTTTGCTAGCCACTGCTGCAAAGTAGAATTTCTGCCTGAATGCCAAGATTTTTTCTTGTTGCGACAATCATCAATCCACACGTCAATTTGCACATCGGGGTACTGTTTTGATAAGGCTTTTAGAAACGCGCCCTGATAGACATAATCACCTAGTGCAAGGTGAGTCATGTACAGTACTTTACTGCCTTTTTTGAGAGTCAGTTCAGGAACTTGTATTTGAGTTGTGGTTGAATGCTTGCTTTGATGCACTTAAATCTCCCTGCGCATGAACGGGAATTGTAACAAACAACCCTGCTGCAAGGGTAGTAAATTTAAAGATTCTTAAAAGTTTAACAAAGCCATTTGTTAAGATTGGTTAACAAGCCTCGCCATTTTAAGACGATTCGTTATAAAATGAAGTTAACTATTTATAGATGCAATAAACAAAGACCTATGGAAGCGATTACAAACTCATACTTAGCAAGCTTAGAACGTCACCGCAAAGTGTTTGCTATTATGGAGCAATACCAACAACAATCACTATTACTGTTACAAGCTTGCCAGGAAACCTTAGATAAAGGCGGCAAAGTAATTTGGTTTGGTAATGGCGGCAGTGCAGCTGACTCGCAACATTTAGCCGCTGAGTTTGTAGTGCGTTATAAGAATGAACGTGGTCCTTTAGCATCCATTGCACTTACAACGGATACGTCAATTTTAACCGCGCATGCTAATGACTATCACTTTGATACAGTATTTGAACGCCAAGTTCAGGCACTTTGTAAACCAGAAGATTTAGTGATTGGTTTAACGACTTCAGGCACCAGTGCCAATATTAATCTCGCACTAGAAGCAGCAAACAAAATTGGTGCCTACACGGTGGCATTAACCGGTCGTGATGGCGGCAAGGTAAAAGACATCGCACGTTTACCAATTATTATTGCAAACGATGAAACTGCGCGTATTCAAGAAGCGCATATGTTTATTGGCCATTGGTTGTGTGAAGCAGTTGATATGCTAGTTGCCGAAAAGAGCTAAGTGTTGATTATGGATTTATCGTATTTTAATCATTTATCAAACAGCAAAATTTTAGTTGTTGGCGATGTAATGCTAGACCGTTACTGGCATGGAGATACTGGGCGTATTTCACCTGAGGCACCGGTGCCAGTGGTAAAAGTCAGTGGTCTTGAAGATAAAGCCGGTGGCGCGGCAAACGTTGCAAAAAATATCGCACACCTTGATGGCAAGGTTAGTTTGCTTGGCATTATCGGTGATGACGATAACGGACAAAGTCTTGAGGCGTTACTAAAGTCAGAGAACATTGATTCTCAGCTTATTCGTCAGTCAGAGGCGCCAACAATCGCAAAAATGCGTGTGATTAGCCGTCACCAACAAGTCGTGCGCTTAGATCTAGAAGAGCGTTTTAGTGAAGCCCATTCACAACTATTGCTTGAGCAGCTTAAAACCTTGATTAACGATTTTGATTTGGTGGTATTTTCTGACTACAACAAAGGCTCACTGCATTTAATTGCGGATATGATTGCTGTTGCAAAAGGTGCAGGCAAAACGGTATTAGTTGACCCGAAATCAAAGCAATTGGCGGATTACCGCGGCGCGGATTTTATTACGCCAAATCTTACAGAGTTTAAAGCAGCTGGTGGTGTTGTCGGTGATGAAGCAACCATCACGCAAAGTGCACGTGATATTATTGCTGAGTGTGGTTTAGGTAGCATGCTACTAACGCGTTCAGAGCAAGGAATGTCGCTAATTACGCCGAATGAAAAACACGATTTTGCAGCGCAAGTATTAGAAGTGTCAGATGTAACTGGTGCCGGTGATACGGTAATCGCAACATTGGCGGTAATGTTAAGTACAGGCATGCCAGCAGCGCAAGCTGTTGAAATCGCAAACATTGCAGCTGGTTTAGTAGTTGCAAAATTGGGTGCTGCTACTGTATCACCAGAAGAGTTAAGTGCTAAACTAACGCAATATTTACGTGACACCGGCGAGCAGTACCAAGCGCCAGCACAAGAGGTATTGCATCATATTGAGCTTGCTCGTCAGCGCGGCGAAAAAATTGTCTTTACCAATGGCTGTTTTGATATTTTACACGCAGGGCATGTGCGCTACTTGGCGCAAGCTAAAGCGCGTGGCGATAAGTTAGTAGTGGGTTTAAACAATGACGAGTCGATTAGCCGTTTAAAAGGGCCAACGCGACCTATTAATCCACTTGATGAGCGTGCCACCGTAATCAGTGCGTTAGCATCAGTTGATTGGGTGATCCCGTTTGGTTCTGAAGCTGAAAATGATACTCCAGCTAAGCTGATTGAACTTGTAAAGCCAGATGTTCTGGTGAAAGGCGGCGATTATAAAGTGTCGGAAATTGCAGGCGCTGATTTTGTACTTGCAAACGGTGGTCAAGTTGAGGTGCTGGAATTTGTAAATGGCTGCTCAACATCGAACGTTATTCATAAAATCCAAAGCGATAGCTAGTAACCACTTCTTTATTGGCGCACTAAGCAATTTTTAGTGCGCTGTTATACCCCTCAATAAATACCTGCCAATCCTTTTCTTGCCAATAAAATTGTGCATTGCGATTAGCTTCTTTATCAAATGAGCGCTTTAGGCGTGTAATATTACTTTGTGCTTCTTGTGGATCGAATGCGGCGCGAGTGCCACGGTCAAAATCAATTAAGAAAACGCGTCCATCACTAATTAAAATATTATTGATATTAAGGTCGGCATGATTAACGCCCTGATTATGAAAATCGGCAATTGTTTTTGCACAGTCAGTAAGTTCTTTTTGATTTAATGAGCGGGTTTTTAGTACATCGAGCAGACTTTGCGAGTGTGGTAGAGCCTCGGTAATGATATCTCCACGATAGATTAACCCCGATGTTTCAACCTTAGCCGCAACCGGTTTAGGTACGGGTAGGCCAATCGCTTCAAGCTCTACTAATAACTTGAACTCTTGGTATGTTCTTGTTTTTTCAAAGCCTAAATACAGGTATTGGTCGGATAATAGTTTACCAATTAAGCCGCCACGCCAGTAATGGCGAAGTACACCCGTTGTGTTACCACAATCAAAAAAGTAAGTTGTTGCACGGCCACGTTTTTTGGCGCTAATCAAATCATTACGGCTCAAATATTCAACATCAAATAAATTAGGATTGAACGTGCCCTCCAAGTCGCTTGGGGTAATGATGGTGGCTGAACCGTGTTTTTGAAATGACAGCATGGCGATTTAAACTAAATAGTAATTGCGTGCAAAAAGTGATTATACCAAGTTTTAATTTACGTTAAACTGCACGCATCTATTTATATGTTTTTAGGTAAATTGTGAGCTTACAAGGGCCGTTCAACGATATTTGTATTTTACGTCTTTCAGCAATCGGTGATGTATGCCATGCCGTTTCCACGGTGCAGGCAATTCAGCGTCATTATCCAAACGCTAAAATTACATGGGTTGTTGGTAAAATAGAGGCGATGTTACTGGCTGATTTACCGGGGGTTGAGTTGGTTGTTTTTGATAAAAAACAAGGCAAAGCGGCTTATCACTCACTTAAAGAACATTTTAAAGGGCGTAAGTTTGATGTGTTATTGCACATGCAAGTTGCGCTGCGTGCCAATTTAGCGGCGCGTGTTATTCCTGCAAAAATAAAAATTGGATTTGATTGGCAGCGCGCTAAAGAAGGGCACTTTTTATTTACTAACCACCGTATTGCGGCTGAAAAAGAAGCCCATGTACTCGAGGGTTTTCGCGGTTTCGCAAAAGCCATAGGTGTGCCGCATTATGAGCCATCTTGGCTGATGCCTGTAACCCAAGAGGACCGAGACTTTGCTGAGGAAATATTATCGCCACTTGGCGATAAAGTATTGGTGCTTTCGCCTGCTGCAAGTAAGGCTGAGCGCAATTGGCTACCAGAGCGCTATGCCGAAATAGCGGATTATGCGGTGCAGCAAGGATTTAGTGTTGTTATAACCGGTGGCCCTACAGAGCTCGAGGTCACACTTGCAAAGCAAATTGACAATGCGATGAAATCAACAGCACTTAACCTTGTTGGCAAAACAAACTTAAAACAATTGTTATGTGTGTTAGAAAGCGCTTCTCTTGTCATTGCGCCAGATACTGGCCCTGCACATATGGCGGTGACTATGGGCACTCCGGTGATTGGACTATATGCACATTCGAATCCGGCGCGTACCGGCCCTTATTTATACCAAGATTATGTGGTTGAGGTTTATCATCAAAATCTAAAAAAGCAAACTGGCAAAACAGCAACCCAATTGCCATGGGGTACACGTGTAAAAGGCAAAGATCTAATGCAACAAATTAGCGTAGACAGCGTTAAAGAGATGTTTGACCGTGTTGTAAACGAAAAGGCATTGTAATGAGTGATAAAGCTGTTTTTCTCGATAGAGATGGTGTTGTTAACGTTGATCACGCCTATGTTTATAAAATTGATGATTTTGAATTTATTGCTGGTGTATTTGAAGCGTGTCAGTTATTTCAGGCCGCGGGTTACAAAATTGTGATTGTAACGAATCAGTCGGGTATTGGGCGCGGTTACTATACCGAACAAGATTTTCATACGCTTACCGATTGGATGGTGGCACAGTTTAAACAACATAATGTGGAAATCAGTAAAGTCTACTTTTGCCCGCATCACCCAACTAAAGGTGTTGCACAATATAAACAGCAATGTGATTGCAGAAAACCTAAGCCAGGCATGCTATTGCAAGGTGTGAAAGAGCTCGGGCTGGACCCATCAAAATGCATTATGTTTGGCGATAAAGGCTCAGACATGTTAGCAGCAAAGACGGCAGGGTTTAGTAAGAAGATTCTTGTTCAGTCAGGACAATCGTTTGACGAGCAAACTATCACGTTAGCTGATGACGTATGGCAATCGCTGAATTGCGCCAGTGAAAAGTTTAGTGAAAACACCTAGGATTAATTAGTGAACTATTTAAAATGCAGTTTATTAAACTGTATTTTTGTTTAGTTGTAGTTTTATCTACTTTTCTAATCGCATTTACTAGTATTAAGTGCATTTATCAACCTAACCTTTTACAATTACCCCTTTAAATATAAGCTACAATTTTAAGGCTTAGCATTCGCCGTTTTTAACGTATTTGTGGAAAACGTGCGAGCAACCCGTTCTATTAGGCATTGGAGACTTTGGATGAGAGCATCTGCATTTTTTGATCAGCTTAAACAACAGATTGAACAAGTAAAAGAAGATGGATTATACAAAAGTGAACGTGTAATCACGTCACAACAACAAGCTGAAATTGAAGTTGCATCTGGCGACTCAGTAATCAACTTTTGTGCAAATAACTACTTAGGTTTAGCAAATCACCCAGAGTTAATTAATGCAGCAAAAGCTGGATTAGATGACCACGGTTTTGGTGTGGCATCAGTACGTTTTATTTGTGGTACGCAAGACATTCATAAAACCTTAGAAGCAAAAATCAGTAATTTCTTACAAACTGAAGATACTATTCTTTATTCATCTTGCTTCGATGCTAATGCAGGCCTTTTTGAAACAATTTTAGGCCCAGAAGATGCGATTATTTCAGACTCGTTAAACCATGCATCAATTATTGATGGTGTGCGCTTATGTAAAGCAAAACGCTTCCGTTATGCCAATAACGACATGGCTGATTTAGAGCAGCAATTAATTGCTGCTGATGAAGCGGGTGTTAAAACCAAACTAATTGCTACAGATGGCGTGTTCTCAATGGACGGCGTTATTTGTAACTTAGAAGCGTTATGCGATTTGGCTGACAAATACGATGCACTGGTAATGGTTGATGATTCTCACGCGGTGGGTTTTGTTGGCGAAAACGGTCGTGGTACACCTGAATACTGTAATGTAATGGACCGCGTTGATATTATCACGGGTACATTAGGTAAAGCGCTAGGTGGTGCATCGGGCGGTTATACGTCAGGTAAAGCTGAAATTGTAGAATGGTTACGTCAGCGCTCTCGTCCTTACTTATTCTCAAATTCTCTCGCGCCTTCAATCGTTACAGCATCAATCAAAGTGCTTGATATGCTAGCTGACGGTAAAGAGCTGCGCGATACACTTTGGCAAAATGCGGCGTACTTCCGTGAGCAAATGGAAGCGGTTGGCTTTACTTGTGCAGGTAAAGATCACGCAATTATTCCAGTAATGTTAGGCGATGCTAAATTAGCAGCTGAAATGGCTGATAAGTTACTGGCTGAAGGCATTTACGTAACAGGTTTCTCATTCCCTGTAGTACCAAAAGGGCAAGCGCGTATTCGTACACAGATTTCTGCTGCGCATACCCGTGAGCAACTAGATAAAGCAATTGCTGCATTTACCCGTATTGGTAAAGAATTAGGTATCATTTAATTTGATATTGGCCTGTTAGATAACAGGCCTTTTTTGTGAGTAAAAAGATGAAAGCATTATCAAAACTTAAAGCTGAACCAGGGATCTGGATGACAGAAACGGCTAAACCGGAAGTTGGCCACAATGACTTATTAATCAAAATCCGCAAAACAGCGATTTGTGGTACGGATGTACATATCTACAAGTGGGACGAATGGTCACAAAATACCATTCCTGTACCTATGGTTGTGGGTCACGAATACGTTGGCGAAGTAGTGGATATGGGCCAAGAAGTTCGTGGTTTTAAAGTGGGTGATCGCGTATCAGGTGAAGGCCATATTACCTGTGGCCACTGTCGTAACTGTCGTGCAGGCCGTGTTCACTTATGTCGTAACACTACTGGTGTAGGTGTAAACCGCGAAGGTGCATTTGCAGAGTACTTAGTTATTCCTGCATACAATGCGTTTAAGATTCCTGACAACATCCCTGATGAATTAGCATCAATTTTTGACCCATTTGGCAATGCTGTTCACACGGCATTGTCTTTTGATTTAGTCGGTGAAGATGTATTGATCACAGGTGCTGGCCCTATTGGTATTATGGCTGCAGCGGTAGCTAAACATGTTGGTGCCCGTCATGTGGTAATTACGGATGTAAACGAATACCGTTTAGACCTTGCACGTAAAATGGGTGCAACACGCGCGGTAAACGTGGCGAACGAGAAATTAGAAGATGTGATGAATGAGCTTGGCATGACAGAAGGCTTTGATATTGGCCTTGAAATGTCAGGTGTACCGAGCGCGTTTAACAGCATGCTAAATAACATGAACCATGGCGGTAAAATTGCCATGCTAGGTATTCCACCATCAGATATGGCGGTTGACTGGAATCAGGTTATTTTTAAAGGGTTAATTATTAAAGGTATTTATGGCCGTGAAATGTTTGAAACTTGGTACAAAATGGCAAGTTTGATTCAATCTGGCTTAGATTTATCACCAATTATTACTCACGAATTCCACATTGATGACTTCCAACAAGGCTTTGATACCATGATTTCAGGCCAGTCAGGCAAAGTTATTTTAAATTGGGATTAAGCTATCGCTTGATGATATTATAAAGGGAGCATTTGCTCCCTTTTTTATTGAGGTATATATGTCATACAAACATATTTCAGTGTCGCAAACAGCAGCGCTTCTTACAAATGACAATGTTGTTATTGCCGATATTCGTGATCCAAATAGTTTCAGCTCCGCACGTATTCCTGGATCTGAGCGTCTGTCGAATGAGAATTTGGCACAATTTTTAAATGAAAAAGATTATGAGCAACCAATAGTTGTTGTGTGTTATCACGGTATTAGTTCACAAAGTGCTGCGAACTATCTGGTTGAGCAGGGTTTTGAAGATGTTTACAGCATGGACGGTGGCTTTGCCGCGTGGGGTACTGAACAAGCAGACAATGTTGAGTCAGGTGCGTAATCATTGTGAAGCAACTTACTACGCTAAGTAATGTAAGGGCTGCACAAGGTTTTTGTGATTACCTTAATAGCATTAATATTCACTGTCAATTAAAGCCAATTAACAGTGAAACCGTTGCATTGCTGGTGTCAGAAAGTCACTTTGAAGTTGCTGAAAAAGAATTGGCGCAATTCCAAGCCAACCCTCATCAAGCAAAGTATCTTGAGGCATCTTGGCAAGTTGGTTCAACCAATAGTGGACTAAGTTACGGCGGCAGTTCGCTTAATTTGATACCGCGATTTTTAAAGCTTTCATCACTAATTCAAAGCGTGTCATTGTTATCCATTTTGGTATATGGGGCGTTTGTTTTAGGCGGTTTTGAGTGGTTGTTTCCCTATCTTCAGTTTGCCCCTAATGCACCGCATACTTGGCTTGCACCCACTATTATGCACTTTTCAGCAATGCATTTGATCTTTAACTTGATGTGGTGGATGTATCTTGGCGATAAAATTACAGAACAATTAGGTAAACGCTTTTTAGTATTGGTATTTATTGTTACAGCACTTGCCAGTAACTGGCTTCAGTTTGGGTTGGTGAATGCTAACTTTGGCGGCCTGTCTGGTGTGGTTTATGGCTTACTCGGCTTTTGTTGGCTTTACGGCCATTTTACTGGCAACCCTAAATTAGCCGTTAGTCCATCCATTGTTGGCTTTATGCTGGTGTGGCTGGTACTTGGTTTTGCCGATGTGTTGTTTATCAATATGGCGAATTGGGCACATTTAGGCGGGCTTGTTGCGGGTGCTGTATTGGGTGTTTTCGTTGCGAATAGCCATAAAAAAAGCAAAGTTAATTAACTTTGCTTTTTTCTAAGCTATATTTAGCTTAATAATACAGGTACTTAGTAAAAAGCACATCGTGGACAATTTCTTGTCCTGTTTCTTCTTTTAATAACTCTTTTACTCGCTCGCTACAACGTTTACGAATTTCCTCGCGGCCAGTTAGCGATTTAACGTGTTCTTCTTGCTCTTTGCTAATGATTTCAACAATCGCATCACGCAGTAAAGGTGAGTGGTGTTCAACTACTTCTAAATTGCCCATATCTTTAATCATTAGTTCAACCGTTACTCTAACGTAACCTAATTTTTTATTTGAAGTCGCAATGTAGTTTGTAATGATATCTGGCTCAAAGCCAAAATAACCAAAATTAGACGCAGCCTCGGCCTTAGGCGTTGATAGTGATAAAAAAAGTGTAATTAGAAATATCGATAGGCTACGCATTGCGTGACTAACACCTTGTTTTTCCCATAGTAACTTAACAATAATAATACTTGATTATGGGCTTTTTACTAGTCACTTAAACGTAATTTAATTGAAAATTTAATTTACCATTTAGCTCACTGTTATCCAGTGCTAAAATGGTGCGATTTTTTTTCGCAGCAGGTTATTGTGGTAACTTTCCCTTTAGATATTTCGGCGCAGTGGCATCAAAATTTTACCCAGCTAAATAGTGTGCAGAGTGAGTGGTTGTTAGAAACCGGTTCGCTTACTGCAAAGTTGAAACAAAGGTTTTCGCAATTTAGTGTGCGCGTGCTAAGCGAAAAGCACATTACGCTCAGCGCGCAGCAAGCCAATGTGTTAAGTACTGAGCAGCAAACTGCGCTATGCCGCGAAGTTATTTTATATGGTGATGAAAAACCACGGGTGTATGCGCAAAGCTGGATCCCGCTTGAGCAATTAACTGACAATAGTCTGTTTTTAAATTTGGGGGAGCGTCCACTCGGTGAGTTTATTTTTCAGCACCCTAATTTAGTGCGGGAAGATTTAATGATCACCCAGTTTTCGGGCAGTGCACAACTTCACTCGTTATTACAAGACTTGTCGCTTGAAATCGCTGATGTTTCAGCTCGCCGCAGTGTGTTTCATTTAGCAGACCTAAAACTGATGGTGTGTGAAGCCTTTTTACCAGGAGCATTTGAATAACCATGATCCAGCTAACATGGCAAAATCGTGATGCCTATAAAGCGTTAATGCGCACTGATAAACCAATCGGTACTTTGCTTTTGTTATGGCCAACATACTGGGCACTATGGCTAGCGAGTTCTGGTGTGCCAGATTTAACGATTTTGCTTATTTTTAGCGCTGGTGTATTTGTTATGCGCAGCGCTGGCTGTGTAATTAATGACTTTGCTGATCGTAAAGTGGATGGTTTAGTTAAACGCACTCATATGCGCCCATTGGCATCCGGTAAAGCAACACCAGTAGAGGCGATACAGCTTTTTACTCTACTGATTTTAATAGCATTTATCTTGGTGCTATTTTTAAATTGGCAAACCGTGTTACTGTCGTTTGGGGCGTTAGCATTAGCGTTTTGTTATCCCTTTATGAAACGCTATACCCATTTGCCTCAAGTCGTGCTCGGCGCCGCATTTAGTTGGTCGATTCCAATGGCGTATATGGCTGTGCTTGGTGAAGTACCTGAAGAAGCGTGGTGGCTGTATTTTGCTAACCTTGTTTGGACCGTGGCATACGATACCATGTACGGCATGGTGGACAGGGACGATGATGTGAAAATTGGGGTTAAATCTACCGCTATTTTGTTTGGTAGTTTCGATAAAGCCGCGGTATTTATACTGCAAATCGCTTTTTTACTGACCTTAGTATTTATTGGCTTCAACCGCAATTTGCCATGGCCATTTGACATTGGCGTGCTGCTATCAGCATTTTTGTTGGCGCATCAGCAAGTAAAAATTAAGCACCGCGACCGCGATGCTTGTTTTTGGGCGTTCTTAAACAATAACTACGTTGGGCTATTTGTCTTTATGGGCATAGCCGCAAGCTTTATTGGTTAGGGTCAACAAAGTTCGCACTTGAATTATTCTTTCTAAACCAACCTGCAATAGAGTAGCGTGTGCTACCAGCTGCTAATACTTCGTGCGGAAAGCGTTCACTTTCAAAACAAATTAACGTACCAGCCTTAGGTGCTACTTTAGCGAGTGGTTCTTTGCCTTTTTCAGGGTAAATTAATAACTCGCCGCCTTGGTTTGGGGTATTTAAATAGCAAACTGTGGTAAATACACGGTTTGATTTACCTTTAAACGCATCTAAATGTTTCTTGTAAAAATCACCTTGCTGATAAATCGCAAAATGGCATTCATAATCAAATAGGCCAAGGTAGAAGCTTTGATTGATTGCTACTCTAATTTGCTCCATAAGGGCGAGGTAACTCGTTTCGGCAGCTGTGTCACCATTAAACCATTTTGTTTTATCGCTACGAATAGCGCTTGCTTGCTGTAAATCCTGATGGCGCCCAATTTTAGCGTGTTGAAATTGTGTTTCTTGCGCTTCACATTGCTGCTGTAATTGAGCTACTAACTCTGCAGAAATCGCATTTTCGATAATGCAATAGCCGTTTTTCGCTATGTTATCGAGCAGGTTGTCGAGGTGTAAAAAGGTCTCGGGTGAGCAGTTCATAAATAACGCCAAATGTAAAAATTGGCGTTATTTTAAAGAACATTGAGTCAGTTAGAAAGTTGCTTTTGCAAGTTCAATTTCAGGGCGAGCACCTGCTTCTAAAGTAATAAAGTTTAAAAGCTCAGAAATATTAGGTGCCGTTAGATTCGCTTTTGCAATTTGCAGCTCTAAGTTGAGTTTTTCAGATTGCTCAATCATTTCGCTTAAATTTACAAGTTCTTTATTGTTGGTCACTTGCTGCATTAAATCGAGTGTAGTGAGTGCTATGTGATTACGGTCGCTTAATTTATTAACCACTTGCTCAAACGTACCTAAGCGCAATGAATCTTGTTTGTTAAGATTAGTTGCTGCCTGATTAATTAATTTACCAAGTGCTTGATTAGTACTTACTGTCGCTAACATAGGTAGTTTGGTTATTTGTGATAACTGTACCGGTGAACTTTGTAAAATAGGGTGGTCTTTATGGCAGAACATCACCACTTGTTCTGGCAGGCAAAACATTTCACCTGAGCTTGTTGTGATAGGCGCATTAATTGCTAAATCAAGTTGACCATTTCGAATATTCTGCAATAACGTGTCGGTATCTTGTAGTTGCATTTCAATTGAAATGTTCGGAAATTGTTGCATAAATTTGCCACACGCCTGTGGCACTAGGCCAATGGCTTCTGGGCTATACCCAATAACAATTTTTTCGTTTTTGGCTTCGGTAAATTTACTTAATTTTTGTTTAAGTAATGCATGATTATCGAGCGCTTGTTGGCAGTACTGTAAAAATACTTCGCCCGCGGCGGTTAGCTTAACCGAGCGCGTCGAACGTGTTAATAAATTGCAAGCGAGATCTAATTCAAGCGTTTGAATGCTGCGGGTAAGGGCTGATGTGCTTAAGTTACACACCTCTGCAGCTTTGCGAAAATGTTGATGATGGGCAAGTGCAATAAATTGTTCAAATTGCTCTATACGCATGATTACTCCTGTAAACTAAAATCCGTGATTGTTGCTAATGAGAACATAATTAGGGTACAAATACCATTGCTAAAGTGTAATTAATTATTAGAGTTATCATTCTACGTAAATGAATGATAACGAAGTTAAAAGTTACACATTAGAGCAAGACTTTGGACTTAGTAAAACACTACTTTAGTTTGTTGTGTTTTTTATTCAGTTTACCGACGTATTTTTAATATTGGTTAATGCGTCATTAGGAATAGTCGCAACCGTAAAGTTAGAACGAAAAAGTAAATAAAACGGCTAACTGTTTTTCTCAGTCGGGGAATTGATCTCTTATTGCTAAAAATTCATCGAGGTTATCAATAAAAATCTCAATTAGTTTGGGATCAAACTGCTTACCTTTTTCATCTTTTAACAGTGTAAGTATTTTATCGAGCGGCCAAGCGGGTTTGTAGCAGCGCTCGCTGCCAAGTGCATCAAACACATCTGCAAGTGCGGTAATACGCCCTGATATATCAATATCTTCACCTGCAAGTTGCTGCGGATAACCCTTGCCGTCCCAGCGTTCATGATGTTCGTACGCAATCGTCGCGCCTTGTTTTAAAATTTCATTAGTTGAGTTTTTAAGTATGTCATAGCCAATCTCAGCGTGTGATTGCATGATTTCCCATTCTTGCGCGTCATGCTTTCCGGGTTTATTGAGAATATGATCTGGGATGGAGATTTTACCAATATCGTGTAGCGGTGAAGCAAGCTTGATAATTTCCGCCTGATACGGGGTTAACCCATATTTAATTGCAAGCAAATAACTATAATGGGCCACACGTTTTACGTGGCTGCCCGTCTCTTTACTGCGTTTTTCAACGGCTTCCCCAAGAATATAAGAGAGCTCTTTTTGTGATTCTCTAATGAGCTCACGCAACCGTAAGTTGTCGTATGCAAGGGCAATGTTATGAGCAAAAAACTCTAATAGTTGATGGTCTGAAGCGTTTAAGTCTGACGATTTACTGACGTACAGCATAGTCTCTAAGCCGCCTTTTGTTGGGAAATAGCCAACATATTCCTGCGGTGTTTTAAACGATGACTTCGTATTGTGTGCTTGCTCAAATAAATTGCCAATTTCGCTTGGTACGTCTTGTTTTGTGTTATCAGCACCAGAGCAAGCTAGTAGTTTAAAATCTGTTGCATTATCGGTCTGCGAGTTGATTGCTGCGGCACAGTAAATCTCTTTATTGCTGTGGCCAATTACACCTGAAACATGCTCTAGGATCGAAGATGCAAATTCGTTAACCGTTTCACACTCTAAGAATTTAGCAGAAGCATTAATAATGTTTTCAAGTCCCAATTTATGCTGCTCAATAATGCAAATATCGCGATAAGAGCGAAGGGCAGAGTACAACAATGTTTTGAGTTTTATTGCAGTCAGTTCGGTTTTATTTTTGTAATCGTTAATATCGTAATCACGAATCACTGACTCTTCAGGGGCTTCTCCTGGTTGTCCGGTACGTAAAATCAGGCGAATATCGTGATTATCGGCGTCTTCGCGAATATAACGAATGAGATCCAAACCAGCGTGGCTGGTTTCCATCACTACATCCACTAATGCTACGGCAACCTCGGGCAACCCTTTAAGCATTTGCATTGCCTCAGCGGCAGTGTATGCATGGTGAAAAATCAGCCGCTTATCTTCAAACGTAAAGCCGTTTAGAACTAGCTTGGTGACCTGATGAATATCTTCTTCATCATCAACTACCAAAATATTCCAACTCTCGTCGTTTGACGCTTTTGCAATGTCATCAATTTGCTCGTCGGCAAATAGAAAGTCCGTCACAGTCGCTGCTCTAATTTATGAACCTTGTTTAAAAGTATAGAAGCAAAAAACTAGAGTAGTGAAATATTAAATGTCACAAATATTACGTCGCGCTGTAAGGCTAGGGCTGTTATGTGGCGCTGTCGTCATTATCAATAACGGGTTTACTTTCGATATTATTGAGTTCGATTTCGATAGCCTGACAAGAGATATGAATTTCGTAAAGTGACAACACTAATGAGTACAGCAAGCACGCTAAACTTAAACCAAATAAGCCTGTACCCAGCAAGTTTTGTGTGAGAAATACTGCGAACATAGCTGCGGTGCAAAGCAAAAAGGAAAGCACACCAAAAAACTGCATGCGGCGAATCAAATTTAGGCGGTCGCGAAGGTTGGAAATTTGCGCCTTCACCATAGCGCGAATTTCATTGCCATTTTCACGTGAATTTAGTTGCCTAATAAGCTGTGCAAGTACCAAAAAACGGTTGGTATATGCTAGTAAAAGCAATGATATTGCTGGAAAAAGCAGCGCTGGGGTGGTTAAGTTTAGTTCAATTGTCATACCGTTTTAATAATTTCTTTTTTAGTAATAAATACTTATTTTCTTTATTTTACAACTAGGTTATTCCATCCGACTATATTGTAGGCTAGACTAAAGCGCAAAAATAACACGATTAAATCTCATCGCTATAGTAAGCAGTGCCAGATTTTATTGTCTACACTTATCTTTGATTTTTATTATTCATAACAACGAATGATAACAAAGAAACTTTATACGTAAATTGGATTACATTAGAGCAATAATAATAAAAAGCTCAAAGGGGGATACATGGGTGAAAATAAGAGCAAGCAGTTAAATGAAGTGCTGAGTGCTTTAAACAGTTTATCGCCTAGTGATGTGTTTAATCTTGCAGCAGAAAAAGTGAATGCAAGTCAAGAAAGTATCGAGCAACAGGTTGCTGACGCAATTGAGTTCGAACATCCGTATATTTCTGAATTAAGTCAAACCTTTACGACGAATATCGCGCCGATATTGCAAACTCTTTTACTGAGCGCGAGTCAACAGGCGCTAGAAAAAGGTCATCAAGCGGCAATGGTTCAACATCAAAATGATGAAGATGAGCACATTCAGCAGCTTGAAGCGCAACTTGCCGAATTTAAAAAGAAAGCAAATCAATTAGAGCTGGATAATGAATCGCTAGAAGAGGCGATTGCAGCGAAAGAAGCTGAGCTTGAAAAAGTAAGTGACGAATTAAGCTCTCAATCAGAGCAGCAACAAGGCGAACTAAGTGGCAAAATTGCCGAGCTTACAGAAAGTCTTGAACTTGCAGAGTCGCAGCTTCACAAACAAAAAGAACAGAACGAAGCGCAGTCGAACAAGCTTAAACAGTTGATTGAAGAGCGCAGAACAGAGCATCAAAGCCAAGATCAAAAGCTGGTTGAAGTGAAAAAAGTATTTACTGATGAAATTGAGCTGTTAAAGCAAGAATCAACCAGTAAAGACGAAGTTATCGAGAAATTAAAGCAGCAGCTTGATGACGTAAGCGGCGAGCTAGACTCAGTACATGAGAAGCACCAATCACTGTCGCAAGAAGCGAATAAAGACAGTGAAACATTGCGCTCGATGTTAGAAGACAAAGAAAAATCACTGCAACAATACGAGAAAGATAAAGCAGAACTTGAAAGCCAAGTGAAAGAGCAATCAGAGGTTGTTGGTAAACTTGAAGAGCAAAACAAACTGCTTTCATCTGATATTGAACAGCACAAAGAGCAAGTTAGCGAACTGTCTGAGAAGTTAACGCAAATCAGTCAAGAAAGTGAAGGTCGCTTCAACGATTTGAAGAAAGACTTGAACCAAGAAGCAAGCGCGCTTAAAGAAAAAGTGAAAGCGCAAGCAGATGCTCTTTCTGAAGAAACATCTAAAAACCAAGAGTTAATGGAAAAACTCACACTGCTTGAAAACGCGAAGCAAGATGACCAAGATTTGATTTCGCAGTTACGCCGTCAGTTAGAAGCGCAAGACACTGCGCTTAACCGTGAACAAGGTCGTAACTCAAGCTTGCTAAGCCGTATTGAAAAAGATACGCAACAAGCACGTGGTGCTTATGAGTCAATACGTAGCGAAAACATTGGTTTAACGGACCGTGTGGAAGAGCTTGAAGCAAAAGTAACCGAATTTAAGCTTAAGTTTGAATACGCGCAGAAACAGCTTAACCAAGAATAATAGTTAGAATAGAAAAAAGGCGTGCTAATTAGCACGCCTTTTTTATGTGTTTTAAGCCGAATCTTGCTACAATTCGCCTAATTAAATTTTAGACTGAACAATAATGAAAAAACCTAATAACTTTCAGCGTATTCGCGAACTTAACTATGTACAGCAGGCATCATTAGCAGCGGCAATGATTGAACGAATGCTGCCCAATTATTTGTTATTTAGTGAAGCGTTAGAGTTTGGTAATGGCACAGAGTTGCGTAATGCTCTTAACTCATTGTGGGAAAAACTATTATTGCCAAAAGCTAAAATTAGCTTAGAAAAATTAAACGAAAAGGTTGAACAAAATACGCCTGATCTCAACGACTTTGATATGTTTGGCGTATACCCTGCAATTGATACGTGTACTGCGTTAATTACCTTAATTAATGGTATGCAGCAAAAAGAAGAAGCTAACTTTGTTGATGTGTGCAAAATATCGCAAGCAAGTGTGGCGAAGTTTATCGAATACCAATTAACATCTGAAGGTGAAATAGCCGATAACGCAGCGCTTCGTGCTCACCCTCTAATGGCATACGAAATGGAAGTGCTGGCAGAGTTGATTGATAAAGTTGAGTCATTTGAACGTATCGATAAAGATGCAGTGAAAGCGTTAAAACAATTAGCAATTGCTGATGGTCAAAGCAATATCGGTATTGAAATTTAACGCTTTTATGGGCTACTTGGTCGCTAACAAGTAGCTCGTAACCTGGCCAAAATTCTTTTCCTTTAAAATTTGCCAGCCGTCTGGGAAATTCAAGTTTACTAATTCTTTTTCGACTTCCAAATACACAACCGCGTCGTTATTTAGCAAATTATTGTCAGCTAATAAGTGACAGGTTTTTTCTGCTAAATTTTTGCGAAAGGGGGGATCAATAAATACTAAGTCGAATTTATCAGCTAGTTTGGGCAGAACCTCTAAACTGTTCCCATGTTTTAATGTGGTATTTTCTGCTTTAAGTGCATTGATATTTTCAGCGATCTGTCGATGTGCTGTTGCATCCAGTTCAATAAACGTTACTTTTTCGGCGTAGCGAGACAGAGCTTCGAACCCTAAACCACCTGAACCTGCAAAACAATCTAACACATTGGCATTGCTGGTGTATAGCATCAACCAGTTAAATACGGTTTCCTTCACCCTATCTGTTGTAGGTCTTAAGCCTTCAACATCATGCACTTTTAACTTTCTCGAACGGAACTTGCCGCCAATAATTCTAATTTGACCAGAATTGTTTGTTGGCTTGTTTTTTTGCTTGTGTGATCGCATTACAAATTTACTTACAGAATTAGACTAAAAAACCAATATGATTTTTTTCATTCACCGGTGAAAGTGATACCATATTGGGAATTGTAGTTTATCAGAATTTTGTGATTGGTATTTAACTTAAATGGCAAAAAATAAATTTTTATCTTGGCTTGGTTTCGGCAAAAAAGACGAGCAACAGCAGCAAGAAGAAGCACGCCTAGCGGCAGAAGAACAAGCGCGATTAGAAGCGGAAGAAAAGGCACGTTTAGAAGCTGAGGCTGAAGAAAAACGCCAAGCGGAAGAAGCAGCACGTTTAGCTGCTGAAGCGGAAGAAAAACGTCAGGCTGAGCAAGCGGAACGTTTAGCTGCTGAAGCAGAAGAAAAGCGCCAAGCCGAAGAAGCTGCGCGTTTAGCAGCTGAAGCGGAAGAAAAGCGCCAAGCTGAAGAAGCAGCACGAATAGCTGCTGAGGCGGAAGAAAAACGCCAAGCCGAGCAAGCGGCACGTTTAGCAGCTGAAGCGGAAGAAAAACGTCAGGCTGAGCAAGCGGAACGTTTAGAAGCTGAGGCAGAAGAAAAACGCCAGGCTGAGCAAGCGGTGCGTTTAGCAGCTGAGGCGGAAGAAAAACGCCAAGCCGAAGAAGCTGCACGTTTAGTTGCTGAAGCGGAAGCAAAACGCCAAGCAGAAGAGGCTGCACGAATAGCTGCTGAGGCGGAAGAAAAGCGCCAAGCAGAAGAGGCTGCTCGTTTAGCAGCTGAAGCGGAAGCAAAACGCCAAGCAGAAGAGGCCGCGCGTTTAGCTGCTGAAGCGGAAGAAAAACGCCAAGCAGAAGAGGCTGCACGAATAGCTGCTGAGGCGGAAGAAAAGCGCCAAGCCGAAGAAGCTGCGCGTTTAGCTGCTGAAGCAGAAGCAAAACGTCAAGCCGAAGAAGCACGTTTAGCAGCTGAAGCGGAAGAAAAACGCCAAGCCGAAGAAGCTGCACGAATAGCTGCTGAGGCGGAAGAAAAACGTCAAGCAGAAGAGGCTGCACGAATAGCTGCTGAGGCGGAAGAAAAACGCCAAGCAGAAGAAGCTGCACGAATAGCTGCTGAGGCGGAAGAAAAACGTCAAGCAGAAGAAGCGGCACGAATAGCTGCTGAAGCAGAAGAAAAGCGCCAAGCCGAAGAAGCTGCACGAATAGCTGCTGAGGCGGAAGAAAAGCGCCAAGCAGAAGAGGCTGCTCGTTTAGAAGCTGAAGAGCAAGCTAAACAGCAAGCTGAAAAAAGTAAAGAACCTAAACTTGGCTTCTTTGGTCGCTTAAAAAAAGGCTTACTTAAAACAAAGCAAAACATCGGTGCAGGTTTTGCCAATATTTTTAGCGGTAAAAAAATCGATGATGAGCTATTTGAAGAGCTCGAGACACAACTGCTTACAGCTGATGTAGGTGTTGATACAACGCTCAAGCTAATTGATAGTTTAACGGACGCAGCCGATCGTAAACAGCTAAAAGATGGTGATGCACTATACGGTTTATTAAAAGAAGAAATGTCGTCAATGTTAGCAAGTGCAGACAAACCGCTTGTGATTGAAAACAGCGATGGCCCATTTGTTATCTTAATGGTGGGTGTAAACGGCGTAGGTAAAACAACAACCATTGGTAAGCTAGCTAAGCAATTCCAAGCTGAAGGTAAGTCGGTTATGTTAGCTGCGGGCGACACATTCCGTGCAGCTGCGGTAGAGCAGTTACAAGTTTGGGGCGAACGTAACGATATTCCTGTTATTGCGCAACACACCGGCGCAGATAGTGCATCTGTTGTGTTTGATGCATTGCAAGCAGCGAAGGCTCGTAACGTGGATGTATTAATTGCCGATACTGCGGGTCGTTTACAAAACAAAGATCACTTAATGCAAGAGCTAGAAAAAATTGCACGTGTGATGAAAAAGCTTGATGTGAATGCGCCACATGAAGTGATGCTAACTATCGATGCAGGTACTGGTCAAAACGCAATTAGCCAAGTAAAACTATTTGATCAAGCTGTAGGCCTGACAGGGATCAGCTTAACGAAATTAGACGGTACAGCCAAAGGTGGGGTTATTTTTGCGGTGGCTGACCAATTTAACATTCCAATTCGCTACATAGGTGTGGGTGAAGGTATTGATGATTTACGTACCTTTAATAGCACAGACTTTATCGAGGCTCTGTTTAGCGAAGAGTAATTCAACGACATAATTATAATAATGATAAAATTTCAACAGGTAAGTAAAACATACCCAGGTGGCCATAAAGCAATTGAGAAAGTAAGTTTTCACTTACAACCCGGTGAACTCGCTTTCTTGACTGGCCACAGTGGGGCTGGGAAAAGCACCTTGCTTAAACTGATCAGCTTGATGGAACGTCCATCTGCTGGTGAGGTATATATAAATGGTGTGCTACTAAATAAAGTAACGGCAAAGCAAGTGCCTTATGTTAGGCGCGATATTGGCGTTATTTTTCAAAACCACCGATTGCTCGACCGTTACTCGGTATTCGATAATGTGGCGTTGCCACTGGTTATTGCTGGCAGTCATCGCCGTGATATCGAAAAACGAGTGCATGCAGCCCTCGATAAAGTAGGGCTGTTAAATAAAGCACGCTGTGCACCAGAAACCCTATCGGGTGGTGAACAACAACGCGTTGGTATTGCGCGGGCAATTGTTAATTCACCGCCTATTTTACTTGCCGATGAACCTACCGGTAACTTAGATCCTGAGTTGTCAGTTGAAATTTTAAAACTGTTTGAAGAATTCAATCAACATGGCACAACTGTGCTTCTTGCTACCCACGATTTAGGCTTAATAGCGCGTATGAAGTACCGCAGCTTAACCTTAAAGGCAGGCAATTTAGTCACCGATCCACTTATGGGAGGTGCATAATGAGTTTATTGTTTAAAGGCCGCAAAAGTCAGGGTGAACAGGTTCAACACTCTTATTTTATGGGGCTGTACTTTGCCTTTATGAATACCATTCGCCAAGGTGTACACAGCCTAGGTGAATTGTGGCGAACGCCAGTTGCATCACTGATGACCATTGCAGTGCTCGGGCTTAGTTTAACCCTGCCTACAA
This sequence comes from Pseudoalteromonas sp. NS-SX12, assembly GCF_057367955.1. Taxonomy (NCBI): domain Bacteria; kingdom Pseudomonadati; phylum Pseudomonadota; class Gammaproteobacteria; order Alteromonadales; family Pseudoalteromonadaceae; genus Pseudoalteromonas; species Pseudoalteromonas sp. NS-SX12. The sequence goes on along the minus strand of NZ_CM170634.1, from coordinate 198,311 downwards.
CCTTGTATGTGGTAGTTAAGAATGTGCAAAAGGTAAGTAGCGGTTTTGACAATGCAGCTGAAATTTCATTGTTCTTAAAACAGGATATCTCTGACAAAGAATCGAGCGCATTGATTAAGCGCCTGTCTCTTTATAACGAAGTAAAAGATGTGCGTTTTATTTCAAAGCAAGATGCATTAGAAGAGTTTAAAGTGGCGTCGGGTTTTGGTGAAGCGCTTAATTACCTCGACGAAAATCCACTACCCAGTGTTGTTTTAGTCACACCGAATAGCCAATTTACCAAACCAGAAGCGGCACGCGAATTGCTCGATAAACTCGAGCGAGAGCGAGATGTTGATTTTGGCAAACTCGATATTGAGTGGTTAGAAAGACTTAATGCACTACTTAGTTTATTGCGTGAAAGCGTGCTTACAATTGCATTTTTGCTATTAACTTCAGTGGTGTTGATTGTAGGTAATACTATTCGCTTGTCTATTATGGATAAGAAACAAGAAATACAGCTAATGAAGCTCGTTGGTGCAACCAACCATTTTATTCAAGCGCCGTTTTTGTGGACCGGCATTTGGTATGGCATAGTAGGCGGTTTTATTGCTTTTCTAGCGGTATTGATGATGTTGCTTTGGCTTGATAATGCCGTTACCCAAGTTGTGGGCGTTTATAACGCTAACTTTAACTTACAGGGACTCAACTTTAGTGAATTTCTTGTGCTGCTAGGGCTTGCTGTTTGTTTGGGTTTATTTGGTTCGTTTTTATCTGTTAAGCGCTATATCGACGCCATTGAGCCAAACGAAGTGTAATGCCAATATTACGTTTTACAATAAAACTACATTTAAAATTGTCGATATTTCAGGTCATTAGTTTTTTCTTACAAGTTTCACGGAACTTTAACTTGAATTCTTGCTCAAAACCTGTAAATTCAGATTAGCACTCTAGTTAAGAGAGTGCTAAAATTGAGAAAGTTTGTTACTCCACCTGAGGTGAAATATGACAAAAGAGATGAATGCCCTAACACTTAGTATGCCGCAAAACGCAGGTAGCATTGAAAGCTATCTACAAGCTGTAAGCACTATTCCTATGCTAAGTGCGGATGAGGAAAAGGCATTGGCAGAGAAGCTACAGGACAGTGGCGACCTTAATGCAGCACGTGCGTTAATTATGTCACACCTTAGATTTGTAGCGCATATCGCGAAAAGTTACTCGGGTTATGGTTTACCGCAGGCAGATCTTATCCAAGAAGGTAACGTTGGCCTAATGAAGGCTGTAAAACGTTTTGACCCAACTGTAGGTGTACGCTTAGTATCGTTTGCTGTTCACTGGATTAAAGCAGAAATTCATGAATATGTGCTGAAAAACTGGCGCATCGTAAAAGTAGCAACGACTAAAGCGCAGCGTAAGTTGTTCTTTAACCTTCGTAAAAACAAAAAGCGTTTAGGCTGGTTTAATCACGAAGAAGTACAAACGGTTGCTAACGAATTAGGTGTATCTGAAAAAGACGTACGTGAAATGGAATCACGTATGAGCAGCCAAGATATGGGCTTTGACCTAAATGCTGACGAAGACGACGGCGCAACACAATCACAGTTTTCACCAGTTCAGTACTTAACAGACCAATCGTCAGACTTAGCTGAAACAGTTGAAGAAGAGCAGTGGCAAGATAACTCTAACCAACGTTTATTCTCAGCGTTAAATACGTTAGATGACCGCTCACAAGATATTATCCGCGCACGTTGGTTAGCAGAAGAGAAAGAAACGCTGCAAGACCTAGCTGCTAAATACCAAGTATCAGCAGAGCGTGTTCGCCAGTTAGAAAAATCAGCTATGAAAAAGCTACAAAACTTAATGGCGTAATTGCTAATTACAGCCAAAGAGAAAAAGCCGCATCAGCGGCTTTTTTTGTGGCTGGGTTTCAACTGGTAATGGGCATTAGGAGCTTAGTCGTCTTATGCAAAGCAGCACTCATCCCTGATTTTTATCTCGCATCATCCATGATGCGCTCTTGTTCATTTTTGTCGTGTAACAAAAATGAACAAGAGAGTGCAGTTACGCAATGTATAGTTTCGTAACACAAACTTTTCTGATTTAGTTATAGCTTTAATTAAATTGTATTTTTGTACTCGCCTTTTCCCAATATAAATATTGAATGATTTTTGTTCGTTATGTTATTGTGTAACGATCATGAACTAGTGTTTTTTAATTAAAAGTCATGAATTTTATGGAATTTTAGAGAAGGAAAGTTCTAATGTTGCATGCCAAATTGCAAAAGTCACTTGAAGTTATTGCAGGTATTCTAGCGTGTTTTATCTTAGTGGCGTGTGGTCCGAAAGACGAATCAACACAGGTTACGAACAGCACTAATAAAGAGGTCAAAGAAGTATCTACATGGCCAGACCGTCGACACCTACCGATTGAACCCTATCAACAAGTTGAAGAACTTTCTTCTTCATTAGCGAAAAGTGGTGCGATTGATTGGCCTAAAGAAATATCAGCGCCAGAGGGAGCGCCAAACGTACTCTTGGTAATGATGGATGATGTAGGTTTTGGTGCAAGTTCTGCATTTGGTGGACCCGTACCTACACCAACATTAGATAAAATAGCTAACCAAGGATTACGTTACAATTCATTTCATACAACAGCAGTCTGCTCGCCAACGCGTGCTTCGTTGATTACTGGACGCAACCATCATGTCGCGTCGACAGGAATTATTATGGAGTTTTCAACTCCGTATCCCGGCTACCATAGCTTAGTCTCTCGCAGTGTAGGCACTATTGGGGAAATCTTAACAAGTAACGGCTATGGAACGTCTTGGTTTGGTAAAAACCATAATGTGCCGGATTGGCAAACATCTAGAGCTGGTCCTTTCAATCTTTGGCCGACAGGGCTTGGCTTCGAATATTTCTTTGGTTTTCTAGGTGGTGATGCCCATCAATTTAGACCGCCAATATATGAAAATACTGTGCCGATAGAGCCGTATCTTGGAAAAGAAGATTATCATTTAGACAAAGATATGTCTGATCGCGCTATCGGGTGGATCAGAACGCAAAAATCGGTATGGCCTAACAAACCGTTTTTTGCCTACTATACGCCTGGAACCGCGCATGCTCCTCACCATGCGCCACAAGAGTGGTTAGATAAGTTTAAAGGTAAGTTTGACCATGGCTGGGATAAGCAGCGTCAAATGACTTATGAAAATCAAAAAAAGCTCGGCATCATTCCTGAAAATGCGGTTTTGAATAAAACACCAGATGATTACAATAAATGGGAGAGTTTATCCGATAAAGAAAAACGAGTTGCAGCAAGGCAAATGGAAGCGTATGCAGCAGCGCTATCGCATGCAGATCATCAAGTTGGGCGTGTATTAGATGCAATTGAATCCATGGGCGAGTTAGACAATACACTTGTTGTTTATATTATGGGAGACAATGGTGCGAGCGCAGAGGACCCTACTGGTTTAGGTATGACAAGTGAAGTGGGCACTATGGGCAATAATGTCGTTGACCAACTTGACTACATGGTTGAGAACATAGATCTTTTTGGGGGGATGTGGTTTGAAAACCATTACTCTCATAGTTGGGCCCACGCGATGAATACGCCTTTTCAATGGGATAAAAAAATCGCATCTCATTTAGGTGGCACGCGAACTGGTATGGCATTGATGTGGAAAGGGCGTATTAAAGACCCTGGTGCGATTCGAAATCAATTTACGCATGTTACAGATATAGTACCCACAATTTTGGAAGCGGCTAATCTTCCTGCGCCAGAAACTATAAATGGTTTTAAGCAAGTTCCAATGGATGGCAAGAGCTTACTTTATACATTTAACAACCCTGATGCGAAAGAAACACATACGACCCAGTACTTTGAAATTATCGGAAACCAAGGGATTTATCATGATGGATGGATCGCCAATACCACACCAAAACGCTTGCCTTGGCAGGGACGTGGCGAAAGCAGCCCTGATCCATTCAATGACTATGAATGGGAACTTTATAATCTAAAAGAAGACTTCAGTCAGTCTAAAAATGTTGCGAATGAGCACCCAGAAAAGCTAAAGGAACTAAGAGCGATTTTCCTAACTGAAGCTGAAAAAAATAAAGTGTTTCCGTTAGATGATCGCTATGTTGAGCGCGCTGATCCTGCATCGAGGCCTGAACCAAACCGAGGTCGAACAGAATTTATTTATTATGACAGTACTCAGCGTATTCCAGAGGGCGCCGCTGTTAATGTTAAAAATAGGTCTTTCTCTATTACTGCTGAGATAAATGTCAACGAAGGTAATGCAGAAGGTATGATCATGACACAAGGAGGTTGGTTTGGTGGTTACGGACTCATGTTACTTGATGGCGTGCCCACTTTTGCATATTCCCGTTCACATTACCCAAAACATAAGTACGTTGTTGCGGCTAAAGAGAGAGTTCCCGCTGGAGAGCATACATTAGTTATGGACTTTAAATATGATGGTGGTGGGTTAGGCAAAGGTGGTATAGCTACTATTAGCTTAAATGGCAATGAAATTGCGAAAGGTCGAATTGATGAAACCGTACCTACACGATTTTCTATGACAGAGGGTTTAGAGGTCGGCCGAGACGCTGGCATGCCTGTGATTAAAAGTTATTCCGTGCCGTTTAAATTTAGTGGTGAAATTAAACGGGTAGTGGTTAATCTAAAATAACACATTAGTATTTTACAACTTATATTCAAAAAGCCGCATTTGCGGCTTTTTGAATATTTAGCGTCGGCTACAAAGGAAACCTTAAATTGTATCTTCCGGTTCGCCTAGTGCAGTGATCAGGGCTTCTAACATTTGCTTAATTTCATCGCTTGAAAGCATAAAGTCAGCATCTAGCTTAACTGCCATATCTTCTTTTGGAATATCAGCGTTTTCTTCTTTTAACAGCTCTGCGTAGTTTACACGTTTAATTGAGCCATCTTCTTGCAGTACAAAGCGAATGCGCTCCATCCAATCTAGCGCTAACTTTGTAACCACTTTACCGTTATCTAAGTGATTCTTTACTTCGTCAGAGGCAAGGTCATGCTGTTTAAGTACTACCTTAGCGCCGTTTTCTTCTGGTTCAACAAGCTCTGCATCAAGACCAATGGTAAATTGCTCTGGAGCTTCGTCTTTCGCTAACCAATTTGTTAAAAATAAACCTAAATCATAGTTTACGAAAGCAGGTACTACAGGCAGTGAACCAAGTGATTTACGAAGTAGTGCAAGTAACTCTTCTGCTTTATTGAAACTTGCACTGTTAACCACCATCCAGCCTTTTTCTAAGTCGATAAAGGCAAACTGTAAGCTTGATTTTTTAAACGCCTGAGGCAGTAAAGAATGCACTAAGTTTTCTTTTAACTCGTCTTTCTCTTTTTTCTTAACAGGGCGGTTTTCGCTGTTTTCGATTTGTTCTACTTTCTCTGCCAGAAGGTCATTGATCACTGCTGGCGGTAGTACTTTTTCTTCGCGTTTAGCGCAAAGCAGAATGCTTTTTTTACTAAAGTGCGACAGCATTTGGCCATGTTTACCAAGTGCTTTGGTCCAGCCAAAGGTGCTTAAATCTTGGCTGCCACATGGGCGAAATTTATCTTGCTCGAGTGCTTTTTCAAATTCGTCTTGGTTGTAATCAACTTCTTGTTTGAAGCGATAGCAAATTAGGTTACTAAACCACATGAAAGGATCCTTGAAATTGTATTGGCAAAACCAATTTCGTTATAAATTTTGCTAAGCGTATCAGGGTTACAAACAATAAAAAAGCGCCTTTCAGCGCTTCTTTATCAATTGAGCAATTAATCCACCAACGGGTAGGAGTCTGGACTTGGCATATCCTTAGGGAAGGTGATTTTGTAGCATAAGCCTTTGCCTGGTTCGCTGGTTGCTGTGATATCGCCAGCCAGGGTTTGTTTAACTAAGTTAAAAGTAATGTGCGTGCCAAGGCCGCTGCCGCCTTGCTCGCGACGTGTTGTGTAGAATGGGTCAAATAAATTTTCTAGCTGCTCAGCTTCAACACCACGGCCGTTATCTTTAAAGGTAATGGCAACTTCGCCATCTTGCTCTTGAATATTAATATCGATGGTACCTGCATTTATGCCTTCAAAACCATGAATTAGTGAATTCATAATCAGGTTGGTAAAAATTTGGCTAATTGCGCCAGCAGGCAAATTGAGTAATAAATCTTCCGGACAATGAATATTAATTTTATGCATTGTCTTTTTAAGTTTCGGGTGAAGCGAGCGAATAATCTCGTTAAGGTATTCTTTTAAGTTAATTTGACGCACCGCTTCACTGGCTTGGTCTACCGCAATTTGCTTAAAGCTAGCAACAAGCTCAGATGCGCGCTCTAAGTTAGTTGTTAATAGGGCGGTACTTTGTTTTGCGTCGGCAATAAATTCTTCAAGCGCTTTTGGTGAGAGGGTTTTCTCTGCGTATGCCGCTTCTACTTGTGCCAAGCGCTCTTGTAAAAACGATGTGGCGGTTACGCCAATACCAACGGGCGTATTAATGTCGTGGGTAATACCTGCAACTAAACCACCCAATGCCGCCATTTTTTCAGAGCCAACTAAGCGCTCCTGGGCCATATTTAATTCATCTACATATTTAGTAAGTTCGTCCTGCTTAACGAGTAATTCGCCTTCCGTGGTTTTGCGGCGATCGACTTCTTCTGTAAGTACTAACTTTTGTTTTTCAAGTTCGTATTTCTGTTGCTGTAAATCCATCATTGCCTGGCTTAAATTCGATGTTTTTCGTGCAACCTCTTGCTCTAGAAGTAAGTTTTGTTGGTCGAGCTTTTCGTTTGTTTTTACAAGCTGTCGTTGTGTTGATTCGAGTTGGTCTTTATAACTTACCACTTTATCAATCAGCTTATTGAACGAATGCTCCATAATTTTTAGTTCGTTGTGCTCAGTGGTTTCTATGCTTACGCGCGCACCTTCAAGGTTATCGAGCTCCAATTCTTCAATTTGCTGGGTTAAGTCTGTTAATGGCTCGGTAAGCAGACGTCTGAATGCCATTAAGAATAAAATAATTAGGAAAGTAGTTTTGATTAAGGCATTACCTACTAAAAAGTACAGCGATACCATAATGCGGCTAAACACCACTTCGCGGCTTGAGAATAGTGTTACGTCACCTACTTGTGTCGCGCGACCTGAAAATTCAAATACTAGCGGAAAGGTGTAACCAAATAAGCCTGAACTGGTATGTTGAACAAGCACTGCTTCTTGTACAAGTTGCGACTCGTAGCGTTCAACAATATCAATTGATTGACCTATTTGTGAAATAATTTCACCGTTATCATCGCGAACAATTACCCCTTCGATAGAGGGGATTGCAAGTAAACCCTCGGCAATAGTGCGGGTTTGCTGCGTATTTAGCTCCCAAATGGCGCGCGTTAAGCTGCCGGAAAAGGTTTTTTGTAAGGTGGAAAGTTCGTTTTGAATGTGATCTTTTGAATTATGGTATTCAGCGATTACTTGACCGCAAGTTACGATAAACGTAAGTACAAAATATACTGAGAGTACGCTGGTTAACAAGCGTTTAGAAAGACTTTTGCTTAACATTGAATTAACCAGAACCTCATTATTGTAATTTTATCATGTTCGCCATTAAAGTTAGCTAATTTTGACCTAAAAATAAATACGAAAGTGGTTAAATAAATCGAATAAATAAAAGCTTAGTTCATTTTAACCAGCTCTACTGACATTTTTGTTAAATAATTTGATCTAATCACGCCATAACGTAACTAGCACGCATAAATCTTGCAATTACCGCGTTTACTCATATTATGGCTATATTGTTACGGTTTTTATTGGTTTTATTTTGTCTAGTACATTTCCCGTACTTGTGTGTGATGACTCGTTAATTGCGCGAAAGCAAGTAGCGCGTTATTTCAAAAATCACAATGACTTTGTTGTTAGCCAAGCCCAGAACGGGCAAGAGGCACTCGACTTATTGCGCCAGCAAGAGTTCGGTTTGTTGTGCCTAGATTTGACTATGCCAGTTATGGACGGTCTGGGCGTGTTAGCTAATTTAAAAGCCGAAAAAATTCACTTACATACCATTATTATTTCTGCCGATATTCAACCTGAAATGAAACAGCGAGTGGCTGAGTTTGGCGTACTAGGATTTATTGAAAAACCATTTAAAGATGAAGCGTTTTCGTCACTTTTGCATAAATTTGGCATTCGTTGATTTATTATAGTGCTAAATGGAATAAATTATCTTTTTTTATAGTTGACATATCTTTGACGATTCGGCAGTCTAAAGGCCATGAAACAAATTAATTTAGTACACACCACCATTATTACAACCATTATCCTAACTGGATAGTGGCATAGGTCTGTACGCAAAATTTAAAGGCCTGTGCTCACTACGAGCACAGGCCTTTTTCGTTTTTGGAATGGGGAAAAAGAATGAAGGTATTAAAATTCGGAGGCTCGTCTCTTGCTGACTTTGCCTGTTTAAAGCAGGTAGCTGAACTTGCCAAAGGTCAACTTGAAGATCAGATGTTGTTAGTGTTATCTGCACCTGGCGGTATGACTGACAGTCTTGTTGAATTATCTGAACTAGCTGAAAAAGGGCAAGATTATTCAGCAGCATGGCAAGCACTCGTTACGCGTAGTGAAGGCCTTAAAGCGCAGGTGTCAGACGTTGCAGTTGTAACTAATTGGCCTAATTTTGATGAGCTAAAACAAAAACTCGATGGGGTTGCGTTAATAGGGCATTGCCCAGCACAAGTAAAAGCCTACGTTATAAGCTTTGGTGAGCGCGTTAGTGTCTCGCTGATGCAAGCGTTGTTAAATGAATTATCACCTGTTTACCTAGAAGCCACTAAGTGCATTGCGTCAAACAACAACTATTTAGATGCAGAAGTTGATTTAACACAATCAAAACAGCAATTTGCAAAGCAATTAGCAGAGCAGCCAAGCAAGGTTTATATTATGCCGGGCTTTACTGCCGCAAGCGAGCAAGGTGAGTTAACAACCCTTGGTCGTAATGGTTCTGATTACTCTGCAGCGATCGCCGCAGCCTGTGTTGATGCTAAAATCTGCCAAATTTGGACAGATGTAGATGGTGTTTACAGCGCCGACCCGCGTTATATCAAATCAGCCATGAAAATTGATAGCTTAAGCTACAAAGAAGCCATGGAGCTTTCTTACTTTGGCGCTAAAGTACTTCACCCTAAAACAATTCTACCGTGTGCAAAATATGGCGTGCCGTGTGAGATTAAAAATACTCATGATCCTGATGTACCAGGTTCGCTTATCAGTGCACAGTCAAGCTCTAACGGTGAGCCTGTAAAAGCCCTTTCGAGTTTACAAGATCTTGCCATGATCACGGTGTCTGGCCCTGGCATGAAAGGTAAAGTGGGCATGGCATCGCGCGTATTTAGCGCATTAGCCCAAGATGAAATCTCAATTGTGTTAATTACACAGTCATCATGCGAATTCAGCATTAGTTTTTGTGTTTATCAAGCTGATTTAGCTAAAGCCACAAACGCACTTGAGCAAGCATTCGCGTTAGAAGCGCAAGCAGGCCTGATAGAACCATTCCAAATCGAACAAAATTTAGCAATTGTGACTTTAGTTGGCGATAACATGAAAGCCCATAAAGGCCTTGCTGCTAAGTTCTTTGCATCACTTGCGCAAGCACAAGTTAACATTGTTGCGATTGCGCAAGACTCGACAGAAAGCGCGATTTCAGCGGTAATTGATGGTCAATCTTGTAATGATGCAGTGAAAGTATGTCATGAAAACTTCTTTACTCATGTGCCTTCTATCGATGTATTTTTACTCGGCTGTGGTTTGGTTGGTAAAGAGCTGGTTAGCCAGCTACAACGCCAGCAAGAATGGCTGCAAAAACGTAATATCAAACTAAATTTGTATGGCGTTGCAAACTCGCGTCAAATGCTACTTGATAGTGACGGCGTAGATTTTGAAAACTGGCAAATGCAACTAGCAGACTCACAGCAGAGCTTTGATTTAAAAGCGGTTGAGCAATTTGTTAAAGAAAACCATTTAATTAACCCAGTATTGGTTGATTGTTCATCATCACAGTTCTTAGCAGAGCAGTATTTAGACTTTATTAATGCAGGCTTCCATGTGGTAGCGGCTAATAAAAAAGCAAATACGAGCTCGCAGGCATATTACCAATCGCTGGTTTCTGCCACACAAAAAACAGGCCGTAAATTCTTATACGAAACAAACGTAGGTGCTGGCTTACCTGTGCTTGATAACTTGCAGCTGCTGTTTGGCGCAGGCGATAAATTACTTAGCTTCAACGGTATTTTAAGTGGTTCACTGTCGTATATGTTTGGTGTAGTAGAGGATGGCTTAAGTTTAAGCGCAGCAACTAAACAAGCAAAAGACAATGGTTTTACAGAGCCTGATCCGCGAGATGATTTATCCGGTATGGATGTAGCGCGTAAGTTACTTATTATTGCCCGTGAATCTGGACTACAGCTTGAGCTTGATGATATTGACGTTGAACCTGTGGTATCACCAGAATTTGCTGAAGGTGCAAGTGTTGATGAGTTTATGGCACGACTACCTGAACTTGATGCTGAATTTACAGCGCGTGTTGAATCAGCAAAAGCGGATGGCAAAGTACTGCGTTATGTTGGTTCAATCGAAGATGGTAAATGTAAAGTAGGCATTCAAGCAGTAAGCAAAGAAGATGCGCTTAACAGTGTACGCGATGGTGAAAATGCATTGGCAATCTTAAGCCAATACTATCAGCCAAAACCATTTGTCATTCGTGGTTATGGCGCTGGCGCAGAAGTTACTGCGGCAGGCGTATTTGCTGACATTTTAAAAACACTGCCGTAGGAGAGGGTGATGATTGAAGTTTATGCACCCGCATCCAGTGGCAACTTTGCCGTTGGTTTTGATTTACTTGGCGCAGCGCTTGCGCCAGTAAGTGGCGCGCTACTTGGCGACATTGTTGCAATTGGCGCAAGCGATTCAGGCCAAGACGAATTTGTATGTAGTGGAAAATACGCTGAAAAACTGGCAGGTCCTAAAGAGGATAACCTTGCTTATCAGTGTTTAGTGCATTTCCGTGAGCATGTTTCAAGCGATATGCCAGCATGTAAACTGGAATTAAAGAAAAACTTACCGGTTGGTTCTGGTTTAGGTTCAAGTGCGTGCTCTGTGGTTGCTGCATTTGCGGCACTTGATAAGTTTGCTAATACTAACCTTTCGCAAAAACAGTTATTGGCATTAATGGCTGATTTTGAAGAAAAAGTCAGTGGTGGTCGCCACTACGATAACATTGCACCGTGTTATTTAGGTGGTTTGCAATTGTGCGGTGATTTAGTGCCAAATAATTCACTGGCGTTACCAACAGATGAAAACTGGCAGTTAGTTGTTGCTTACCCAGGCTTTGCTCTGAATACCGCAAAAGCACGTGCTGTGCTGCCAAAAGAAGTCAGCATGCACACTAGCATTAATTATGGTCAGCGTTTAAGCGCATTTACTGCGTTATGTTTTAGCGGGCAATTTGATAGCGCAATAGCCCTGATGAAAGACGAACTTGCAGAACCTTATCGCCAATCATTAATTGCAGGCTTTAGCGAAGCCAAAGCGGCATTACCAGAATTAGGTGCAGAAGTGGTTGCCATTTCTGGCGCAGGTCCAACGCTTTTGGCGTTAACAAAAAGTGAAGCGCAAGCACAAGCGATAGACGCTTGGTTAAAAGAAAATTATTTGAATAAAAACGGTTTTAGCCACATTTGTAAAATAGATAACCGTGGCACACGTGTACTAGAAAAAGGAGAAAGTGATGTTATTGCATAATCTAAAAGACGCCGAGCAGAAGGTATCGTTTGTAGAGGCGGTAAAAGTAGGATTAGGCAACAATCAAGGTGTCTTTTTCCCAAATAGCCTTGTGCCGCTAAGTAATGTTGATGAGTTACTTGAGCTTGATTTTGTCGCGCGTAGCAGCAAAATTTTATCGCATTTAATAGGTGATGAATTACCAGAAAGTACCGTACAGCAAATGGTACAAAATGCCTTTAACTTTCCAGCTGAACTGGTAAAAGTTGAAGATAAAGTGTACTGCCTTGAGCTGTTTCATGGTCCAACGCTTGCATTTAAAGACTTTGGCGGCCGTTTTATGGCGGAGTGCTTGTCGGTATTTAATGAAGGTAACAAAACCACGATTTTAACAGCAACAAGTGGTGACACAGGTGCTGCTGTGGCACATGCGTTTTACGGCAAAAAAGACATTGATGTGGTGATTTTATACCCGAAAGGTAAAATTTCATTAGCACAGCAAAAACTGTTCACAACCCTGGGCAATAACATTCATTGTTACGCAGTAGATGGCAGCTTTGATGATTGCCAAGCAATGGTAAAACAAGCGTTTTTAGATGATGAAGTAAAACAGCGCTTAGGCTTAAACTCAGCAAACTCAATCAATATTAGCCGTTTACTTGCACAGGTATGTTACTACTTTGAAGCGGTGGCGAAATTACCTAAAGCAGAGCGCGCAAAAGCGCATATTTCGGTGCCAAGTGGTAACTTTGGTAATGTGTGTGCTGCAATGATTGCCGCAAGTTTAGGTTTACCTGTGGCTAAGCTTTCTGCAACGACAAACCAAAATGATACTGTGCCGCGCTATTTGGCATCAAAAGAATGGACGCCAAATGCAACACTAGAGTCGTTATCAAATGCGATGGACGTAAGTAAGCCAAATAACTGGCCACGCGTGCAGTTTATGCTAGATAACAACTGGTTTAGCTACGATAACTTTTATTCGCACAGTGTTGATGAAGCAGAAACGAAAGCGGTAATGCACGATGTTTATGCTAAAGGTTACTTAGCTGAGCCGCATACGGCAATTGCTTACCAAGGCTTAAAACAAGATTTAGCCGCCGATGGTGTTGGCATCTTTTTATCAACGGCTCACCCAGCTAAATTTAAAGAGTCAGTGGAAGACATTCTTTCGATTGAATTAGATATGCCAAAACCACTTGCTGATGCATTAGCAAAACAATGTTTAGCAGAAGACCTAGTTAATGACTATCAAGTGCTGCGTGAAAACATTTTGGCGAAACTTGCTTAATCCTTTTTAATCTGTTGATTGAAATACTTAGCCGCTACAAGTTAGCGGCTTTTTTATGGCATAATTGCGTTCAAAATAGCTATTAACAATCACTATGACTACTTGGACAGATTTACTCGCAGTTGAAAAGCAGCAAGACTACTTTAAAGACACACTCGACTATGTTGCCAAAAGGCGCGCAGAGGGGGTTAATGTATTTCCCCCTGCGGATGAAGTGTTTAGTGCGTTTTCAAGCACCGCGTTTGAAGATGTGAAAATAGTGATCCTCGGGCAGGACCCTTACCATGGCCTAAACCAAGCGCATGGCTTGGCGTTTTCAGTAAAACCGGGTATTAAAGCGCCTCCATCTTTGGCCAACATGTATAAAGAATTAGCAACTGATATCGACGGTTTTACTATACCCAATCATGGTTATTTGCAGGCGTGGGCAGAGCAGGGAGTGCTGTTACTCAATACGGTATTAACCGTTGAGCAAGGCCAAGCCCATTCGCATAAAAAACTCGGTTGGGAAACGTTCACCGACCGTGTTATAGCTGCATTAAATGAACATGGTGATGGTATAGTGTTTTTACTTTGGGGTTCGCATGCGCAAAAAAAAGGACGTCATATCGATACTACTAAGCATGTTGTTTTTAATGGGCCGCATCCGTCACCGCTTTCTGCCTATCGCGGCTTTTTTGGTTGTAAGCATTTCTCTAAAGCAAATGGTGCTTTAATTGCTATGGGTAAAACTCCAATTAATTGGCTGCTACCAAAAGAGGTTTAACAAGCAATAAAAAAGGCTCGTAAGAGCCTTTTTTGATTTGACCTTTATATTGTTTAGATGACTAAATCATCAAGGTCAATGTCGTCTAAAGAACCGTATTCTTCGAGTTCTTTTTTCAGTCTATGTCTTTCCTTTAACGCTTCTATTTCGCGCCATTTGCGCTTTTTCCCTTTTGAAGAGGTTTTTGTTGTTGGTTCAGGACGTTCTAATATTGCAAAAATATCTTCGATGCTATCCATGGTATCCTCCTGTGGATTTTTTAACCTCGGCATAAGAAATATCATAACTCGTCTAAAAATAAAACTAATATGTTTAGCTTTTGTTAAAAAATAATGAAGGTTTTTCGACTAGATCAAAGAAGGGTAAAACAGCTGCCCGAGGGGTAGCTGTTAGGGTATTAATTTGTAAGTGCTTTTAGCAAATTAGCTGTAGATGGATCAAGCTGTTGGTAATTTTGGGACGCCATCGCATCAAGCACTTGGTTGCCAAGTTGTTTACCAAGTTCAACGCCCCACTGGTCATAACTATTAATGCCAAAAAGCACACCTTGCACAAACACTTTATGCTCATAAAACGCCAGCAACGCACCAAGTGAACGAGGCGATAAATCGTCAATTAATAACGTATTAGAACCTTTGTTGCCTGGCATTACTTTATGTGGCGCAAGTTCGTTTATTTGCTCTGGAGTCAAGCCTTGTGCTGCTAGCTCTGCTTTTGCTTGTGCCAAGCTTTTACCTTGCAATAGCGCTTGGCTTTGTCCTAGGCAATTGGCAATCATTGCTTTGTGGTGTTGCTGGTAATTGGCTTCACCAACGCGTGGTAAAATAAAGTCAATCATGGCACTTTGCTTACCTTGGTGCAGTAACTGCATAAAAGAGTGCTGACAATTGGTGCCTTCAGCTCCCCATAAAATCGGACCCGATAAATCAATGTGCTGACCTGTAAGATCGACACTTTTACCGTTACTTTCCATATCAAGTTGCTGTAAGTAAGCCGGTAGGGTTTTTAAAGCGTGACCATAGGGGAGTACTAATAAGTTATTTTCACCTAAGTACTTTTGTTGCCAATAGCCAATTAACGCCGCAATAATAGGTAAGTTTTGCTCTTCTGGAGCTGTTAAAAAATGATTATCAAGGTTTGCAGCGCCTTCAAGTAAGGCTTCAAAATTAGTTTTACCAATTTTAAGTGCTAACGGAAGGGCAATGGTAGACCAAACGGAATAGCGACCGCCAATAAAATCCCACAATGGGAAAATCATTTCTTCACTAAAGCCAGCTTGCTTTGCAAGTTCTGGTTTTGCCGTTAATGCAACCCAGTGCTCAGCGATTGCTGTATTTGGCATGGTTTGTTTAAACCAGTCCATTACGGCATGCATATTAAGTTGGGTTTCAGCTGTGGTCCACGATTTTGATGCCACTACTATTAGAGTTGTTTCAGCATTTAATTTTGTCAGTGTGTGCTTAATTTGTTGCCCATCAATATTGGCAAGGTAATGCACATTCACATCATTTACATGACTATCAATTAGGGCTGCTTCAAGCATTTTAGGGCCAAAAAATGAGCCGCCAATACCAATGCTTATAACATCTGTTATCGCTTTGCCCGTATTGCCAACAATGGCATTTTGTTCAAAGCGAGAAACAAAATCGAGCAATCTCGCTTTTATTGAGTTTATTTCTTGTGCCACCTCAGGCAAATGTGTTGCTAAGGTTTGCGTATTGCGCAATGCAGTATGCAGTACAGCGCGTTTTTCTGTGCTGTTAATTAACTGCCCTGTAAATTGCGCTTCACGTTTTTGCGCTAACTGCTTTAACTTAGAAACGTCAATTAAATCGTTAAGAGTGGATTTATCGATTGCTTGCTTAGCAAAGTCGAGGGTTAAACCTGCCGCGCTCAGTGTAAATTCACTTGCACGGTTAGGCTGCGCATCAAAAAGAGCCAAAATTTGGCTCTTTTTAATATTCTCAGCAGCATCTGTTAGTTGCGTGTGCAACTGCGCTAAGGTGGTCATAAACCGTTTATTCCTTATAGGTTTGCAAAACGAGTTTCAAGTTCAACTTGTGCATCGGCAAACGAGCGAATACCTTCCGCTAGTTTTTCTGTCGCCATTGCATCTTGGTTATGCTGCCAACGGAACTCGTTTTCGCTAAGTGGTGCCGGTTTTGGCAATACTTCAGTCGGTTTTTCAAGTGGGTAAACTTCAGCGTCGGTTAGCTCAGCAAGTTCAGTTAATAGCTGAGGGCTAATGGTTAAACGGTCACAGCCGGTTAACGCTAAAATTTCGCCGGTATTACGGAAGCTTGCGCCCATAACAACGGTTTCATAGCCGTGTGTTTTATAAAAGTTGTAAATGCTACGCACCGACTGAACGCCTGGATCATCAAGTGCAGACGCTGGCTTTGGCATGCCATTTTTTACGTGCCAATCTAAAATTCGGCCAACAAAGGGAGAAATTAAAAATACATTGGCATCGGCACACGCTTTGGCCTGCGCTTCAGAGAAAAGTAGCGTTAAGTTACACTTAATACCTTCTTTTTCTAGCTGTTCAGCCGCTTTGATACCTTCCCAAGTTGACGCAATTTTAATTAAAATTTTGTCTGTATCAACACCTGCTTCGCGGTAAAGCGCAAGTAACGATTTAGCTTTAGCGATGGTCGCTTCAGTATTAAATGATAAGCGCGCGTCTACTTCTGTTGAAATGTAACCTGGTACAACTTCACTGATTTCTTTGCCTAGCAAAACTGAAAAATAATCACATGCAAGTGCAACTTGTTTTGCAGCGTCGGCTTCGTTTGCTTTTGCATATGCAAGTGCTTCTGCTAGCAACGGCTGGTATGCCTCAATTTCACTGGCTTTTAGAAGTAGTGATGGGTTGGTTGTTGCGTCTTGCGGTTGGTGTGCTTTAATTGCTGCAATATCACCAGTATCGGCAACAATCGTTGATTGGGCTTTTAAAGCCGCTAAAATTTGTGTCATGGTTTACCTCATTCCTAATATCAAGGTAATAAAAATAGCGTGTTAGCTAAGTTTAGCTTAAAGATGAATCATTAAAGCTAGATGACAAGTATTTGGGAAAGGTCAAATGTCCGTAACACAGGGTTTACGCTACTCCTAGCGAAGAAAAATCCATCGAATGCTAACTAACAGGTGATTTTTATTACAAGAAGTGTTGAAATTACCTTAATACAACGACAAGTCAATAGTAATTATGATCACAGTAATATCACCTGCTAAAAATTTAGACTACGAAACACCTGCACCGAGTAAAAACCATACACAACCTGAGCTATTAGCGCACAGCAAAGAGCTTATTGAAGTATGTCGCGAACTATCAGCACAAGATCTCTCAAGCTTAATGAAAATTAGCGACAAGTTAGCGGGTTTAAACGTGGCGCGTTTTACCGAGTGGCAAACGCCATTCAATGATAGTAACGCCAAACAAGCTATTTATGCGTTTAATGGTGATGTTTATGTAGGTTTAGATGCCGCAACGCTAAGCGAAAAAGCACTGGATTACGCACAAGGTCATTTGCGTATTTTGTCAGGTTTATACGGTATTCTAAAACCACTTGATTTAATGATGGCGTATCGCCTTGAAATGGGCACAAAACTGACGAATCCACGTGGAGCTAATTTATATCAATTTTGGGGTAGTATCATTGCTGAAAAGCTGAATGAAGTATTTGCTGAACAAAATACCAATACGCTCGTCAATTTAGCGTCGAACGAATATTTTAAAGCGGTGGATAAAAAAGCACTTAACGGTGAGATTATTACACCGGTATTTAAAGACTGTAAAAATGGTCAATATAAAGTAATTAGCTTTTATGCGAAAAAAGCGCGTGGCTTAATGGCGCGTTACATTATGGAACAACAAGTAACGAACATGGCGCAATTATTGGCGTTTGACTGTGCAGGTTACTATTACAGCGAAGAGCACACGAAAAAGGCTAATGAACCTGTGTTTTTACGCGCAGAGCAAGTTTAATCAGTACCTGATACAACTTGGTTGCGGCCTTGTTGCTTGGCTTGATAGAGACGTTTATCAGCGATATCGATTAACGTCTCTAGCTTTTTTACGCTAGCTGAGTATTCAGCTATACCAATCGAAACGGTCATATTAAATACTGCGTTTGATAAATGCAGTTCGGTATTTTCTAATTGTACGCGCAGTGACTCGGCTTTGTTGTAAGCTGAAGATGTTGCTATATGCGGCAGTAATATAATAAATTCTTCACCACCCCAACGTGCGAATAAGTCGGATTCGCGACAGTTACTTTGTATCAGATTACAAAATTCAACGAGTGCCAAATCACCCACATTGTGACCATATTGGTCGTTAATCTTTTTAAAATGATCAATATCTAATATTAAAATGCAAAACCGTGGGGTATCGCTTTGCATTGTTTCATTTGCTTTATCAATAAAATAGCGGCGAGTATAAGCGCCTGTTAGCGGGTCGGTGGTGGCAAGTTTTAATAGTGTATTACTTTGTGCTTCTTGTTTTTCAAGCCATAGTTTGATGCCAAACACAATCAGCAACAAACCTATAATTTGAAAGAGATCTTCAATAACGATAGTGATGACTTTTGGAAAGATAACCAATTCATCAAGTGCATCGACACAAATGGCAACTAATAAAATTGAAAAACCTGTAAAAAGCACGTTGTTTGAACGTTCGCTTTGTCGAAAATTTTTCAAATTGAAAATACAAACAAGTACCGCAATCGCCATAATAAATTCAGATGCAAAACTAATTACATCTACGTTAGCGACAGCTGGGAATAACCAATACGAGACAAAGGGCAGTAAAATAAACAGTGCTAGTATATAAACCGACATCTTAGAACTACATTATTTTGTTAGTACCACAAGTATTCACCGTTCAAGTCGTATTAACAAGTTGCGCGCTATAGTGCGGTTGGGTTTAGTTCGAGCTTATTTGCCAGTTGGTGATAAAGTGTAAGGTGGCTTGGCAGTAGTCTAGTAAATCTAACTTTAGTTATGTGCTGTTTAGCAGCTTCTACCTCTCCAAGTGCGGTGTTTATTTCGGCTAAACGCAGTTGGAAAATAGAATAGTTGGGGCTTTCTTCACTGTTAAAATTGCTTATAGCATCGCGATAGGTTTCGTTTGCAAGTTGTAATTGACCAACCAATTGATAGGTGCGGGCTAAGTTGCCACTTGCCATGGTAAGGTTATCGTTAAACCCGAGTTTACGAGCCCAAAATAGCGCGCTTTTTCTGTGCGGGATTGATTCGAGTAGCTGACCTTGCGAGTACAAAGCATTTGCTAAGTTGCCGTAAATTTCGTGTTGTAGTTTAGCATCTTTACTTTTTCGGTATTGCTGAGCTAAGCGGTTGAGCATTTGTGTTGCTGTATCTTTATCGCCAAATACCATCTCCAAATTGGCAATTTCAACCATACGCAATGGGTTTGGAAAGCTCTCAGATGTGGCACTAACCAATTTAAGCGCTTGCTGTGCATATTCTTTGGCTTTTACTTTTTCATTATAAATATCAAATGCTTTAGCGGCGTAAAAATAGAGCTGAGTTTGAAATGTAACAGGGTGAGTATGGCCTGAATTTAAATATTGCTCGGTAAGATTTTTCAACGGTTTTAGATTGGTAGTTTCATACAGCAAATCTAAGTAATGAGCCGTAATAAAATACCAATCGGTACTGTAGGGCGCATACTCACTTTGTTGCTTAAGCAACTTTGCGCTGCAATCGGGTGCTGATAAGTTGGGGCACACATCTTCAAAGTTATGTAGGTTATCAGCGGCCTTTGTACTTGTACAAAGTAGCCATATACCTATTAAAGTAAAATATCGAATTTTCATTATTATTATAATTTAGCCATTTCGTGCCAATAAACTTGGCTTTAGCCGTTATTTTAGAAATTAGTTTAATTCAATTCAAATATTTGTGATGTGCTTAGTGCTAACGCAATCAGATTGTTTTTTGTATTACTTTATGGATAATGTATGCAAAAATAAAATATTGTTTAGAATGAAAACATTACTCGCTGCTTTTCTTATCGTTTGTTGTAGTTTACAGGCATCACCACTTTCACAATTAAATCGTGAAGGCGCACCACAACTCGCTAAATATTACGATAGCTATGGTAATCAGCAAGCAAACCCATTATTTGACCTTGGTAGCTGGCATGGGTTTTTACAACCAAAACATGAAAATGCTGGCGGATTTGCGGGGCCTGCCATTGTGTTTGAAGAGTACACCCTTTATTTTGCTGAATATGTTGAGATGCTATCGATTGCTGTTGATGGCGGTGAATATCAACGTCTCTCGGCTTTACCTAGTACCATTTCCAGTGAACTTGGATATTACAAACAAACCTTTACCACAAAAACATTTAGCATCGATATTTACTTAAGTTTTGTATCAACGCGTAGCAGTGTGATTGATACGCGCATTACTAACTTAACCGAAAAGCCGCTTAATCTTTCGCTAAAGTGGCAAGGGCAACATACAAAGCATTGGAAAAGCGCAGATGATGATTATATTTGGCAAATAACACCACAAATATCTAAGCAAGCAATTGCATGGCAATTTGGCCAAACCCGTGATACGTGGCACAAACTTAATGACAGCACCGCGCGATTTAAAATAGCCCGTTCTATTGCTTCTAAATCAGCTTTTAATCCTGTTGAACAAAGCTACAGAAGTACAAGTGGTTTAACGGTTTTACCTGCAAACTCTCGATTACTGACCACAGTGCTCAGTTATACCCATAATCAGCACGAAAGCGACAGCGAAGATGTAAAAATAAGTGCTTGGTTGAACAGCAAAAAGCCTGCCTATTTGAATGCGAAAACCAGATGGCAGTCATTGGCAAATAAACTATCAAATCAGCACAACGAACAAGCAAAAAGGTTAGCAATAAAGTCGCTAGAAACTTTAGTTGGCAACTGGCGTAGCCCTGCAGGGGCTATTAAACATAATGGCATAACCCCATCGGTGACTGCCCGTTGGTTTAATGGTGTATGGGCGTGGGACAGTTGGAAGCATGCCTATGCACTTGCAGAGGTGATGCCCGAACTTGCTAAAGATAACGTACGCGCCATGTTTGATTATCAGATAACGCATAAAGATACACTTCGTGCGCAAGATGCGGGCATGGTGATTGATGCGGTGTTTTACAATTACTCAAAAGCGCGCGGTGGCGATGGCGGTAATTGGAATGAGCGTAATACTAAGCCGCCACTGGCATCTTGGGTAGTTTGGCAAATTGTGTCAAAAACCAATGATGAAGCGTTTTTGGCTGAAATATATCCGAAATTAAAAGCGTACCATGAATGGTGGTATTTAAACCGCGATCATAATAGCAATGGTTTAATTGAATATGGCGGCACGGTTGATGATAAACATACCACAAAAGAAGGGGAGATGCGTTTCTCAGTACAAGCAAACACGCAACTGGCTGTTTTGGCATCGTGCAAAAAAGGGAAAGATAATTGGTATTCATGCCGTGGTAATCAGCTGTATTTAAGTTTACTTGACAACAGCCAAATTGATGCGTTTGATATCCCTGTGCAACATGCTGCGGGCTGGGAGTCAGGTATGGATAATGCGGCGCGTTTTGGTTTTATTTCAAATGAGCAGTTTAAAGAATATGCCAATCAAACTTATAAAGGCGATATGACAAAAGCGAAGGCTGATTGGCAGGTTAAGATTTTCGAAAACATGCGTGATGGTCAACTAGTTGGTTATACTATCAACCAAGAATCTGTAGAGCTTAATAGCTATCTAGCAATGGAAAAACGCCAATTAGCGGCAATGGCAAAACGATTAGGTAACAACCAAGATGCACAAAAATACCAAGCAGAATATCAAACCTTAAAAGCACGTATTGATGCGTGTTTTTACGATAGCAAAACTGGTTTTTATTATGACTTAGCTATTGATAATGCCCCACAGTCAACGAGTGAATGTAAAGGTAAGTTGTTAGTGCATCGCGGCAAAGGCCCTGAAGGTTGGGCGCCGTTATTTAGCCAAGTGGCAAGTGACAAAAATGCTAAAAGCGTTATTAATACCATGCTTCGTGAGCACGAATTTAATACCCATGTGCCATTTCCTACCGCTGCTATCACAAACCCCGCATTTGGAGCAGATGTTTATTGGCGCGGCAGAGTGTGGCTTGATCAAGTGTATTTCGCACTAAGTGCACTAAGTCATTATGGCTATAAAAAGGACGCGCAGCAGCTTTTACAAAAGCTAATTAGTAATAGTAAAGGCCTCAGCCAAAAAGACAGTATTCGTGAAAACTATCATCCTTTTACTGGTGAGCAACAAGGTGCAACTAACTTTAGTTGGAGCGCTGCACATTTAATGATGATGTTGGATGAAATTGGATTGCCTGAAAGTTCGTTAGTCCAACACTAAAAATATACTTGTTCAGTTTTCGGTTGAGTGAAATGTTAGCCTTGGTTACGCTTGGCTAAAATCACCGAATGATTGGCTTTATGAAAATCACACAACCTGAAAAAATTAACGAGTATTACCAAGCATTGGTAGATAAAAACAGTCAATATCTTGGCTGTTTTTATGCCTGTGTTACCAGCACGCAGATTTTTTGTATCGCGACTTGCACAGCACGCAAACCCAAAAAAGAAAATGTCGAGTTTTGCTCAGAGGTAAAAGATGCCCTTGATGCGGGGTTTCGCCCGTGCAAAGTGTGTAAGCCAACACAAAATGCCCATTCAATGCCAGAGCCAGTGGCGACAGCATTAAAATTGCTAGCGCAAAAAGGCCAAGAAAAACTTTCAGACTACCACTTAAAAGAAGCGGGCATTCAACCTGAGCTGGTAAGGCGTTGGTTTAAAAAACACTATGGTATGACGTTTCAAGCTTATCAGCGCATGGTGCGTATAAATACTGCCTATCAAGAAATTCAAAATGGCAAGCAACTGATTGATTCGGCGCTTGATTCGGGTTTTAACTCATTAAGCGGATTTGCCTACACTTTTAAAAAAGCCACAGGCCTTAACCCAAGTAAAAGTAAAGAGAAGCAAGTTATCTTAATTGCGCGCCACACTACACCCATTGGCCCAATGTTTATATGCGCAACCAATAGCGGTGTATGTCTTGTCGAGTTTGTTGATAGACGCATGTTAGAAACGGAATTTAACGATTTACAAAAGCGTCTAAATGCAGTGATTTTACAAGGCGAGAATGATCACATTAAGCAGTGTAAGTTAGAGCTCAATGAATATTTTACGGGTATGCGTAAAGAGTTTAGCATTCCCCTAGATTTACCTGGAACCGAATTTCAACAAGGTGTATGGCAAGGGTTACAAACTATTCCATTTGGCGAAACACGCAGTTATTCAGAGCAAGCAACTGCACTTAATAACGCTAAAGCGGTGCGCGCTGTCGCCACTGCAAATGGTATGAATCGGGTTGCGATTATTGTGCCGTGTCATCGGGTGATTGGTAAGGATGGCTCACTGACTGGCTACGGCGGTGGCTTAGAGCGAAAAGCGTGGCTATTACGTCACGAAGGGGCTGAATTTAAAGAATAAAAAAGCGGTGATAACACCGCTTTTGTAAAGCTACTTCTTTTTCGCTTTTTTCTTGGCTTTCTTTTTAGCCTTCATTTTTTCTGGGTCTTTTTTCTTTTTCGCCGGCAATTTCGCTTCTTTATGTTTTGGCTCTAAGCCTTTAATTGTGCGGCGCTTAAGTTTTTGTTCTGTGTAGCGCTCAACTTTCGCCAAGATTTCCACATCATGAGCTTCAATAAATGAAATTGCTGTGCCTTTTTTACCTGCACGGCCTGTACGGCCAATACGGTGTACGTAAATGTCGGCAGTGCGTGGCATATCGAAGTTAATTACATGGCTAATATCAGCTACATCAATACCGCGCGCGGCAACGTCGGTTGCAATTAATACGTTTGTACGGCCAGTATCAAAGCTTTTTAGTGCGGCTAAACGTTTATCCTGAGGCATTTCACCACGCAGCCACGTGGTTTTAATGTCTTTCGCGAATAACTCGCCAACTAGCTGTTCTAAACGTTCACGTGTTTTAACGAACACAATGGCCTTTTCAACTTCTTCCGATTTCAAAATCGCTTCAAGTTGTTCCACTTTGTGTTCGCGGTTATCTGATAAATGCACCCACTGATGGATTTTGCCTTTTTCGCGGCGTGATGGCGTTGCTTCTAAAAGTGCTGGATCATTTAGAATACGCTCTGCAAATAGCTCAACGCTGTCGCCCTCTAGTGTTGCTGAGAATAAAAAGCACTGTTTACGGTTTTTTGCTTCGTCGCAAATACGTAGCATTTCTTTACGAAAGCCCATGTCTAACATGCGGTCGGCTTCATCAAGAATAAGTACTTCAACATCTTCTGCGTGGAAGTTTTCTGAATTTAGGTAATCCATTAAACGACCAGGCGTAGCAATCAGAATGTCGTTATTTTTTTCAAAAATTTCTTTATGGCTACCGTAGTTAATACCACCGGTTACTACACCAATTTTAAGGTGAGTTTGCGCTGCAAGGGCATTTGCTTGTTCATACACTTGATAAGCGAGTTCACGTGTTGGTGTCATAATAAGTACGCGCGCAAAACCTGGATTACGTCTTGGGAAATCAATCAGGTATTGCATTGAACCAAGTAAAAACGCAGCCGTTTTACCAGTACCGGTTGGTGAACTTGCTAAAATATCGCGACCTTTCATCGCCGCAGGAATAGCGAGCGATTGAATGCTAGTCGGTTTATCAAAACCCATTTTTTCAATGGCGTTTAATAATTTGGGATCAAGATCTAGGTCAGCAAAGTGCATAAGGAAATAAACATAAAGGAAAATTAGCTGTATTATACACCGAATGAGGCAATAGGGCAGAGGGCATTTTACCGCAATGTCGGGTTTTACGTTTAAGCAGTTTCATATTAACCACGATAAATGTGCCATGAAAGTGGGCACTGATGGTATTTTGCTGGGCGCTTGGGCACCCCTTGAGAGGGTTAATACAGCACTAGATATTGGTACAGGTACGGGGCTAATTGCTTTAATGCTTAAGCAGCGTGCGCCTAGTTTAGTTATCACAGGTGTTGAAATTGATAATGACGCATTTTTACAAGCAAAAGAGAATATTTCAGCTTCGCCTTGGACGGATTTAAATTTGTGGCAAGGTGATATCAATGAATTTCAAGCAAATACAGCGTTTGATTTGATTGTTTCAAACCCGCCATTTTTTAATGGCTCACTGAAAAGCGATAATGCACAGCGCATGACGGCACGCCATACGGATGGTTTATCGTTTGATAGTTTATGTGCTAAAGCAGCGAGTTTATTAAGCGAAAAGGGCCGGTTTTGTGTGGTATTGCCAACTACCGAGTTAAGCCGGTTTGAAAGTGCCGCAGATAACGCTAATTTGCAAATTACAAAAAAACTGTGGGTATTTACTAGCAAAAAGAAAGCAGCAAAACGCGTGTTAATCTGTTTAGCGCATAATGATGAGTTGCAAATGTTAGTTGAAGAAGAATTGATTATTCATGCTGAGAGTGGGGAGTACAGCACAGCGTATAAACAACTGTGCCGAGATTTCTATTTGAACTTTTGAGGAACGCAGTTACAGCGTTTCGGCGTATTCCGTCATCACTTGCTCAACCCAAGTAGCAATGCGCTCATCACTTTTTTCGTACTGGCTGTCTTCATCAAGTGCCAAGCCAACAAACTGTGTGCCATCTTCGGTTAGTGCTTTTGACGCTTCAAATTCGTAATCATCTGAGTTCGGCCAATAGCCTAAAAAGGTCACGCCTTGTGGTTTAATTTTGTCGTGCAGCATGCCTAAGGCATCTTGGAACCATTGACCATAACCTTGTTGGTCGCCCATACCAAACAGTGCAATGGTTTTACCGCTTAAATTAACCGATTCAATATCGTCCCAAATTGATTCCCAATCTTCTTGTAACTCGCCAAAGTCCCAAGTGGAAATGCCAAATATTACGAAATCGAAATCTTCTGCGTTTTTCAGTGGCTCGTCTTTAATATTGTGCAGTGAAATGATGTCTTCACCGATAATTTGCTGAATTTTTTCTGCAGCCATTTCGGTGTAACAGGTTGTAGAGCCGAAAAATAAACCAATTTTCATATTAAATTTGTGCGTTGCCGTGAGCTTGATATGATAGGCGCTAGTTTACCTTAACCTATGTGTTATTAATACATTGACAGAAAAACAAACCCCAAGTGTTGAAAATAGCCAAAAGATAGAGCAATTTTTAGATGCTCTATGGCTTGAGCAAGGTTTAAGTGAAAATACCTTGGCAGCTTATCGTAGTGATTTAAATAAGTTTGCGATTTTTATTGCGAAAACATCACTTTTTGATGTTGATGAAAGCATTATTCTCGATTATTTAGCTTATCGTCGAGAAAATGGTTTTACAGCGCGCAGCACCGCTCGGGCACAAAGTGCGTTAAAACGCTTTTATTTGTATTTTATTGGTTTGAAAAAACTTTCTAGTTCACCGCTTGCCCATATTGAACAGCCAAAGCTAGGTCAATCATTACCTAAAACTTTAACAGAACAAGAAGTAGAAGCCTTGCTTGATGCGCCTAATCTTGAAGAACCCATTGAGCTTAGAGATAAAGCCATGCTTGAACTGTTATATGCAACAGGACTTCGCGTAAGTGAATTAGTTGGCCTGCGTATGGAGCAAATCAATCTGCGTCAAGCTGTGGTATTTGTGAAAGGTAAAGGCAATAAAGAACGTTTAGTGCCGATGGGAGAAGTGGCGCTTGAATACATTGAAGCCTTTATTAAACTGGCACGACCGCAGTTAATTAAACATGCAACCGACTTTGTTTTTCCGTCAAAACGCGGCATAGGTATGACGCGGCAAACCTTTTGGCATCGCATAAAACACTATGCATTAGTTGCAAATATTCAAACGGAATTATCGCCACACACCTTACGTCATGCATTTGCCACACATTTGATCAATCATGGTGCTGACTTACGTGTTGTACAAATGATGTTAGGCCATAGTGACTTATCGACCACACAGATTTATACTCATGTAGCAAAAGAAAGGTTAAAATCCATTCATCAGACGCATCATCCAAGGGCTTGATGACAAAATACGGAATTTTATGTGGCTTAGTACGGTCTAAATATTTATAAGCCCCAGTATTTAAAAATAGAGAAAGCAAATGAAAAAACTAGCAATCGCAGCTGCTTTGTTGAGTGCGGCATTTAATATTTCAGCAAATGGTGTCGCAGCAGCGAGTGTTGATCCAATCGAAGCGAAAATCATTGCGGAATTTGAAAAAATTGGTTTAAAAGCAAGTGGTGTTGCAGAAACGCCAGTAAAAGGTTTGTACGAAGTATTAACCAATCGCGGCGTACTTTACAGCACGGCAGATGGTAAATACTTACTGCAAGGTACGTTACTTGACCTTGAAAACAAAGAAAATTTAACGGAAGTTGCACTTGGCAACTTACGTAAAGAAGGCGTAAAACAATTTGCAGACTCAATGATTGTTTACCCAGCTAAAAATGAAAAATACAAGGTAACAATCTTTACAGATATTACTTGTGGTTACTGTCGTAAATTACACCGTGAGTTAGAAGATTACCTAGATGCAGGCATTACGGTGCAATATCTTGCTTACCCGCGTGCAGGTATTCCAAGTAAAGGTTATGACGACTTACAAGATATTTGGTGCGCAAAAGATGCGGCTAAAGCACTTACAGATGCAAAAGCGGGTGATGACGTAGTAGACGTAGCAGCCTGTGATGCACCGGTAAAAGAGCAGTTTGAAATGGGTCAAAGCTTTGGTATTACGGGTACACCAGCTATCATTTTAGAAGATGGTACGCTTATTCCTGGTTACCAGCCAGCGGCGCAGTTAAAGCAAATTCTTGATAGCAAAAAAGGTTAAGATAACTTTTTTAGCGAATTTAGGGCCGTTAAGGCCCTTTTTAGTCTGAGATTATTAAAAACGGTTCATGCAAAAAACAATTCAAACACGTGCACGCGTTGACGACAGTCATTTAGACGCATCGCTTCACCCTGTTATTAAACAAATTTATGCCTCTCGTGGCATCAAAAACAATACTGAACTCGATAATGGCGCTGCGTCATTACTTGATTTTCGTTTATTGAAAGATATTGATGTTGCCGCAAATATCTTAATTAATGGGCTGCAAAACCACGCCAAAATTTTAATCGTCGGTGACTTTGATGCTGATGGTGCAACCAGTACCGCGGTGTTAATGGAAGGCCTGCCAATGTTTGGCTTTCAAAATGTTGATTACCTAGTGCCAAACCGTTTTAACTTAGGCTATGGCTTAAGCCCTCAACTTGCAGAACAAGTAGTGCAAATTAAGCCGGATATTCTTATCACAGTTGATAACGGCATTTCTTGCTTGCAGGGAGTTGAGATTTGTAAGCAGGCGGGTATTCAAGTGATTGTAACCGATCACCATTTGCAAGGTGAAAAGCTTCCTAACGCTGACGCAATTGTTAATCCAAACCGCTTTGATTGTCAGTTTCCATCTAAAGCTCTGGCTGGATGTGGTGTTGCGTTTTACTTGCTGGTGGCACTTCGTCACACACTGCGCGAACAAAATTATTTTGAAAACTCCGGCTTAGCGCAACCTAATTTAGCGAGTCTTTTGGATATTGTTGCGCTGGGCACGGTGGCCGATGTAGTGCCGCTCGATGCTAATAACCGGACTTTGGTATACCAAGGTTTGGCACGTATTCGCGCAGGGCGCACCCGCCCTGGGATTTTAGCACTAATCGAAGTTGCCAACCGAAATAGTTATCGACTGCAAGCCAGTGACTTTGGCTTTGCGATTGCGCCAAGGCTTAATGCGGCAGGGCGCTTAGATGATATGAGTTTAGGTATCGCTTGTTTACTGAGTCAGGATTGCAATCAGGCAAGACGCATTGCCGCGGAACTTGATGGATTAAACCAAGAACGCCGTGAAATCGAGCAAAGTATGCAAGTTGAAGCTAACGCGGTGCTAGAACGCTTAGTGTCTCAATCACAAGAAATTCCAGATGCAGTGTGTCTATATCAAGACGATTGGCACCAAGGTGTTATTGGTATTCTGGCGGGACGTTTAAAAGAGCAATATCATCGCCCCACGGTGATTTTTGCACAGGGTGAAAATGGTGAAATAAAAGGCAGCTGCCGCTCTATTCCAGGACTGCATATGCGTGATTTGTTAGAGTCAATTTCAACAAAACACCCCGATTTAATTTTAAAATTTGGTGGTCACGCAATGGCGGCAGGATTATCGATTTTAGAAAGTGACTTTTCGCGCTTTAAGCAAGTTTACACAGACGCGGTAGCAAACACGCTTGCCGAAGAAGATAAGCACGCTGTGATATTAACCGATGGTAATTTGCCAGCTGATTGTTTTAACTTGAATTTTGCTAACCAGCTTAAGCAAGCTGGCCCGTTTGGACAGAGCTTTGCTGAGCCACTATTTGACGATGTTTTTTATGTTATTCAACAGCGTATGGTGGGCGAAAAACATTTAAAATTAGTATTGCGACATGCATCGGGTTTAGATGTTGACGCGATTGCTTTCAATGTTGATTTAAGGGCGTGGCCAAATACCGCAGCTGAAAAAGTACGTTTAGCCTATCAACTTGATATTAATGAGTTT
Source organism: Pseudoalteromonas sp. NS-SX12 (assembly GCF_057367955.1). NCBI lineage: Bacteria > Pseudomonadati > Pseudomonadota > Gammaproteobacteria > Alteromonadales > Pseudoalteromonadaceae > Pseudoalteromonas > Pseudoalteromonas sp. NS-SX12. Next base: position 168,849 of record NZ_CM170634.1, on the reverse strand, counting down.
AGAGGTAAGTTTTCGCTGCAATTATTGGTCAGTGAAATACAATTAGCATAGATAAGAAATATTTATGCGAAAAAATGGTTTTGAATCTAATCAAAACCATTTTTTTTTGCTAAAATTCCCGCCTTTGATTATTGCCAAGAATTAAGGCAAAACACAAGTTGGAGTGATGTAATGTTTGAAGTGAATCCTGTGATTAATCAAATCAAGGAAATTCGCGAGCGCACCGACCAACTTAGGGGGTATCTTTGACTACCCTCTAAAAAAAGAGCGGTTAGAAGAAGTTAATGCCGAATTAGAAGATTCTGCGGTTTGGAATGAACCAGAAAAAGCGCAGGCGTTAGGTCGTGAAAAATCGAGCTTAGAAGCGATTGTTGACACGATTGATACCTTAGACCAAGGTGCAGAAGATGTTGAAGGCTTAGTTGAGCTTGCTGTTGAAGCAGAAGATGAAGACACCTTTGCAGAAGCAGAGTCTGAGCTTGAAGACTTAATGAAGCAACTTGATAAGCTAGAGTTCCGTCGTATGTTCTCTGGTGAGCAAGATGGTAACGATGCTTATATCGACTTACAGTCAGGCTCGGGCGGTACTGAAGCACAAGACTGGTGTAACATGCTGCTGCGTATGTATTTACGTTGGGCTGAAGCAAAAGGCTTTAAAGCGGAAATCGTTGAAGCGACCGATGGTGATGTTGCCGGCATTAAAGGTGCTACGGTACGTGTATCAGGTGAATATGCTTACGGTTGGTTGCGCACTGAAACAGGTGTTCACCGTTTAGTACGTAAAAGCCCATTTGATTCAACAGGTCGTCGTCATACATCATTTGCTTCGGCGTTTGTTTATCCTGAAGTGGATGACAATATTGAAATTGATATTAACCCAGCCGATTTGCGTATTGACGTATATCGTGCATCGGGTGCGGGTGGTCAGCACGTTAACCGTACAGAATCTGCTGTACGTATTACTCACTTACCAACCAATACGGTAGTACAGTGTCAGAATGACCGTTCGCAACACAAAAACAAAGCACAGGCAATGAAGCAGTTAAAAGCAAAATTGTTTGAGCTTGAAATGCATAAACAGAATGCTGAAAAGCAGTCACAAGAAGATGCAAAATCGGATATTGGCTGGGGTAGCCAAATTCGTTCGTACGTACTGGATGATTCTCGTATCAAAGATTTACGTACCGGGGTTGAAAACCGCAATACTCAAGCCGTATTAGACGGCGATTTAGATAAGTTTATCGAAGCCAGCCTGAAATCTGGCCTTTAATTTAAACCAAGCAACTTAGAGCTATAACATGACAGATCAAATTCAAGACGAAAATAAATTGATTGCAGAGCGTCGTGCCAAGCTAGATGCGATTCGTGAGAATTGCTCAGCTAATGGTCACCCGAATACTTTCCGCCGTGAAAATTACACAGCAGATCTACAAGCTAAGTTTGGTGATAAATCGAAGGAAGAGTTAGTCGAGTTAGACCACCAAGTTTCAGTAGCGGGCCGTATTTTAGCAAAACGTGGTCCTTTCCTTGTACTTCAAGATATGAAAGGTCGTATTCAGGCGTATGCATCTAAAGACGTACAAAAAGAGTTAAAAGAGAAGTATGGTCAGCTTGATATCGGTGACATCATCGGTGTATCGGGTCCACTTCATAAATCAGGTAAAGGTGACCTTTACGTAGATATGGTTCAGTACGAGCTACTAACTAAGTCACTGCGCCCATTACCAGAAAAATTCCACGGTTTAACAGACCAAGAAGCGAAGTACCGTCAGCGTTATGTTGACCTAATCACTAACATGGATACCCGTGAGACGTTCCGTATTCGTTCAAAAGTGATTGAAGGTATTCGTCGTTTCTTAGCTGAACGTGACTTTATGGAAGTTGAAACGCCAATGCTTCAGGTTATTCCTGGTGGTGCAACGGCGCGTCCATTCGTAACTCACCACAACGCGTTAGACATCGATATGTACTTACGTATCGCACCAGAGCTTTACCTTAAGCGTTTAGTGGTAGGTGGTTTTGACCGCGTATTTGAAATTAACCGTAACTTCCGTAATGAAGGTCTTTCAACGCGTCACAACCCAGAATTCACAATGATTGAATTCTATCAAGCGTACGCTGACTACAACGACCTAATGAACTTAACGGAAGACATGTTACGTACCGTTGCACAAGATGTACTTGGTACAACAACGGTTGTTAACACAGTTAAAAACGCTGAAGGTGAAGTTGTTGAAACAATCGAATATGATTTCGGTAGCAAGTTCGAGCGTTTATCAATGGCTGATGCCATCATCAAGTTTGGTCCAGATGCAGCTGAAATCGCGCATATCTTCAAAGATCCTGAAAACCACTTCGAAGAGCTAGTCGCTTACGCGAAGAAAGTACACGTAAAAGTACCAGAGAAATGTGTATGGGGTGCAGGTAAGTTCTTATGTGAGATCTTCGAAGAAACCGCTGAGCACAAACTAATTCAGCCAACTTTCATCACAGAGTATCCGTGGGAAGTGTCGCCACTTGCACGTCGTAACGATGAAAACCCATTTATCACTGACCGTTTCGAATTCTTCGTTGGTGGCCGTGAATTAGCAAATGGTTTCTCTGAGCTTAACGATGCAGAAGACCAAGCTGCACGCTTTGCACGTCAGGTTGAAGAGAAAGATGCCGGTGATGATGAAGCAATGCACTTTGACGATGACTATATCCAAGCACTTGAGTATGGCTTACCGCCAACAGCAGGTGAAGGTATTGGTATCGACCGTCTAGTAATGCTATTTACTGACTCACCAACGATTAAAGATGTAATCTTATTCCCGCATATGCGCCCGCAAGCGGACTAAGCAATGTCTTATAAAAAAACCCAGCCATGTGCTGGGTTTTTTGTTTTCAAGGGGCTGTAAATCCTGTTGAATTTGTTAGTTATTCTTAATGCGATGAAATTAAATACTCTTCTACATCTTCTTTCAGATCTTGGAAGTCATATTCATCGAGTTGTAAGGTGTCTAATACTCGCTGTTCTATTGCGTGCCATTGTGGTTCAGGGCGAAAGTGCCTAGCGACATGTACTAGGTTTTCAGCCAAGCGTAAACAAGCAAAGCAACTGCGCTCAAATTTATCGTTTGAGGCATTAAAAAAATCATTACTGTGATGTTGCAGTATTATTTGGCAAATTTGTTTAGGTAAGTTCCAACTCGTGGCTAAGTAGTAGCCAACAACCGCGTGATTGGTTTTGTATTTCTTTTCTTCTTTATGTATTAACGGGTTGCTGTCATTTTCACGGTGCTCTTGCAGTAAATGGGTGTAGCCTTCAAAGCGAATTGCCATCGCGGGTGTACCCGCATCGTGAAACAAACCAATTAAGTGTAAATTTTCGGGTGGTAGGGGCGATTTTAAATGTTGCGCAATAATACACGACACATTAGCGATGTCGTTAGCGTTATCCCAAAAACGATTTAGTGGTAACGAGCATTTACTTTGGTCATAGGCTTGTTTAAGTAAATAGCCGGTGACTAAGCTGGTAATATTCTCAAGACCTAAAAACATTACGGCTTGGCGGATATCACTTATTGTTCTAGCAAGGCCGTAGTAAGGGCTGTTTATAATTTTGAGTACGGCAGCTGATGTTGCCACGTCAGCGGCAATAATGTCTGCAACGCGATAAAGTTCGGGCTCGTGGTTTAGCTCATCTTGCAATGCTTGCAAAATATCAGGCTTAGCTGGAATGGTGAAACCAGCTGCAACATCGCTCAGTATTTTGTTATCTATTTCAATCATTAGTTCGCTTATTTTTAACAAGCCACTTAATTACTATAGACAAAGATTGTCGAGCTGTTGCAATAGTGTGTGTTATTTAGGCATAAAAAATCCCAGCAAGTGCTGGGATTTTTGGTCAGTCATCAATTTAGATTTCCATATCTAAGCGGCTGTCCGTAAATCGGTGTCTTCTGAATTTTGTTTAATATCAGAATCCTTAAGTAAGAAGCTTAATATGACTGGCACTAAAATCAAAGTGAATATTGTTGAAACCACTAAGCCACCAACCACAACACCACCTAAACCACGGTATAGCTCACTCCCCGCACCTGGCATTAACACCAGTGGTAGCATGCCGCCAACCGAGGTAAGTGTTGACATCATAATAGGGCGGACACGGCTTTCAACCGACTCTTTAATTGCCAGTTGTGCGCTTAACCCTTTGTACTTCAGATTGTTAAGTGCTTGGTGCACAATTAAGATTGCGTTGTTTACAACCACACCCGCTAAAATTACGAAACCCAATAGCGTTAACACATCAAGGTTTTGAATTGGCGTATAGCGGTCAAACACACTTGCCCAGTGCACAGCAGCAAGGCCCATAAAGCCACCTAGTGTTGCAAGCGGTACACTTACCATAATTACTAATGGGTATTTCCAGTTTTGGAATAAAATAACCATTACCAGATACACGACAAACATTGCCAAAAATAGGCTCGAACTCAAGGTGCCAAACAAACTACCATCACCTAACAGCGACTTTTTAAGGTCAGCCAGTTTACCGGCACTACCAGCTAGGTTGACTTCAACAGCCGGTGAAATCGCACCCGCACCGCGTAGTTCTTCAACCATACTGTTAACAGAGGCAATCGCTTGCTCAAGTGGCATGCCTGCAGGCGGTGTAAACTGTAAGGTTACCGCGCGCTGACGTGAAACGTGCTTAATTTGGTCAACGGTTTGCGTGCGTTCAACAAGCGCAAGTGACTGTAAATCTACTACTTGACTTTGCGGTGTAGCCAATGGCGCTTGCATCAATGCATCAATTGGGAAATCATCTTGCTGCGCGTTGGTTACAATCTTAAGATCTTTTAATTCACCGCCAACCGCAAAACTGTTCATCATAATAATGCCATCACCGTTTGCTTGCACAGCTAGGCCTAAATCACGACGTGTCATGTTGAGCTCTGCTAAACGCTCATCTAGCGGCTTAATTGAAAGCTCTGGTGTTGGTAATAAAAAGTTAGCGGGTTCTGGAATGGTTGCATAAGGACCATAATTTCCAATTAACTTAAACAGTAATGCCGTTGCGCCATTAGTAATTTGCTGCAAATCATCACCCACTAAGTCGATTTGAATCGCGCTACCCGTTGTACCACCCGTGTTAAAAAGTGGGAACTGGAAAGCAAAGCCAATTACATCGGGTGCGTTTACGCCCATTAATGTTTGGTTTAGAAAGTCTACCGCATCAATGGTTTTATCCGCTTCTTTCGGGATCATGCCATGGAGAATTTGACCGTCCATCGCAACCAAAAAGTAGTGGTCAATTTCAGGCGCTTTAATGGTGCTGCCATCCATCAATTGAATATCTGGTGTACTTTGCGTTAAATCTGGCTCACCACCACGAATAACGGTTTCTGCATGGAATTTATCACCGGTGACTTCCCAAGCTGGGCGTATCACTTTTTCAATGCGATTACCGATTTCTGATACTTGATCAAGGTTATAACCCGGCGGCGGTACCATAAAACCAAAAGCAAAATTACGGTTACCTTTTGGTAAGTAATCTAGCGGTGGAATAAGTAGCGCAATACCCACAAGAGTTACGACTGCAAAGCTAGTTACAACGGTAACTTTGCGTTTTGTCGTGCTCGAAATTGCGATAAATAAGGCGCCAATTTTGTTTGGTAACTTAGCTGCTTTTTTCTCAAGTTCAGCCAGCTTACCAGTTCTTAATTTTACTTGTTTTGACTCACTGCGCGCACGTAAAAAGTAAGCGCCCGCTACCGGAATAACTAAGACAGATACGACAAAACTAATAAAGACTGCTGCCATGATGGCAAGTGATATATCGCGAAAAAGCTGCCCAGCGCTATCGGCAATGGTTAAAATTGGCACAAATACGACGAGCGTTGTCATGGTTGACGCAAATACGGCACCGGCAACTTCTTGCGTGCCTTCAACACTGGCCTTAAGCGGCTTTTTGCCCATTTCTAAATGGCGGAAAATATTCTCGATTACCACAATGGCATTATCAACCACCATACCGACCGCGAATGCCATGCCCGCAAGCGATACGATGTTAATTGAACGGCCCAGGGCAACCAAAATTACCACAGACGCAATCACTGAAATTGGAATTGCGATAGCGATAACACCAATAGTGCGCAGCGAACGCAAAAATAGCAGTAGCGTAATTACGGCAAGTAAGCCACCGACCATAATATTGCTTTGTACTAAATCAATGGCGTTTTCAACATAGCTTGATGAGTCCCACGTAGTAACAAGCTCAAAAGTGCCATTTACGCCTAGCTTCTTAGCGTGTTGCTCGAGCATACCATCAGGTTTATTAAGTTCAGCAATTTCCGCTTTTAGCGAGTTCATGGTTTCAAGTAAGTTAGCACCATGCGCCAGCTGAAAGTTGAAAAATGGCATTTTAACGCCACGGGCACGTACCCAATCTCGCATATCTTTGTAATCGAGTTTTACTGTTGCGATGTCTTTTACATAAACCGGGCCGCGGTTGTCTTTGCGAATAACGATATTTTCAATGGTTGCCGCATCGGTAAAGCGACCCATAGCGCGCACGCGAATATCATTTTTACCGTCGGGCAAACGACCACCTGAGTAATTGGTGTTAGTAATTTGAATCGCGTCTACTAGTTGGCTGTAGGTAATACCAAAATTGGCTAGTTTGACGGGGTCAATTTGAATTTGCAGCTCTTGTTCACGAGCACCTAAAATTCCTACCTTAGAAATACCTTTGATGTTTTCAAGGCGCGGACGTAATCGACGCTCCATAAAATCATACAAAGTCGTGTTATCAAAGCTCGGATCGGTTGCCGCAAGGCCTACCCAGGCGATGTAATCCACCGACATAGGATCAACGCCTTCAACGGTCGGTTCCGATACGCCCATAGGGTAGGCGGGTACTTCGTTAAGCTTTTGTACTACTTCTGCTTGTGCTTGTTTAATATCGGTGCCAGTTTCGAACTCTAAACGCAATTGAGCGGCAGAGGTTTGGCTGATACTGGTTAAAGAAATTAGTCCGTTTACATCGGATAATACTTTTTCTTGCTCAATCACCACGTCCGATTCAATTTCTTCAGGGCTTGCGTTTTCCCAAAAGGTACGCACGCTGACGACTACTGAATCAACTGACGGGGTCATTTGAACGGGTACTTGGGTAAAGGCGAGTATGCCTGCCAGTACCGATAAAATTACAGCAACGATTACACTAATAGGTTGTTTAACCGCGCTTTCTACAATCTTCATAACGTGCCTACTTTAAATGTTGTTGATTGCCGTTAGAGGTATCTGCTACCGCAACAACAGGGCCTGGCATTAGACGCTCGTTGCCTTCAGTGATAACTTTGTCGGTTGGTGCAAGTTGTGGTGCATAAACTGCCACCTTGTCGCCTTGGTGAAACTGCACGTTAACTGAAATTGGTTGTGCAATTTGCTTGTCGCCTTGCAGTACTACTTTATAAACTAAGTAATTACCACCACGATTCACTAATGCATCTTTTGGTACAATAAGTGTGGTGCGAGGTTTACCTTCTGGTAACCAGGCACTTACCGACATGCCCGGCATTAAACCGTTGCCATTTACTTGACCAATCACGCGGAAAGTACGAGCGCGTTCATCAACACTATTAAGTACTTTAATATTGCCCGCTTGAACTAGCTCATCGCCAATCTGCAAGGCAATTTCGCTTGGTGCTTGACCTGCTAAAAAGGCAAAACGTTCTGGCACATCTAACCAGGCTTCTAATTTATTGAGAGAGGTTAAAGTAAATGCATGATCGCCACTGCCTAACCATTGACCTAGTTCAGCTAGACGATTAGTTACTTGGCCATCAAATGGTGCGCGAATTGACATATCATCAATACGCACCTGCAATGCGTTTAACTGTGCAGACAGTGCCTTTATCGCTTGTGTTGCAGCGATAACACGTGCTTGATTTGCAATAGTGAGGGTTTTACTTTGATTTAGACGCTGCTTAGATACGGCGCTTTTTTGCGCTGACTGTTTATAAGCAAGGTAGTCTTCTTCTGCTTGCGTAAATTCTGCTTTTGCTAATGCAAGGTTAGCATCTGCTAGCATTTTTTCCGCTTGTAAACGCTGCTTTTCAGCGTCTAAACGGCGTGTATCGAGTATTGCCAGCACGTCACCTTCTACAACAACATCACCTTCATTAACCAGTACTTTAACTACTTTACCTGATTCTACTGAAGCGACATTAGCTTGATTGAATGCTTTTAACGTGCCGACAACACGTTTACGTGGTTGCAATTGTGCTTCGCTTGCTTCACTAAAGCGAACGACTTGCGCATTTGCGTTGAAAACCAGCAACAATAAGCTCAATGTTGCTGCGATATATTTAAAAGAAAGTGGAGATGTCATTGTAATTTCCAATTGAGTAGACCAGTCGTCTAGTGAATTGTCATTCAATTTGGCAGATGTTGCAAGATGAATTTGGGCTGAATAGCGATTTAAAATTGAGTTTTTAAGGTAAGTCGATGAAATTGTTGTTTATATTTTAAAATTATTTTTTAGACCAAGTGGTCTAGAGAAGGCTTTGGCAGGCAAACAAAAAGTGCCAATTAAGGCACTAAAATCGATTCAAAAATAATTTCAACAAAGTTGTCGTATGGCTCGGTTGAGCGTTCTACTTGCATTTGTATTGCTGCACCATGGCTGGCATTAAACAGAAATGCGGCAATTTTATGTGGGTCGAGGTTTTTGTTTACTTCGCCTTCTTGTTGCGCTTCGCGAATGGTTTGCGCCATCATGCTGTGCACTAAGTCTTGCGCGCATTTTATGCCGCCACGCATATTTTCACTGAGTTGAGATTGCTCCAAAATCAACTTGGGCACTAAACACTCACAGTCAATACCATCTTCTTCATGAAATTGCTGAATGCGTTTAAACCAGTTATGAATGCGCTGCAGTGGCGAGAATTTTCGATCACGCAGGTATTCACGCATAAAGTCATGGCTTTGGTCTTGGGCACGCTCAATGAGTGCAAGGCCAAAATCTTCTTTTGACTTAAAATAATGATAAAACGAACCTTTTGGCACTCCGGCTTTATCAAGGATTTCTTTTAAGCCACATCCGTTGTAACTTTTTTCGATGATCAGCGCATGACCTGCCGCCAATATCGCTTCTTTGGTATCGGGCTTATTCATAATTCGGGTTAATATTTACGTACACACTTTGTGGGTATTATTAGACCAGTCGTCTCTAAAGTCAACTTTAGTCGACGGTTAGAGTTGATCTTCAATAGGCAATAAGCGGAAAAAACATGCGCCTATCTTACGCCAAATGCTGGCATCTGGTTCACTTTTAAAGGTTTTTTGCGTATCCATATCAAGCCAAATTAGCTTGTCGTCAGCGAGCTGTACACGGTAAGCTGAATTTGCCACGGCATCGTTTAATGCGCTAACAATTTTGCTGCTAAGTACCTCATTTTCAAACAGCACGCCAATTTCAGTGTTGATAAACATTGAGCGAGGGTCGAGGTTTAATGAACCGACGAAGGTTTGCTGTTTATCAAAGATAATTGATTTAGCGTGTAAACTCGCCTGAGTAGAGCCGCGCCATGCTGACGGTTTAAAATTCGGTTTTACTTTTGTTTCATAAAGCGTAACACCTGCTTTTAACAGCGCTTTGCGATAAGGGGCGTAACCTGAATGCACTGCAACAACGTCGGTGGCGGCTAATGAATTCGTAAGAATCGTTACATTTACGCCACGCTCAACCATATCGATTAAGTATTTTGTGCCACCATCGCCAGGTACAAAATAGGGCGAGATAATAAATAGGTCTTTTTGGGTATTGGCAAAGGCGCTTTCTAGTTCGTCAAGGAGTGGACTTGTTAGACCTCTTTCGTTGATTTTGCTTGGCGGGTCGTAAAGTACATCGGCTTTACCCCATGACCATGGCAAGGCTCCTTCAGATAAGTACTCTAAAAATTGTGATTGAGTTAACGCCTGAATATACTCGGTTTGCGATTGTTCCGTATCGGTTATTTGTTCTTCCCATTCAGATAAAATCGCAATCGTTTCTTCATCAGAATAACGTCTAGGATGAAACACAGACAATGGGTAACTGTGTTCACTGTTCCAGTAAACGTCAAATTGCGTATTTACATCGTGTGTCGCTTCACCAATGAGCAATAGATCAAAGTCGCCAAATTCTACTTCGTGACTGGCACTAAAATATTCGTCACCAATATTTCGTCCGCCGATCACCGACGCCAAGCTATCTACCGTGAGCGATTTATTGTGCATGCGACTATTGAGCCTTGCAAAATCGGTCAGAATGCCAAGTGCTTTATTACGACGATTTGGCGAGGGGTTAAACAGGCGAATTTCAACATTCTTATGTTGGTTTAAAATATGTAGCTGAGGATTGTTATCTGAGGCTTTTAGGTCATCAAGTAATAGCCTTACTCGCACACCACGCTCCGCGGCGTTGTATAGCGAATAGTTGATTTGGTTGCCGGTAATGTCGTTATTGTAGATGTAATACTGTAGATCAATGCTGCTGGTTGCCGCATTGATTAAACTCACGCGTGACACAAAGGCATCGACTCCTTGCCCAAGCGTATAAACGCCGGTTTGTCCTTGCTTATCATGTGTTAAATCGCTAATAAATTCAGCTAATCGACCTGTTTTCGCTGGCTCTTTAGCATAGCTAGGTGTACTTGTGTTTGGCGTTATTTTTGTTGCGCATCCAGCCATGGCAAGTACAACTCCTATAATAAAAAAGCGTATTAGTAACATGTGATTACCGACTAGTTAGTTTAATAGTACCAGTTCTATTAAGGTATAGATTACAGGGATAATAAGTGGGGTCAATATGGCGCTTAATACTAAACTAACGGATGCAAATGCGCCCATACGTTCATCAACTTCAATGGCACGTGCTGTACCCACTGCGTGACAAGCTGCTCCAAGCGCTAAGCCTTGACTGGGTATATGTGTTACGCCAAATAGTTTGAGTAGCGGTAAGCCAAAAACAGCGCCAAAAATACCGACACAAATAACAATCACTGCCGAAAGAGCACTTATTCCGTTAAGTTGATTGCTAACCTCAATGGCAATGGGGGTTGTTACTGCGTTGGGTGCAAGGCTTGCGATAAGTTGTTCATTGGCGCCAAGCAAAAAGGCGACAAGCATGGCAATTATCGATGACACCAAAACGCCGGTGGCGCTGCATAAAATGTAGCGCCAGGTATGCTGTTTTATAGTGCGCGATTCTTTGTATAGTGGGATCGCTAGCGCAACAATTGCTAAATCAAGTAACCAAAAATACGCTGTGTTAATTGTGGCAAACTCAGTGTAGGGAATTTCACCCCACACTAAAATCACGCTAATAAACGCAATGCTTAATAAAATAGGGTTACAAAGGCTGTGTTTTAAGTAATGGGTCTGCAACCATTTAAAGGTAAAAAAACAAAGCGGAGACAAAACAATCAAAAGCAGGCTCATGACTGTTCCTTATCGCTAGATGCAAAAAGCAGACTTGCGACTTTTCCTATAATAAATAAGGTGCCTACCGTAGCGGTAAGTATTGAGATTACAATTAAAAGCAGGTTATCTTTAATAAGGTCCAAATGCTGAATGATGCCAACACCAGCGGGAATGAAAAAAAGTGGGAAGTATTTCAGCAGTAATGCGCCAATCGCCTCACATTGCTTTAGTGACACAATATTTAATTTGAGCACAAGCAACAAAATGCCCATACCGAGCACTGCTGGGGGAAAACTAAAATTCAGTATATACAGCAGGCCATGACCAAGGGCTAATGCTGTTACTAGAATTGTTAAACTAACAATGTATTTCATAGCAATAGCCTATCACAGCTTGCAGGTCAGTATACTGTTCTTTAGTCGCTACCAATTAGCCGAATTGTCGAAAGGCTTAGTTTCTCCTTTTAAGCGATTGCTAATGGCACGTTTTACATTTTTGCCGCGTAGAATACGTATTTGATTAAATGTTTCAGCTGCTAACAATTGGCGGCGATTTGCGAGCATACGCTTTTGATAAGTGCGTTTGTTTGCAGCTAACGCATCGGGCGATTGTGCTAATAATGCCGCCTTTAATTGCTCGCATTCGTGATCTAAATCGTCGCATACTTGTGTAATTAAATTGACTGCTTGAGCAGTGTCAGCACTAATTGGCTCGGCCATATGAGTGAGCTTTAAGGCTTGGTCGTAAGGGATTAGGCCTTGCAACATGACACTGCCTGCCATATCTGGTGTTAATCCCCAGCGCGATTCCATAATGGCAAATTGGGCATCGCTACTCGCTAAACGAAAGTCTGCGCCAAGCGCGATTTGCATACCGCCACCAAAACAGCGGCCATGAATTTTACAAATCACCGGCGCTTTAATTTCTTGCCATCCTATGGTGACTCGCTGCGCTAGATTTGCATTACCGGGAAGCCATTTGAATAGCAGTTTTAACATTTTAGTAGGAGAGCGGCTGATGTTTTTTACATCAAGGCCGGTACAGAAATCACTGCCGTTGGCATCAATAATCACTAATCTTAACGACTTTTCTTTTTTCAATTGTTTAATAATGCGTGCTAGCTGTACAAAACTTTCATAGCTCAGTGCGTTGAGTTTATCGGGGCGATTAAATGTGACGGTGGCAACGCCAGCTTCAATATTTAAGGTGACAAGGTGGCTCATTATTATTCTCATCCGACCTGTTGGGTTGTTCGAGATTAACGTGTCTTACTATGTCTGTAAAGCGCGTAACTTCACCCTAGGTTCATATTTTTCCAGCAAAATAGCCGCTCTGACAAATGGCTAAAAACACCACTTACTGATTTGATTAGATTTTGTTAAATATTAAATTACAATTAATGTGCAGTCGTATTATGATTGATAACCAGAAGATATTATTAGAAATTTCGGATTTTTCATCGAGAATAAAAATTTGCTCTATTTGTGATAAGGGAGAGTTGCATGTTTACGTCCAAGTATAAAAATATTAGTTCCCCAACCAAAGCTGCGTTTTTTGTCAGCTGTGTGTTGTTAGGGCCGATGGCCTTGACGGGTTGTGGAAAGGAAGAAGTTGTGCAACAAGCGCCAGCACCAGCGGTCTCGGTTTATACCGTTAATAATGACCAAGTTGGCACTTATCGTGAGTTTACTGCGCGCACCGAAGCGTCGAAAGAAGCGGATATTACAACCCGTGTGCAAGGTGAGTTAATAGAGCGAAAATTTGTTGAAGGTTCTGAAGTTAAAAAAGGCGATTTACTGCTAAAAATTGATCCTAGCGAATACGAGGCGTTTTTAGCGCAATCTGATGCGGACCTAAAATCAAAAATAGCTGGTGCAGCAGGTGCTGCCCGCGATTTAAAACGTGGTAGAGAAGTCGCTGATAAAGGTTTTATTTCACAATCTGATTTAGACAAGCTGATTACCAATGCTGCGCAAACGCAAGCAGCGGTAAAAGCGGGCGAAGCGGCACTTAAAAAAGCTAAATTGGATTTAAGTTATACTGAAATAGTCGCGCCGTTTGATGGGAAAATTGGTCGCGTAAATATTGATGTTGGTAATATTGTAAGCCCGCAAAGTGGTGTGCTGGCAAACATCACCTCAACGGACCCTATCTATGTTAATTTTTCGGTTGAAGAGGCACTTTATACTACCTACTTACAAGAACACCGAAATATCGAAAGTCCTGATCAAGTACCTCTCGATTTAAAAATTCGTTTACCGAATAACAGCGAATATGCCGAGGCTGGTGTGCTAGATTTTGCCGATACAAAAATAGACCGCAACACCGGCACGGTTGAGCTAAGAGCCTCTTTTCCAAATCCAGATGGTATTGTGTTACCTGGGTTATTTGTAAAGCTGATTGCTGAGAGCAAAAATAAATCGTCTATGGCGTTAGTGCCACAAGCTGCGGTACAAGAAAATCAGCAAGGTAAGTTCTTATTGGTGGTTGATGACAACAACAAAGTGAGCACACGACATGTAGATTTAGGTCGTCGCATTAATGCTATGTGGGTCGTTAACTCGGGCATTGAAGCGGGTGAGCGCATTATTATTGAAGGGCTGCAAAAAGTGCGCCCAGGTGTTGAAGTAAACCCAGTTGAAAAAAATGTTGATACGGTAACCGGTGTTATCACAAACAGCGCAGAATAGGGGGCGTAAATGATTAGTAAAACGTTTATTAATCGGCCCAAATTTGCGCTGGTTATTTCAATTGTAATTACCTTAGCTGGCTTAATTTCGTTGTATTTGTTGCCAGTGAATATGTACCCTCAAATTACGCCACCACAAATTCAGGTGACTGCTGTATACCCAGGAGCGAGCGCTCAGGTTGTTGAGGAGTCGGTGATCCGCCCCATTGAAGAGCAAATCAATGGGGTGGAAGATATGCTGTATATTGAATCCACGGCCGCTAATAACGGTACTGCTAGTATTACCGTGTACTTTAAAGTTGGTACTGACGATGATATGGCGCAAGTGAATGTGCAAAACCGCGTTGCACTTGCCGAAGCTGGCTTACCTGAAGAAGTAAAACGTCAAGGCGTTGTTGTACGCAAACAATCCAGCAATATGTTATTGGGAGTGACGCTTTACAGCACGCAAGAAAATCTTGATGAAATCTTCCTGAGTAACTACGCCACAAACTATTTAACAGAGCCTCTAGGGCGTATTCCGGGTGTTGCAAACGCTGAAGTAATGGGTGAAAAAACCTATTCAATGCGTATTTGGTTAAATCCAAACAAAATGTCGTCGCTTGGTGTCACCGTGGCGGATGTGCAAAATGCACTGCGAGAGCAAAACTTAATTGTTGCTGCGGGTAAGTTAGGCGCCAGTCCCGCTCCGAAAAATCAGCAGTTTGAATATTCCATTCAGGCACGCGGTCGCCTAAAAACCCCAGATGAATTTAGCGATACCATTATTAGAGCTACAAACGATGGTGATTTTATTCGCTTGTCGGATATTGGTCGTATTGAATTGGGTTCTAAAGATTACGCGTTTACTGCCAAATTAAATGGTGAAGATACCGCGTTTTTAGTTATTTATCAGCTGCCAGATGCTAACGCGACTGAAGTGGCTGCGAATGTGAAAAAGCAAATGGAAATTCTCTCTGAGCGTTTTCCTGATGGCCTTCATTACAGCATGCCTTATGATACAACTGAATTTATTAACCGTTCGATAGAAGAAGTAGTGGTAACGCTTTATCAAGCAGTTGCGCTGGTAATTCTAGTGGTATTTTTATTCCTCCAAAATTGGCGCGCAACGCTAATTCCGTCAGTGGCAATTCCAGTGTCGTTGGTTGGTACGTTCGCCTTTATGATGTTGATGGGTTATTCAATTAACACGATTACCTTGTTTGGTTTGGTACTGGCTATCGGTATCGTGGTAGATGACGCCATTGTTGTTATTGAAAACGTTGAACGAATTTTAAAAGAAGAAAAGCTGCCAATTAAAGAAGCGGTAAGCAAAGCGATGGAGCAGGTTTCAGGGCCAATTATCGCGACAACTCTAGTACTGCTTGCGGTGTTTGTGCCAGTTGGATTTATGCCGGGCATTACCGGTGAGCTTTATAAACAGTTTTCAGTAACAATTTCATTTGCTGTACTTATTTCATCAATTAACGCATTAACGTTAAGCCCAGCACTGTGTACTTTGTTACTAAGTGAAAAAGCAATGAAGCCAATTAAATGGCTAGCACCCGTAGAAAAAGGCATCATTTCTTCTACTTCTAAATATTCATCGACAGTTAGTTGGTTGTTAAAACGCTCAGCGCGTGTAGGTTTAGTAACAGTGTTGCTATTCGCTGCAACAGGTTGGTTAACCAAAGCGGTTCCTACCGCGTTTGTACCAGCGGAAGATCAAGGCTTTTTGTTTGTAGATGTGCAATTACCAGATGCAGCAGCCAGCGGCCGTACTGCTGAGGTAATGGCGAAAGTAAGCGAAACCATCTTAGCTGATCCTGCGGTAACCGATATTATTACCGTATCGGGTATTTCACTGCTTGGTGGTCCTGGTTCAAATAATGGTCTTGGCGTAATTGTGCTGAAAGACTGGGAAGATCGAACTGCGCCAGAACTTGGCTTACAGCAAGTGATCCCACGTTTAATGGGACAGATGTTTGCAATGCCAGATGCGCAAATTTTTGTCTTTAATCCACCGCCAATTCCAGGTTTAGGTACGAGTTCAGGTTTTGAATTTAGATTGCTAGACAGCGAAGGGCGAGCGCCTGCTGATTTAGCACAGGTGATGAATGGCTTAATTTATGAGGCTAATCAGCGTCCTGAATTAGCTAGCGTATTTAGTACTTTCCGCGCTAATGTACCGCAGTATTTCTTAGAAATTGACCGTGATAAAGCCAAAGCGCAAGGTGTGGCGTTAAGCGACGTGTTTGTCACCTTACAAGCGCAACTTGGTTCGCTGTACATTAACGACTTTAACCAATTTGGCCGTACTTATCAGGTTGTTATTCAAGCCGAAACTGAGTTCCGTAAAGATCCATCTGACTTAAATAACTACTATGTACGTGCTAGTAGTGGTGAAATGGTACCGCTAACGACACTTGCGAGTCTTGAACCAATTTTGGGCCCGACTAGCGTAAATCACTTTAACCTATATCGCAGTGCAAGTATCACTGGTCAGCCTGCGCCAGGTTACTCAAGTGGTGAAGCAATTAAGGTGATGCAAGAGTTATCTGCGCAATTACCAACAGGCTACATTTATGATTGGGCAGGGCAGACGAAGCAAGAAATTCAAGCTGGTAATTTAGCGCCATTGCTATTTGGTTTAGCGATTATCTTTGTTTACTTGTTCTTGGTTGCACAGTACGAAAGTTGGACGATTCCGTTTGCGGTAATTGCGGCCGTACCGTTAGCGATATTTGGTGCGATGAGTGCGCTTTATACGGTTGGAATGGCAAACAATATTTATGCGCAGGTGGGCTTAATACTCTTGATTGGTTTATCCACTAAGACCGCCATTCTAATTGTCGAATTTGCGATGGAACAACGCGCAGCGGGCCACAGTATTTTTGAATCGGCACTGAATGCTGCAAGGTTGCGTTTTAGAGCAGTATTGATGACGGCACTGTCGTTTGTACTTGGGGTTTTACCATTAGTATTTGCAACCGGTGCAGGTGCGGGTAGCCGTGTTAGTTTAGGTTTAACCGTACTGGCTGGTATGTTGGCTGCGACTATTTTTGGTACTTTGTTAATTCCAATATTCTATGCGTTGATTCAAAGTATGCGTGAAAAGGTGAAAGCAAAGCTAGCACATGAGTAACAGTTGCACAGGACGACCTGCTATTAGCTGAATTTTAGGCTAACAGTCGGTAGCCTGCGTTAAAATCACAAAATATAAGGCAAAGAAGCACTTCTTTGCCTTTTTTGTTTTGATATAATTATCAAAAATTGCGAAGAGTCGAGTTATGAGCAACCAAGATCACCTATGGACAATTGAAGAAGCGACTAATCACGCGTATGAAGTGTTTCTTGAATTGGCACCAGACAACTTGTCTGAACAAGATATTGTTGAGTTTAATCAATATCGTGAAGATTTAGGTTTTATTGAAGAAAGTGAGCCGGATGAGTCATGGCAAGAATTTACGGAATTTGAAATTGAACCAGAACTGTATATTCAAGTGCTGGTGGGATTAGAGTTTGAAAACCAAGATGTGTTATTTGCGCGCATTTTAATTAGCCGTGATAAAGCAGCGCCCTTTGTTCACGTATTGTGGAAGTAGTTCTTTTTATAAAACTGGTTTTTTAGCTTAGGTGGATTGAGAGTTAGAGTAGTATTAAATGCGTTGGATTGTGTTTTTTTATTGTATTCTTTTTTGTTCTAAATTGCTCGCTGCGGATCCGGATCCGTTTGAAGACTTTGCCGTGTATGGCGAAACCCCAAGTGACGAAAGGTATGAGCAAAATAAAGGGCGACTTTTGTTTGGTGATTTAGAACTGGGCTTTATTGTAACGACTGGTAACACTAATACTGCTAGTGCAAAACTCAAAACTAACATCATGCAAGATCTCAATAATTGGCGCAACCAATTGAAGTTTGATTCCTTGGTAAAAAAAGATAACGATAATGACGAAGGCGATGAGCTGTCTGCCACGCGTTATTTCACTTCATTGCAAAGTAACTACTTACTTGAAGACAAAAATAACTCACTGTTTTTATACGGTGATTATGAATTTGATAGATTTAGCGGTATCGAAAAGCAAGCGAGCTTTGTTGCTGGTTACGGTTGGCGCTTTTTAGAAAATCGTAAAGACAGCATTGATTTAGATGTTGGTCCTGGGGTTAATTATCAGGTCAGTGAAACCGATGAATCGGATTTAGGTTACTTGCTGCGATTAGCTTTGCAGTGGGAGCGAATCGTAAGTAAACGCACGCGCTTTAATCAGGATATCAGTGCGGAGCATTCGTTAAGTGGGTTAAACTCCCGCATCAAATCTGAGACGTCATTGGTGAGCCAAATCAGTGGGGCACTTAGTCTTAAGTTTTCATATTTATATCGTTACAACACCATGCCTGAAGAAGGCAAACGCAATTACGACGCTGAAACCAGTGCTACCTTTGTTTTTAGCTTCAACTAACTTGGAATATTAATGACCTATTCTCATAAACAAATCGCCTGGGCTATTTTACTGCTGCTTTCGTGGATTTTTTCATTTACCTTATTGGCGGTTTACTTAATCGGCCCGATTACAGGTCTGCTGATTTTTTCAGGTTTTGTGGTACTGGTGGCATTTTTATTTCATGGCATGACAGTTACAGTAAAAGATAACACAATAAAATGGGGTTTTGCTTTTGGCTGGTTTGGTCAAACGTTACCTTTGTCAGAGGTTGTTTCGTATCAGGCTGTGGAGAATTCATGGCGACATGGCATTGGTTTACGCATTAGCCATGATGGGTTTGTGTATTCAGCCCACGGTTTTAAGGCGGTTGAATTAGTGCTGCAAGATGAAACAAAAATTAGGCTTGGTACAAACGATCAAGCTGGCTTAATCGCCGCATTAGATAAGCAAAAAAAATAGCGCCCTAAAGCGCTATTTTTATTGTCAGAGCTGTAAATTAACAACAGCCGCCATTTTCATCATGTTTGTGATCGTGGTGTGAACCACAGCCTCCTTCACCATGAACATGGCCATGTGCCAATTCTTCTTCTGTCGCGTCACGTACTTCAAGTACTTCAACATCAAATGTTAAATCAATACCAGAAAGCGGGTGGTTGCCATCAACAATCACATCGTCTTCTTGAATATCGATAATTACAACAGTTTGCTCACCGTCATCGGTCGTTGCGCGAAATTGCATACCTACTTCAATATCCATACCGTCAAACATTGACTTAGGTACTGCTTGCATCAAACCGTCGTGACGCTCGCCATAGCCATCTTTTGCTGCAACTTCTACGGTAAAGGTATCGCCAGCTTGCTTATCAATAAGTGCATTTTCAAGACCTGGAATTAAAAAACCCGAACCAATGATGAACTCTAGCGGCTCGTTATCAAATGAGCTGTCGATGGCATTGTTGTCTTTGTCCATTACTGAGTAATGAAGCTTTACTACTTTTTGCTGTGCAATTTTCATATTAAACCTAATCTTCAAGTGTGTAAGGAAGAGCACTCACGCTAAGGCGTGACTCTTCAAGATCTTTAACGCGTAACTGAGCTTGCTCAGATGTGTCGTTTGGCAGTACCGCTTGAATATATGTGCCTTCATCGGTAACCGCAGTGTTAATTACTTTACCGGCTCTACGCCAGTTTTCACCAAGCTGAACTTCAACGTCGCTTGCTGTTTCAATGTGTTGTTCGGCGGCAAATAAGCTATACATTGCACGCTTGTTTTTGCCTAGGTATTTCATGCGCGCGACCGTTTCTTGGCCTGTATAACAGCCTTTATTAAAACTAATTCCACCAATCGCTTGCAGATTGACCATCTGCGGAACAAACTCATCGAGTGTTTCAGCATTTAGGCGCGGTAATCCGGCTTTAATATTAGCTGCAAGCCATGCATTTTCATTATTTGTAAGTGTAATTTTGCCTTCAAGTTCAGCCTGTTTTTCTTTTTCAATAACAAGTTGCACTAAGCCTTCGGCTAGCTTTAGCGCATAACCTAATTCAAATTGCACTAAATTGTGGCTGGTAAATGAAATCGCCAATGCAGACTCAATTTCACTGGTGGTTTGCGCTGTTACACCAAGGCTAATAAGCTGCTCGCTTAGGGCAAATTCTACTTTTGAAAAAACACCGTATTTTTTAAGTTCACTAAAGCTTTGCTTGGCTTCAATGTCACTTGCTAACATCAAGTAAGCGTCGTTTGCCGCAATTAGCTTATGTACTGACCAAAGTTTACCTTTTGCATTGCAATGCCCTGACCATAAAAAGGTCGTGTCGTTTAATAAATTAAGGTCTTGTGTAACTTGTCCGTGCAGGTAAGACTTGCGGTCTTGTCCGCTAATTTGAATGATTTTTTCTGAAATGCGAGAAGCGACTATCATAATACCCTACCACTGAAAATTAATGCCTTGATTTTAACTTAGATTCCTGATGATTGCATGCTTAGCTTTTGCTACTATTAAGATGCGTGAATTAACGAGGTATAAAATGAGCAATTTAGATAGCAAGGCTAAATTACGTTGGGCGTGTCGACGCGGTATGTTGGAACTTGATGTGTTGCTAAGACCATTTGTTGATGAAGCTTACGACGCATTAACAGATAATGACAAAGCAATTTTTCAACGCTTACTTGCGGCCGATGACCCTGATTTATTTGCTTGGTTTATGGGGCATGAAAAATGTGAAGACGCTGAGCTAGATTACATGGTTAAAACGATTTTAAATCGTGTCCGCGTATAGGTTATACGTCGCAAAATCTAGCATTGTGCCGAGTGTTTATCTCGGCATTAACCTGCCTGTATTTTTCTTTGCTTTACTCCCCACTGAAAATATTCTCTCCGCTCTACTTGTTTTAGTGTTTCTCGTATTGGTTAGTATTATCTGTTTCTTTAAGCTAAAAAGAGCGTTAGTAAGTGACTGTTATTTGTTACTCGAAGATGAGCGTGTATTGTGTCAGCACGACGGCAATAAAATCGGTGAAATAAGTCCGTTTAGTATTGTAACTGCATGGTTTGTATTAATTCGCTTTAAAGGGCAAAAAAGTAAGTGTAGTAAACTGATTTTGCTAAACAAGTTATCTACAAAAGATAAAAAACGGCTACTGAGAGCCGTTTATCGAGATGTTTAAGTTGATGCGTTTTTGTGTAGCACGGTAGGCGTTGGGTTTTCAGTTTGATTTGGGTAATCAAGGGTATAGTGTAGACCGCGGCTTTCTTTTCGTTCAAGCGCACTGCGAATAATGAGCTCAGACACTTGAACTAGGTTACGCAGCTCCAATAAATTATTACTCACTCTAAAATTAGTGTAGTACTCATCAATTTCTTGTTGCAGTAACTCAATGCGACGAAGCGCTCGTTCTAGGCGCTTGGTGGTGCGAACAATACCAACGTAGTCCCACATAAATAAACGCAGTTCGTGCCAGTTATGAGTAATAACAATTTCTTCATCAGAATTTGTCACACGACTTTCATCCCAGTTTGGAATGCTTGGTGCACTATGTTCTGAATTAAGCTTAGCCATAATATCCTTGGCGGCAGCTTGCGCAAATACAATGCACTCAAGCAGTGAATTACTCGCCATGCGGTTAGCGCCGTGCAGGCCGGTATAAGCGACTTCGCCAATGGCATAAAGATTATCTAAATCGGTTTTGCCATTAAAATCTGTCATTACGCCGCCACAGGTATAATGAGCCGCTGGAACCACAGGAATTGCTTCTTTGGTAATATCGAGGCCAACACTTAAGCATTTTGCGTAAATAGTGGGGAAGTGGTCGATAATAAAGTTTTTATCTTTATGACTGATATCGAGATAAACGCAGTTAGCGCCAAGGCGTTTCATTTCATAATCGATGGCGCGCGCAACCACATCACGCGGCGCCAGTTCGGCGCGCTCATCAAAATCAGGCATAAAGCGTGAACCATCAGGACGTTTTAAGTACGCCCCTTCGCCGCGCATCGCTTCAGTAATTAAAAAATTTTGTAATTCAGGGTGGTACAAACTGGTTGGGTGAAATTGATTAAATTCCATGTTGGCGACACGGCAGCCTGCACGCCACGCCATTGCAATGCCGTCACCACTAGAAACATCAGGGTTTGATGTATATAGATAGACTTTACTTGCGCCGCCTGTGGCAAGTGCGACAAAACGAGCACTAATAATTTCAACTTGTTCGGTAATGCGATTCCAAACATATAGACCGTGGCAGCGTTTGCCGGTGTTATTCAGTTTTTCATCGGTGATTAGGTCAATTGCATTATAGCGTTCAAGCAATAAAATGTTTTCATGCTCTTTTACGCGATCGATAAGCGTGGTTTGTACAGCTTTACCGGTTGCATCAGCTGCATGCAGAATACGACGGTGGCTATGACCGCCTTCGCGGGTTAAATGGTAGCGCTCTTTGCCAAGGGCGTTTTTATCCATATCAAATGGTACGCCTTGTTCTATTAGCCACTTCATGCATGTTTTAGCGTTGCTTGCAGTGTAATGAACGGCGTCGCGATCACATAGTCCACCGCCCGCTGCGAGGGTGTCTTCAACGTGCGATTCAACACTGTCTTCTTTATCAAAAACTGCGGCGATGCCACCTTGGGCATACATAGTTGAGCCTTCAGTTAATGGCCCTTTACTTAATACGGTGACGTGACAGTGATTTGCTAAGGTAAGCGCTAAGGTTAGTCCAGCAGCACCACTTCCTACGATGACAACATCGGTTGTTAACTGTGGTGTATTTGTCATACAGGTATCACTTTACAATGCAGGTAATTTATTTGGCATATAATAACATTAATTATGACAATGATAAAAAGACAAAAGTCGCACAGCCTATTTGTAAGGTAGTATAAGAATGTGAAAAACAGCGAAGAAATAGCGATAACGTGATTTTATGCTAATTTTGCTTAAGGAAAAGTGTTAAAGTGACCCTGTGACAGTCTATTTATCTATGTTTAAGATTAGCAAAGATAAATTGATTTAAAGTTTTTATAAAATGTTTCGAACTTTTTCAAACTCCTTGAGTCCTATATTGTGACATTACTCTTGGGAACTAGAGAAAGATTATAAATTAAGAGGAGTACCGGCTCGAATGAGCGAGCAGGATTTGGATTTAGCGCTAGTAAGAAAAGTTCAGCAGGGTGATAAAAACGCATTCAATGTGTTAGTTAAAAAATATCAGAACAAAGTTGCGAACTTAATTGGACGTTACGTCTCTAACCATGGAGATGTTTCTGATATTGCACAAGAAGCGTTTATTAAAGCATATAGAGCGTTACCGGGTTTTCGCGGTGACAGTGCTTTTTACACTTGGCTTTATCGTATAGCTGTTAACTGTGCTAAGAATCATTTAGTTTCACAAGGGCGCCGTCCGCCAGCCAACGATGTTGATGCGGATGATGCAGAATTTTATGATGGCGCTGATGCACTGAGAAGTAATTCAACACCAGAAAACTTGTTGCTAAGCGATGAAATAAAGCAGGTAATTTTTAGGACCATTGACGGCTTACCGGATGATCTTAAAACGGCAATTACATTACGCGAATTAGAGGGGTTAAGTTACGAAGACATTGCCATGATAATGGACTGTCCTGTCGGGACAGTGAGATCGCGGATATTCCGTGCTCGCGAGGCAATCGATAATCGACTTAATCCAATTTTAAATAATGCATAGGTCACTTTATGACTAATTTGAATGAGAAACGAAAAGAACAAATATCGGCACTGTTTGATGACGAACACAGCCTCGAAAGCCGACATTTGGGGAATGAGTTAGAGCACGCTGCATCGCGTTATTCACTGATTGGTGATGTAATGCGTGGCGAAGGCAAAGAACTTATTCAAATCGATATCGCAGATCAAGTTGCACTGGCATTAGAACAAGAAGAAACCTACAGCCAAGTGCCAGAAGCGCCAAGCGTTACTGAGCAAGTTGCTGCGGTAAATCAACAAAGCACAGTCGCAATCTCAAATTGGAAAAAACCGTTTGCCCAAATGGCAATTGCAGCAAGTGTTGCTGCTGTTGCGGTAATTGGCGTGCAATCTGTTCCCAAGGATGCAGATATCATTAGCCCTGAGCCACAACTGCAAAATTTAGAAACCATGCCTTTTGGTGGTACTGCAACGCCAGTAAGTTATTCAACTGAACCTGCGCTTGAAACCGCTCAAAAAGGACTGCGCGAGCTTGAAGAAAAACGTCTAGGTGCGCTGTTATTAGAGCATCAAAGACAATCGCGTATTGCTCAAGCTGAAAAAGCGAAAGAAGACGAGTTGGAGAACAATCAGTAGATGCGAATATTCGTTGTCTTAGCTTGGCTTGTAGTTGCGTTGCCAAGCTTTGCTTCTGAACCTAATGAAGCGAAACAGCTTTTATTAGAAATGGCCAATACGGTCAAAAACAGTAACTTTACCGCCTCGTTTGTAGTTGTAAAAGGGCGAAATAATATAGAACCTTACGCGTGGCGACATGCAAATTACAAAGGCACCGAACTTGAGCACCTAAGTCTACTCGACGGTGCGGGTGTTGAAATGTTGCGTGTTGGTAATGTAGTTACCTACTTCGAGCCACAAAACCCACCTTATTCTTTAAATAGCTCGTCTTTAGCTGGCCCGATCCCAAGTATTATTTTTAACGATATCAGTGAACTGGAACCGAATTATCATTTTGCAATTGGTGGTAAGTCACGGATATCAGGTCGTGTAGCGCAGTTAGTACGTATCGAATCTAAAGACCAAGCAAAATTCAACTACTGGTTGTGGCTTGATGAGCATTCAAAGCTGCCACTTAAAACAGCCTATGTGTCGGCAGCCGGCGAAATTGTTGAGCAGCTGCAAATGACTAACGTTAGTTTTAGTGAACAACCGAGTGTTGAACTTATCGAAATGAGTCAGCAAAACCTGCCTGCGCCAGTAACCGCTGTAAAAGAAGAGCAAAGTATTGAAACATGGCAAGTTGATGCGATGCCTGCCGGTTTCGCACTGGTAAAATCAGAGCGTCAAACGTTAAACTTAAACGGTGAGCTTGCCGATTACTATTTATATAGTGACGGGTTAATTGAAGTGTCGGTCTTTATTCAAAGACCGCTTGCCAGTAATAGTCGCAGCAAAGCGCTTTCGGCAGGTGCTACAACGGTATTTATTCATCAAGCACCAGGCTATGAAGTCTCTGTGATTGGTCAATTGCCGCCAATGACTGCTAAACTAGTAGCAGAATCAGTTCAACGCGCTAACTAATGATTGAAAAAACGTTTACGGTGGCCAAAGTAGAGAATACTTTGGTCACTTTTGCATTACCTAAACCTCAAGCATGCAGTGGTTGTGATGGTAAATGCGGCTCGCTTACCTTTGCTAAACTATTTGCCAATAAACGTTCAGAACTTACGATTGTAAGTGATGCTGCCCTTGAAGTCGGGCAAAAAGTCGATTTAACCTTAGATGATTCTCATGTCATTAAAATGTCGTTGTGGACGTACATGGTGCCTTTACTGCTTGCTTTAGTGTTTACCATAGTTGCGGCGAATGTCTTGGTGGTTAGTGAAGGGTGGCAAATTTTATCTGCAATGCTAGGTGGTTATACGGGGTTTTTGCTAGCAAAAGCGAAGCAAACGGGCCTTAAAAATCGCATTAAAATAAAAAAAATTCACCCAATCAGCTTACCAATCACGCAAATTAATGGTGATTAGCCCAAATTAAGGGTAAAATCGGCGTTTTGATTTTGAACCCTATTTATTTAGAAGTATTGAATCCAACATATGAAGCACATTCGTAACTTTTCTATTATTGCCCACATTGATCACGGTAAATCGACTTTATCGGATCGTTTAATCCAAGTCTGTGGTGGTTTATCTGATCGCGAAATGCAACAGCAGGTACTGGATTCAATGGACCTTGAGCGCGAGCGTGGTATTACCATTAAAGCGCAAAGTGTTACGCTAAACTACACTGCAAACGACGGCGAAACATACCAACTAAACTTTATCGACACACCTGGACACGTTGACTTTACCTATGAAGTTTCGCGTTCATTAGCAGCGTGTGAAGGTGCATTATTAGTAGTTGATGCTGGTCAAGGTGTAGAAGCACAAACAGTTGCTAACTGTTACACCGCAATTGAAATGGATTTAGAAGTACTCGCAATTCTAAATAAAATCGACCTACCGCAAGCTGATCCAGATCGCGTGTCAGAAGAAATTGAAGATATCGTAGGTATTGATGCAACGGGTGCAACCCAATGTAGTGCAAAAACAGGTCTAGGTATCGACGCGGTACTTGAAGACATTGTTAAAAATATTCCACCACCAGAAGGTGATCCAGAAAAACCATTACAAGCGCTGATTATCGATTCATGGTTTGACCCATACCAGGGCGTTGTATCACTTGTGCGTATTAAACACGGTGAGCTGAAAAAAGGCGATAAAATCCAGATCATGTCAAATGGTCAAGTTCACATCGCCGACAAAGTAGGTATCTTCACGCCAAAACAAACTGAAACCGGCACATTAAGAACGGGTGAAGTAGGTTTTGTTATTGCGGGTATTAAAGATATTCACGGTGCACCAGTAGGTGATACCATCACCTTGCAACGTCAGCCAGCTGATGCTCCATTACCGGGTTTCCAAAAGGTAAAACCGCAAGTGTATGCGGGTATGTACCCAATTTCATCAGACGAATATGAAAGCTTCCGTGATGCGCTATCAAAACTAAGCTTAAACGATGCGTCGTTATTCTATGAGCCAGAAAACTCAACTGCGCTAGGTTTTGGTTTCCGTTGTGGTTTCTTGGGTATGCTACACATGGAAATTATCCAAGAGCGTTTAGAGCGCGAATACGACATGGACCTTATTACTACTGCACCAACGGTAGTGTATGAGATTGTTGAAAAGGGCGGCAACGTTATTCACATCGACAACCCGTCTGATTTACCGCCAGTTGGTAATATTGAAGAAATTCGTGAGCCAATCGTTGAAGCAAATATTCTTGTGCCACAAGAGTACCTTGGTAACGTAATTACCCTGTGCGTTGAAAAACGCGGTATGCAAACAAAAATGGCTTATCACGGCAACCAAGTAGCGATTACTTACGAAATGCCAATGGGTGAAGTAGTAATGGATTTCTTTGATAAATTGAAGTCAACCAGTCGTGGTTTCGCGTCTCTTGATTATAACTTTAAGCATTTCCAACCAGCCGATATGGTTCGCGTTGATATTCTTATCAATGGTGACCGTGTTGATGCACTGGCAATTATTTGTCACCGTGATGCATCTCAATCACGTGGTCGTCAATTAGCGGAAGCATTAAAAGAGCTGATTCCGCGTCAGATGTTCGATATTGCGATTCAAGCAACCATTGGCGGGCACGTAATTGCACGTACTACTGTAAAACAACTTCGTAAAAACGTAATCGCGAAGTGTTACGGTGGTGACGTATCACGTAAGAAAAAGCTATTACAAAAACAAAAAGAAGGTAAAAAGCGTATGAAACAACTCGGTAATGTTGAAGTACCTCAAGACGCCTTCCTAGCCATTTTGAAAGTGGGCAAGTAAGGAGTTAATGACATGGCGGGTTATTTTTCAATATTTTTAGTATTGTTGACCTTAGGTTCGGGCCTAATTTGGTTAATCGATCACTTAGTTTATGCACCCAAGCGTAAAGAGCGTATTGCCGTGGCGCAAGGCGCAAGTGGTGTGCCGTTAACTGAAGAAGTGATCGAGCAGATTGCACCGCAGCACTCAATTGCTGAAACAGCGCAGTCGATTTTTCCTATGGTTGCCGCCATTACTATTTTCCGCTCGTTTTTGTATGAACCGTTTCAAATTCCATCGGGCTCAATGATGCCAACCTTGTTAAAAGGTGATTTCATTCTGGTGGAAAAATACTCTTATGGTGTAAAAGACCCAGTTTGGCGCTCGCAACTGATGGATGTTGGCACGCCAGAGCGTGGTGACCCGTTTGTATTTAAATACCCAGAAGACGATAAAATTGATTTTATTAAACGTGTAGTGGGTTTACCGGGCGATACCATTATTTATCGCAATAAAGAAATTTACATTAAACCTAAATGTGATGCAGGGCAAAGTGATAGCCAAGGCTTAACTTGTGGTCAGTTTAATAAAATGGAACGTGAACTGGTAAATCAAGGTGAGTTTATGCTCGCTGGTGTGCCACAAATTCGCGCGACAGAACAGCTTTCAGGTTTAACACACGATATTTTAATTAACCCAGCAATGCCCGAATTATCAGGTCGCTATTATCAGCAAGCGGGTACGGCACAAGACGAATGGCGTGTACCAGAAGGCCATTATTTTGCAATGGGTGATAACCGCGATAACAGCCAAGATAGCCGTGTTTGGGGTTTTGTACCAAAAGAAAATTTAGTAGGTAAAGCAGTATTTATTTGGATGAGCTTTACTTTTTCAGAAGACGAAGACAGTGTATTACCGTCTTGGGTGCCAACTGGTGTGCGCTTTGAACGCCTTGGCAAAATTCAATAATCTTTTAACAAGTTAATAATGACTAAAGACGTAAACTTATTATTTAAGAAGATAGGTTACAGCTTTAACGACGTTCGCTTGCTAGAGCAAGCAATGACCCATAGAAGTTACCGAGGTGCTCACAATGAGCGCCTTGAGTTTTTAGGTGACTCGATTTTGAGCTTCGTTATAGCTGATGCTTTGTATCATCAATTTCCAAAAGCCCGTGAAGGCGATTTAAGCCGTATGCGCTCAACGCTAGTACGCGGTCAAACATTGGCGGAATTTGGTGTGGAATTTGAACTTGGCGATTTTCTTCGCCTTGGTCCGGGTGAGCTGAAAAGCGGTGGTTATCGCCGTGAATCAACGCTTGCTGATGCCGTTGAAGCAATTATAGGTGCTGTATTTTTAGATTCAGACATTGAAACATGTCGTGAATTAGTACTTAACTGGTATCAAACGCGTTTACAAGCAATTACCCCAGGGCATAATCAAAAAGACCCAAAAACCTTGCTACAAGAGTATCTGCAAGCCCGCAAGATCCCTCTGCCTAGCTATAATGTAATTGATACTAAAGGCCAAGCACACAACCAAGTATTTACGGTTGAGTGCTTAATTGAGAATAAACCTCAAGTAGTAGCTAAAGGAAGTTCGCGTCGTAAAGCAGAACAAAAAGCAGCTGAGCTTGCATTGAAGATGATTAAAGATGACGCTTGATAAAGACCTGTTAGATGCGCCAATTGATACTCACTGTGGCATGATTGCCATTGTGGGCCGCCCAAATGTGGGTAAATCAACGCTGTTAAACCGTTTGGTTGAGCAAAAAGTGAGTATTACTTCACGTAAGCCGCAAACTACGCGTCACCGCATTATGGGTATTCATACTGAAGGCAAATACCAAGCCGTGTATGTTGATACTCCAGGTCTTCACAGCGAAGAAAAACGCGCAATTAACCGTTTAATGAACCGCGCTGCATCCAGCTCAATTGGTGACGTGGAACTGATTATCTTTGTGGTTGAAGGTACCCGTTGGACTGACGACGATGAGATGGTACTTACTAAGGTAATGGGCAGTGGCGTGCCTGTCATTCTTGCTATTAACAAAGAAGATAACGTTAAGGAAAAAGAAGAGTTACTACCACATTTGCAGTGGTTAGCAACGAAAGGTAATTTCCTTGATATGATCCCAATTTCAGCAAAGCACGGCAAACGCGTTGAGCAAATCAAACAGCACGTTCATAACACTTTGCCTCAATGTGAATTTTACTTCCCAGAAGATTACGTAACCGATCGCTCAATGCGCTTTTTAGCGGCAGAAGTGATTCGCGAAAAATTAATGCGCTTTATGGGTGACGAGCTACCGTATTCCGTGACTGTTGAAATTGAACAGTTTAAATGGATGGATAACGGCGTTTGGCAAATTAATGGCTTAATTTTGGTTGAGCGCCAAACACAAAAACGCATGGTGATTGGTAATAAAGGCGAAAAGCTTAAAGTAATCGGCCGCGAAGCACGTAAAGATCTTGAAGATATGCTTGATAATAAAGTGTTCTTAGAACTTTGGGTAAAAGTGAAATCAGGTTGGGCTGATGATGAACGCGCACTTCGCAGCTTAGGCTATGGTGAAGACTAAGGCCTAATCAATGCAACACTTTGTGCCAGCTTATTTACTGCATTCACGTCCATTTAGCGACTCGCAGTTAATGTTGGACCTGTTGGTACAAGGTGTTGGTCATCTTCGCTTGTTAGCCCGTATTAAAGGGCGCAACAGCATCAAACAAAAAGCCAATCTGCAACCATTTAGTCGCCTTAGCGTACAATATGTTGGCAAAGGCGATATCAAATACTTAAACCAATACGAACTAGAGAGTCTTGTCGCACTCAAAAATAAAGCCTTGTACTGTGGTTTTTATCTCAATGAATTGACCGCTCGCTTAACACCTATCAATGAACCACTTGATGAAATATATGAGCTGTATCATCAGCATCTAACGCAGTTAGCGAATGATGAAGACTACGAACCCATTTTACGTTCGTTTGAATTTCAATTATTAGAAGCGCTAGGTGTAGGGTTAGATTTTTCTTTTGACGCTCACGGCTCTGAATTGAAAGATGATACGTACTACCAG
The DNA here is from genome assembly GCF_057367955.1 of Pseudoalteromonas sp. NS-SX12. NCBI lineage: Bacteria > Pseudomonadati > Pseudomonadota > Gammaproteobacteria > Alteromonadales > Pseudoalteromonadaceae > Pseudoalteromonas > Pseudoalteromonas sp. NS-SX12. The sequence continues at coordinate 138,157 of NZ_CM170634.1, read as the reverse complement.
TATCAAAATGAACTAGGTTGGTTGTCGTTAAAAGGTAGTCGCCGAGGTTTAAGTGGAAAGCAAATACAACAAATTGCATGCTTAGACTTTTCTGATAAGCTAACGCGCACATTAGCAAAACAACTGGCACGCTATTTACTTAATCCGCTTTTAGGGTATAAAAAACTGAAAAGCCGAGAATTATTTGGATCTTAATTTATGAAAGATATTTTATTAGGGGTCAATGTTGACCATATCGCAACGTTAAGACAAGCCCGTGGCACGCAATTTCCAGACCCAGCACATGCAGCAACCGTTGCAGAGCACGCTGGTGCGGATGGTATTACTATTCACTTACGTGAAGACCGCCGTCATATTCAAGACCGTGATGTATATGTAATGGCAAAAACCATTCAAACACGTATGAATTTAGAAATGGCCGTTACCGATGAAATGATAGGTATAGCGCTTGAGGTAAATCCAGAATACGTATGTTTAGTGCCAGAAAAACGTGAAGAGCTTACCACCGAAGGCGGCCTAGATGTAGTTGGCAACGAAGCAAAAATTGCCGATGCAGTTGCAAAACTCAGTGCAGCCGGTATTAAAGTATCGCTGTTTGTTGATGCAATTGAAGCGCAACTTGATGCATGTGCTCGAGTAAAAGCGCCATTCGTTGAAATTCATACCGGCGCGTATGCAGACGCTGAAAACGATAAAGACCGTGATGAAGAACTCGCGCGTATCGCCGCTGGTTGTAAATACGCAGCAGATTTAGGTTTAACCGTAAACGCAGGTCACGGTTTGCATTATCATAATGTAAAACCAATCGCCGCCATTCCAGAAATCTACGAGCTTAATATTGGCCATGCAATTATTGCGCGTGCAGCGATTGATGGCTTAGCAAAAGCGGTTTCAGATATGAAACGCTTAATGCTAGAAGCAAGAATGTAAATTGTGTTTGTCGCTGCTTTTAGAAGCAGCGACATTCCAGCACTTATTCCATTATTTAGAAGAGATTAAACTCACAAGTCCCCGTCAAAATCTTCACTCTACTTTAACAGTAAACTTTTACTCTACATTCTGAATTGCCCCAGCATCTTGCATTAAACTCGATAAACAATCTTGCAGCTCAAATATTTCCGGTTCGATGTCTTTAAGCGCTTGTGCTTGTTTTAACGCGGTTTCGATGGTTTCTGCGAGATCTTTGATTTTGGGCACACCAGTGTAACAACAGGCGCCATGAAATTTATGGATAATACTTAATAGCTCTTTACTGTCATTATCGCCAAAGGCTTCGCTAATTAACTTTTGTGTTTCGGGAATGCTTAGCAGTAACATGCTCAGCATTTCGTTCGCGAGATCTTCTTTTCCGCCAGCGCGTTGTAATGCTAACTGCCAATCAATCATATTGCTCGAAAACGGTGGTTCGCTGCTAATTAACTTGGCAGGTTGTACTTTCGGTTGATAATCTTTTGAACCAAACTCTGCGATGGTTTTCATTAAAATTTCTTCATCGATCGGTTTGGTTAAGTAACTGGTAAAGCCATTGCTTAACAGCGATTCTTTTTCACTAGCAAGGGCATGCGCAGTCACTGCAATAATCGGTGTTTGCTCATTAAGAGACGATTCCAAAATGAGTTTGCATGCGGTTACGCCATCCATAATCGGCATTTGAATATCAAGCAGTATCACATCGTACTTACGGCTTTTTGCAAGGCTAACCGCTTGCGCGCCATTATGTGCGGTATCAAAACTTTCAATTTTGTCGCGTAGTAGTGCACACATTAAGCGCAAGTTAGCATCGTTATCATCCACCACAAGCGCTTTTAATGGCAATGTTTCTTTATCTGTTGCCGGAGTGCTAATAGTTGGGTGATCAAGTCTGTATGGGGCGGCAAGTGTATGGCACAGCTTGCGATGGTTCATTGGCTTTGACAAACACGCATCGGCGCCGGCATTAATCACCACCTCGCGATAGCTATGCGATATGGTATTAACTAATACGTATAGGTAATCACATTTTTCCCGTGCACGCTTAATTAGTTCGCGGCATGCGTGTAGGTCGTTGGGGTCAATGTTCACAGCAAGCAGGCCAATATCAAAATTAAACGCCTGATTTTGCGCTTCTTCCAATTCGCCGAATGTTGCACATGCAGTCATATTTAACTGCCAGCTTTCTAACAATTCTTTGCCGGCTTCAAAGCTGTGTTCAAACGGTTCAAAGAATAACACGCGTTTTTGCTCTAACGGACCAAGTGGTAAATCTACCGCATATTGGTGTTTTGGAATTTCAAGTTCAGCATTAAAGGTAAAGCAACTGCCTTTGCCTAGCGCTGAATTTAAGGAAATTTTACCGCCCATTGCTTCAACTAAGTGTTTGGTAATAATCAAACCTAAACCGGTACCACCAAACTTACGGGTAATGCTGGAATCGGCCTGACCAAACGCCAAAAACAGCGAATCTTGTTTATTGCTATCGATGCCAATGCCGGTGTCTTTGACAGAAATAAGCAGTGCTTGCTTATGGTCGCTTAACATACGGCCGGTTACGTCAATAGTAACACTGCCATTGTCAGTAAACTTAATCGCGTTACTAATAAGGTTGATTAAAATTTGTTTAAAGCGGGTAGGGTCGCCAATCACATGGTCTGAAATCCCATCAGCAACATATAGTGATAATTCAATGTGCTTTTCGTGGGCGTTCGGCGCTAATAAAGTGAGTGCCTCGTTAATGGTGTCGCGCAATTGAAAATGAATATGCTCAAGTTCCATCGCACCCGCTTCAAGCTTAGAGAAATCTAAAATATCACTAATAATTGTGAGCAGGCTTTTAGCCGAAAACTCAATGGTATCGAGGTAATCTTTTTGGTGCTTATTGAGTGGTGTTTTAGATAACTGGCGGGTAAAGCCAATAACACCGTTAAGTGGCGTTCTGAGCTCATGACTCATTTTCGCTAAGAAATCAGATTTAACTTGGTTTGCTCTTTGCGCCTCGCGTTTGGCAAAATTTAGCTTAATATTTTGTGTTTCGTATTGTTCAAGCGTTTCGCGGTAGTCGCTAATGGCTTGGTCGATATGGCGCTGCATTTCATCTTTTTGCGTAACCATATTGGCCGAAATATCATTGAGTCCGCGTCTTAAAATTTCAAACTCGCCTGCCATACGCTCATCGAGACCGGTTTCTAATTCATCACTTTTTAGCTGATCAACTGCAAACACTAATTTTTTGATTGGGTCGCTTAAGCGATTTGAAAAACGAAACGCAATTACTAACGCGATGGCTACGGCTAAACCAATAATCACAATACTAAACAGCAAAGCACTTTGGCGTGCAATTACTGCGCGATCGTTACTAATTTCTACGTTTACATAGGCTTTTACTGGTAAATGTTGGGAAATTAATAAGCTGTCTTGTGACAGTGCGTTTTTATCGAAAATTGGTAGCGAAAACAGAATGCTTTTTTCAAATTGTTTAATATAAAGCTGTTTTGGCAATGCGTTGCCGTTTTCAAATTTAAACTCTTCTATCTCTGGGTAATAGTTACTGGTGAGAATAAGTTCATGATCGGCGTTGAATAATACAATTGATTTTATGAGTGGCGCGTGTTGATTGTGTGTATCGCTAATAACCGACTTTAATTCAACAATATTGTTGCTGTTTAGCGCATGCTCTATGGCTTTTGCCAGCGGTGTGGAAATGGTTTGCCCTTGTTCGGTGAGAAAATCGTTGAGTTCTTGATAGCGAGTTAAGGTAAAATAACTGCCTAGGATAATACCTACCGTTAAGGTGGGTACTAAAGTTAATAGTATTATCCAGTCTCTTAAGCCAAATCTGCTCATCGGGTGCGATTGTTATAATAAATTATTATGACACTGAGTTAAGGTTAAAGACTAAAGCGATATTAGGCAAACAATTTATAGGGTAATCACAGTGGCAAGGTTTTTTAAACCGCAAAAAAAGCAACTTTCAGCAGAGAAACAAACATTAAACATCGACTCAATGAACCATGAAGGGTTAGGTGTAACGCGTAGCAATAAAAAAGTGGCATTTGTTGAAGGGGCAATAACAGGCGAAACTGTTTTAGCTAAACAATTGGCGAATAAAAGTAAGTTCGAAAAATACCAAACAGTAAAAGTGATTACGCCAAGCGAGCATCGCGTTGCGCCATTTTGCCAACATTACGGTCAATGTGGCGGTTGCCAATTGCAGCATTTAGAAGTTGCTCAGCAAGTAATTGAAAAACAGGCCGCAGTAACTAAATTGTTTGAAAAATTCGCCGAGGTAAATAATTTACCTTGGTGTGATGCGCTAGCAAGCAACCCGACTCATTATCGTCGTAGTGGCCGTATTGCGGTGATTTACGATAAGCAAAAAGATAACTTTTTGGTTGGCTACAGACAAAAGCAATCAAAGAAAATCATTAATATCGAACGCTGCGACGTGCTCGTTAAACCTTGGCAATCGGTTTTTACCGAAATACGTAACTTGCTCCCAGAGTTGAAGGCAGGTGATGCGATTTCACATTTGCAATTGTGTTCGGTGCAAAGCGGTAACTATTTAATTGTGCGCCATACTAAGCCGCTTAAAGATAGCGATATTGCAAAGCTCCAGCGTATTTGTCATGAAAATGATTGGCAGTTGGTGCTAAATAGTGAAAAAGGTACTTTTACAGGCGATGAATTACCTTGCTACCAGTTGGATGATTATCAATTAACCTTGTTTTTTGGTTTTGATAACTTTATTCAAGTCAATGCCGAGATTAATCAAGCCATGATTAAACAGGCACTTACGTGGCTGAACCTCACTAAACAAGACAATGTACTCGACTTATTCTGCGGTGTTGGTAATTTTACCTTACCACTTGCAACACAATCGAATAGTGTTGTTGGGGTGGAAGGGGTCGCTTCAGCAATTAAGCTTGCCAAACGCAACGCAGCACATAACCAACTAACCAATATCGATTTCTATTGCCAAGATTTAACTGAAAATATTAAGTCGCAAGACTGGTTTAATCGTGAGTATTCGGTACTATTGCTAGACCCATCGCGTATGGGGGCGTTTGATATTCTAACTCAACTTAAATTAAAGCGTTTTTCTCGTATACTTTACGTTGCATGTGATCCAGTAACCATGGCACGTGACAGCAAGCTTTTAATTAACGCGGGCTTTAAGGTGAGTAAAATTTCATTGATGAATATGTTTCCTAATACGTCCCATATTGAAACGATGGCGTTGTTTGAAAAGGAGAATTAATAGACATGGTATCCATTAGGCAATCGCACTTACTTGCTAATCTAGAGGGCTTTCAAGCGTGGCTAGAGATGTTGGCCTTAAGCGACGATAAGCAACAGCAGCTTGAGCGTGCTTATGATTATTGCCTAGCATATTGCGAGCAAAAAAAATTAGACGACGAATTTGAAAGCAGTTTGCCTGCTAGCAAAGAAATTGTCGAAATTCTTGCAGAGCTTAATATGGATGCCGAAACCTTGTTAACCGCATTTCTAACGCCGCTTTATTTAAACGGCAAGCTCGATAAAGAACACTTAAGCAAGCATTTTTCAAGATCAGTTGTAGAACTTTTAAAAGGTGTTGAACAAATGGCGGCGCTCGGTGCGCTAAGCTTCCAGGGCAAAGGCAGTACGCAAATTGATAATATTCGCCGTATGCTATTGGCAATGGTGGAAGATGTGCGCGCTGTGGTAATAAAACTCGCGCAGCAAGTGTGTTTATTGCGCGAACTAAAAAACGCCTCTGAAGAAGAGCGGGTAATTGCCGCCAAAGAAACGGACAACATCTTTGCACCACTGGCGAACCGTTTGGGTATTGGTCAATTAAAGTGGGAGCTTGAAGATCTTTCACTGCGTTACCTTCATCCAGAAAAATACAAGGAAATCGCTAAATTACTCGATGATAAGCGCATTGCGCGTGAAAGTTACATGAGCAATATGGTGGCATTAGTAAAAGCTAAGCTTGCTGAGTCAGGTATTGAAGCTGAAGTTTACGGTCGACCGAAACACATTTACAGCATCTATAAAAAGATGCAAAACAAAAATTACGAGTTTGATCAGCTATTTGATATTCGCGCCATGCGCGTAGTGGTTAACGAATTACAAGATTGCTATGCAGCGCTAGGTATTGTGCATACTAACTGGCGTCATCTCAATAAAGAGTTTGATGATTACATTGCCACACCAAAAGCTAATGGCTACCAATCTATTCACACGGTTGTATTTGGACCCGAAGGCAAAACTGTTGAGATTCAAATTCGCACCCAAGCGATGCACCAAGATGCAGAGCTTGGGGTTGCCGCGCACTGGCTTTATAAAGAAGGTTCATTGCCAGGTAAAAATTCAGGTTACGAACAAAAAATCAGTTGGCTAAGAAAGTTACTACAGTGGCAAGAAGAAGTTGTCGACGACGAAGAGTTTGCTGAAGAGCTTAAAAACCAAGTTGTGGAAGACCGTGTATACGTATTTACGCCGCGCGGCGATATTCTCGACTTACCAAAGGGCGCGACACCGCTTGATTTTGCTTATTACATTCACTCGAATGTTGGACACCGCTGTATTGGTGCAAAAGTGTTCGGCAAAATTGTGCCGTTTACTCATGAGCTTCACACTGGCGACCAAGTTGAAATTCTTACGCAGAAAGAACCTAATCCAAGTCGTGATTGGCTAAACCCATCTTTAGGGTATGTAAAATCGTCACGCGCACGCTCTAAAATTCATCACTGGTTTAAGCAACAAGACCGCGATAAAAACCTTGCCGCTGGTAAAGAAATTTTGGATGCGGAACTTGCTAAACTGAGTTTGCAAACCAAAGACTTAAAACCTGCATTGACGCGTTTTAACTTGAATTCGATAGAAGATTTACAAGTTGCGGTTGGTGCTGCGGATGTGCGCATAAACCAGCTGATTAACTTTTTACAAAATAAACATCTACCGCAAGATGATGAGCTACCCAAGTTCCGTAAATCAACAAAACCACGCAAAGGCGATAAAAACGGTATTGTTGTTGATGGTGTAGGCAGTTTATTGAGCCATGTTGCCAAGTGTTGTGAGCCAGTGCCGGGCGATAGCGTACAAGGTTTTATAACTCAAGGGCGCGGCATTGCAGTGCATCGTAGTGACTGTGAGCAGTTAGAACATTTACGAAGCCAATTTCCTGAGCGTTTTATTGATGTGAGTTGGGCCGATGAAGTGTGTGAGCACTATGCGGTAACGATTCGCATTGAAGCAAACGATCGCCAAGGGTTAATGCGTGATATCTCGTCAGTGCTTGCTAACGAGAAAACCAATGTGCTGAATATGAATCTGCAAACCAATAATGCGCGTCAAACCGCGATTTTTGAAATGAAGATTGAAATCAACAATATCGAGCAGATGAATAAACTGTTAGTTAAGCTATCGCAAGTTGATGGCGTTTTTTCGGCGGTAAGAACCTAATGAGTCAAAGTCATAATATTGAAATTCTGCTTAATATAATGAGCAAACTGCGTGACCCCGATGGTGGTTGCCCTTGGGACTTGCAACAAGATTTTGCCTCAATTGTGCCGCACACTCTTGAAGAGGCCTATGAAGTAGCCGATTGCATTGAGCGAGAGGATTTGCTTGAACTTAAAGATGAGTTGGGTGATTTACTGTTTCAAATTATCTTTTATGCCCAACTTGGCAAAGAGCAGCAGTTATTTAACTTTGACGATATTGTTGCGGCCATTTGCGATAAATTAGTGCGCCGCCACCCTCATGTATTTGCCAATCAAGAGGTATTTTCTGAAGCGCAGTTAAAAGCGAATTGGGAAGAGCAAAAAGCGGCTGAGCGTAAACAAAAGTCAAAAACGAATACCCTCGATGATATCCCACATGGATTACCAGCGTTGACTCGCGCGCAAAAAATTCAAAAACGAGTTGCCAGTGTTGGCTTTGATTGGCCATCAGTCAAAGGCGCGCTTGATAAAGTAGAAGAAGAGTTTCAAGAAGTACGCGAAGAGTTAGAATCACACGGGCCAGATGAAAAGTTAGCTGAAGAGTTGGGGGATTTACTGTTTGCTTTAGTAAATGTAATTCGCCATTCAGGGTTTAACGCTGAGCAGGTACTGCGTAACGCTAATAATAAGTTTGTAAGGCGTTTTAATTCAGTTGAATTAACCATTACGAAATCAAAACCAATTAAAGAAGCAAGCCTTGAAGAAATGGAAGCGGTTTGGCAGCGTGTTAAAAAGCTTGAGAAAGCGTAAATTTCATTTGAGCAAAATGGCAACTTTTAGTATAATGTTTTCCCGTCTTGTTGATTGCCTTTAACGGCAATATTGTCTATTAATTCCTGACATCTTAGGGTTCACATGAATACAAAATTTATCTTCGTTACAGGCGGGGTCGTTTCCTCCTTGGGTAAAGGTATTGCTGCAGCATCATTGGCTGCAATTTTAGAAGCGCGCGGTCTAAACGTAACGATTCTAAAGCTTGATCCTTACATTAATGTTGATCCTGGCACTATGAGCCCTATTCAGCACGGTGAAGTATTTGTTACTGAAGACGGTGCTGAAACTGACCTAGACTTAGGTCACTATGAGCGTTTTATTCGCACTAAAATGACCAAGCGTAACAACTTTACGCAGGGTCGTGTATTTGAAGACGTATTACGTCGTGAGCGTCGTGGTGAATTCCTTGGCGCAACTATTCAAGTTATTCCACATATTACAAACGATATCAAACGCCGTGTACTGGATGGTGCAGAAGGTTATGATGTTGCTATCGTTGAAGTTGGTGGCACGGTAGGTGATATTGAATCACAACCTTTCCTTGAAGCATTACGTCAACTGGGTACTGAGCTTGGCCGTGAAGCTGCATTATATATGCACTTAACACTAGTGCCTTTCCTTGGTGCTGCAGGCGAAGTGAAAACCAAACCAACACAACACTCAGTAAAAGAGTTACGTTCGATTGGTATTCAGCCTGATATTCTTATTTGTCGTTCAGATCGCCAAATTCCTGCGAATGAGCGTGCGAAGATTGCGTTATTTACAAACGTAGAAGAAAAAGCGGTTATCTCATTAAAAGATGTCGACAGCATTTATAAAATTCCTGCGCTTCTTAAATCGCAAGGTCTTGACGATTTAGTATGTCGTCGTTTCCACATTGAAAGACCTGAAGCGGATCTTGCTGAGTGGGAGCAAGTTTTATATCAAGAGTCTAATCCAAACGGTGAAGTAACGATTGGTATGGTTGGTAAATACATTGAATTACCAGATGCCTACAAATCAGTTAACGAAGCACTTAAGCATGCAGGCCTTAAAAACCGCGTAACGGTTAATATTAAGTATGTAGACTCACAAGACGTTGAAACAAAAGGCGTTGAGATGCTTGCGGGCCTTGACGGTATCTTAGTACCGGGTGGTTTTGGTGGTCGTGGTGTTGAAGGTAAGATTTTAACTGCACAATACGCACGTGAAAACAAAGTACCATACCTAGGTATTTGTTTAGGTATGCAGGTTGCTTTAATTGAATTTGCACGAAATGTTGCTGGCCTTGAAGGCGCAAATTCATCAGAATTCGATGCAGACGCTGAACATAAAGTAATTGGCTTAATTACTGAGTGGTTAGATAAAGAAGGTAACGTTGAACAGCGTTCTGAAGAGTCTGACCTTGGCGGGACAATGCGTTTAGGTTCGCAAAAGTGTCACTTAGTTGAAGGCACTAAAGCGCGTGAAGTATACGGCGCGCCAGAAATCTTCGAACGTCACCGTCACAGATATGAAGTGAATAACCACTACGTAGAACAACTTGAGAAAGCTGGCTTGGTGTTCTCTGGCTTATCAGAAGATAAGAAGCTAGTAGAAATGATTGAGCATCCGAACCACCCGTGGTTTGTAGCAGCTCAGTTCCACCCTGAGTTTACCTCAGGACCTCGCGATGGCCACCGTTTATTTGAAGGCTTCGTGGGTGCAGCATACGCGCAACAAAAAGACGAAAATTAATTACTAAGCCGTGACCTGTGTCGCGGCTTTTTTATTTTAACTGCCTGTGATTTTGAACCCTTCGCAGGCTTAGCACAACAACCTTTATGGGAAAGAGGATATAAGATGTCTGAAATCGTAAAAGTCATTGGTCGTGAAGTAATGGATTCACGTGGTAACCCAACTGTTGAAGCTGAAGTACATTTAGCAAACGGCATTTGGGGTCGTGCATGTGCACCATCGGGCGCATCAACGGGTACCCGCGAAGCACTAGAACTTCGTGATGGTGACAAGAGCCGTTACTTAGGTAAAGGTGTTTTAAATGCGGTGAATTTCATCAATGGTCCAATCGCTGACGCTTTAATCGGCAAAAACTCTCACCAGCAAAAAGACATTGATGGCATCATGATTGATCTTGATGGCACAGAAAACAAAGAAAAACTGGGCGCGAACGCGATTCTAGCTGTTTCTCTTGCAAACGCTAAAGCAGCAGCACAAGACAAAGGCCAAGAGTTATTCGAACACATTGCAGAACTAAACGGTACACCGGGCAAGTTCTCAATGCCAGTACCTATGATGAACATCATCAACGGTGGTGAGCACGCGGATAACAACGTAGACATTCAAGAGTTCATGGTTCAGCCAGTAGGCGCACCTAACTTTAAAGAAGCACTTCGTATGGGTGCAGAAATCTTCCACAGCCTGAAGAAAGTACTTAGTGCACGTGGCCTAAACACAGCTGTTGGTGATGAAGGTGGTTTTGCACCTAACTTATCATCTAACGAAGAAGCACTTGCTGTAATCGTTGAAGCGGTTGAAGCTGCTGGCTACAAAATGAATGAAGATGTAACGCTTGCGCTAGACTGTGCTTCATCTGAATTTTACACAGACGGAAAGTACGACCTGAAAGGTGAAGGAAAAGTATTCGATTCAGAGGGTTTTGCTGACTTCCTAGCGGATCTTTCTGCACGTTACCCAATTGTGTCAATTGAAGACGGCTTAGACGAAAGCGACTGGGCAGGTTGGAAAGTACTAACCGATAAGATCGGCGACAAAGTACAGCTAGTTGGTGACGATTTATTCGTAACCAATACTAAGATCTTAAAGCGTGGTATTGATGAAAAGATTGGTAACTCAATCTTAATCAAATTCAACCAAATCGGTTCACTTACAGAAACACTTGAAGCAATTCAAATGGCGCATGAAGCTGGCTTTACAGCAGTTATCTCACACCGTTCAGGTGAAACTGAAGATGCAACTATTGCTGATTTAGCTGTGGGTACTGCGGCAGGCCAAATTAAGACTGGTTCACTGTGTCGTTCTGACCGTGTTGCTAAGTACAACCAACTTCTTCGTATCGAAGAAAAGCTAGCTGAAAAAGCGATTTACAATGGTCGTAGCGAAATTAAAGGTCAGTAATTGACACTTAATTTGTAGCTGAAAAAAACCGCTGTTTTGCAGCGGTTTTTTTATTTTGTAGGTTTCAGGTTTCAGGTTTCAGATTTCAGATTTTCTCTCTTAATCTTGAACTCTAAACGCTTTCTTTTACCCAGCACCAAACTGTTCGGCTAATATTTGCCGGGTAAATTCTGTTTTTAAATAATACCCCCGTGGCAAGGTCATAATTTCTTTGCCATTAGGTCCAATAGCTTGGGTAAGTGCTTTGCTATTGGCTGCTTTTGGGCGCAGTTGCAGTACTTGACCAAAATGACCGTTAATCTGTTCAATGTTGCCAAGCGCAATCATCTCGGTCAGTTCTTCCCAGTCTTTTTTTAGCTGTGTCTCTTGCAACGCACTTGGTTGCCATAAAAAACCATTGCCAATAATGCGGTCTGTTGGTGCTAGGTCGCGCTCTGATAAAATCGGTAACCATAAAACATGCGCCAGCTTTTTTTTCACAACTGAGTTTTGCCACGTTACACCGTGTAAATTGGTAAGCGGTGTAATTGACACATAAGTTGTTTCTAACGGTTTGCCACTGTATGAAATGGGTAATGTTTTAAGTTCTATACCTAAATTCTCAAAGTCAGGTTCAGGCTTTGAAGCTGCGGTCGCGCCCAACACATATTCAATAAGTTGGCCTATCCAGCCTTTTTCTCTTAATAAGTTTTCCGGTGTGTTGAATGCATAGCTTGCTGCTACTTCTCCTAACGTTAAACCAGCGATATCGTTAACGCGCGTCATAAGTTCAGAGGTGCTAGCAGGTGGTAAGGGTTTATTCATACAGTAAGCGCGATAAATTAAAATCGCAGTTTAGCAAATTTACCGATTACGGATAACCTTAAAGGATTGTTTTATTTGGTTATAAAATGCACTGCTTTTTGAGTGTGCCTATTTTATTGTGATTAACTCGCTTAATTGACTGATATATAAAGAAATATTTTTTATGGTGTTGTGGTTTTACCAACTGCTCTGCTGTATTTATGCACTAAATACACAAATATAAACAATGTTATCCACAGAATCTGTGGAGAAGTGTGCTTTTTGAAGAGATGATTGTGGATTTGTTTGAGAAATGTGCGTTTATTTTTAGTTTTATTCACAACTTGTGGGTAACCTGAGTATATGCTGGTTTTTCATTTGCTGTTAGATACGGATTATGGAACAATCGAGCTATATTAAGAATTAAAAGAGGCACATGCGGGTGATAGATGCCGAAGGGTTCCGTGCCAACGTTGGAATAGTTATTTGTAATAATCAGGGACAGGTATTTTGGGCTAGACGTTATGGTCAACACTCGTGGCAATTTCCACAAGGTGGAGTTGACCAAGGTGAAACTGCCGAGCAAACCATGTACCGAGAACTGAATGAGGAAGTTGGATTAAAACCCGAAGACGTTGAAATCATTGCAAGCTCTAAACACTGGTTACGTTATAAGTTACCAAAGCGTTTAATTCGCCGAGATTCAAGTCCAGTGTGTATTGGTCAAAAGCAAAAATGGTTTTTACTTAAATTACGCTGTCCCGATGAAGACGTTGATTTGTCTAAAACCAATCATCCTGAATTTGATGATTGGCGCTGGGTCAGTTACTGGTATCCAGTACGCCAAGTTGTTTCGTTTAAACGAGATGTTTACCGCCGCGTTATGAAAGAGTTTGCACCTCATGCAATGCCATTTCATAAAAAAGACCAAGGCTGGCGGAACAGGCGCTAATTAATGAGGTAACTGTGCTTACAGCATTACGAGAAATCGCACAAAAAGTGTCGCAGCAAAGTAATTTGAAAGCGGCGCTTGAGTGTTTTGTTTCAAGTGTTAAAAGCACTATGAAAACACAGTGCTGCTCGGTCTATTTTGCTGATTATGCACAAGACGCATTTGTTTTGATGGCAACAGATGGTCTTAACCCTAAAGCGGTTGGTGAATTTAGAATTGGTTTCACCGAAGGTTTAGTTGGGTTAGTTGCCCAGCGCGAAGAAGCCATCAACCTTGCTTTTGCAAAATCCCACCCAAGATTCAAACTTGCACCTGAAGTTGACGAAGAAAACTATAACGCGTTTTTAGCAGTACCGATTGTGCATCAAGGCAAGATCCTCGGTGTTATCGTGGTGCAGCAACAACTCGCAAGAGTTTTCAGTCAAGATGAAGAGTCTTTTTTAGTTACCTTATCAGCTCAATTGGCAGCGCAGTTAGCGAATGCGGAAATCCAGCATTTACTCGAATTTAGTGAATCTGAGCAAAAGACTACCTGTTTAAAAGGATTAAGCTCAGCCCCAGGCATCGCACTTGGTAAAGCCTATGTGATGGCGCCAAGTATCGATTTTAGTCAATTAGAGTTGATGAAATGCGACGCTCATAGCGAACAAATTCGACTTTTCCACCACGCAGTTATAACCACGCGTAAAGAGTTTCGCCGCATGGCTGCGCAACTTGATAGCGATCTTGGTCAAGAAACGTTGGCGGTGTTTACCGTTTATGAACAACTGCTTGAAGCAAAGAGTTTAGGCGACCAAGTTGAAGCTAAAATTTATGAAGGCTGGTGTGCTAAAAGTGCATTAAAGTTAGTGATTGAAGGCTTGGTTGCTCAATTTATGGCAATGCAAGATACCTACATTCGTGAACGCGCCATTGATATTCAAGATATTGGTATTCGCGTATTACATCATTTGCTTAACAGTGAATATAAAAAGCATCATTTTGATGCGCCAATTATTTTGGTCGCCGATACCATAACGCCTACTATGCTTGCGGAAATTCCAAGAGAGATGTTAGCAGGGGTAGTGAGCATCAGTGGTGCGGCAAACTCACATGCGTCTATTTTGACGCGTGCAATGGGTATTCCCGCAATTTGGGGGTTATCTGGCTTACCGATTTCCCATGTGGCAGATAAGTTTTTAATTTTAGATGCGTATGCTGGCCGTGTTTATATTTCGCCCACCAAAGCGCTTATAAGCGAATATGCTAAGTTAAAGCGAGAAGATGCGCGTTTACACGATGCGTTTGATGCCGAGTATCAGCTTGAGGCGGTTACGCTTGATGGGGAAGAAATAAGCTTATATGCCAATACTGGGCTTGAAGTTTCAAATGATCTGATAAATGCCAAATATTTGGATGGCATAGGTTTATACCGTACCGAAGCCTGGTTTATGCAACAAAATGCATTTCCAAGTTTGGCAGAACAAGAAGCCTGGTATCGAGAGATACTAGCTGCCTATCACCCGTCGCCTGTGACCATGCGTACCTTGGATATTGGTGGTGATAAATGCTTAAGCTATTTTAGTTTCTCGGAAGAAAACCCATTTTTAGGATGGCGTGGTATTCGTATTAGTTTAGATCACCCTGAACTGTTTTTAGAGCAAGTAAAAGCCATGCTGAAAGCCAATATGGGGCTTGGTAATTTAAAAATTATGTTGCCTATGGTGGCTGACGTAAATGAGGTGGAGTCATCAAAGCGCCTTATTCAACAAGCCTTTTTTGAGTTGCAAGATGAGTGGCTTCCTGAGCAAGGAAAGTTAGAAATGCCACAAGTAGGTATTATGCTTGAGGTACCTTCGAGTGTTTATTTATTACCTGAGTGGGCTAAGTGCGTTGATTTTTGCTCGGTGGGAAGTAATGACTTAACGCAATATATGCTGGCGGTTGATAGAACTAACGCACGCGTTGCTAATTTATTTGACAGCTACCATCCTGCAATTTTAAGAGTGTTAAATGATATTGCCATTCAATGCATTGACTATGAATTGCCTTTTAGTTTGTGTGGTGAGCTGGCTGCCGACCCTGAAGGCGCGCTGTTGTTAGTGGCTATGGGTTATCGTGATTTAAGTATGAGTCCAAGCGCGATTAATAAAGTGAAATACGTATTACGACGCTTAAACGCCAGCGATATGGAACAACTGTTAGTAACCTGTCTGGCGGCAAAAAACGCAAAACAAGTGCATCGGTTATTAAGGGAATTTATAATTCATCACAAATTAAGCCAAATTCTGTATACTAGCGCAGTCCACTAAAACTTAGGTTGTTCATGTCTGATATTTCGATAGTTTTTTTTAGTTGTATGGCGCTTGGCTGCTTGGTTGGATTTTTGGCTGGACTGCTTGGTATTGGTGGTGGATTAATTATTGTACCGGTGTTGAGCTACCTTCTATTAGCGCTAAATTTAGTGCCTGCCGATCAAGCTATGGTCGTTGCTATCGCTACATCGCTGGCATCGATTATATTTACCTCCTCAAGCTCTGCTTACGCTCATCATAAAAATCAAAATATTCCATGGAAAATAGCCCCTTGGGTATTAGTTGGTGTATCAGTTGGTGCATTATTAAGTGGCGTGATTGCCACAGGTATCAGTAACGATACGCTACAGTTGATTTTTGCCAGCTGCGTTATTTTTATCGCTCTACGGATGATTTTACCGCATCAACCAAAAGCACAATCAGCATTGCCTCACGGCAGTATTTTAACTTTGGGAACCAGTGTTATTGGTGCGGTGTCTGGCATGGTGGGCATCGGCGGCGGTGCGTTATTAGTGCCATTTTTAACGCATTTTAAACTCGATATGCGAAAAGCCATCGGTTGTGCGGCATTGAGTGGCATTTTAATCGCTACTTTTGGCGTAGTCGGTTATATTAGCTTAGGTTTGCAATACCATGATGTAAGCGAAGGCTTTATTGGTTTCGTTTATTTACCCGCATTAATCGGAATTGTGTTAACGTCGGCGTTTTTTGCACAGTTTGGTGCAAAAGCGGCGCAGTATTTACCAGTAAAAATAATAAAACGTATTTTTGCGGCACTGTTAGTGATTGTCGCAATTAGAATGTTAAGTAGTTAAAAAGGAAAGGTGGAAATAAGTGGATTTTCCAAATATTGATCCAGTGTTTATTGAGATAGGTCCAATAAAAGTACACTGGTACGGCATGATGTATTTGATTGCGTTTGTGACAGCTTCATTTTTAGCATCTCGCGCGGCAAGCAAACCAAATAGTGGTTGGACTAAAGAGCAAACGAGTGACTTATTATTTTACGGTATGCTTGGCGTTATTTTAGGCGGCCGTTTTGGTTATGTATTCTTCTATCAATTTAGCTACTTCTTAGAAAACCCACTGTACTTATTTAAAATTTGGGAAGGCGGCATGTCGTTCCATGGTGGTGTAATTGGTGTGGTAACGGCGATTGCCTGGTTTGCCAAAAAACAAAATAAAACCTTGTTGGGAGTAGGTGACTTTGTTGCGCCACTTGTACCGCTTGGTCTGTTTTTCGGCCGCATAGGTAACTTTATTAATGGTGAGTTATGGGGCCGCACCTCTGATGTGCCGTGGGCGATGGTATTTCCAACAGGTGGCCCTGTGGCGCGCCACCCGTCGCAACTTTACGAAGCTATTTTAGAAGGTTTAGTGCTTTTTGCGATCATTCAGTTTGTAAATAGAAAGCCGCGCCCTGAAGGCGTTATTGGTGGCTTATTCTTATTTGGCTACGGCTTCTTTAGATTTATTGTTGAGTATTTCCGTGAACCCGATGCACATATAGGCCTTTATGGCGGTATTATTTCGCAGGGGCAAATTTTGTCGCTTCCAATGATTTTAGCTGGCCTTGGTTTAATGTTTTGGGCTGCAAAACGCCAACAAAAAGAGTGTAACGCATGAAACAGTATTTAGAGTTATGTCAGCGTATTGTTGATGAAGGCCATTGGGTGGAAAATAAACGTACGGGAATTCGTTGTTTAACCGTCGTTAATGCTGATTTAGAGTACGATGTTGCCAACAACAAATTCCCATTAATTACGACACGTAAAAGCTTTTATAAAGCGGCGATTGCCGAGTTATTGGGTTATTTACGTGGCTACGATAACGCCGCACAATTTAGAGCAATTGGTTGTAATACCTGGAACGCCAATGCGAATGAAAATAGTGCGTGGCTAAACAATCCGCACCGTAAAGGTGAAGATGATATGGGCCGTGTTTATGGTGTTCAGGGGCGTGCTTGGCAAAAGCCCGATGGTACAACGCTCGATCAATTGAAAAAGATTGTTGATAACCTTAAAAATGGCGTTGATGATCGCGCCGAAATCTTAACTTTTTACAATCCAGGTGAGTTTGATATGGGCTGTTTACGTCCATGTATGCACACTCATACTTTTTCGCTGTTAGGTGATACGCTTTACTTAACATCTTACCAGCGCAGCTGTGATGTGCCGCTTGGTCTTAATTTTAATCAGATTCAGTGTTTTGTTTTATTAGCATTAATGGCACAAATCTGCGGATTAAAAGCGGGTAAGGCATACCATAAAATTGTAAATGCCCATATTTATGAAAACCAACTTGAGTTAATGCGTGATGTGCAGCTAAAACGCGAGCCGTTTGAATCACCAAGCTTAACCATTAATCCAAATATTAAAACGCTAGAAGATATTGAAACGTGGGTGACCACCGATGATTTTACAGTGGAAGGCTATCAATATCACGAGGCGATTAAATACCCATTTGCCGTATAACTACAATTAAGGAAGAGAATAATAATGAAAGCAGTCATTCCTGTAGCAGGCTTAGGCACACGTATGTTGCCAGCAACCAAAGCTATTCCAAAAGAAATGCTTCCGATCGTCGACAGACCATTAATTCAATATATTGTTGAAGAAGTTGCCGCAGCTGGCATCAAAGAAATCGTATTGGTAACGCACTCGAGTAAAAACTCGATTGAAAACCACTTTGATACGAGTTTTGAGCTGGAAGCGACGTTAGAACGCCGTGTTAAACGTCAATTACTTGAAGAAGTTCAGGCGATTTGTCCAAAAGATGTGACAATTATTCACGTACGCCAAGGTGAAGCAAAGGGGTTAGGGCACGCTGTTGAGTGTGCCAGACCAATTGTCGGCGATGCGCCGTTTGCCGTGGTGTTACCTGATGTAATTTTAGATAACGCGAGCTGCGACTTAAATAAAGATAATCTTGCCGACATGATTACCCGTTTCAATGAAACTGGCCACAGTCAAATAATGGTTGAAAAGGTTGCTGATGAAGACGTGGATAAATTTGGTATTGTGAATATTAACGGCAATGAACTACTACCTGGTGGCAGTACAGCAATCAAAAATATTGTTGAAAAGCCAAAGCGCGATGAAGCACCTTCTAATCTTGCTGTGGTAGGGCGTTACGTTTTAGATAAATCCATTTGGCCGCTCCTTAAGAAAACGCCATTGGGCGCTGGAAATGAGATTCAACTTACCGATGCCATTGCAATGCAAATGAAAGAGCAGCAAGTCGATGCCTACTACATGAAAGGTAAAAGCCACGACTGTGGCTCAAAGCTTGGCTATATGAAAGCTAATATTGAATATGCACTGCGTCGTGATGAACTTAAAGATGAGTTAAAGGCGCACATTCAGTCGTTACTTTAGTTTTTCAATGCTTTTTGAGAATGCCACTTCAAAGTGGCATTTTTTTTGCTGATATTTTTCAGGAATTGCCAAAAAAGGTTTGAAATAGTGAGAGCAACAAACGTATTTGTTATTGGGATGGTGATATTTTTAATATCATGCGCTTCATCTGAAGTTACACTTGTAACTAATAATGGGGAAAAAGTATCTCTTGAAGAAGTATCACAGCAGTATAATGAGTGGCAAACTAAACAGAAAAAGCTGGAGAGACTATCAGCGCTAGAGTCAGATTTACAAATGTTAGTAAAAGCTATATCTGCGAACAACCAGCTCTCAGATTTGCCACAGGCACTCAACTCTGAAAAAGATATTGTCGTTCATGGTGCTTTAAAAGATGACGTAATTGAAGAAACGACAATAAATAAGGAAGTAGCGCCGAAAGGGACGTCGAAATCGGAGATATCTGTTACGATTGGCAGTTACCTTAGTGGTGTTAGAGCCACTCAACAAAAAGATAAACTGGTTACCAAATTTCCTGATTTGCTCTCTGTTTTGCAAGTTGAGACGAGCACAAGGCAGCAGAGAGATATTACGCTGTATGATATACAGGTTTTGGGTTTTAATAGCATTGAACAAGCCAAAGCATTTTGTTACCTACTAATGAAAAAGGGTGGCATTTGTAAGTTAAGCTAAAAAAAGTGTATTTTTTGCTAAAGTTAAGTAAATGTTGGCCGACTAAGTATCTAAGCCTTAACAAGTTGGGGCTGAGCTTAATCCAAATTTACATAAGGAAAGAAAAACCGATGAATAAAAAAATCAAGGTTTTAGGTGCCAGTGTTATGGCCGGTATGTTTGCGTTTTCTTCTGTTGCCTCAGCAGAAACAGCTAACTTTAATGTTGGCATTACTGTACAAAATGCGTTTACTTTGACTAAAGATGCAGACTTAGATTTTGGTACACTAAGAGCTACGGCTGATGCAACTGGTACTGAGGTTGCTAGTTATGTACTTAGTGCGGATCCAAATGCTCCTACAGGTACACCAACGTCGACTGATGCGACAGTGGCTAGTTTGGCAGTTTTAGTACCTGGCGCTCCAGGAGCGTTTAGCATTTCAGGTGTTAGCCCATTTGCTACACTTACTATCACAGACCCAGCTGATGCTTCATTAGCTGCGTCTGCAGCTCCTCCAGGCACATCTGTGTTTGATGTAACCAACTTTACTTACTACATTACATCAGGCCCTAACGCTAACACAGCATATGCTGCTGCTGGTGACCTTCAAGCAGACGCAACTGGAGCTGTTACTTTTAATGTAGGTGCAACTCTTTCAACAGATGATGCTGCAGGTACAGCATATGTAGATGCTGCTTATGAAGGCTCATTCGTAATGACAGTAAATTATCAATAAACATCGATTTATTGAATAATCTAAACTTTTTAGTGTATAAAAGGGAATCACTTTTTTGATTCCCTTTTTATATGTTTTATAGAGCACTCCTTTCTTTAACTCTTTTCGTTTCCAGCAGTTTAATAGCAGAAGTCACAGTTGTTGAGCCACTATCCTTTGGTAAAGTTGCAGTAGCTAATAACACGAGTGTTAGCGAACTTATAGTTACACGTAATAATACAATTCAAAGCACCAACCACCTGTTTGTCATCATTCCCGGAAATCGTGCAGAACTTTTTGTTGAAAATCTTGGCGCTAATCTTGCTTTGAATATTAATGCCACTGTTGTTAATGACTTTTCACATAATCAAGGGTTGAGTGGTGCAAGTTTCAACTTGGTGAATTTGGATTATCCAGCGGTTATATCAACAGACAATAGGGGGCAAGCTTTGTTTTTTATTGGTGGTAAATTACAAACAAGTGGTGATGGTAGCGCTTTTTTTGATGGTGGTTATCAAGCAACTGTTGCAATTGATATTACGTTTTAAAAGAGATTAAAAATGAGTTGGAAAGTTTTTTTTGTTTTACTTTTTATTTGGTCAAACTTTGCTAATGCAGCGTTAATGATTTCGCCAACACGAGTTGTTTTCGATGAGAGGCAACGAACCGCTCAATTGGTTGTTATCAATACAACTGACCAGACAAAGAGTTACCGCTTAGAGTGGCTTGATCAGGTGATGAACCCAGACGGTAGTTTAAAGCAAATATTGCCACCAGAGATTCTCGATACGAGTATTCAAAGTATGGTTCGTGTAAGCCCCAAGCAAGTTCGCTTAGCGCCAGGCGAAAGACAGATTATCAAAGTAGCTTTGCGCCGCAGTAGTAACCTTGAAGACAAAGAATATCGTTCATATTTGCATTTTAAAGCACTACCCAATGAACAGAAAAAAGTAACGGACAACATTGGTATTCGAATTAATATGATTCTGAGCTACAACGTTCCTGTTATCGTTAGGAATACAAACAGGGAAGCAAAATTAGCAATCACAAATCACTCATTATTACATCGCGATGGTAAAGGATCGTTAGCGCTTGAGTTTGAGCGTACATCGGGTAAAAGTACTTTTGGAATAATTGAAGCTTACTTCACACCTCAAGGTGCTAGTAAGGCAATAAAAGCTGCAGTTATAAATGATATTGCACTTTATCCCGATTCAAATAAAAGGTTTGTTACAATCCCCTTGATTGATAATAGTGCTTTACTGCAGCCTGGGCAGTTTAAAGTAACTTACAGGGGAAAAAAGGAATATAAAAATAAAATATTTGCTGAGACATCATTCTTTACTACACCAAAAGATATTATAAAACCTTAGTTATGTTTAACTTGCTTAAACTAGTTATAATAGTTTTGTGCTTAACCTTTAGTAGCATTGCGAATGCCGAATCGGTTAAGCAGCTTATCAACCAGATTGCTTTAAAATATCAAACTGAGCTTGATGAAAATATTTTTATAGATTTATCTGAAGATGCTCAAAGTGTCAGTGAAATTCCTCTTGGTGAGGAGCTATTTCTTTCTCTTTTTTTCGAAAAGCAGTATTTAGGAGAGTTATTCGGTGTAAAAACGGCGAATGGCGTCTCGTTTGAGTTATTGAGTCTGGTTGAAACACTTGGCTTTGCAATTCAAATCAATGGTACAAATGCAAATGGATGGTTCTACACTGAACAAAATTACTTTCTAGTAAGTCAGCAAACATCGTCACTATTCAATGTAGTGGTTGGTGACGACAAATTTCAGATTAACTCGCCTGATATTCAAGAAATTAATGGTTATTTGTATGTCGACGGCGGTTTGCTAGAGGATTGGTTTGGCCTTGAGCTAAGTGTAGACTATCGACTTCTTAGAGTTTATCTGACTACAAAAAATAAAATACCTTCCATCGAGAAAATTAAACGTAATTCAAAACAAATTACACAATACTCAAATCAACAAAAATCAGTTATGCCTTGGAAAGAGAGTCCATATAAGGCTATTTCATCTCCTGTTGCTGATGTGCAGTTGAATGTCCAGCAAGATAACGAAAACACGCGTTCATCCTATTCTGTTTTAGGTGCCTTTGATTTAGCTTTTAGTAATTTTGAATATTTTCTTACAGGTGATAATGATGATCTTTTAACAGACTCGCGGTTTACATTTAATCGGGAGTCAATTAATGCAGATTTATTTGGGCCTATAAGTGCAACAAATTTTAGCTTGGGTGATGTTATTGCATCAAAAGTAGGTACAAATCAGCGTGGTGATTACTCTCGCGGGTTTCAATTAAGTAATGCCCCGCTATTTCAGCAAAAAGAAAATAACAAAATCACAATTAGTGGTCCTGTTCAAAATAATTGGGATGTTGAGTTGTATCGAAATGGTTTATTGCTAGCTCAACAAAACTCGATCACTGATGGTCGTTACTTATTTGAAAATGTAGAGCTATTGTTTGGTTCTAACGATTTCGAATTGATTTTGTATGGTCCTCAAGGACAAGTCGAACGCAAGCAGGAGCAGTTTGTGGTTGATGGTACAAGTTTAGATAAGGGGACTTCGATTTATGATTTTTCAGTGTCACAGTTAGGTCACCGTCTAATTGATTCTCGAGATAATTTTGACCGGGAGCAGGGGTGGTTGATAAATGGGCGATATGAATACGGTCTTACGGAAAATGTTTCCTTACGTGCTGGCGTTTCACATTTTGCAGCTGATGACAAGTCTAACGACGATACGAGATATGCTATCGGTGCTGATGTTAAATTATTTAACAGTTGGCTTGCGAATTTTGATTATGAAAGAAATTCTTTTCATGAAGAAGAGACTTCTTTTACTTTACGTGGTGAAGCTTTAACTCAATCTATAAGGGCCTCAGCTTTCCGTCGAAAAAAAGCAGACCAATTTAGCAATCAATTGTTAGCGCAAACTCAGTTTCAGCTGGATGCTCAAGGTGATGTTTCATTCGATAAACTTGGTAGTTTGAGCTATCAAAACACTATAAATTATGATGATTTCGGTAATCTTGAACAAGGAACATTTAGGAATTTACTCAATTATCGTTATGGTGGGTTGTCATTGAGCAATAACTTTGAATATACGAAAAATTTTACGAATGACGACAATTTTAGTCTAGGTAGTGTAAGGTTTCAGCAGCGTTTCGGTCGTATTTATTCACGTTTTACTGTTAATTATCAAGTAAAGCCTGATTGGGAAGTAAACTCTTATGAAGCTGAATTCAGTAGAAGCTTTGCAGATGCATGGCAGGCTGAACTCACTTATAGAGACTTACCACTGATTGATAAATATGAAACGGAACTAGGCTTAAGCTGGCAAAACGATAAGTTGAACCTAAATGCGAATGCTAAATATGACTCAGACGAAGACTGGCGAGTTGGTATGTTTATGCGCTTTAGCTTGGGTTACAGTGTAGATAGTAACGCTTATTTTATGTCAAAGCGTAACGTAGCCCAATCTGGCACTGTTATGGTAAAAGTGTTCCATGATATGAACAATAATGGACGTTTTGATGAAGGTGAATTACCGTTAGATAATGTAAAAGTAAAAGCGTTGCAAAGTTATCGTAACAATATGACTGATGAAAATGGCGTAGCTGTATTAGCAGGTCTTTCAAATAATCAAAAGACAGATATTGTCGTTGATGCGTCTTCTATAACTGAAGGGTTTATGATTTCAGCAATAGATGGTGTCGCAATTACCCCACGCTCTGGTTTTGCAGAATACATTGAATTCCCTGTCGTTAATAGTAGTGAGCTTGATGGTACAGTCTTTATCAGAAAAGAAGGGGTCGAAGACGTAGCGCCGTATGCAACAGTAAATCTCATTGATGAAAAAGGTCAAGTGATTGACCAAACAAAAGCAGAGTACGATGGGTACTATGTGTTTACGGATTTAAAGCCGGGCGAATATGACATTCAAGTAGAGAATTCATTTTCAGACAGCAAAGATTTGAAAGAAAAGCATAACACTAAGGTCCGTTTATCGTCAAAAGGGGATGTACTTAGTGAAGTGAATATGACTTTAGTTGAGAAAACATTGAGTAGTGGTTTTGTGATGGGGTTAGGGGAGTTTGCTTCTCAGCAATTAATGACTGTTTATGCACAGTTAATTAAAAAGCAAGTTTCTAACTTTATTGAAGATAACATGTTTTACATTAAACGAAATGGCCGCTTTGTTCTTGCATCAGGTTTTAGTAAAGAAAATAAAGAAAGTTTTGAAATAAACTGTAAGAAAATTAATTCAATAGGCCTTGATTGCCGGGTTTTTGACGTGGAAATTAAACATTAAGGATATTCAATGAAAAAGCTAGCAATAACTTTGTTATTTACTTTAGTTTTAGGTGCTTGTGCGTCGAAACAAGAAAAGGCGCCAGAATATGTCACAAAAAATGAAATTAATGAGCGTTTAGCGTCATTGGAGTATTCACAAAAAGAATGGAATAATTCAAAACCGGCTATAGCAAGGTTAATTATTCTCGAGAATGAATTAAAATTGCTGATTAGTCAGCTCGCAAAAATGAATAGCGACTCGATGAAAGCTACTGATAATCAAACTCATGACGCAAAATCATTAGAACCGAGCACTGTTGTTGTCGATAGTGTAGAGCAAGAGCAAGCTGAAAATATCACTGTTGATAATAAGGCATTGACATCACAAAATATGACCGAAGAAAGTATGCGTGTTAATGAGGCAGCTTCTAATGTTGGTAGTAGAAAGTCTGTAGACGATGAACCTAATACTGCAGAGCTAAGTGAAACTGATAACCCACAAGAGCAATATACGCAAATTAACTTGCCTTTCACTATTCAGTTAGCTTCGATTACAGACAGAGCTGCGTTGTTAAAATACAAGCAAGAATATTTAGCTAAATATCCAGACCTATTCGAAAAATTAGACTTTCAGTTTGAGCGAAAAGTAATTAACGATGTTGAATATTATAGGCTACAAGTTGGTGCGTTTGACTCAAAAACTTCAGCTCAAGCGTATTGTGATACATTGTTACACAAATCTATATCTTGTTTTGTAGTAAAAAATAACAGCACTCATATTAAAATTTAATCATGGCTTGTTTCTTGCATTTTTATGTGTGGAGGAGCAACTATGAAAAAAAGTATTTGGGCTTGTGCATTTTTGTTTTTGTCGGCGTGTTCAACGAGTGAAAATATAGTGGAACATGGCAATAAAATGCCGCTTGCCGACAATTTACAGTCAGAACAGTTATCGAGTATCAGTGAAGAGATTGCAAATTCGCTTAATCGTGTTGTCAAACCAATTAAAGGTAATGAACGCATTGCTGTAATGCACTTTAACAGTGCTTCTATAAAAAGTAGTGCAGATGAAATTGAAATGGGCAAGCTGCTTCGAGAAAGTTTAATGTCTAAGTTTTCTCAGCTTGGAATTAGGTTGATTGAACATCGCACTAAAGAATACTTGGCCTATGAAAATACTAAGCAACAGCATTTTGATTATCACCCTGAACAGGGGATAGAGGTAGATTATGTTGTTTTGGGCAGTATTTTAGGAACCGAAAAAGACTATGTAATCAACGCTCGGCTAGTAGAAACTAGCTCAAATATAGTGTTGTCCTCTCACTCTACTAGACTCGCAAAAAATGTAAATTGGTCGATGAAAAGAATACAATTGCGGGATGGCTATTTGTATCGCAATTCTTATTGAGGTAACGATGATGAAAAAGCGCTTAATTACTGCACTAGTGGCATCAATTTCAGGCTGTACTTTGCTCAGTGACAATAGTGGTACTTCTGCTGATGATAATCAGTATCAAAATACATCACTAAAAGGTTACACACTTTCCCAACCGATTGATAGTGGTGAGCTAACCGTTAATCATTATGCAAAACAAATGATGTTAAAAATGACAGAAAATTTGAAAATGATTAACTCAGAAACACCAGTAGCAGTATCCAGTTTTATCTATGTTGATGACTATGAGAATTCAGACTTGTTGGGTAACCAATTAACGGAAAGCTTTTTACATGAACTTCACTTATTTGGTGTGCCAGTTGTTGACTTTAAAGCAACGAGTTATATGCGTGTTGCAGAAAATGGTGACTTCGTTTTAAGTCGGGACTTTATGGAACTAGACCAAGGGCAAAATTTTGATTATGTACTGACCGGCACTATGACTAGTCAACATAATGGAGTGCTGGTTAATGCTCGTATTGTGGGTATAAAAAGTAAAGCTGTGGTTGGTACATCACAGGGGTTTATTCCACGTGATGTGATTAAAACGCTTAAGTCTTCAAAAAAATCAAATAGCTTAATGATAAGGTAGTTTTATGAACAAGGTTATCTTAACAATTGTTGGTTCGTCATTAATTACGCTAGGGTGTACGTCTACTCAAGACGAAAAACAAGTTAATCCGACAGATGAGTACATTATTGAACTTGCTAAACAGTATGACGGGTTGAGTAGTCATAAATCAATGTCGTCAGTTGCATCAGTTAATACACAAGAGTTCCGACCTTATGATCATAATCGTACCTTGGGAGATTTTGCAGAAGTTTTAGCGTTACAATTAAGAAGTAACTACTTTGGAAGCTTTCACAATATTAGTATTGTGCCAAGTGGTTTTGTGTTAATGAATCAATCACTGACAGAATCAAATCAATTAGGAAATCAATTAGCTGAATTATGCAGCACCCAGCTTCATCAATTTGGTTTAAATGTTGTGGAGCCAAATTTAAATCGTGTTCTATCACTATCCAATACAGCTTTAAAAAGAGCTCCTTTTGAATTTGAAAATGTATCGCATGTGTTAACTGGTACCCTAATAGTGCGAAAGCGAGGGGTTGAGGTGAATGCAAAAATCGTTAACTCGAGAACAAAGCTTTCAGAGTCTACGGCAAATATTTTTGTACCTTTTTATATTTTACATGACGCAGGGATATCACTTTAACCAAAAATACTACAGCAATATTCTCAATTATTTTGTTCTCGTAGCTCAGTTGGATAGAGCATTCGCCTCCTAAGCGAAGGGTCGCAGGTTCGACTCCTGCCGGGAACGCCATTAAAGTCTATAAAGTTTTAACCCGTCTTTTTTAATTGTTATTTGAACGTCATCAAGCATCTTTTAAATCGAGCTATCTTTTATTGTTTTGTAGCCGCGTGATTAACGTATTTCTTGAAGGTTACGTGTTTAACCCGAGTTATTTTGCAATAGAACAGGTAAATGCTAAGCTTCTCTTGGCTCTAGCCCCTTAGAAGCTTGCTAACGTAACCAAATCACCAATTTGTACATTTGCCAGGAGTTTGTCGCCTATCACTTGGGCAATGGCGGTGTTTTGATTTACCTGAGTGACTCTCAACTGGTAATCAGTATTAATAATAAGCTGCTTTTGATTAAACCCTTTGCGCAGTGCTACTTGCAGCTTTTGCCCTTTCACTAGATTATTCTCAGCGCCAAGGCTAATGATCACGGTATCGTGGTCGACGCTTAAAATACGTGCTTGCGCTGGAATACAGGCAAGATAGCTTGCTAAATCTTGGCCAAGCTTTAAGTTGATATCTGATATTGCTTGTCCATAAGGCATGGTCCAAAATTTTTCACTGTTCACATCGATACGGGCTGTTTTTTTGGTTTGCCAGGTGGCAAATGTATCGTAGTGTGTTTGTTTCAGCAGTTCGCCAGTTAAGCCATTGTATAGCGCCGTATTAATCGAGAAAAAACGTTCATAAGCTTTATTTTGCCAAAATGCTAACGATGAACTCTGTTGCTCACCAAGAGATAAGTCTTCTATTTGCGAAATCCAGACAAACTGACTGTTATTTTGGTCGGCAATTTGTTGAATAAGCGCGCTTGAGTTGGCATCAAAATGCGCAGTAAATAGGTTTTTGGTATTAAGCTTACGGTTAATATCGGCTTTTGTGTTGAATAAATGAGTAAACTGATACAAATGCTTTGCGAGCTTTTCGCTGTATGCTTTTGGTAATTCAAAAATTTGACCATAAGTTGCATGGCTCGGAGTTTTGAAACCTGTTCTTGTTAGAGCCACATTCTTTTTAATCGATGAATTTTGGCAAGTCTCGCTATTATCTAAAATATCGAGTCTAAGTGTAATTGAGAGCGTGTTGTCTGATTGAATTTCATCAATTACTTCAATCTGATCGATTGCTCCATGAGAGTAAACTTGGGTACTTGGTGTTTGCCAAATGCCATTTACCACTTGCTGTAGACTAGTAACTTGCGCACCTGAAAAAAGTAGAGCTTGCTGAATAGCGTTTTCGGTTGCCATCATTCGAGCTTGTTCAACATTACCATTGCGTATTTTGGCTTGGCCGGTTGATTCATACCAAATTGCATGAGACGAAAAGCTCACAATAAAAAGAAGTAATACTAGATGTCGCATAGCGCAGATCTCAATTTAAACCTTAGTCTGTATATTCAATTTCTGTACCAAACTATACAGTGGCGCGAAAATTGCTAATTCAAATGTAATATGCATTTGTATGGTGGCAACATGTTGAAATCAATTTTCAAAACATCAACTCTGGTAACGAGCTTATATTTATTAGGTGGCTGTAGCCAACTGTTTGATAAACATATTGAATATGAATACCAAACACCAGATAACTACCCAGTGCTGTATGCGGTAGGGTATGCACCGATCAGTTTGCAACCCGGTACAACAACAGAGCAAAAATCGATTATGGCAATGAAGGCATCAAAGCTTGAGGCTTATCGTGAGCTCGCGGAACAAGTCTACGGACAAAAAGTTGACGCGCAAACGAGCGTTAAAGGCCTAATCGCTAGTAATGATACTTTGAAAGTTCGTGTACAAGGTGTTGTACGTGGTGCGAAAGTGACCAAAAGCTACGCTGTGGGTGATACGTATGCAACAGAAGTTGAGCTAGATATGAAATTGGTACATGACTTATATATTGGTCAAACAAAACCAAGAAACGTAAAAAAAGTAACCTACTACTAGCAGGTTACTTTTTATTAGTAAATTCAGATTACGCTTTTAGCCCGCGAGCAATCGGGTTAGGTAGAGAGAAAGATTTGCCCGTTTTGTCGTATCCGGTATGACTTTTACCAAATAAGATATTCTTTAATTTTTGTGAAGCAATCTGGCTTTGATTTGCTGCAACTTGGTTCACGTCATTCTGCTTTTTGCAGTCAGCTAATACCTGATTAATTTGGTTGATTGTTGGCTGATATTCAGCTTTATCAATACCGTCTTGATCAATTAATTTGGCAATGTGTTGGTCACGTTGCTGAATTGACTGCAACGATGCAACTTTGCTTTCAACAACAGATATCAACGATTCATGATCGCGCGCAACTATCGCTTCTAATTCCTGCTTTAGGATGTCAGCCATAGTATTCAACTCATCAAGTTGTTGCGCTAATATCTGTTCTAGATTCATAAACTATCGACCGAAAAGTTTAAATTCAAGCTTATTGATATTTTCAGCAAGCTTCTCTGCATCAATTTTATACTCGCCGTTAGCGATCGCTTTTTTAAGCTCGTTTACTTTTTTCTCATCAATACCTGATGATTGCTCCGCTTTTTCATTTAGCTTTTTAAGCTGTTGAGCTTGCGGTGTAATGCTTACTGAATCGCTAGTTGCCTTTGCAGTAGCAGTATTCACTTGCACTTGTTTATTAGCAGTTTCAGACGCTTGCTGCTTAGAGCTTTCAAGCCTGACGTTTGCTTGGCTGTTTGAGCCTTGATTTATTTGATTAACCATGACAGTTCTCTCTACTAAGATTTCACATCTTATGTATCGGCATCTCGGGTACAACCTTTAATAAAAAATGCACTATTTTTATTAAATTTGTAACCTCTTATTTAACCTGAAATTTCTACTAGAGTACAGCGCTAAATTGTGACTTTTACCAGCTCAGTGTTTAAAACTCTTGCCTGAATTTTCTTTTTAGATTTTACATTTCGAATACTAATGTTGTCGCCTATGCGTCCATCTTCAAGCGCTTCACCTTGTGTTTTAATTGTCATGCCTTTAAAGCTTGCCAAAATAGTAATTTTATCGCCTTTACAAATAGTGCAAATATAATTGTAGTTGATAGTTTGTCCCGCACGAACATTTCGTTTACTGCGGCTACCTATTAGGTTAGTACTCGATTTAAATTGATTCGAACGCGTTAAGTGTTTTGCAACTTGCTTGCTGGTTAAATGTTGTGCGGTAATTCGTTGCCCTTTACTGATCCCTTTTGCAGCTGTAATCACTTCAACGAGCTCTAATTGCTTTACATGCACAAAAACTTGCCAATTATTTTGATCTAAACACTTAATTTTTATAGTAGATTGCCGATTAGTATTGATAGGATTTGCAGCACTTACTTGCAACTCGTGCTGACATGTTCGCGTTTTAATACGAGTGTCGAGCGGTAACGCCGTAATCGACAACTGCGAATTAGGGGGTTGGTTAGGGTTGGGTTGTTTGTTATCGGCAACATAATCTATTGCGATTTGCTGCAATTCTAACTTACTGTAAACCTTTGCTTTGAGTGAAGTCATAGCAAGCGCAGCAATTTGTATTAAAATAAAGAAATAAAGATTTTTTTTAAACAAACTCATAATGTTTCGACTATGCTTTATGGGTAAAACAAGGTATAACTAGCGAGTGTCAAAATTATGGCACATCAAGGTTATACGGTAGTACAATAACAAAGAAGCAAGAAGTATTCCTTTTCATTGCTTCAAGTTAGGAGATTGAAATGGCAGGCATTTTAGATTCGGTTAATCAGCGAACGCAACTCGTAGGTCAAAACAGGCTAGAGTTGTTGCTGTTTAAGTTAAAAGGCAGGCAGCGGTTCGGAATTAACGTATTTAAAGTACGTGAGGTTTTACAATGTCCTAACTTAACGGCAATGCCAAAATCTAATCATTATGTTAAAGGTGTGGCGCACATACGTGGGCAAACAATTTCGGTTATCGATCTTTCTTTAGCTATTGGTGGTCCTGGGATTCAAGATACAAAAGATTGTTTTATTATCATCACTGAATATAACCGTTCAGTGCAGGGCTTTTTAGTCGACTCGGTTGAGCGTATCGTTAATATCAACTGGGAATCAATTATGCCACCTCCGTCAGGTTCGGGCCGTTATTCGTATTTAACTGCAGTAACTGAAATCGAAAAGGAACTCGTTGAAATACTAGATGTAGAAAAGATACTGAATGAAATTTGCCCAGTAAACACAGAGGTGAGCGCTGATTTGGTTTCAGATGGTGAAATGCAAAAAGATCTTGGTGAGCGTATAGTATTTATTGCCGATGATTCGACAGTTGCGCGAAACCAAGTGAAACGGGCGCTTGAGCCATTAGGCGTGCAAACTGAGGTGGCAAAAAATGGACGAGAGGCGCTAGTTCGCCTGAAAGAAATTGCCGAGAAAGATTGTCAAAGTGTGGTCACTGAACGAGTAGCCCTACTTATTTCAGACGTAGAAATGCCAGAAATGGATGGATATACGCTAACAGCCGAACTAAAGGCTGATCCCAGAACAGCACCGCTTCATGTTATATTACATACATCACTCAGTGGTGTATTTAATCAGGCGATGGTTGAAAAAGTCGGAGCTGATGATTTTATTGCGAAGTTTAACCCAGACGAGTTAGCTACTGCGGTTAAAAAGTGGGTTCATGAAGATTAGACCAGCGAGTAATAAACTTGAACAAAAACTTAGATGATAAAGAATATCAGCAATTTAAAAGCTTTTTAGAACAGCAATGCGGCATTGTGCTAGGTGACAATAAACAGTACCTAGTAAAGAGCCGTCTTGCACCTTTAATGGCAAGGTTTGAGGTCGACTCTTTATCTGAATTAGTGACTAAAACGCTTAGCCCGCGTGAACGTCAGTTAAGGGCTGCAGTTGTTGATGCAATGACAACTAATGAAACCCTGTGGTTTCGTGATACATATCCATTCGAATTGCTTAAGAATAAACTTTTCCCTGAACTTTCGGAGCTGCGTAGACCTATTAAAATTTGGTCTGCCGCAAGTTCCTCAGGACAAGAACCGTACTCAATCGCTATGAGTGCCGCTGAATTTAAGCAGTCAAAGCCAGGGGCACTAGCGGGCGTTAATATTGTTGGTACAGATATATCTAACACCATGTTAGATATCTGTAAAAATGCTGAATACGATTCGCTTGCGCTGGCACGTGGCCTTTCACCTGAAAGACGACGTAAGTTTTTTACGGATTCAGATCACGGTATGGCAAAAGTGAACGATGATATAAAGCGGATGGTGAGCTTTCGCCACTTAAACTTATTAGATTCGTATGCACTTATGGGGAAATTTGAAATCATTTTTTGTCGTAATGTGCTGATTTATTTCTCACCGGAAGTTAAAGCAAAAATTATTAAACAATTTCACCAAGCCCTTAGCCCTAAAGGGTATTTATTTCTAGGCGCGTCAGAATCTATGACCGGATTAAGCGAGGATTTTGAAATGATCCGCTGTAATCCAGGTATCATTTATCAAAAAAAATAATTAGTCAGTAGCTCTGGCTTACTATTTGCATAACTTCTTCAAAGTCACTTTTTTGGAGAAGTTATGGCTATCAGTTTTGACAGAGCACTCGGCATTCATCCGCAAGCTACTCTTGCTCGTTCGCAAAGAGCAGAAGTGCTAGCAACCAATATTGCTAACGCAGATACGCCAAACTACAAAGCGCGAGACATCGATTTTTCAAAAGCCCTTGAACAGGCTAAATCGAGTCAATCTAAGCGCTTGTCGACCACTCACGAAAAACACTTCGATCTATCTATTAATAGTTTAGAAAGTAACACCTTGTATCGAGTACCCACTCAGCCTGATACCGGTGACGGTAATACTGTGGATATGCAGGAAGAACGTAGTAAGTATGTTCAAAACGCAATGGAGTACCAAGCGAGTATTAACTTTTTAGGCGGTAAGTTTAAAGGCTTGAAAAAAGCACTAGGTGGGCAAGGGGCATAATTATGAGTCTATATAATGTATTTAATATTTCTGGTACTGGCATGAGTGCACAATCTGTGCGTTTAAATACGACTGCAAGTAATTTGTCTAATGCTAACTCAGTGAGTTCAAGTGCGGATGAAACTTACCGTGCGCGTCATCCTGTTTTTTCTGCAGAATTGAGCAAAGCGGTTAACGCGCAACAAGGTGAAGCGGTTGGAGTAAAGGTGCTTGGTATTGTTGAAAGTGACAAACCACTTAAACGTGAATTCAATCCAGAGCATCCGCTGGCTGATAAAGATGGCTTTATTTATAAGCCGAATGTCAATGTTGTGGAAGAAATGGCTAATATGATTTCGGCATCACGTAATTACCAAACCAATGTTCAAGTAGCTGATGCAGCGAAACAAATGCTGTCTCGTACTCTGCGCATGGGTCAAAACTAATAGGAGCTGATCATGACAACAAACGTGAGTAACGACAGTTTTATTGATTCAGTTAAATGGAAAACACCTACAGGTGTTCCTGAACAAAACGATAACGATCAGCTAAAACAAGAAGATTTCTTTGCATTGTTAACGCAGCAGTTATCGTATCAAGATCCGACTAAACCTGCGGATAACGATCAGATGATTGCGCAAATGACAAGCTTTTCGATGGCTGATGGTATTAGCCAATTGAATGCAAACTTTGAAAGCTTTGCTTCAACGATGACTTCGAATTCTGCACTACAAGCATCAACATTGGTTGGTAAAGATGCCCTGGTGCCATCAACGGTACTTGAACTGAGGGATGGCAAAACATCTACAGGTAGTGTGGCGCTGGATACCTCGGCTCATGATGTCACCGTAAAAATCAAAAATGCAGCGGGTGAGGTTGTTCGCACGCTGGATATTGGTTCGAAGACAGCGGGCGCTGCAAAGTTTGAGTGGGATGGCAAAGATGAAAGCGGTAATCCGTTGCCACCTGGCAATTACGCGATGACAGCGGAAGGACGAGTCGCAGATGGTGAGTATATGAGCTTTCCCACAGGTGCGTTTTTGAACATTTCAAGTGTTAGTTTAAAAGGCACACATGGCTTGGTACTTAACACGGGCGCTGGTTCGATTAATTTAAGTGATGTTGTCGAAATCGCTCAAGGTTAATCTTGGCATTAAAGTTGAATAAATAACTCCGAGTAAGCAGTTTCCTAACAATCAGGGCTGCGAGTTTAAGAGGTGAATTATGAGTTTTAATATTGCATTGACGGGATTAGCTGCGGCACAAAAAGATCTCGATGTAACCGCAAACAACATTGCGAACGTAAACACTACAGGTTTTAAAGAATCACGGGCTGAATTCGCAGATGTATATGCTGCGTCGGTATTTAGTTCGGGCAAAACAAAAAATGGTGATGGTGTGCAAACAACGGTTGTTGCACAACAGTTTAACCAAGGTTCATTACAGTTTACTCAGAATGCGCTTGATCTTGCGATTACCGGCGAAGGTTACTTTGCGATGACTGATTCATTATCATCGCAAGATTATACTTATACGCGTGCTGGTGCATTCAAACTTAACAAAGATAATTTTGTTGTAGATGCACAAGGGAACTTTTTACGTGGTTTTCCTGTAGACCCATCGAACGGTGATACCACATCGGTAAGTTTGAGTACGGCAACTCCTATTCAAATTCCTGACGCATCAGGTGCACCACGCGCAACAAATAATGTATATACCTCATTTAACTTAGATGCAGGTGCAAATCAGCCTACTGTAGCGCCATTTAATCCAACAGATTCAGCGACATTTAACGCATCTACGTCTACTACAGTATACGATTCACTCGGTGAACCGCACATTATGCAGTTTTACTTCGTTAAAACAGGAACAAATAACCAGTGGAACGTTCATGCTACATTAGGTGGACAAGAATTTGATAGTACAGGCACTAACCCACCGGCAGGCCCACTTGCAACATTTACGTTTGATTCAAGCGGTTTGCCTCAAGCTCCTGTGACTGCGCCTAATACCACATTTGACCCAGTTTCACTAACAGCGGGTAACTTATCGAACCTTTTAACAAACGGTGCAGCTTTTCCGAATGATGTAAATATCAATTGGCGCGACGAAGTAGGTACCACACAAAAACAACCTACTCAGTATGCGAGCCGTTTTGAGGTTAAAGCATTAGAACAAGATGGTGCGACGGTGGGGCGTTTAACGGGTATTGATATTGGTACCGATGGTAAGATCGTTGCGTCATACAGTAACGGTGATTCAACCTATATTAGCCAAGTGTCTATGGTGCGATTTGCTAATTCACAAGGTTTATCTCAGGTAGGTAATACAGCGTGGAAAGAAAGTTTAACGTCAGGTGAACCAATTGCTGGTGAACCGGGATCGGGTACATTAGGTACGATTAATTCAAGTGCGCTTGAGCAATCTAACGTAAACTTAACCAACGAACTAGTTGATTTAATTTCCGCGCAGCGAAACTTCCAAGCGAACTCACGAGCTTTAGAAGTTAACTCAACACTGCAACAAAATATCTTACAGATCCGCTAATTTAGTTAGCGTAATTCACTTCTTTATAGGGCTGATTTTTCAGCCCTTTTTTATTCAATTTGTTATTTCTCAATAGCGTCAATTTTCAATCATTGCGATTGGCATCATTTTTGCTCTACCTAACTATTAGTGATCATTTTTAGGTCGAGTCGATGGATAAATTACTTTATGTCGCTGCATCGGGCGCTAAACAAAATATGCTGGGCATTGCAGTAAAAGCTAATAATTTAGCTAATGCAAAAACCACTGCGTTTAAAGCTGATTTAGAGCAAGCTCGTTCTATGCAGGCTTTTGGTGAAGGCTTGCCAACACGCGTGTTTGCGATGGAAGAAAGACCGGGTTCACGTTTGAGTGCTGGTGCTTTATCTATGACCGGACGTGAACTTGATATTGCAGTCGGTGAAAACGGTTGGCTCGCTGTGCAAGATGCAAATGGTGACGAGGCCTACACACGTTCAGGCAATTTACGCATGAGTGAAACAGGCCAGCTATTTACAGCTAATGGCTTACCTGTAATCGGTGAAGCTGGGCCTGTTATTTTGCCTGTGCCGATTGAAAAAGTACAAATTGCCAAAGACGGCATGATCCAAGTTAGGCCGCAAGGCGCACCAGCAAATTTTATTGAAGATATCGACCGCTTAAAGTTGGTCAGTGCGTATGGTGTTCAACCTTTAGAAAAAGGGTTGGATGGCTTGTTTAGAAATAAAGATGGGGCGGAACTGGATGCCGACCCAAATATGACAGTAACTAGCGGTGCATTAGAGATGTCTAATGTGAACCCAGTTGATGAGATGGTGGGAATGATTTCACACCAACGTCAGTTTGAGTTGCAAGTCAAAATGATGAAAACCGCAGAGAAAATTGACGAAAGCCAAAGTTCTCTTATGCGAATTTATTAATGGTTTTTGGAGGTTAGTATGCATCCTGCATTGTGGATCAGTAAAACAGGTATCGATGCGCAGCAAACCGATACGTCTGTAATATCAAATAACTTAGCAAACGCGAGCACCGTAGGGTACAAAAAAAGCCGTGCGATTTTCGAAGATTTGCTTTATCAAAATATTAATCAACCGGGTGGTCGCTCATCGCAAGATACGCAGCTGCCATCGGGTTTAATGTTAGGGGCGGGTTCTAAAGTAGTTGCTACGCAAAAGAATTTCTCTCAAGGAAATATGCTAACAACTGATAACTCGATGGACTGGATGATTCAAGGTCAGGGCTTTTTTGAAGTTGCAATGCCGGACGGTAGTCTTGCCTATACGCGAAATGGCCAATTTACCACAGATGAAGAAGGTCGCATCGTAACATCGGGCGCGGGTTATCCGTTACAACCAGAAATGAACGTCCCTGATGATGCACAGCAGATTATTGTATCGCAAGATGGCGAAGTGTCGGTGCGTATCGCAGGGCAAGCAGATAACGCGGTAATTGGTCAGCTCACTATTTCTGATTTTATTAATCCATCAGGTCTTGAGCCTATGGGGCAAAACCTCTACACAGAAACCGCAGTAAGTGGTGCACCTGTGCAAGGTAACCCGAGCGTGGATGGATTAGGTGTGATTGTGCAGGGCTCTCTTGAAACATCAAATGTGAATGTAACCGAAGAGTTGGTAAATCTTATTGAGACGCAGCGCGTTTATGAGATGAATTCAAAAGTGATCTCTTCGGTTGATGAAATGTTGAGTTACATTAATCAGCAGCTTTAATAGGTGGTTAGCATGAGTAAGTTACTATTAACATTGATCGGTAGCGTACTTTTAAGCGGTTGTGTGACAACAGCAAACCGCTTCGTCGAACGTGATGATCCGTATTATGCGCCGCTGTATCCTGAAGATACCGATGTGTCGCAGGTAAACACAGGGTCACTTTATAATATACATTACTCAAATGACCTTTATTCAGACCAAAAAGCGCTGCGCCAAGGTGACATCATTACCGTAGTGCTGAGTGAATCAACTCAGGCGTCAAAAACGGCAAAAACGGAAACTGACCGAGAAACGGACTTTGCACTATCACCGGTTACTGGATTTGGCGGTAATGCAGTTACGATCAATGGTGATGCGTTGCAATACGGTGTTGGTTCAGAGGGCTCATATAAAGGCGATGCGAAGTCAGATCAGTCAAATAGTCTAAACGGTAATATTTCAGTTAATGTGATGCGTGTATTACCAAACGGTAATTTAGTTATTCGCGGTGAAAAGTGGCTTACGCTTAATACCGGTGAAGAATTTATTCGTTTAGAAGGCATCGTTCGTCCGAAGGATGTTAGTGCTGACAATATGGTGATGTCTACCCGTATTGCAAACGCACGTATTCAGTACTCTGGTAAAGGGGCGCTGGCAGATGCACAAGAAGCAGGGTGGTTAGCTCAGTTCTTCTTAAGCCCATTAAACCCTTTTTAGGAGGTCGCATGCGTAATTTTGCTATTGGTTTTATCGCGCTTCTTAGCCTTTTTAGCTTCCCAACAACAGCAGAACGTATTAAAGATGTGACCGTTGTTGAAGGGGTACGTAGTAACCAGCTTGTTGGTTATGGTTTAGTTGTTGGTTTGCCTGGCACAGGTGAAAAAAGTAGCTTTACCGAGCAAAGTTTTAAAGCCATGCTCAGCAGTTTTGGTATCACGTTACCAGCAAACTTAAAGCCTAAGATTAAGAATGTCGCAGCAGTAGCTGTACATGCAGATTTACCGCCGTTTGTGAAACCGGGTCAAACAATCGATGTTACCGTATCGTCAATTGGTAGCGCATTAAGCTTGCGCGGTGGTACATTAATTCAAACCTTTCTAAAGGGCGTTGATGGCAATGTGTATGCAATTGCACAAGGCAGCATGGTGGTTAGCGGACTAGGCGCCGAGGGTGCTGATGGCAGCAAGGTATTAGTAAATACACCAACTGTAGGGCGTGTTCCAAATGGCGCGATTGTCGAACGTGCGGTCGCATCGCCGTTCAACCAAGGTGATCACATTACATTTAATCTGCACCGTCCTGATTTTTCTACTGCAAAAGCCTTGTCTGACACGATTAACGATTTAGTAGGCCCAAATACTGCCACAGCAATGGATGCAGCGTCGGTTAAAGTGTTAGCACCACGCGACCCAGCGCAACGCGTAGCTTACCTCGCTACTTTAGAAAATCTTGAGTTCGAACCAGCTGATAACAGCGCAAAAATTATCGTTAATTCGCGTACAGGCACTATCGTGATTGGTAAAAATGTTACTTTAGAACCCGCTGCAATCACTCATGGTGGATTGACTGTCACGATTGCAGAGCAGCAAAACGTTAATCAACCCAACGCACTTGCTGGTGGGCAAACGGTTGTTACCGAGCAAAGCATTATTGATGTAGCACGCGATGATACCCGTGCTTTTGTGTTTGACCCAGGTGCGAGTTTAGATGATCTCGTGCGAGCGATTAACGAAGTCGGCGCGGCGCCAGGTGATTTAATGGCAATACTTGAAGCGCTGAAAGAGGCGGGCGCAATAAGTGGCCAACTAATTGTGATTTAAGTTTACAGATTGTTACCAAAGCCCTGCATTGCAGGGCTTTTTTGTTTAGCGCTTTAATTTTATTTCTTTGGCTTGATTTTTGCATTGGTTTATCAGTGTGTTTCGTAGCCAATTTATTGAATGAGAGCTGACTTATGGATGGTAACAACATAAATCATCAACAAAGTTTCTTTGACTTGAGTAACTTAGATTCTTTACGTCAAGAAGCGCTGCAAGGCGATCCTGATAAAAAGGCGCTTAAGCAAGTTGCAGCTCAGTTTGAATCTATTTTTACCCAAATGCTATTTAAAAGTATGCGTAAAGCCAACGAAGCATTTGAAGACGAAGATAGCCCGTTTAATGAAAGCAGCGTTAAATTTTATCGTGATATGCATGATCAACAGCTTTCTATGGAGCTTTCACAAAGTGGTGCATTAGGGCTTGCCGATATTATTGTCCAGCAACTTTCACCAACGCCAGGAAAATACACCCCTGCAAGTTTGTTTTCAGCAAGCCAGATTGCGCCAATGCAAAAGCCTTCATTGAATACCGCAAATACAGATTCACCAGAACAGATAAATACAACAGGTGAAGAAACCGCATTTGATAATGAGCAGTCGTTTGTTTCTGAGCTTTGGCAGCACGCTAAAAGCGCAGCTGAAAAAATAGGGTTAAGTCCTGCTGTTATGTTGGCGCAATCTGCGCTTGAAACAGGCTGGGGAAAACATG
The DNA here is from genome assembly GCF_057367955.1 of Pseudoalteromonas sp. NS-SX12. NCBI lineage: Bacteria > Pseudomonadati > Pseudomonadota > Gammaproteobacteria > Alteromonadales > Pseudoalteromonadaceae > Pseudoalteromonas > Pseudoalteromonas sp. NS-SX12. The sequence continues at coordinate 98,296 of NZ_CM170634.1, read as the reverse complement.
TGATTACTAAAAGTGATGGGCAAAGCTCAAATAATTTTTTCAATATTAAAGCTGACCGCGCATGGCAAGGTGATAAAGCTGCTAAAGCTTCGCTTGAATTTGAACAAGGCGTCGCTGTTAAAAAACAATCTAATTTTAGAGCGTATAACAGCATTGCTGAAAGTTTTGATGATTTTGTTAACTTTTTACAGCAAAACCCACGCTATCAATCAGCACTTAAAACAACGTCAGACCCATCTCAGTATCTCGATGAATTACAAAAAGCAGGGTATGCCACTGACCCTAATTATGCAGACAAAATTAAAGATGTGCTAAAGCGCACTGAATTTACGCAAGCACTCAACGCTGTCGCTTCAGGAATAAATGTAAACGATATGATGAAAAGTTCGATAACAAGTTTAGGAGGCACTAACTAATGTCTTTTAATCTACTTAATATTGCAAACTCAGGTGTACGTGCAAGCTCAGAGTTACTGCAAACTACCAGTAAAAACATTACCAACGTCAATACAGAAGGTTATGTTCGAGAGCGCACAGAACATAGAACACTGTTTGATAATCAAGTTGGACTTGGGCAAACTTTCCGCTTAGTGAATGACTTTGCGCAACAACAATTAAATCGCGATGTGTCTAACCTTGCTTTCTTTAACCAGTTTGTTGATGAGTCCGCCCGCGTTGACAGTTTGTTTGCTGAAGAATCTAATAGTTTGTCTACTAGTATTAATTCACTTTTTAGCTCACTACAAGAAACATTAAATCAGCCTTCATCATCGGTGAGCCGCAATTTATTTTTTAATGACGCACAAGGGTATATCGATCAATTGGGTCGGCTTTCTGGCATAGTGTTTGACCAAAAAACCATTGTGAATGATCAACTTGAAATCTATACCGATGAAGCAAATGGACTGATCAGTAAAATCAGCGAACTTAATCTTGCTATTGCATCGGGTTCTTCAGGCCCTGATGGCAGTGCTCTAAACAGTACTATTAACCAACGTGACTTGGCCATTAAAGAGTTGGCTGAGTACATAGATATTGAAACGCTAGATGGTCCAAATGGTGAAAAATTGGTGTTTATGGGTACAGGTGAAGCTGTTGTAATGGAAGATGGTGCGTTTAATTTATTTTCACTTTCCGGCGATCCAGACCCCAATTTTAAAGATTTAAAATTAGATGTGGATTCAGGTAAGGCAATACCGCTTGAAGTAGATACAAGTTTGTTGAAAGGTAAAATAGGCGGGCTATTGGCATATCGCGAAGATATTTTAATTCCATCACAAAACAAACTAGGCCAATTAAGTTTGGCAATGGCTGATGCATTTAACCAACAAAATAGATTAGGACTGGATGCGGATGGTGAATTAGGCGGTGATTTGTTCACGATTCCTAGTGCAGGTGCATACGCATATGCAGCAAATACAGGTACGGCACAAGTTACCGGTACTGTTGAAGCAGGACACGGTAGTGAAATCCCTGCTTCTGATTTTCTAATTGAATACACAGCGGCAAACCAAATAACAGTTTCTGCACTTGATAAATATGGCGACCCCGTTGGTACGCCAATTGTAGCAACAGTAGCGGGCGGCGTAGCTAATGCGGGTAGTGCTGGTGGCTTTTTATATGGTTTAGAAATAAACCTTACTGCTGGTGCTGCTGTGGGAGATAAGTTTGAGTTAAAACTTAATTCAGAGGCGTCAACAAATATTCAATTAGCGACGAACAGACCAGAAGATTTGGCGTTAGCATCGCCGATCCGAACAAATAGTAATATTAATAACCAAGGTACAGGCAGTATTTCAGGTGGTACAGTCACGGATACAACGGCTGCAGGTTTTACAGCAGGTCCGCCTCCGTCTTTAACCAATGGCCCTATTACTATTACAAAAACAGCCAACCCAAATGAGTTTGATATAACGGATGGCACTCCAGCTGTTACAACAACTGTGGTACTAACGCCACCATATGACAATGTGTTAAATCAAGCTGGGGCCCCTTACAATACCTATGGTTTTGATTTTAGTTTAGAAGGCGCGCCAAATACTGGTGATTCATTCACGCTGGAATTTAATACAAACGGTTTTGATGACAATCGAAATGGTTTAATGTTGGCGGGACTGCAAGATAAAGAGCTAGTCAGAGCAAATATTGAAACATCGGCTGGTGGCGACAATCTAACGACATTGAATGAGGCTTACGGAAACTTAATTACTGATGTTGGTATCAGAACTTCGTCTGCTAAAACGAATCAAGTTGCCTTTGAAGCCTTAGCTAATCAATCAAATGCTTGGTACGAGTCTATTTCTGGCGTTAATTTGGATGAAGAAGCTGCAAACTTGTTGAGATTTCAGCAGTCATATTCTGCAGCTGCACAAATTTTATCTACCGCCAGAACGGTTTTCGACACCATATTGAATGCAGCGAGGTAAATCTAATGCGTTTATCAAATAACATTATGTATCAAAACAACCTTGATAAAATTTTAGATAATCAGCAGAAGGTTGCGATTGCACAAGAAAAGGTTTCGACTCAAACGCGTATTCTAACACCGTCTGACGATCCCGCCGCATCTGCTCAAGCGTTACTCTTTAGTGAACGCATTGATATAAATGAACAGTTTCAAAAGAATAATAGTTACCTGACGAGTAAATTAAAAACTGAAGAAAGTGTGTTGCAAAATATTAAAATCTCTTTACAGCGTGGGTATCAATTGACGGTTCAGGCCGGTAATGGTGCGCTTACAGAGCAAGACAGAGCAACGATTGCTGAAGAGATGAAGTCTATTCAAGCAACACTGTATGATTTAATGAATTCAAAATCTGAAGATGGAAAGTTTATCTTTTCAGGTTTTCAGGATAATGTACAAACCTATTCCTACAACGGTGCGACAGGCACTTATGATTATCAAGGTGACCAAGGTAATCATGAGATGCAATTGGCGGTTGGTATAACGTTGCGATCTAGTGATAATGGTATTGATGCGTTTGAAAAAGTGGACGCACGTCTAAACGTTAATACAAACGCGCCTGCAGTTGGAGGCGGTATCACTGGAGGTTCTGTTTTTGTTAAAGAACAAGCTCAGTTCGATGCATATCACAAAGCTAACTATGACCCTCTTGTACCTGCGAACAATAATTTACAAGTGACCGTTACCCCTGGGGCACCTGACACATACTCGATAACACTTGGTGGTACACCAGTTGCATCAGGTAACTATGATGGCGAGGCAATAAATTTCCAAGGTATGGAAATTGAGCTTTCTGGTGTCGCACCGGGAACAGCGGATTTTTCTTTAGCACCGCCGGAAAAGAAAAATGTATTAAATACATTAGAAGAGTTAATTACCGGTTTAACTACATCTGGATTATCTAATGATGCATATCAAGAGTTTTTGGCAGATGGTATAACCGGATTAACTAACGCGCAAAATCAAGTGTCTATTACTCAAGCAAATTTGGGCGGTCGATTAAAAGTTGCTGAGAGGTTGCTAGATTCGACTACTGATATCAATATTAATCACAAAGAATCTAAAGCAAATTTAATTGAATTGGATATGGCAGCGGCAATTTCTGAATTAACAAAAGAAGAGACAGCGTTGCAGGCATCACAGGCAACATTTGGCCGCCTTACTCAACTTTCACTGTTTGATTACATTAGGTAGTATTTATTTTTATCTATAAAAAGCGAGTTTTAAACTCGCTTTTTTGTTAATTTATCCCGTAAATTAGATGATTTTTTAAAAATTCACTAAAGCAAGTCAATTTATTGCCGATACAATAGTTAGCCATATTTCCATCTTAAATAAGTTTTTGAATAATTTAAAAAAAATTAAAAATTAAGCTAAAGGAATTTTTTTTCCTCCCGATAACAAAAGTAACTTCAAGAGATACTGAAATTTAAATTTCTAGCTCTTCGTTAAATATGAGAATTGAAAGTAAGTTATTTTTACTTCGGGAGAATGAGTCATGGCACTTTATGTAAATACAAACGTAAGTTCATTAAACGCTCAACGTCAATTAATGAATTCAGGTAATTCGTTAGATACATCTTTTCAGCGTTTATCATCAGGTCTTCGAATCAACAGCGCAGCTGATGATGCGGCAGGTCTTCAAATTTCAGACCGTTTACAATCACAGATTAATGGTCTTAATCAAGGTAACCGTAATGCTAACGACGGTATCTCACTAGCACAAACAGCTGAAGGTGCGATGGATGAAGTAACGGGTATGTTCCAGCGTATTCGTACCCTAGCACAACAAGCATCAAATGGTTCGAATACTGATGAAGACCGCTTAGCGCTTCAGGAAGAAATTCGCCAGTTATCTGAAGAAGTTAACCGTGTTGCTGCAGATACAACATTCGGTGGCACGAACTTACTAGATGGTACTTATGAAGCGAGCTTCCAAGTTGGTGCAGATGCTATTCAAACGATTGGCTTTAGCATGAAAACAGTTGGCGGCACGACTAACGGTCCTAATACTATGACAGCAAACGGTGGTTTCACCATGTCAGGTATTGCTGGAATTGCATCAGCTGTAACTGGTAAGTCGATGACAGCTCTAGCGGCTGGTATCAGTAACGTAGGTACTGGTGTAACAGCTGCAACTGCTGGCTTTACTAATATGGCTGCAACGGTTATCAGTGTATCGTCACAAGAAAATGCGCAGCAAGTGTTAGCAGCAATGGACTCAATGATCGCGGTTGTAGATAAAAAGCGTTCAGAGCTTGGTGCGGTACAAAACCGATTCCAGTCAACAATTCGTAACCAATCGAATATTTCTGAAAACTTGAGTGCTGCGAAATCACGTATTAAAGATGCTGATTTTGCACAAGAGACTGCTGCGTTAACACGTAACCAGATCTTACAGCAAGCAAGCCAAACAATCTTGAGTCAGGCTAACCAGCGTCCACAGGCTGCATTGAGTCTACTAGGATAAATTAAGAGAAATGCCCTTATCAAATGGGGTAGTAGATAAGGGCATTAGAAACGGATATTTAAAGCGGAGGCAACTGCTATAAAACATCCAAACAAGTAAGTATAAGAAACCCAAAGGTCTCTCGTACTAAATTGATTAAGCAAATATAGTACCAAGTATAAAGTAAGTTTATTGACACCGCTATATTTGCCCCTTACTTTCAATCTTTCTCTTTGAAAAGAGCCTTTATAAGGCTCTTTTTTATTTGTGGCACAGTTATTGAATTATTCTTTCTTGAACAAGATATGTAGGAAAATTTAGGCGGTTATTTGCCGCTTTTGTTTAAAAGTTGGCAATCATTTTCCTAGACCCTAATGGCAATGTTGCAAGTAATGCTGCGTTTACCGGGTTACTCATATCTAACATATTATAAGAGATAGATAGAGAGAGTAAGGTTATGGCTTTATATGTAAATACTAATGTAAGCTCGCTAAATGCCCAGCGCCAGTTAGATCGTTCTGGGAGCGACTTAGATACAGCGTTTAAACGCTTATCATCGGGTCTTCGAATTAATAGTGCTGCTGACGATGCTGCAGGTCTTCAAATTTCAGACCGATTACAATCACAGATTTTAGGTTTGAATCAGGGCAACCGAAATGCGAACGATGGTATTTCACTAGCACAAACAGCTGAAGGTGCAATGGAAGAAATGACTACCATGTTCCAGCGCATTCGAACATTGTCACAACAGGCTGCAAATGGTTCGAACACGGATGAAGACCGATTAGCACTGCAAGAGGAAATCCGTCAGCTATCATCTGAGATTAACCGAGTTGCAGCCGATACGACATTTGGTGGTCAAAACTTACTCAATGGTAACTATGAAGCTAATTTCCAAGTAGGTGCTGATGCAGTGCAAGTTATTGGTTTTAGTATGAAAACAGTTGGTGGTACCGCAAATGGGCCGAACAGTATGACCGCAAATAATGGTTTTACTATGTCAGGTATCGCAGGCATAGCTAGCGCCGTTGGTGGTAAAGGAATGAGCGTTTTAGCCGCTGGTATCAGTAACGTACAAACAACATTAACAGAAGCGACCGTTGGGTTTAGTAACATGGCGGCGACGGTAATAAGTGTGTCGACACAAGCGAATGCACAACAAGTTCTTGCGGCAATGGATGCGATGATTGCTGTTGTAGATAAAAAGCGTTCTGAGTTAGGTGCGGTTCAAAACCGTTTTCAGTCAACGATTAGAAACCAAGCTAATATCTCAGAAAATCTAAGTGCTGCTAAATCACGAATTAAAGATGCAGACTTTGCCATGGAAACAGCGCAATTAACACGAGCACAAATATTACAGCAAGCGAGTCAGACAATTCTCGGTCAAGCAAACCAAAGACCACAAGCTGCGCTAAGTTTGCTGCAAGGTTAAATTTAATTTATTTAAAAAGCTCCCTAATGGGAGTTTTTTTATGCCTATTAAAAAAAATTAAAAAAATTGCTAAAGCAAATTCTAAAGATGTCGATAAGCCGACTAGAACACCTATTTTAGGATTCTAAATTGGGCTTTTTAAATAAGTAGGGGTACTTATTTAAACTGCACTTTAGTTAATAAAGCGGAGGCAATTATGGCTTTATATGTAAATACAAATGTGAGCTCTTTAAATGCTCAAAGACAATTAAGTCAATCAGGTACTAACTTAGATACCTCATTCCAACGATTGTCGTCAGGTTTGCGTATTAATGGTGCAAAAGACGATGCTGCTGGTATGCAGATTTCGAACCGACTTACAGGTCAAATTAACGGTTTGAATCAGGGTATTCGAAATGCAAATGATGGTATTTCTCTATCACAAACTGCTGAAGGTGCGATGGATGAAATTACCAGTATGTTCCAACGTATGCGTACACTCGCTCAACAGGCGTCGAATGGTTCAAACACGGATGAAGACCGTCTTGCACTGCAAGAAGAGATTCGTCAACTTTCATCTGAAGTAAACCGTGTTGCTGAAGATACAACGTTTGGTGGTCAAAACCTGTTAGATGGCTCTTATGAAGCCAACTTCCAAGTAGGTGCCGATGCAATTCAAACCATTGGTTTTTCAATGAAAGATGTTGGTGGCACGGCAAATGCCATGAGTGCGAACAACGGTTTTACTATGTCGGGTATTGCATCAATAGCAACAGGTGTAACTGGCAAAACTATGTCTACACTTGCTGCTGGTATTAGCACCGTCAGCTCAACGATTACAGAAACAACAGCATCTTTTACGGCTTTTGGTGCCACCTCTATTTCAGTGTCATCTCAAGTAAACGCGCAACAAATACTAGCTGGTATGGATTCTTTGATTGCCGTTGTTGATAAGAAACGTGCAGAACTAGGTGCTGTACAAAACCGTTTCCAATCATCAATTCGAAATCAATCGAACGTTTCAGAAAACCTTGCAGCTGCTCGTTCACGTATCCGTGATACTGACTTTGCTGCTGAAACAGCTGCATTAACTAAGAATCAGATCTTACAACAAGCAAGTAGTTCAATTCTAAGTCAAGCTAATCAGCGACCACAGGTGGCATTATCTCTCTTAGGTTAAATTAATTGACCACTGGAAAAACATTTTCCAGTGGTCAACTATAATTACTTAATAAGCTAAAGGTATTGGTATGAATGTTATAGAATCAAACCTGGCAGTCACACAGAGTGATGAGCTAAAGAAACAGCAAGGGTTTGGTGGCGTATCTGAGAGTCAAAGTGACGACAAAACTAGACCAACTGGTACAAATCTTGCTGATTCAGAAAAAGACCTTTTTCAAGAAGAGGTCAAATCGAAGGAAGATATATTTGCTGAAATTAAAGCAAATTTAAAAAAGATAAATGAGTTTATTCCTGTACAAGCAACAAGCTTAGTATTTGAGTTTGATGAGCTTGGCGAACCGCCGGTAGTAAAAGTATTGGATAAGTCTAGTCAAGAAGTCATCAGAGAAATACCACCTAAGGAATTCCGCGAAATGGCTAAAGCTTTAGACGAAGTAGCCGATAGACTTACTAACACCAAAGGCGTTTTGTTTAACGACACGGTGTAGCAAATATTTAAAGGTTAGAGGTAGTTATGGCGAGTATCACATCAGCAGGGGTTGGTTCAGGGCTAGACCTTGAAAGTATCATCAAAGCGTCATTAGATGCCGAGAATATTCCTAAGTTACAAGCTTTTGCTGCAAAAGAAGAAGCTATAACAGTTGAGCTTTCAGCGATTAGTGAAGTGAAGTCAGCAATGACACAACTTCAAGATGTAATCAAAAAATTAGCAGATGTAGATAACTTTACAAAGCGTACCGCTGAATTAAAGCAACCAGCTTCGGGTGATTTGATCCGCGTTTCCACTAACGATAATACCACTCCGGGGCGTTTCAATATAGAAGTAATGCAGCTTGCTCAGGGCTCTAGAGCGGTTTCTAACACTGGTTTTTCGGCTGCTGATGATGTTGTGACTGCTAGTGGAGGAACACTAAGTTTCGCTGCTGGAAGTAAGTCATTTGATTTAACACTCGATGCAGGTGCCACGCTCGAAGACGTTAGAAATGCGATTAATGACGCTAACGACAACTTTGGGGTTATTGCCAATATTGTCAATACTGGAACTGAATCAAAATTAGTCCTTACATCAAATGAAACCGGTACAGGCAATGATCTAGTTGTTACAAATGATACTGCAGAGCTTGATGCTATTTCAACCGTAGCTAATGGCGGAGGGGCAGGTGGGCTTGGTATTGCTGCCGAAGATCAAGCGCAAGACGCAATTATTAAGGTTGATGGGCTAACAGTTCAAAATAGCACTAATACTTTCAAAGATGCTGTACAGGACATGACCATCACAGCACTGAAAGAAAGTGAAAACAACGAAACCTCTCGCATCGATATCGATTATGATAAAAGCGGCGTATCTACCCTTGTCGATGAATTTATATCTAGTTATAACAATCTAATCGGTCAACTCGGATTTCAAAGCAGAGTTGGTAAACCACTCAACGGTGATGCAACGATTAGAACGCTTGAAAGTCAGCTTAATTCGATGTTATCAACTACAGTTCCTGGTGTGGAGCCATTCGAAACTATATTTGATGCGGGCTTGGGAATTAATAAAGAAGGCTACTTAGAAAAAAGTACGCTAGTAAGAAGCTTAAACACGGCACTTGATGAAAATTATGATGAAGTTGGCGAGCTTTTTGCAGGTGAGAATGGTATTGCCAAACAGTTTGAAACGCTTCTGGATAATTATGTGTCGTCGAGTGGTTTGCTCAAAGAAAGAGAAACTGATCTTAATCTTAGACAAGAAGACTTAGAAGATGATCTAGCTAACCATGATTACCGAATGGAGCAATTAGAGATTAGGTTGCGAAAGCAGTATTCGTCACTTGATGTGCTGTTGGCAAATATGCAACAGACGCAAACCTACTTGTCAGCTCAACTTTCGAGCTTACCAGGTTTTACCAAATCAAAATAAATGGGTAACTTATGTATAACGCTAAAGTAAAGAATTACCAGAAAGAAGCATTGAAAACACGTGTTGCTGGTGCAAATCGTTATCAGATCATTCAAATGCTAATGATGGGCACATTAGAAAAACTAGTGTTAGCAAAGGTGTCTATTGAACGTAAAGATCTTGCAGCTAAAAGTGAGAATATTTCTAAGGCCTCAGCCATTATTAATTCTTTACGAGATTGCCTAGATTTTGAAGTTGGTGGTGAAGTAGTCGAAAACCTTTATATGCTTTATACGTATATGCTTGATACATTACTTGATGCAAGCTTAGAAAATAGCGTCGAAAAAATCGATGAAGTTGCAGGTTTAATTAAAGAGATTAAATCTGGTTGGGACGCGATTCCCGTTGAAGTACGAGATGAAGTATTAGGTTCTTCGTCTCAAGGTGCTAGTGTTGGATAATTTCTCCGCTGTTAACAGCAGTCTTGAACAGCTCAAGGCTGCAATCGAATGTGAGGATTATGAATCGGCGAATGAGCTTGCATTAGCTTTTGACATAGTGATAAAAAAATTATTTCAAAATAAGGAATTAATTGATCAAGATTTGCAGTTAGTGCTGGTAGATTTTTCCCGATTGGTATCTAATTTGCAAGAGAAGCAAAAATTGGTTGGCAAAGATATTGTTAAGTTAAAACGAAGTTCAAGTCATATTAACCAGTATCTGCAGGCAAAATAAAATGGGAAAAAAAGATATATGCTCTCAATTGAACAGCAACTTCAAGCATTGGAAGAACAGCTAAAGAGAAGATGTAACGAAGCAGAAAAAGAACAGATATTTGTTGATGCTGGCAATCAGCGATACAAAGAAAATTTAACGGCATTTCAAACTTACTTTCCTGATATTTATGAAAAATTTCTGACTTATAACCCAAGTGATAAATTCCAGTTTATCCTTAATTCTAATGGCTCAGTCAATATCATAGATCATGATACTGGAGTACCTATGTACTCTGAGGATCCAGTTGAGCAGTGTAAAGAGCAGTGTCAAAAAAATATCGACTCGCCAATTATTGGTAGAACAGATCACACGGGCGTGGCACTGATTGAGAATGTGTCAGACTTCAGACATGTCGATTTAATGGTTGATTTGGGAACCATTTATAACAAAGCAAAAGATAACCTCGAAGATAACAACAAGCTCGGCGACAGCATACCTAGCTTAATGGTGTTTGGTGTGGGCTTAGGTTACCACTTAGAGCAACTAATTGATGCTACAACCAGTGCTTATATCAATATATTTGAGCCGAATGAAGATTACTTTTTTGCCAGTCTATTTGTGTGTGATTGGGTAACTATTCTTAATAAAATCGATAAAAAAGGATGCTATTTATATTTAGGTATTGGCCTAACTGAGTCTGAAATTTATCAAGCTTTTTATAATCGCTCTCGAAATATTAGTGTGGCAACTATTTGCCATGCTTGGTTTTACCAACATTATCCATCATTTTCAGTAAACAAATGGATAGCGGAATTTAAAACAAATTTTCATCAGTTTTTTGCCGGTTTTGGCTTCCTAGACGATGCAATCATGGGGGTGGCGCACACATTAGGTAATGTGAAAAACGAATTACCTATGATGGGTAAATTTAAAACAGACGATACCATTGCACAGTTACCTGCCTTTATCATTGCAAATGGCCCCTCACTTGACGCTGATATTGAACGTATTAGAGCGCTTCAAGATAAGGCGATTATTTTCTCATGTAATTCGGCATCTACCGCTTTAGTAAAGCATGGCATAGTACCTGACTTTCATGTGGCTTTGGAGCGTACAAAGTCAACCTATACATTTTTAAAAGAGCATTTGCCAGAACATGCTCGCGCTAAAATGAATTTACTTACCACTAATGTAATGCATCCTGATGTATCTCAACTCTTTAATTGGACTGGGATGGGCTTAAAAAGCGGTGAAACAGGTACCCAAATGTTGCAGGTTGAGCATTATTACGATCAAAGGTTGTCTAGTAACACTTTATCTTTTTGTAACCCTTTGGTTGGCAACACCGCATTAAGCTTTGCCTGTCATTTAGGATTTAAAGAGATTTACTTGTTTGGCGTTGATAATGGTTTTATTGATGAGGCACACCACCACTCTAAATCAAGTTTTTACTATGATGAAAAAGGTGACACTGTTGTAAAACCATATAGGCATGGCAAGAATATAGCGCTACCAGGGAATTTTGTTGAACGTGTTTTGACTGATGAGTTTATGCACGTTGGTAAAGTGCAAATGGACCGTTTGTTAAAGTCTTTTGAGAATACTGGTCTTAACTGTTACAACGCAAGTAACGGTGTTGCTATTGAAAATACAATCCCGCTTCATTCAGAAGATATTTTACTAGGCGAAATGGCGCTAGAAAAAGCCCAGGCAATTGAATATATCAAGAGCACATGTTTTGACGTTAAAAGTAACTATGATGCGGTAGAAGCCTATCTGGGTTATAGCGACTTCAATGCTTTATGCCAAACAATGAGCGAGATTCTTCGTCAACCGTTCTCAAATCGTCTTGAGGCGCAAAATGTTTTGCTTCAGAGCTTGCGTTACTTGTATTCATTTAAAGATTCTCCAAAGCATTTATTACTTTATTTGCTATTGGAAGGCGAAGCACTGTATGTAACATCATTGTTGATTTCATTACTTTATAACTTCGGTAGTGACGAGGAAATAGTGCCTTATTTTGATGAAGCAATTGAGCGTTGGGCGTTATTCATAGAATCAGCACCAAACTTGTACCAAGAGTTTTCTAAAAAGCCAAAGTAACTATAAGCGGAGGTAACATGATAAAAACGGAACGTTTTTTTCTGCGAGAGTTAGAAGAGAAAGATGCAACGGTGCGTTACCTCTCTTGGTTTAGTGATCCTGTTGTAACTCAATTTATTGAAAGTACACCCAAAAGCTTATCCGAAATCAAATTATTTATTGCTGAAAAGTTGCAAGATGATAATGCTTTATTGTTGGGTATTTTTACACATGATTGTGAGCATATTGGCAATATTAAATTTGAGCCTATAACACTTGAAAAAAATTATGCTGCTTTAGGCATATTAATTGGTCAGATAGAATGGCGAGGAAAAAAGGTTAGCCAAGAAGTGATTAATGCAAGTTGTGATTACTTAAAACAAGAATTTGGCATTACTCATTTTTGCTTGGGGGTTGCCAAAGAAAATGTGCCTGCAATTAAAGCATACGAAAAGCTGGGATTCTCTAAATCGAAAACCGACCTTAGAGACTCACTCTATGTAATGGATAAGTACCTTTAAAAAGAGGTGGACTCATGAAGACATTTGTAATTGCTGGTGGTGGTTACCGTGGTATTTTAGGCGCAATTTTACTTCGACAAAAAGGGCATAATGTTACTTTAATTGACGCAGGTAAAGGATTAGGTGGCGTATTAAATGGCATACAATGGAAAGGCTACTCACTCGATCTTGGCTGTCATTTATTTGACAATACTTCAAAACAGCACACGCAACTGCTACAGCAAATACTTGCTGATAAAATGCAACCAATAGAAGTAACTTATGGCGGTCGAACAGAAGGTGTTTGGCATGACAATTTTACGGTGCCATCTTATGCAAATACGCATGTTGATAAGGCGCAATTACTGCATCAATTAGTGATTGCAGCAGCAGAAAGTCAACCGGTTTCGGTTCATAACTACCAATCCTATTTAAAACAGCGCTATGGTAACTTGGCTTCTCAATTGTTGGCAAAAGCATGTCGTAAAAAAGTGCAGTACGATGCCAAAGAATTAGACGCAGTTGCGGCGAGAGTTGTGTTGTTTGATCGCGTTAACTTTTTTGACAATGATACTTCGTTGTTTCTAAAGCAACATGCTCATCTCGACGAGGTGTTAGCTGCATCGGCAGTCGAAGACCCAATGCGTTTTTATCCTGATGCAAAGGAGCAGTTTGAATACAGAAATATCTACCCACCTGGTGGGACAGGTATTTTTTGTCAAAAAGCACAATCTTATCTAGATGAAATCGGTGTTAAAGTGGTTCTAAATGCTGAAATTACTAATTATAACGGTGATATAGTAACAACCAGTGATGGCCAAACGTTTTCTTGTGATAAATTGTTCTGGACACTAGAGCTCGAAAAAGCCGAACGATTATTTACAGGCCAATCGACACTGGCTCGCTATATTCATCCGGTTCCTATGGTAGTAGCTTATTTTGAAGTGAATGAAGAAGATGTTAATGATTACACTTACGTTCATGATCATAGTGACGACACCTATATTTTCCGAGCTTCAACAATTGGTAAATACAGTCAACAAATCATTGATGGCAAAACATATGTCTGTTGCGAAATACCAACAACTAAAGAAAGTGAAATTTGGCAACACTCTGAGTTGTTTGTTGATACCATTTGGCAAGAGTTTAAGTTATTAAACATCGTTAAGGAAAATGCGTGTTACAGCGATTATAAAATAATAAATGCACCAGTAACCTTTAAACTACCTAAAATAGGATTTTCCGAAACTGAGCGCACTGTTCGAGAGTTGCTAGCGGAGTTTCCAAACTTGATTTTAACTGATACTAGCTACTTCTCGACGCAAGATATTGCGCAAGTTGTTGCAGATGAATTAAGAGATTTGTAATTATGAGTTCCTTTGACACAATTTGGAATGAAATCTACGAAACCGGTCATGTTAATCGCTATCCTTGGGATGCAGTGGTGAGCTTTGTCTTTCGCAATGCCCCCAAAGATCGAGCACGTGATGAGATAGTCATCATGGAAGTTGGTTGTGGTGGTGCAAATAACCTGTGGTTTTGCGCGCGCGAGGGGTTTCAAACCATTGGTGTCGATGCGAGCCCTGAAGCATTAAATTTGGCGCGTAAACGATTCGCTGAAGACCAATTGGCTGGCGAGTTTTTAGAGCAAGACTTTACAAACTTATCGCTAAAAGATAATAGTGTTGATCTGGTGATTGACCGTGCAGCTCTGACATGCACACCATATTCGGTGATGTATAAAACAATTAATGAAATTCATCGTGTACTAAAACCCGGTGGTAAGTTTTTGTTTATTCCTTATGGTGACAGCCATAGCAGTGCAGCTTCCGGCCATTTAGATACCAAAGAAAAAATGGTTAAAGGTATCAATCGTGGTACGTTAGTCGATGTTGGTCAAATTACTTTTTTATCAGTAAATGATATTAAAACGTTATTTTCTAAAGGGTGGACTTTAGAGCAATTAGAACGTGCTGAAAATACAGATCTTCTAACACCTGAGTTTGGTTTACACTCTGAATATCGTGTCATTGCTAGGAAAGAGGTGTAAATGTCTAATCATTGGGAAGATAATATCTATCAGAAAGGCTTACACCTTAACCGTTATCCTTTTGGTGAGTTAATCTCGGTTTTTTATAATGCATTAGCGTATTTAGAAACCGGTGATGAGAAAAAGTCGGTACTAGAATTAGGCTGTGGTGCTGGCAACAATCTGTGGTTTTTCGCAGAAAATGGATTTAATACCGTTGGTATTGATGGCAGTAGTTCTGCTTGCAAAATTGCTGAATCACTTTTAGCAAAGCGCCAGTTAGCAGCATCGGTACATTGTATGAATTTTGACGATATTACTGGGGAATTGGGGCAATTTGATATTATTATCGATCGAGCTGCTACTTATTGTGCGCCTTTCGAGACTAGGCAGATTTGGTGGCAGAATATTCTTAAATGCCTAAAACCTGGTGGCGTAGTGATTAGCTTTAATTTCGATAAATCTTCAATATGGTACCAAAAATCAGTTAACGAACCTGGCTTTGCTACACGTGTTGCTGAAGATACTTACAGTGGTTTTGCCTATGGCGCCTTAAAAGACACGGGTGTATCTCACTTTGTTGATAAATACAGTTTAGAAAATCTGTTTTCACCCTTACAGACCATTCAAATACTTCATCATCAGTGCAACCCTGTAGGTGAAGTAAACTTAGACTACGCATATTCAGAATTAATTTATGTCGGAAGAAAAACAAAAGCCTAAGTACACAATCTTAGTGACGTGTGCAGCCAGTATCGTTGTACCAAGCTCCCTTCAAGCGATTGAAAGAAGTACCAATAACGAGTATGAGTTTGTGGGGGTAGATGCATCTGAAGATGATCTAGCAAAATCTTATTTATCACATTTTTACAAAGTACCTTTTGCCTATCAATCTGATTATGTCGATAGACTTGCCGATATTATTTCGACTCATAAAGTCGATTATTTGCTTGTATTATCTGATGAAGAAGCGCTTGTATTGAGCGAAGATACTATCAAGGAACGATTAGCGGGACTGGGTTGTACTTTGCTGTTACCTGATCATACTGTGGTACGAACTTGTAAAGATAAGGGCGATTTTTTAGCATTTTTATCTAATCAGGCGAATTTGTCCGAAACGTATAACTTAGTTAATAATGCATCAGACCTTGATACTGCAGCTTTTGCAATGGGGTATCCCGAGAATCAATTTATTATTAAACCGCGGAATGGCCGAGGTTCTCGTGGCATTATGTTGATTGATGATAACGCATCTCCGAGCGATATTGTTAAGGTTCGAGATAATAAATCTTATAGTTTATCGTTTGCTAAAACGCTGTTTGAAAGTGAAACAAACCTAGATCTAATTGCAATGCCTTACTATAGCGGTGAGGATTACAATATTGATGTGTTATGTAATCGCGGTGAAGTGGTTTATTCAATGATCCAGCGCAGGGTGGCCCCTAAAATGGGAGCGATAACGTGTGCGCAAATAGTAAATGACAGCGATATTCACCATGTCATTTCAGAGCTAGTTTCTACACTTAATGTTACTGGACTGATTAATATTGAACTTGCCCGTTGTGAACAATCGAATGTCCCAAAAGTTTATGAAATTAATCCGCGCCCATCAGCAGCATTTGCATTTAGTTGTTATCAAGGCGTCGATGTTTTAGCAGATTTAATTGCTGTTTTATCTGGAAGCGGTGTAGATAAAAGGCAATTTTTACCAATGAAAATAAAACGCGTTTGGCAGCAGATTTATAACTATGAATAATTACTTAGCTGAGATTGCCAATAAATACGACACCCCACTATTTGTGCTTGACGAGGCCAAGTTAGAACAAGAAGTGACTAATTTTGTATCGGCATTTAAAAAACACATTTATCAAGTTGAAGTATGTTATTCGGTTAAAACTAACTATACGCCTTGGGTAGTCAAAAAAATAAATGCATTAGGTGTTAAACCAGAAGTAATCGCTGGCTTTGAGCTTGATTTAGTGTCACAACTTGGCATTTCAGGTCCCTTGTATGTAAACGGACCCGTTAAACAATCTCATGAGTTAATGAAATGCATCACAGATGGGCACATTATCAATATTGATAATATTGATGAATTAAAGTTACTTGTTGAACTCGTCACCCAACAGAAAAAGCTTACTAATGTTGGCTTACGTGTAAGGCCAGAAGGGGAAAGTTGGAAGCGGTTTGGTATTAAGTTTCAAAGCGATGCATGGTTTGAGGCGTTGGCACTTATTGAAGAATGTCCCTATTTAAATATGCAAGGTCTGCATATGCATATTGGTACTGGGATCATTGATATTAAAAAGTATCAGCAGGCCGCTGAGTACATTAAAAAGATTGCTTTATCACTTCCCTATGCGTTGACGTTCATTGATTTAGGTGGTGGTTTTGCGACTTCTACAGCGCGCTTAAATAACTACAGCGAACTCGATTGGCAAGTGCCCAGTAGTGAAAGCTATGCGAAAGCGATTGGTGATGTCTTAAATGATTACCTAGAAAAACACGATTGTAAGCTGGTTATTGAGCCAGGAAGAGCGCTTATTGATGAAGCGATGGATATGATAACACGTGTAGTAAGCGTCAATGACGAGAGAATTATTGTAGATGTTGGCAAGAATAGTGTGCCTTCTGTAGAAACCCGTGTACATCCTATAAAACCGCTTATAAACAGTAATGGTTTATCCCAGCGCTTTGATATTTTTGGCCCACTTTGTATGGGTTCCGATTGTTTAGGGCGAGATATTTTATTGAATAAACCGAGTGTTGGGGATTACTTTATTCTCAAAGCTGTCGGCGCATACAGCCAATCACAAGCAATGAATTTTATAAAGTTCGCACCAGCAAGTGTGGTAATTGACAAGAATAACGCCACTCACTTAATACAGCGTCGACAAACCATCGATGACTTTATGGCAAGAGATAACTATGAACAGTTTTAAAATTGGTAATCGAGAAATTAATAATAAGCACTGTTTTATTATTGCAGAGTTGTCTGCTAATCATGGAAAAGATCTTGATATTGCCCTCAAAACCGTTGAAGCAGCAGCCGAATGTGGCGCCGATGCTATTAAGTTACAAACAGTTGAACCTAGCTTAATTACACTTGATTGTGATAATGAGTATTTCAAGGTACCTGAAGGTACCCCCTGGGCTGGGCAAAATTTGTATCAATTAGAAGTTGATACATTTTTACCTCGAGAGTGGCATAAGCCTCTTTTTGATAAAGCGCATGCTTTGGGGCTGGCGTGTTTTTCTTCTCCTTTCGATTTGACTGCGATCGATTTTTTAGAAACGCTAGATTGCCCTGCATATAAAATAGCAAGTTTTGAAATAACGGACTTAGCATTAATAGAAAAAGCAGCAAAGACGCAAAAACCTATTATTATCTCAACGGGGATTGCCACACTTGATGATATAGAACGCGCTGTAACAACCTGTAGAAATGTAGGAAACCATAATATCACGCTGTTGAAATGTACTTCAGCTTATCCGACGCCGCTTGATCAAGTTGACTTATTATCTATGGCGCAGCTTGGAAAGCAGTTTGATTGCTTTTTTGGTCTTTCAGATCATACGCTAGGGGATATTGTACCGACATCAGCTGCCGCACTCGGCGCAAGCGTGATTGAAAAGCACTTTATATTAGACAAATCCATAGAAAGTGCTGATGCCTCATTCTCAATGACACCAGATGAATTTAAGGTGATGGTGGAGCGAGTTAGACAAGTCGAGCAAGCACTTGGGAATCAGCAGTGGCAGGTTAATGACAGTATGAAAGGTGGCCGTAAGTTCGCGCGATCATTATTTGTTGTTGAAGACGTAAAAAAGGGCGACTCATTTACTGCTGAAAATGTTAGATCTATTCGACCTGGCGATGGCTTGCCGCCAAGGTATATAGAGCAAATAATCGGGAATACTGCTACGCAAGATATTTCGCGAGGTACACCACTTAATCATTCAATGGTGTTGGAGCCACTCCGTGACTAAACTGTTGTTTGTTGCACATGATCGAGGGGGAGCTAATGCCCTTATATCGCTTTTGCAAAGTAAAGATTGGACTGCCGAGTGGCATGTTGACTTTCTTTTTTTAGGTCCTGCTAAATCTGCTTATGCTGAATTCCTGCTAGGAAAAGTAAACTATGCTAGTTTATCTGCTATCGATTGGGGTGATTATCAGCTTATTTTAACTGGCAGTAGTAATATTGATGATTTAGAAAGGCAAGCTTGGCAGACAGCTAAAAAATATGGCACCAAAACAATTTGCCTGATTGATTCGTGGACAAATTTAGTTGAACGCTTTCAGTTTTATCAATCTAAAATACTTTCTTTGCCTGATGTGATTAATGTTATTGACGGCAAAAGTGCAAAATTTTTAATGACTGAATTACCTCAATTTAAAGGCGAACTTGTTATTGGTGGACAACCTTTTCTTGAATCGATTCAACAGCCACAACGCAAAGAAAAAGTAACACAGCAAAATACGGTATTATTTTGTTCAGAACCTATGCTCGAAGGATACAACCAAACAGGGGCATTAGGTTACGATCAGTACTCTGTCTTCTCAAATATTGTTAAACAGTTATCGCTATTACCTTTTGCGTCAAAAATACTTTTGAAGCTTCACCCGGCTGAGAATAAAGTGAATTGGCACAATTTTTTATCGCAATTGCCAGCTCTAGAAAATGTTTCGATTGAATGGGTAGAAGGTAATCTTAACGAATACTTTAATCAGGTTAATGCTGTAGTTGGACTCGTTTCTATGGCTTTATTGGAAGCTGCATTATCGGGTGTGAAAACCATTAGTTGTCAATTTGACCGTCAGTTTGAAGTGGCACCCGAAGTGGTCCAGTTTAGCCAGGTAATTACCAACCCAGATGAGTTTCTGCCTATATTACAAGACAATGCTACTGCAGCTAATTGTGACGCATTGAACCAAGTCATTACAGCATCGAGTAAGCGAGTCGTAAAAATGCTTAAGCAACAGCTATGTAGCACATTAACTATTCGCGATGCGCAATTAGATGATGGAAAATTAGTATTTAATTGGGCAAATGATTTGGCTGTAAGAGAAATGGCGTTTAATAGTGATCAAATTGATTGGCAAGACCATTTAAAATGGTTTACCTCGCGGTTAAATGATGAACAAACGCGAATTTATATCGCATGTTTAGAAGGGCAAGCTGTGGGTCAAGTGAGACTTGAGTTAGTGCCAAAGCAGAATGCCGCATTGCTCGATTATTCTATCTCTGCTAATTTCCGAGGCATGGGGTTGGCAACACGTATGTTAATGCTTGCTGCTAAGCAAGCATTGGCAGATGCGTTCTGTTCACACATCATTGCTGAAGTAAAACTTGAGAATATGGGATCACATAAAGCTTTGCTTGCCGCGGGTTATCAATTGCAAGAAAATACTTCTGAAATTAAGCGTTATCGATTCTAAATACGTATTTAATCGCGAATATAGATAACTTCAAATGCTTCTGCAGCGTTGTAACCTACAGTGTGGCCTCTTAAGCCCATCAAATGCAAAATGTTTGAAAAGCTCCGTGTATGAGGGGCATCTCGCATCTCTGAGGCATAGTGTTGCAGTGCATCCATTTTTTTATCTACAAAATCTGTCACATCAACAAAATAGTTGGGATTAAACTTTTGTTGTTCAGAAAAATGCCACTCACTTGCTGAAAGCACCTCGAATGCAAGTACTTTGTTTATTTTACTTGCAGGTTGCGGCCTAGCAGCTGTTATCACCGCACGTGCTGTGCATTGATGGTCAATGTTGAGATCATAATAAGAGTGTGTATAGATGATTTCAGGTTGATGCTTGGTTAAGAAGCTTTCGACTACGCGTGTTATTTCAAGCAATGGCACACTATCGAACTGATTATCTGGAAAGTTAGCGGTCTCTAAAGAGTGAATGCCTAAAGTTGAGACAGATGAAAAAAGATTTTGGTTACGAGTAGATATATCGTTTTCAGTAGCACTTTCTCTTGAACTTTCGCCGTCCGCTAAAATGAGCAGGTGAACGCTATCGCCAGCTTGAATATGTTTCGCTATAGTGCCACCGCACCCGAGTACTTCGTCATCAGGATGAGCCGCGATAACGGCGATTACTTTACTCATTTTATAGATCCACTAGTTTTATTATTTTCTCAACGATTTTAAATTTACCCTGACCATCACACAAGTTTTGCGCATTTTTAATTAAACTCGCTTGCTCGGTTTTAGTAGGCGGATTAAGAACAGTATTTTTAATCGTAGCTAAATCAGCTGCAATCGCAGCATGTTGTTCAACAAATAAAGAGTAGTTATTTTTTTGACAAGGATCTGTAAGCAGTAACGCCATTGGACGAGCCACTACAGCACCCTCAAATACTGAAGTGCCGGGTGCAATAATCAATAATTTGCTCTGTGCCATTAGCTCAGCCATATTGTCTGCATCGATTACAAGCTGAATGCGATGATGGCAGTTAGCAATTTGTTGCTTTAGTTCCAATATTTGTGGAAAGTTTTTACCTACAACTATACAAAGTGAAAGTGTTATTTTTATTTCGGCCAGTTGTGCTAATACTTTCAATGTAAATAACTCAGGATCTGTACCGCCAAAATTAATGAAAGCGTCAAAAAGTAATTGGTTTGATTTAATAGTTAAAAATTCATCCCGTATAAAGGTATATTGCGTTCCTGCAAACACTGTATTTGTTGAAGTAATGTTATTTGAGAAACTTACGTGCAAATCAGCATCATTAAATGTTCGTTCTAAGTCGTCTATTACCACAATAGGTATGGCATTGTGAGATTTGATTTTGCAACAAAAATCATCATTTATTTGATAGCTATCCACAATTAAAAGTGACTTATCGTTTGTCTGAAAAAGAAATGAATTGAGTTCGATGTAGTGCTCAATTGTAATTATTTTCTTAAAGGACTGACTGTATTGAGATAATAACTGATGTTCAGAGGATGAAATTAAAACACACTCAAAGCCTTTGACGCACAATTCTTTCGCTAAGCATTCACAACGCATTAAATGGCCAATACCTAGCTCAATACTTGCATCGAGATAAAAGTAAATACGAGGCTTATTTTTTTCTGACATGGAAAATAGGCTTAACAGGTTCACATGTTATTAGCTGCTCTAAATTGGCATTATCTATTGCCGACTTTAAATTAGGCAAAATACTGTTGTAACTGGCTAATAATTTGTCTACTTCCTTTTCAGTGTGTGCGTAGTTTAGATTATGACTACCAAAAAATAAGATGCCATTTTGAGCCATTTCTTGCATTAAGTAGGTGGTAATTAGCTCTTCAGAATAAGGTGTCTTTTCATGTGAGATAAGTAAAAAACTCCACGAAGGGTGACCGTTTACGGTAAATATCTCTTCGAGATTATGGTTTTTAATAATGGTTCTAAGACCTGAAATTAAATATTCACCTGTATGCTTAATGTGTGCTGTTGCACTTACTCGTTTTGCTTTTGTCAAAGAGGCTTTTGCTGCCGCAAGCGCGGTTGCGTCTCCAGCATAAGTCCCTGAGAAAAAGATGCTATCCATCAAGTCCATGATTTCATGTTTGCCACAAATGGCACTTAATGGAAAGCCATTCGCTAATCCTTTCCCGAGTGCTGTGAGATCGGGTGTTACACCAAATAATGCTTGGGCGCTGCCTGGGTCGAATCGAAATCCTGTAATGGTTTCATCAAAGATAAGTACAGCACCGTGGCGGTCACATAATTCGCGTACGCCCTCAAGAAAGCCATTTTCAGGGTAGAATACGTTCATCGGCTCTAAAATAACAGCGGCAATACTTTCTGTGTTATCAAATATCTTTTCGAGTGTTGAAATATCGTTGTATTCAAATTTATGCGTTAATGCTTGAACAGATTTTGGTACGCCTAATGAACGAGTCGTAGAGCCTATGTACCAGTCATGCCAACCATGATAACCGCAGACTGCAATTTCTTCTTTTCCTGTATAAGCTCTCGCTAGACGAATTGCTGCACTGGTTGCATCACTGCCATTTTTGCCAAACCGAACTTTTTCAGCACTGGGTATGGCATCGATGATGAGCTCAGCTACTTCGGTCTCAATTTTATTTGGCAGCGAAAATATACTACCTGAATGAATTTGGTTTATTACTGCGTTATTAATTTCTTCGTCAGCGTAACCCATATTGATAGCTAGTAGTGCAGATATAAAGTCAATATATTCATTACCATCATAATCCCATACTAAAGGACCTTTAGCATGCTCAATGAAAAGGGGAGTGCCGCCAACAGGGAAGCAATAATGGCTTTTACTAAACGTTTGTGAGCCTACAGGGATCACCTTAAGTGCATCGTCTAGTAGCTGTTTTGATCGTTCAAATGTGCGCATAGTTAATCTTTTATTTGGTAACCTTCATTTCGGCTAATATGATTATTCAACTTGCAAAGTTCAGGCCTTTTTTCAAGCAAAGCAAGGATATCTGAAAAGTTGAATTCTGCTTCAGATTGTTCAAAGACGCCAAACACTTCTGACACAAACTGAAAATCTTCAGGGTTATCTACAGTCCAACGCAAGTGACTTAAATCTGAAGAGTGTGTCACATTACTGAGCTTAAATAAGCCAGAATCTGTGATATAAGGCGTTACATGTTCTCTTTGATGTTGCAACTTAGCATGGGTTGCAGCTGTTTTGAGCGCAGTGAAGGTAAACACTTCAGTGTCCAATCCATCTGGATAAGTAGGTGGTAAACAGTTTGATGTATAGTCAGCACCACCTTGGCAATGAACTTCAATCACACGTTTGCTTACTGTTGGGTCGATTAACGGGCAATCTCCAGTAAAGCGAACAATATCAGTGGCTTGAAATTGTTTTGCACACTGGTAAAAGCGGTCTAAAACATCGTTTAGATTGCCTCTGAAACAAGGAATATTCAAAGACTGCGCAAGCTCAGCTATTTCATCATCACTAGGGTGTTCGCTTGTAGCCAACACCAGCTGGTCGATATTTCCGATGGTGCTTAATCTTTTTATTTGCAGTGCCAACATTGGCTGACCATTGATAGTTTTTAGCACTTTTCTTGGTAGTCGAGATGAGCTTGTTCTCGCTTGTAAAATCGCAATTATTCTGCGTTGTTTATTTAAATCTGGGGTTACCATAAATCAGGTCGAATCAATTGTTCTTTGGTAGTCGCTAATGAACTTATATCGGCACGCATATTTGTATCTTTATAGTTGGAGATAAGCTCAACAAGCTGCTGATAGTTGCATACACCTATTACCCACTTATCAACTTTTTCAAATTGAGTGATAGCACTCATCGCGAGATGCGCTAGGGAAATATTTTGTGACTGAGCGATATTGTCTCGGAGCTTGAAGTTTGAAAGAAATTGAGAAAATTTGACGGGTATTTGTTCAATAGGTGTTAGTAGCAAGCCTTGCAAAAATAGTGAACGACAATGGATCTCCACTTTATTTTCGACAAGCTTATCAATGATTGAGTGGCGTATTATCCGCTGATCAAAGAGATTACATGGGAATTGGACTATTTCAAGAAATCCAGTCGAAAAAGCAAGCTCGATAGTCTCTGGTTTGTAAGTCGATATACCAACTTTCTCAATAAAAAACTGCGACTTTAACTGTACTAGCTCTGTTAGAGCTGATTGTAATTCTTTTTTACTTACATCATCTGCATCATGTAATAGTACAGCTTTAATCGGATGGTTGCGAAGCTGCTTTTTTGCTTCTTTCAACTGTTCATTAAGCGACAGCGAGTGGTTAATACTTATTTTTGTTACCACTGAAAATTTCGCTAATAGTCCACTATTGGCAAGCCTAGTTTGGCTATCGCCATACGCCAATGCGCAATCTAAAGTATCAATACCTTGTTTCGCAGCTAAATCCAGAATTTGGCTCAATTCACTGTCTTTGACTTTTCCGAATTGATTTGTGATGCCATAGTCTAAACCAAACTGTACCGTACCAATTGCAAGCTTCACATTAGTTCTCTTAATGTTTTTGTAATAAAGATAATGTCATTTTCAGTTAAATTTGGGTGAAGCGGCAAAGTAATGGCTTTGGAATAATATTCTTCCGAATTTGGGTAGTCACCTTCTCTAAAACCTAAATTGCGGTAGAAAGGCTGTAAATGAATTGGAATATAATGAACGTGAGCAAATACACCATTGGCACGTAATTGCGTAACGATTTCTTTTCTTTTTGCAGCATTATCCAAAAGCACCACATATAAATGATAAGAAGAATAGCAATCAGGCGATTGCATGAGGTGCGTTAGGTTCGTTGGTAAATACTTGGTATACAACGCTGTGAGTTGGTGACGTTTGGTAACAAATTCATCCAAGCGTTTCATTTGACTAAGGCCAAGAGCAGCTTGAATATCTGTGATGCGATAGTTAAAACCGAGAGATTGTTGCTCGTAATACCAGGGCCCTTGATCATCTTTTTCAAGATCTGCTGGTTGGTTTGTAATGCCATGACTACGCAAGCTTTTTAACTTGGTTGCGATATTACCGCACTTGGTTGTTAGCATACCGCCTTCGGCGCTAGTGATGATTTTTACCGGGTGAAAACTAAAAACACA
Source organism: Pseudoalteromonas sp. NS-SX12 (assembly GCF_057367955.1). Classification (NCBI taxonomy): domain Bacteria; kingdom Pseudomonadati; phylum Pseudomonadota; class Gammaproteobacteria; order Alteromonadales; family Pseudoalteromonadaceae; genus Pseudoalteromonas; species Pseudoalteromonas sp. NS-SX12. The sequence continues at coordinate 72,995 of NZ_CM170634.1, read as the reverse complement.
AATATCGCTGAACTGGCAATTACCTACCGGCGAGTTGTTATATTTTGCACCTATTGCATGAGATGCATCTTCAATAATTTTAAAGTGATATTCATTTGCCAGTTTTGCAATTTCTGCCATGTCACATGATTGACCCGCAAAATGCACTGGTATAACGACTTTTGGTAATGTGTTGTTGTTTTTTGCTTCTTGTAATTTCGCTCGTAGTGAAGCAATCGAGATATTTCCCGTTTCAACATCAATATCAACAAAGTCGACCGTTGCGTCACAGTAAATAGCGCAGTTACTGCTGGCTACAAATGAGTTTGGTGAAGTCCAAACAGTGTCTCCTTTGCCGACACCAAGCGCTAAACAGGCGATATGTAATGCTGAAGTTGCGCTATTAACCGCAATTGCAAACTTAGCACCACAATATTCACTAACCGACAGTTCAAACTGACCAATTGCTGGTCCTTGCGTTAAGTAATCCGATTTTAAAACGTTAACAACAGCATCGATATCGTCTTGATTGATATCTTGTTTGCCATATGGAATCACTTAAGTGCCTCAATATTAAAATTGGCAATTTGCTCAATTGTCATATAGTCAGGGTTGTCTAATGAGTTATATTCAAAGCCAGGTTCAACTTCTTTGCCTTTCTCACCAATCGCATTAATCGTGAAGTCATTGCTTCTGCTGCTGAATTTTATACCTGGCGCAATGACGAAGTGATCGTCGTATTCAAATGTGTCATAACATAGATCGGCAGGGCACATTACTTCGTGTAACTTTTCGCCAGGACGAATGCCAATGATTTTAAGTGGTAAGTTAGGTGCCATTGCTTTGGCTAAATCGGTGATTTTAATTGACGGAATTTTAGGCACGAAAATTTCACCGCCAAGCATACGTTCAAAGTTCTTCAGAACGAAATCAACGCCCTGTTGTAGGCTAATCCAAAAACGCGTCATATCTTCATGCGTAATAGGAATGTGATCTTTACCTTCGTCGATAAATTTTTGGAAAACAGGTACGACAGAGCCTCGAGAACAGACAACATTGCCGTAACGTACAACAGAAAATGTGGTTTTATGACCACCTGCGATATTATTCGCAGCAACAAATAATTTATCAGATGCTAGTTTAGTTGCACCGTAGAGGTTTATTGGGTTTGCGGCTTTATCGGTTGATAGGGCAATGACTTTTTCAACATCATTGTTAAGTGCTGCATCAATCACATTTTCAGCGCCATTGATGTTTGTTTTAATGCATTCCATCGGGTTGTATTCAGCTGCAGGAACCTGCTTTAAAGCTGCTGCATGAATGACGTAATCAACTCCTCTCATTGCTCGATTGAGTCTTTCTTTATCTCTAACATCACCGATAAAATATCGCATACAATCTTGATTAAAATCTTGTTGCATTTCGAACTGCTTTAATTCGTCGCGAGAAAACACAATAATTTTTTTAGGGTTATAAAGTGATAACAATGTTTTGACATATTTTTTGCCAAAAGATCCTGTTCCACCTGTTATTAAAATTGTCTTATTGTCGAACATAGTGTTTCCCACTGTATTTACTGAATTTCACAAAGATTAATAGTTCTTTCATTACTTTAGCTTATTAAGCACTAAATATGCCAATAGTTTGTCAATAAACCCTTTAGTCACGAGTAAAAAAGCAGCTTTTTGTACTATAATTGTACTAATCTAATTTTGATATAATTCCATCAGATTACAGGTAGGAGGCAACCTAGTATGAAGATCCAAAATCAAAATTTTGCTTTTTTCAATCGCACTGAGGAAAAAAGCAAAACATTACTTGAACAATTAGCTAGCGGAAAGCGGGTTAATTCAGCATCTGATGACGCAGCGGCACTGCAAATTATTGACAGATTGCAAGCGCAGCAAAACGGTCAAAACCAAGCTATCCGAAATGCTTATGATGGTATTTCATATGCACAAGTCGCTGAGGGGGCGCTCGCTGGGGTAAATGAATCTGTATCTCGTATTGAGCAATTATCATTGCAAGCTGCAAACGGTGCATTAACAGACTCTGATAGAAGTGCAATTCAAGAGGAGATATCGCAGCTACAAACAGGTATTACTGAAACCTATGAAAACACTACATTTGGTGGTGCAAAATTGTTTGATGGTAATGATGTAACCTTTCAGGTGGGTGCAGATGCAAATCAAACCCAAAGCTTGAATCCCGGTGATAATAGTGTTGTTTCAAATGTGCTTACTATTGACGTTTCGACCCAAGCCGGCGCTCAAGCCGCCATTAGTGTGACTCAACAGGCACGTGACGATATTAATTCTAATCGTGCTAGTTTAGGTGCTAGTCAAAACGCGTTTGAGCAGAACATTCGTGGGTTGACGAATAATGCGATTAATGTGGCTGCGTCACAAAGCCGTATTCAAGATACTGATTACGCTCAAGCAATTTCTCAACAAACGGCTAATGATATTCTCTCACAGGCATCGGTAGCGCTTGCTGGTCAGGCAAATCAGAGTGCAAGCCAAGTACTTGGCTTGCTTTAATTTGCTTGTGATAAATCAAACTTTGGTGTCAATTTTTTGAATTGACGCCAAAATCCCGCCACTTGTACCTTGCAACATCGGTCTAAGCCGTTACAATAAAACAATAATTAAAATAACATTATAATTGTGCCCGTATATGAGCCTTACCAATTCCACTTGGGTTATTGACGAAAACGAGAATCGAGCAAATAAGTTAGTTGCATCACTGTGTTTTATTGGGGAACACGCGAAAGTGGCAACAGCAACAGACGTGCAAGAATCAGCATTGCATCATGTGGAAACGGTATTTTTAGGTGCGTTAACCGGTCATGATCATGAAACGCTGATAAAAAGCCAGCCAGAGACTCCTTTTATCCTAATTGGTGAAACGCTACGACCGCTATTATCGCTGGCTAACGTTATTGGCATTTTAGCGGAGCCTTTCGCTTATGCGCCAACCACTGAATTGCTACGCGATTGCCAAGAATACAAACGTCATTTACCTAATTTAACTAGTTCGCAGAATGAAAAACGCTTTGACGGTTTAATTGGCGCGACGTCTGAAATTGAGCATATTCGTTTTTTAATCCAACAAGTTGCAAAAACAAACGCGAATGTACTTATTTTAGGTGAGTCGGGCACAGGTAAAGAAGTTGTCGCACGCAATATCCATTTATTGTCTAATCGCAACAGCGGGCCATTTATTCCGGTTAACTGTGGTGCAATTCCAGGCGATTTACTGGAAAGTGAGTTATTTGGTCATGAAAAAGGGGCTTTTACTGGAGCTATTTCTACGCGTAAAGGGCGATTTGAAATGGCACAAGGGGGAACTTTATTCCTTGATGAAATCGGTGATATGCCAAGTCAAATGCAGGTTAAGCTACTGCGAGTTTTACAGGAACGCGTATACGAACGTGTTGGTGGCGGCAAGCCAATAAAAGCAGATGTTCGTATCATCGCAGCCACGCACCGCAATCTAGAAACCATGATTGAAGAAGACGCGTTTCGTGAAGATTTATATTATCGCTTAAATGTATTTCCTATTGAAAATCCATCGCTGCGTGAGCGTAAAAATGATGTTCCTTTATTATTGCAAGAGTTGATTAAGCGCAACGTTGCAGTTGGTGGGGCAAATGTAAAGTTTACCGAGCGAGCGCTTGATAGTTTAAAAGAACATGGTTGGCCAGGTAACGTTAGGGAACTTTCTAATTTAGTAGAACGTATGCAAATTATGTTTCCAGAAAAAGTGGTTGATGTGTCTGATCTGCCTAAAAAATATCAGCATATTGATGTGGAAGAGTATATTCCTGAGTATCCAGAAGAGATTTTAGAGCGTCAGGCCCTCAACGATATTTTTAGTGAAGGCTTTGGTGAATTTGAAGAAAACGACAGCGATGCTTTTGATGTTCCACTTGATGCAAGTCAACCCGCAGTACTGCCTGCTGAAGGCATCGAATTAAAAAGCTACTTAGCAGAGTTAGAAGTGTGTTTAATTGAACAAGCACTTGAGCGCAATGAAAACGTGGTAGCGCGTGCTGCTGAAGTGCTTGGTGTAAGGCGCACAACGTTAGTTGAAAAGATGAAAAAGTATAACCTAAACAACTAAATAAGTTCACAGTAATGGCTTGCTTGTTAATTCATTTTGGCGTTAACAGTAGGCCATTTAGTCGGCATTTCCCCTATATAAATCTAAACGACAATTAGAGTCTAGACTCTATATTTCTTGTACCTAAGATAAATTATATTGAATTCAACTGTAATAATTGTTAATTTTTTGTATCGAGGTTGAGGAAAATAATAATTATAAGGTTGGTAGTATGAAACAATTCACAATTACGGCATGTTTAGCCTTGTCTTTACTTGGTTGTGGCGATCCCGATAGCTTGGATAACATTGAATTTGTTAAACGTAATTTAGAAAATAAAAACCTACACGAAAAGCTACTGACAATTGAGCTTACGAAAGATCGCTCGAAGCAGCACCAAGAGCTGTATCAAAAAATTAGTACAAGCTATAAATTACTTGAGCAAAGTAAAACTGAGAAAGACCGCTTTTCCTCGTACCATCATAGCTTTCTTGCCCGTGATGCATACTATACCGATGAATCTGACTATCAAGCCGTAGTGAGTGCCAAAAAACTAGAGGATGTCACTGGGCTGTATCGTCGCATTGAGCCTTATTTTAAAAATGAACAAGCTGCAGACTTTATTTATACCACTACCGCAGATACATGGGATATTTACTCGGTAATACAGCAAGTAAAATACAACGCGCAGGTTTTACATGCTGTTGACGAAGGTAAAAATGTTAAGAAGAAAAATAACAACCCAGAGTTAAGAAAGTGGTTAGATAGAGCCATTGCACGTGAGTATCAAGAACTACAAGAAATCGTTTTTATATTGGTTCAGGCTAGTGAGACCAATAAGGAAGATTTTTACGCGGATAAAAAACAAATTGAACAAGACGCCGACCGCATTCTAGCAGGTGTTCGTGCAGAAAAAGCCAGACAAATGTTAAAACCAGATATGTACGCATGGCAGCAAAAGAACTTATGGCGCTACGAACTGGTTAATAATACGTGCATGGTACTGGATGAAAAAATTAGAGATTACGCCATCGCAAAAGATTGTCATCGCCTATTAAAGGCATATGAAGGTTACACAATCGAGCCTGATGAATTTTCAAACTTCGCGGCTAAATCTCGTATGGCACGTAATAAGTTAGCGGCTGTGACCGAAGAATTAAAAGAACGCTACAACTACAGCGAAAAAGTGCAGAAGTCTGATTTAAAACCGAATGACCAACTTAACTCACTGATGATGTCGTTGAAAAAAGATATGTATCGTGCAACGCCAAATATTGGCATCTTATAGCAGGTAGTAGTGAGCTTAGCCTTCGTTTTGTTGCCCCCACGCAGCGACGCGCAAGGCGTTGCTCGATGTTCGTTTAGATTGTGAAGCGATAAATCGAACGTTGCAATAAAGATGCATTAAAACAAAGCAAAAAAGCAAAAGTAGTGCAGTAAAGAGCGACAGATATTAATACAAGCGGCAATGGCCGCTTTTTTTATGTCATTTATTCAGCCAGTTGATATGATAGTCACTCTGTATTTTTGAATAGTAGGTGTAGTTTGAGTTCATATTATCCAATAGGTATTCCTGGCCAAAAGTGGAATGACGCAGAAAAGTCACAATGGTTAAATCAGCAACAAAAAAAGCGTGATTACAATCAGCTGGTGGTTTCACAAATAAACCAACTAACCGATGCATTTGATATTGAAAGCTATGGGCAGCTGCCTTACGGTGATGATCTTACTCTGTTCGCTCTGCGCTCTAAATCTTGGCAACAAGATAAGCCATGTGTATTAATTACAGGTGGAGTACATGGTTACGAAACTAGCGGCGTAATGGGTGCTCTGGCATTTGCTAAAAACGATGTCAAAGACTTTGAAGATGCGTTTAATTTTGTGATTTTACCTTGTATTAGCCCGTGGGGATTTGAAACCATTAATCGCTGGAATTCCTATGCGGTTGACCCAAATCGGTCTTTTTTTAATGATTCTCCAGCCCCTGAATCTCAGGCGGTATTAAATTACTTAAGCAAACTTAACTGTGACTTTTTAATGCATATTGATTTGCATGAAACCACAGACACCGACAATTCTGAATTTCGTCCAGCATTAGCAGCGCGTGATGGCGCTCAGCACACTAACTGGAATATTCCTGATGGGTTTTATTTGGTAGGCGATTCAAAACGTCCAGAAGCGGCGTTTCAAAAAGCCATTATTGAGTCAGTTGAGCAAGTCACCCATATTGCGCCGGCGGATGAAAATGGTGAACTAATCGGCGTAGCGATTTCACAATTTGGTGTATGCAACTACGACTGTAAAGGTTTATCTCTGTGCGCTGGTATTACTGATGCGACATATGTTACTACCACAGAAGTTTATCCGGATAGCCCTAAAGCGGATGAGCAAAATTGCATTGATGCACAAGTTGCCGCAATTCGTGGCGGGTTAAACTACTTGAACGCGTTGTAACGGAGAGGATTAGTGGCACTGATCACACAAATTCCCCTAATCAAAAAAATGGAGTTGGTTAATCGCCTATCATTTTTTAAAACGCTTACATTAGCAGAAAGGCAAATGGTAGTTGAGTCATTTTCTGAATTGCATTTGTTCAAAAAAGACAAAATGGTATTTAGGCAAAATGAACACGATAACCACCTATATATTGTGTTGTCCGGTGAGCTAGTGTTGTATAAACAGCAGCATAAACCATCGCTTGTTTCTATTCGGCCTGGCGATTTTGTTGGTGAAGGATCATTTGTCGAAACACATAATCGCAGTATTAATGCCAAAGCGAACGCAGAAACTATCGTGTTGGCTATTTCACATACGGCGATGCAAAAATTGCCTTACGCAATTCGCGATAAGATAAAAGATCGCATTATTTTAGGCATGAGCCAACGCATTGAAAAACTTGGCGTAGTGATTGAAAAACTGCAAGGAAGTTAGCATGAAATTATATAAATTATTGGCTTTGGTAAGCGCGATTGTTGCGTTAAGTGCGTGTAGTACTGCGCCAAGAAATAGCAATCAAATCGAATGTAATGGTGAACGTTATCCTGTGACTTACATGAGCGAAATGCAGCAATATGAGGTAGAGCGTTTTGCAATGCGTCACGATTTCAGACCCGGTTGTGTATCGGGCAAGCTAAAAGAAATTAAGGCGCAAACTTGCCAGACAGCGTCATCTCTAAGTTATGAGCAATGGATGACATTGTATAACAGCTGTGCGGTTAATAAGCCTTAGGCTTTAACTTTTAGTAATTTGCTTTAACTTACTTTTTACAGAGCGCCAATGTGTCATCGGGATACTTGGCGCTTTTTTTAGTAAGTAATTAAAATCGATATCAGCGAAATTTATTTTGCCATCATGGGCAAGTAGCACTGAGGTTGGCTTTAAAGTTTTTAGCATCAATAATGAATTAAGATAGCGCTTGGGGTAAAAAACTGGAAAAGGCGGGATCAGCTTTCCTTTTACGTTTACCATAAGATCGGCGACGTAAATCATATTGCTGGGAATGTGATGCAAGCAAATATCTCTGTCAGTATGGCCTGGACTATGATGTACTTGCCACTCATCGAAGTCAGGAATGCTCACACCATCAGGCAAATAAATATCGGCCTTAAGCTTACGTGGGTACCACATAAAGGCTTGTTTTTTACCTTTACGACTGGCAACCCAACGCGCCAATAAAATATCGGTAATGTGCATCATAATGCCATCAAAGCCTTGATACCAATGACCAGGTGCGTTTGATGTTGCGATTTTTGCACCTGTCATACGGCGCAATTTGTGTGCACCACCGGCATGATCAGGATGCATATGCGTAACCATAATCAATTTTAGATCCGATAATGGTCGCCTTAGCTCTTGTGTAATAAAACGTGCAACGAGTTCACAATCCGCGCGGCAGCAGCCGTCCAACAGCATTAATTTATCTGGATATTCTACTAAATAGATCGATTGTATGTGTCCATTTAAGTTATGTAGTTGCATAATAAGCGCATTGTTTAAACGTGATATTATTCAGCTTATCGCAACTCATCAGACCACTCAAGAGGTGTCTTATTAGCAGTCAGAAAATCTTTGTTTTAGGCTTACCCCGCACTGGCACAACGAGTGTGTGTGCAGCTGCGCTCGCATTAGGCTTTAGAACGGCGCATACAGTGTATATTCAATCAACGTTAGATAGTGCTGAGTTTGTCGCAGACACGCCGGTTTTTAACGATTATGAGGCGCTGTTGCAGCAATATCCTACGGCAAAGTTTATTTATCTTGAGCGAGATTTAGCAAGCTGGTTGCCATCAATCAAAGTATTGTTAACGCGTATGGCAGATAGGCTGCTAACTGAACACGGTGGTTTTTTCCCAAGCTTAAAACGCTGTTATGGCGAGGTTTTTAATCCGCTAAATAAGCAAACCATGTTAGATGATGCGCATTTAAAACAGTGTTATTTATCGCATAAAGCCAAGGTAATGGACTTTTTGCAGCGAATCGATAACCAGCACTTAGTGATTAACTTGTCTGATGATAACAGTTATCAGCAATTTTGTTCGTTTCTAGGTAAGCAAGAGAAAGGCGGTTTTGAACAGCTCAACGTAAACGGTAAAGTTACGGCGTGGAAGCAAATCAAAAGCCCACTCAAACTCGACTCAACACGCAATGGTAAAGCGGATTTAAAATAGACATCTTTGAAGCTGACCATTAAACTGCGGCTAATTTGAATTACTAACATTAAGCCAAGTATGTTTGAACTGAAATACAAAACGCCATTTTCTTGGACTGAAGCGGTAATGGCCGATTTTGATACCTTTTTACAAGACCACGCTGCCGCTGAGAAAAAAGCGTCGGGCATGGCGCTTTCAATGCTTTCGCATTATCCAGATCGCCGCAAATTAGTGCGTGCAATGACTGACTTAGCGCTTGAAGAAATGATCCACTTTAAGCAAGTAGTGAAAATTCTGCTAGAGCGCGATATTACGTTAGGTAAAGACACTAAAGATTCGTATGTAAAAGATTTACGTGCGCTATTTCGCCAAGGTAAAGATGTGTTTTTATTAGACCGTCTAATTGTCGCAGCGGTAATCGAAGCCCGCGGTTATGAGCGCTTTTCATTGGTTGCTGAAGCGCTTGAAGAAGGCAAAGAAAAAGACTTCTACGTTACTATTGCCAAATCAGAAGAAAAGCACGCATTTTTATTTGTCGAGCTGGCCTATGAATATTTTGATAAAGCCGTAGTGGATGCTCGTTTAGAGGAAATTTTAGAAGCAGAAGCCAAAATCTGTGCCAAGTTGCCGCATACAGCGGCACTTCACTAATAAGCCTTGCTTATTTACACTTTGAGTTAAGCAGATTTTCTGCAATATGCTCAAGTAAAAAGGTTTCGCGCACAATGCTGATGCCTTTTTTATCTGACTCAGCCATTGTTTGCTTGTTGTAAGCAATGGCTTTATCTATATCCACCCAGTGTACCGTCATGCCATTGGCAATTTCATAATCTTCTAAATTTTGCTGATCAAATTCATCATCAATTTCGCAGGTAAAGCAATAAGATAGCATTTCTATAATTTGGCCATCTTGTTTGTAGTTGGGACGAAATTCACGGATCAAGCCATAGGGTGTAATCTTCTCAATCGCACGTGCGCCCGTTTCTTCCTGTAACTCTCTCACTAATGCTTGCTGTAAACTTTCACCATGATCAACACCGCCACCGGGCAAAGAGTAATCACGATAACGTTCGGTGTGTAGTAACAAAATGTTTTGGCCTTTGGTTACAATAGCACGTGTAGCGGGGCGCAATATACGTTGATGCTGATTGAGCGCGAGTTCATCAACAAAATTAAACTCTTTTATTACCTGCATAAAAATTACCAAATCGTTAAAAGGCACGCATAGTAGCACCGTGAAATCAGAATATAAACGCAAATTAAACGACACGTTAAAACAAATTAAGTTTCCTTTATCGCCACATCGTTTATGATAAATTAGCAAGAATAATAACTATTAGGGAAATACCATGTCATCGAGTAACGCTGATGCACAGACACAAAAAGTAAAACCCATAGATAAATTTCTTAATGGTATTGAGTATGTAGGAAATAAATTGCCAGATCCGGCAATGATATTTTTGTTCTCAATGTTATTGATTTGGGTACTTTCTGCAATTTTTTCAAATTACACGTTTTCAGCAATCGACCCACGCACCGGCGAAGCGATAGTTGTTAATAACTTACTTACTGGTGATAGCCTTGCCGCCTTTTTAGCGAATATGGTTAAAACATTCACCGGCTTTGCGCCGCTCGGTGTTGTACTTGTTGCAATGCTAGGTGTAGGTGTAGCCGAGCATTCGGGCTACATTAACACTGGCCTAAAGTTAATGTTAAAACGCACACCTAAGGCACTATTAACACCTTGCGTAATCTTAATTGCGATAGTTAGTCATACAGCAACTGACGCAGGTTATGTATTAGTAATTCCATTAGCGGGTGTTATATTTTATGCCATGGGGCGTCACCCATTAGTTGGTATTGCCGCTGCATTTGCTGGTGTAAGTGGTGGTTTTAGCGCCAACTTTATTCCATCGGGTATCGACCCGTTACTACAAAGCTTCACACAAAGTGCTGCGCAAATTATTGACCCTACTATTGAAGTTAATCCGCTCAATAACTGGTATTTCACTTCGGCGTCGAGTTTATTTATTGTGCTTCTGGGCTGGTATATCACCGATAAAATTATCGAGCCGCGCCTAAACAAGGTTGAGCTTGATGGTAACACAGATGACTTACCAAGCTTTGATCAAATTAATGACACCGAGCGTAAAGGCTTTTATATTGCGTCAGCTGTCATGATTGCTGGCCTTGCGCTACTTGCTTATGCTGCGTGGGGCGAAAGTTCTCCACTTCGTAGTAAAGAAGGCTCACTTACTGATTTTAAAGCACCATTAATGCAATCTATCGTGCCGATTATTTTCTTGGTTTTCTGGATCCCAGGGGCGGTTTACGGTTTTGTAGTGGGTACCTTTAAATCAAGTAAAGACATGATAGATGCAATGACCAAAGCAATGCATGGCATGGCGTATTATGTGGTTATGGCATTTTTCTGTGCGCTGTTTATTGCTGCGTTTTCGCAATCGAATCTGGGTGCATTACTCGCCATTGAAGGTGCCGAAGTACTAAAAGCAATGCAGCTACCAAGTGCGGTTACTGTGGTGGGCATTATTTTCTTAACTGGTTTTGTGAACCTGTTTGTTGGATCAAGTAGTGCAAAATGGGCGCTGCTAGGGCCTATTTTCGTACCTATGTTAATGCAGTTGGGCATTTCGCCAGACTTAACACAAGCGGCTTATCGTATTGGTGATTCAAGCTCGAATATTATCACGCCGTTAATGCCTTATTTCCCGCTAGTGGTGGTGTACTGTCAAAAGTATGTTAAGAATACCGGTATTGGTACATTAATCGCGTTAATGATCCCATATTCAATAGCCTTTATGATTGGCTGGACCTTGTTCTTACTTGCTTACTGGGGCCTAGGTTTACAATTAGGTTTACAAGCAAGTTATACCTATGGTTAATAGCGGTTCACTTAAATAGCTAATCATTCTAGTGGGCTAAACGTTTTGCTAATTGCGTTGGCATAACGTTTAGCTTCCAGCTCAAATAAAAACAGCAGGTTAATACCTGCTGTTTTTTTGTTTAAGTTACACTCGATTTTTTATTAAATGCGCCATTGCAGTGAATTTTGCAATTTGTCATTGTACGGCGAGAGTGCTTGACCTTTTTCACCGAGTAAAATGAGATTTGCTTTATGGCCTTGGTACGTCGCACCATCAAATGATTCGTCCGAAAAGTAAGACTCGGTACGATACTGATTGTCGCTTGGTACAATAAACAGTGTCATCGGGCCTTGCTCTGTTTGAAATACCAAATGCAGGCTTTTTTGCCCCTTAAAATCACAAAAGGTAAGGTAGCTTACTTGGTTTGGTAATTCGCTAAAATTACCACCAAAGCTGGCAAGCTTTGCATTTACTTCTTGCAAACTAAAGTTGTGATTTACATTAGTAAGCGAGCTAGGCTCATGGTAAACATGAGCAAGTGCGTGTTGCTCTAAATTAAGCGGTGCGCCCATATTTAAATAAGTGAACGACACGCCAAATAAAAACGCCACAGATGCTGCTAATGCTAAATGAACACGTGTTTTTTTACGCTGAGTTTGAAACGCATGCAATGACTGATTTAATACCAAGCGCTCAGCGAGATTCTCTGGCACGGGGATGTTAAGTGCTTGCTCAATGTCGTTATCAAGGGCTTTTAGTTCGTTACTAAATGCGTGTGCATCTGGGTCTGACTCAAGCGCATCGAGCACGTCTTTGTCGCTGGTATTAGGATCAGCATATAAACGACGTCGTAATTCTAATTCATCCATTGTTGATCCCCCTTTGTAAACTTGGTTGTAAATTGTCTTTCAATTGGTTGCGAGCACGAAATAGTCGTGTCATTACGGTGTTTTTGTTAAGTGATAAAATGGATGCGATTTCATCACCACTAAACCCCATCACGACTTGCAAAAGCAAGGGTTCACGGTACTCTTCATCGAGTTGCATAATGCGTTTTTGCAGCTGTGAACGCTCTGCGTTTTGTTCCATATCGAGGGTTTGCGTATCGCATAGCGTATCTTGCTCAACATCGCTGTAATCAAATTGTTTACGCTCAAAACGGCGCGCATTCTCACGACGTAAAATCGTGATTAACCATGCTTTAGCTGCTTGCTGGTCAAGTAGTGAATCAAGCGAGCGCCAAGCCCTCAAAAAAGTTTCTTGCACAAGGTCTTCGGCAACTGTTGGGTCACCTGCTAACCAGTATGCGAAGCGATATAGCTCTTTGTGATACACATTCACTAACGCTTCATATCGTTTTTGTTTATCAGCCATGTCAATTAAGACCTGACGTTGCTGTTTTTTCTTTCCAAACATTGAAACTATTTTAATAGAGTTGGGTTAACTCATTCTCGCTTTTGGTTTTTTTATTTAAATTATTTATCTGCTGGTAAATAAACTTTAGGTCGACCGCGTGATTTTTACCGGCGTATAAATTTGCTTGTAAGTGATTTACCGACTCAGCAAATTGCGAGTTGTTCACCATATTGTTGAGTTTAGTTAAATCTGCGCTGCCTGTATGTAGCTTACACAGCATTACCAGTTGATGATAAAACGCGCGTTGATTATTTTGTTTTAACGCTTCTTTGAGTTCAGGCAAGGGGGTTATGCTTTGCTTAGGCGTTACATCGTTATTGCCGGTTTGCGTTGCCGGTTTGCGTTTTATCCACCAAATAACTAAGGTGATTAACCACAATACATAGCCAAGAAAAACTAGCGGCCAATAGTAAAATGGGGTTTCAAACGTGGTTTGATTCGCTGTGTTTGTTTGCGTACTTTCAGGTAACGCATTGTTCTGAATTGGCGCAGAGATGGCTGGTTGCACAAAGTTAGGGTCACCAACCACAGTTAACTTGCGCTCAGGAAGTGTGGCGTACTCTGTGCGGTTGGTAATAATGTTAAACCAAGGTACGCGAACCTCAGGCAAAGTATAACTGCCCGGCGCTTGAGGCATAAGCGCAAATGACTCAACTTTTTGTGAAATAACTTTACCATTTCGTACTAGGTTATTGCTTTCCGCTTGGTCTGAATAGCTGCGCACGCCATTAATTGTAGGCAAGTTGATTTCAGGCAGTTGCTCTTTAGTTATGCCAAGTGCCGTAACAGTAATGGTACGGGTGATTGGTTCACCAATTTGATAGCTCTGCTTTTCTGGTTGCCACTCTTCATTTAAGGTCACAAGTTCACTTGGTAACCAGTTGCCAGAACTACTTTGTGGAATAGGTTTAATGTTTAACTGAATATCTTTACCCACAGCACTTGCCGCACGAGTGCGGTAATTGTCGCGAATTCGGCCTTTAAAGTAAGGCGACTTAATAGTGTATTGACCGCTTTTTTGCGGTTGAATAAGGTAATTACGCTCAATAATTAAATAGCGAATGCCATCAATAATTTCGTAACTCTCTTTTTGTTTACCAAGCTGGGATACATTAGCGGTTTCAAGCTCTGGAGAGCCTAATTGCCCCTCAGTTAAGTCGTTGGCAAGGAATAACTTAACGGTATATACGCCAGCTTGCTGCACGTATAACGTATCGCTTTGCATGCTTGTTTCGATATACACATCTTTACTTTGGTTATCAGCGGTTGATGATGGCACGACTTTAACGCTAAGCGGATTAGATTGCATGTTGGCAACAGAAAAGCTGGGTATTTCATACGTGCCAGGGTTACGTGCCATTAATTCCACTTGCCACTGTGTGGTGTGATTTACTTGGCCGTTAATTATGCTGGTGTTGCTGCGCACTGATGTAGGACCCACTACAAAGTTTTTTAAGAGTGGTGTGGTATCGGGCTGTTCACCTTTTACATTTTGTTCAGCACGAATTGTCAAATTAAAGAATTCACCGGCTAATACTGGGTTACGATCAACACTAGCAGTGAGTGCTGCTATCGCTTGCCAAGGCAGTAATACAAGGCTAATTAAAACAACTAAGCGACTTACCATGACTTCTCAACTCCTTGCTGCTGGATGCGTTGACGATATCTTTTTTGACTTTCTAACTTCATTTTATTGCGTAACAAAATAGCCGGATCATCCGGTACTTTGCGTAGTAGCTGATTAATAATCTGGACTTGCTCTTTTTCTTCTGGGGTTAGCTCGGGCGCTGGTGTAGCCTGCTGTTGTGGCATTTGCTGCTCAGCTTGTTGCTGTTGTTCGGCTTGTTGCTCTGCTTCACCCTCTGGCTGTTGTTCAGACTCTTTATCTGAAGGGTTAGCATGTTGTTCTTTTTGCTCTTGTTGCTCTTGTTGCTCAGGCGAACTCTCAGCTTTCATATCCGGCTGATTGTTATTTTCTTGCTTTTCACCTTCGCTCTTTTCGCCATTTTGATTTTGCTGGTCTTGAGACTCAGATTGCTCACCATTTTGCTGGTTTTGCTCATTTGATTGCTGGTTTTGTTGGCCAGATTGTTGGTCTTGTTGTTGCTGATTGTCGCCTTGTTGCTGTTTATCTTGCTCTTGGTTTTCACCATCTTGAGATTGTTGATTTTGCTGCTGTTGCTTCAAATCTTCTAATAAGGCTTTATTTTCTTGCGCTTGCTTAAATTCAGGTTGCTGGGCTAAGGCTTTGTCATAAGCCTCAATCGCTTCATCAAAACGATTTAATTTTGCTAACGCGTTACCTTGATTATAAAGTCCCTGTGCGCTGCCATCTTGCTTAAACTTTTTGAGCGCGTTTTCGAAATCACCTTGTTGGTAAAGCGCAGAGCCTGATAAATTCGCAGTCTTAGCGTTACTTGCGGCTTTATAATCTTGCTGTTGATACGCTTGATGCGCTTTTTGCTCGTCATTTAATAACCAACTCGGTAGTGACAATGCGTAACTGACACTTGGTTTAAATACAAATAGGCAGCAAAGGCCTAATAAAAATTTAGGTTGGTGTTTTAACATCATAAAACCGAGTGGAATAAGTAAAAATACTAAGTAAATACCGCCATCAATGGGTTGTTGGCTGGTTTGCTCACGCTTTACCACATCTTCTTGGTTAGTGTTTGTAGGCTTAAATAGCGCAAGATCGGCATCACTTACTTGATAGTAATTAAACTTACCACCCGTATTTGAGGCAAGTTGTTGTAATAGGCTAAAGTTGGCTTTTGGAATGACAATTTGCCCGTAGTTATCTTTTAAAAAACCTTCGTTTGGCAATTGAATTGGCGCGCCTTGTTCGGTTGCTACCGCATAGATATTGAGTTTGATACTGTGCTTATTTAATAGTTTCTCAATGTCACGGCTTTCATCAAAATCATCAATACCATCAGTGATCCAATAAATCTCGCCATTGGTCACGCTTGCTTGGTTCAGTAACTCGACCGCTAAATTGATACCAGCAAAGGTGTTGCTACCCGGCACAGGCATAATTTCTGGGCTTAAACTCGGAATGAGGTTGGCGAGTGTTTGGTGATCTGACGTCAGTGGAGAAATGGTGTAAGCATCGTTACTGTACGCCACGAGTGCTAAGTCACTTTCTTTCAAAATATCGGTCAGTGTAAGTGTTTTAAAACGTGCTTGTGTTAAGCGGTTTGGCTTTATGTCTTGGCTGTACATTGAGCGAGACATGTCCATCACTAGCACGCGTGCATGTTTGCTTTGATAAACTGGTAACGGTTGTGATTGCCAGCTCGGTCCTGCAAGTGCGACAACACTGACAAGCAAAAATAAGCTTAACCACAGAGAATTGGTTTTGCTCTGTTTGGTTTCACCATCTAACAGAAATTGTGCAAGGTGTGGTGCGATGGGACTATTGCTAATATGTTTACGTTTTTTAATAAACTGCAATGCCATTACCAAGGCAACTAACGGTAATAGGTAAAAGGCTTCAGGGCGAATAAATTCTAACGTCATGCGCCACTCCGTGTTGTTAAACTGCGAATACTATTTACTAATGTTTGCGTGAATAGCAGTAGCACTGCGATAAATAATGGAATATAAAACAACGCTTTTTGTGGCCTTACGGTTTCACTGTTATCGCTAATGGGTTCTAACTGATCAAGCATTTGATAAATGCGTTGTAAACTGGCCACGTCGGTTGCGCGAAAGTATTGGCCACCGGTATCACGTGCAATTTCAGTTAACAAGCCTTCATCTAATGCGCTGCCACGCTGCATTTGAAAGCCAAAAAAGTTTGATTGGCTGTCGGCACCTACACCAACGGTATATACTTTGATTCCCGCATCCTTCGCGAGGATCAGCGCTTCTTCTGGGCTTAAATTACCAGCGGTATTTTGTCCGTCGGTTAATAAAATAAGTATGCGGTTACTGTCTTCTTTTAAAGCAAACCGTTTTACAGCAAGGCCGAGTGCGTCGCCGATTGCGGTGGCTTGACCCACCAAGCCAATTTGCGCTTCTTCTAGCATTTTAGCTACTGTGGTTAAGTCGCGGGTTAGTGGCGTTTGTAAAAAAGCGGTATCGGCAAACAAAATAAGGCCTAGTCGATCGCCAGTGCGGGCAGTAATAAACTCATTAAGTACTGCTTTAACTACCGATAATCGGTCAATGTACTGCCCCTGATATTGCATGTCTTGCTCACGCATTGAGGTAGATAAATCGACAGCCAGCATAATTTCTCGCCCTTCGTTGGGTAACTGAATTGGTTCGCCATAGTACTTAGGGTGGGCGAGGGCAACACATAAACATGCCCAAATAAGCCAAGGCCAAAGTGAAAAACGTGTTGGTTGCGATATGTTACCGGTTTGCACTACTGGGTTATGGTAAAGCGCCGTTGTTCTAACGGTTGCGACTTGTTTGTTTTTTTGTAACTTACGCAGTAAAAACGGCAGTGGCAATAATAAAAAGGCAAATGGCCAAGCAAACTCAAACATTAATCGCTCCTTTTACTTTAAAACGATTAATAGCTTGTGTCAGCTTGTTATGAAAATCGGTAAGTGGTTCATTACTTTCGGCTTGATACAAGCGCATTAGCTGATCATTGCTGAGCGTTGTTTTTGATGTTGCGGCGACAAGCTCAAGCCATTTTTCACCACTTTGACTGGCAGCTTCTGCACCATAGTAGTGTTTTACAAGACGTTTCAATAACAAATGCAACGCCTGAACATTATCTAAATTGCAAGATTGATATGCTTTACTTTCTTTAATTGCTTGTTTTTTAGCTTTATTGAGTAAGTGACGTTGGTAAATTGCATAGCTGGCAATAACGAGTAGCAATAGGACTACTGCAATGATTGCTATAGCGGGCAGCGAAAGAGGCCACCAAGGCACTGTCGCGGGTGCGATAACATCATGCAAATTATCTAACGGAGATGTTGGTGTCGCCATTAAATCATTATCCCTTTAATTGTTCGGTGATTGATTGCGCTGCACTAAAAGGCATCAGCGCTAACCCTGACTTATGTAATAGCTGATAAAGCGCATTTTGCTGGGCATTGGCTTTTGCCGCATAGCTTTCGCGAAATTTAGCATTAGCAAGCGGCAAACTTGCTTGGCGATTACCTGATTTTAGTGAAAGTTGCTCGCCAACATTCGGCAGCGCACGTTCCATAGGATCAAAAATAGGGCAGGCAATTAACTCACAGTGGCGGGTTAATAACAGTAGTTGCTTTGCCATATCTTCACTTAAATGATGAAAATCCGAAATGAGATACACCAAGGAGCCTGGTTTTGCTAAGTGTACTAAACGATTTAATTGATCATTTAGCGTTTGCGATTCGCCGTCGAGTTTACTGCTTAATGCTGCTTGGTGGGCAAGCTGTAAATTATGAAACAGCTTTAATGCAGCACTTTGACGTGAAGCGGGCTTTAGCTCCCAATGGGCATTATGATTAAACACTAACCCGCCAACGCGATCGCCGCGCTGAACGGCACTCCATGCAATCAGTGCGCTCAAATGTGCAGATTGCACGGATTTTAAAAGCAACTGAGAGCCAAAGATCATGCTGTCGCTAAAGTCGGTCAAAATAAAAACGGGGCGTTCTTTTTCTTCCTGAAATAGCTTGGTATGGGCAATTCCGGTACGAGCGGTAACACGCCAGTCGATGGCACGTACATCATCACCCGGTTGATAATGCCTAACTTCGGCAAATTCCATACCTCGGCCTTTATGTGGCGCAAGATATTGACCCGCATTGTGGTGCTTCACTTTGCGTTTTGGCGTTAGCTCAAGCAAGGTGGTTTTGTTGTGATACGCCATCAACTCATTGAGCGAGAGCTCCACACCATTGCTTTGCAGTTCGGCGAGTTGTGCAGTTTGTGTATTCATAATGGGATTAAGGTGCTACCACGCGCGCGATTATCTCGGCGAGTACATCATCTTTGCTTACGCCATCAGCTTGCGCTTCGTAAGATAAAATAATGCGGTGGCGTAGCACATTAGCAAATACACTTTGAATATCTTCAGGTGCGACAAAATCACGACCAGCGAGCCATGCATGCGCTCGGGCACAGCGATCAAGCGCAATTGTGGCGCGCGGACTTGCGCCGTATTCTATCCAGCGGCCTAATTCTGGGCTTAACTTTTCAGCTTGGCGTGTTGCGATTATTAGCTGCACAAGATAGCGTTCAAGTGGTTCTGATAAATGCAGTGAAAGCACTTGCTTGCGCGATTCAAACAAGGTTTGTTGCGAAATTTGTGGTGCTTTAACTTGCTCTTCTGACAGCGCTTCACCGCGTGTTAGGCGTAATATGTCTAGCTCGTTTTGTGCGTCTGGATAATCAATACTTAGGTGCAATAAAAAACGGTCAAGTTGTGCCTCTGGAAGCGGGTAAGTCCCTTCTTGCTCTAGCGGGTTTTGCGTTGCCATAACAAGAAATAACTCTGGCAGTGGGTACGTTTTTTTACCTACCGTGATTTGTCTTTCTGCCATGGCCTCTAATAGAGCTGACTGAACTTTTGCTGGCGCACGGTTAATTTCATCAGCGAGCACAAGGTTATGAAACAAAGGTCCTGCTTCAAACACAAATTCGCTGGTTTGCTGGCGATAAATATCGGTTCCTGTGATATCTGCCGGCAATAAATCGGGGGTAAATTGTACGCGTTGGAAATTGCCTTCAACACCTTTTGCCAACGCATTTACTGCACGGGTTTTAGCAAGACCTGGAGGACCTTCAACAAGTAGGTGTCCATCAGCAAGTAATGCTAGTAAAAGTGCTTGAGTAAGTTCTGGTTGGCCAATGATTTGGCTGTCTAAATAATTTTGTAGCTGAACAAACGCTGATACCGCCATGTTAGTCGCTATCCTTATTGTTTTAATTGGCTTAAATAGTTCTTAACCGCTAGATTATACTTAAGCTGTTAGTTAAGCCAAGGGCTTACGTTAATAAATGTATCGGGAAAAATTAGGTGTGTTGATCTTCGCATTTGTTTTATGAGGCAAGAACAACAGAGGCTAAGATGGTGGCAGTAATAAAAAGTTCAAAAAAAGCTGCATAGGAAATGCAGCTTTGCAGTGGTAATGTCAACACATTTGCGCATTAGGCGCTTTCGTTGCTGTTTTGTTCGCTTTGCATTTTGCGGTATTTTAAACCGTCGATAACCAGTTCCAGAATGGGACGTTTTTCACCATTGTACCAATTATTAGCCGTACGCTTGCTAAGTGCACCTTGGGTTTGTTCTGAAATCGTGTTAGCGGTCCATTGCGTGCCTAGCTCCAGTTTTATGTATTGAGTTAGCTTCATAGCGCTCTCCATCTAACGTGTTTGTAATATGGAAATTGTTACTTTTATTTAGGTGAAAAAACAGAGAGCCCCCGTAATCCTTTGTTTTAATTTGTGATTAAATGTTATTCAATGAATCTTGTGGTTAACGCGATGGCTGACAGAAGACTTTTTGCGCGATCACAGCAAAGGGAAGTCGGCAAGGGTGGTTGACAAAAACTTACGCTTTGCTATTGGCAAACAAAGATACCTTGTTTAGAATCAATAAACTTGATAACAGGTCAGACCTGTAACCAGAGGAACAACCTATGTCTGAACAAAATATACTAAAAACAACAAAAGGCGACCGAATTGCCGTTGTCAGCGGATTGAGAACTCCATTTGCAAAACAAGCTACTTACTTCCACCACGTACCTGCATTAGATATGGGTAAAATGGTTGTAAATGAAATGCTTGAACGCATGAATCTTGATAAAAATGAAATCGATCAGCTGGTTTTCGGACAGGTTGTTCAAATGCCAGAAGCGCCAAATATTGCGCGTGAAATTGTACTGGGTACTGGCATGCCAGTATCGGTAGATGCGTATTCTGTGTCACGTGCATGTGCAACTAGTTTCCAAGCAGTTGCCAACGTAGCGGAATCAATTATTGCCGGTTCTGTAAATGTCGGTATTGCTGGCGGTGCGGATTCATCATCTGTTTTACCAATTGGCGTAAGTAAAAAATTAGCAGGTAGCCTTGTTGATTTAAATAAAGCGCGTACCTTTGGTCAGCGATTTAAAATTCTTTCGAAATTGCGCTTCAAAGATTTACTGCCAGTACCACCTGCGGTAGCTGAATATTCAACGGGCCTTTCCATGGGGCAAACCGCAGAGCAAATGGCAAAAACTCATAACATTAGCCGTGCTGATCAAGATGCAATGGCGCATCGCTCACACTCGCTTGCGGCAAAAGCCTGGAATGACGGTTTACTAAGCAACGAAGTAATGACTGCACATGTGCCGCCTTACAAAGGTTTCTTAGATCGCGATAACAACATCCGTGAAAACTCAACAGTTGAAGGCTACGCAAAATTACGTCCGGTATTTGACCGTCAACATGGTTCGGTAACGGCTGCAAATGCAACGCCACTAACTGATGGTGCGGCAGCTGTGTTAATGATGAGCGAATCAAAAGCGAAAGCACTTGGTTACCCAATTTTAGGTTATATTCGTAGCTTCGCGTTTAGCGCGATTGACGTACATGAAGATATGCTAATGGGTCCTGCACACTCAACGCCAATGGCGCTTGATAGAGCGGGCATCACGTTACAAGATCTTGATTTAATTGAAATGCACGAAGCATTCGCAGCTCAAGCACTTGCTAACATGAAGATGTTTGGCTGTGATAAATTTGCCCAAGAGAAGTTAGGCCGTTCTAAGGCGATTGGCGAAATCGATATGGATAAGTTTAATGTAAACGGTGGTTCACTTGCTTATGGTCACCCATTTGCAGCAACAGGCGCACGTTTAATTACACAAAGCTTAAATGAATTAAATCGTCGTGGCGGTGGCCTTGCATTAACAACAGCATGTGCTGCAGGTGGTTTAGGTGCGGCATTCGTTTTAGAGGGAGCATAGTATGACAGCTGAACAAGCGAACTCAGTTTTTGATTTTAAGGTTAATGATGACAACATTGCGATTGTCACCATTGACGTAGCAGGGGAAAAAATGAATACCCTGCGCGACAGCTTTGTTGATGACCTTAATGCGGTTATTAAACAAGGTGTTAAGCAAAATATTAAAGGCATGGTATTCATCAGCGGCAAGCCGGATAACTTTATCGCAGGCGCTGATATTAAAATGCTGGATAACGCGAAAACCCGTGATGACGCGCTGTATTTATCACAAACGTGTCACAGCGTATTTGCTGATTTAGTAAAACTACCTTTCCCAACCGTTGCAGCAATGAATGGTGCAACCTTAGGTGGTGGTTTAGAGTTTGCACTGGCGTGTGATTATCGTGTTGCCAGTGATGCCAGCAATACCAAGTTAGGCCTGCCTGAAGTGCAGTTAGGCTTATTGCCTGGTGGTGGCGGTACGCAACGTTTACCTAAATTGGTAGGTATTCAAAAAGCACTTGAATGGACACTAACAGGTAAACAAGTGCATCCTAAACAGGCTAAAAAAGCAGGCCTTGTAGATGATGTAGTACCTAATAGTGTATTACTTGATGTGGCGCTTAAATTTGCTGTTAAAGGCAAGCGTAAGAGCATTAAGCCTAAGCTTGGTAAAGTGTCTCAATTACTCGAGTCGAACCCATTTGGTCGCAATATTATCTTCAAAAAAGCAACTGAAAATGTTGAGAAGAAAACAGGCGGTCACTATCCAGCGCCATTTGCCATAATTAAAGCAATTCGTGCTGCTGCTGAAATGGCACCAGCTAAAGGCTATGAAATTGAAGCGCAAGGCTTTGCTGATCTGGTAATGAGCAAAGAGTCAAAAGCGCTTCGTGGTATTTTCTTTGCCACCACTGAAATGAAAAAAGAGTGGAATGAGCAATCGCAGCCAACAGAAAATGTTGCTGTGTTAGGCGGTGGTTTAATGGGCGCTGGTATTGCACATGTCAGTGCATGTAAAGCAGGTGCCCGTGTACGTGTGAAAGACATTGCACAAAAAGGCATTTCTGGTGCACTTAACTACAGCTTTAAAATTCTAAACAAAAAGCAAAAGCGCCGTATTTTATCTAAAGCTGAATTGCAGCTTCAAATGGCGCGCATCACTGGTGGTACTGATTACGCTGGTTTTGAAAATACCGATATCGCTATTGAAGCGGTATTTGAAGATTTAAAACTGAAGCAAAGCATGGTTGCAGATATCGAAGAAAATTGTAATGAAAATACAATCTTTGCGTCGAACACATCTTCGCTGCCAATAGGTCAAATTGCTGAAAATGCTGCGCGTCCTGAAAATGTAATTGGTCTTCACTATTTCTCACCGGTTGAAAAAATGCCACTAGTGGAAATTATTCCTCATGAGAAAACAGCGAAAGAAACCATTGCGCGCGTTGTAAACTTTGCTCGCAAGCAAGGTAAAACACCGATTGTTGTAAAGGACAAAGCGGGTTTTTATGTAAACCGTATTTTAGCGCCTTACGTTAACGAAGCGGCAAACTTATTACTTGCTGGTGAGCCAATTGAAAAGATTGACGAAGCCTTAGTCGAGTTTGGTTTCCCAGTAGGCCCAATGACACTACTTGATGAAGTAGGCATTGATATTGGCTCTAAAATCGCCCCAATTCTTGAAAAAGAGCTGGGTGAGCGTTTTAAAGCACCAGACGCTTTCTCACGCTTAATTGATGCCGGTCGCTTAGGTCGTAAAAGTGGCCGAGGCTTTTTTGTTTACGATAAGAAAGATAAAAAAGTCGATGAGTCTGTGTATGAATTGCTTGGCGTTAGTAAAAATCCACGCTTGAATAAAGAAGAAATTGCAGAGCGTTGTGTTGCGCAAATGCTAAACGAAGCGGCACGCTGCTTAGATGAAGGCATTATTGCAAGTGCACGAGATGGTGACATTGGTGCGATATTCGGTATTGGTTTCCCACCGTTCCTGGGCGGTCCATTTAGTTACATGGATTCGTTAGGTGCAGGGCATTTAGCATCGCGCTTAGCAACATTTGCAGAGTACAATAAGCATTTTACACCGTGCGAGCCATTAATCGCGATGGCAGAAGCTAAAGCAGCGTTTTATACAGAGCAGGCAAGCGCAAGTTAAGGTTTCTTGTTCAGTAAACGTTTAGTATAGATTTCACCCTGAAAGCTCAATTAATCATCGATTTTTTGAGCTTTTTTTTGTACTATAGCGCCCCGATTTTATGTTGTGCTTGGTGAGAAGCAATGCTTTGGTATTTATTCGCGTTATTAATTATTAATGGTTATATGAGCGCTGTTTTGGCGGGCCGCTTTGGATTAGTTGGCAAGCGCTGGGCGATCGCGGGGTTATTAACTGGGCCTGCGGTATATAGTGTAATTAATGTTAAACAGCGAATGTTACTAAGAAAGTCACTAGGCTTTGTTTTTACACGTATTAGTGCATAAATCAGAGCGCCTAGTGTGTTATTGCACTAGGCTGAGCTTTACTTCTTGTTCCAAATCTCTTGGCGGCAAATGCGCTTCTTTACAGCGAGCTAGTAGAAACTGTTCAAATTGCTCATGTGAAAGCGGTTTAGAGTAAAAATAGCCTTGCACTGTCGCGCAGTTTAGTTCTTTTAATTGCTCCACTTGATCTTCGTACTCAACACCTTCAGCTACCACAGATAAGCCAAGGTTGTGGGCAATCGTCACGATTGAATCGACCATATTCTTACCTTTTTCATTGCCCATGTCGTCAATAAAGGCTTTATCGACTTTTAATGTGTTTAGCGGAAATTGTTTAAGATAAGCGAGTGATGAATAACCTGTGCCGAAATCGTCGATTGCTAAATGAATGCCGCGAGCACTTAGCGTATTCATAATGCGAATAGCATCTTTTGGATCTTCCATGATAGTGCCTTCGGTGATTTCGAGTTCTAAATAGTACGACGCGAGTCCTTCACGTTTTAGTATTTTATCAATACTGCCAATGAGATCTGGCTGCATAAACTGTTTTGCAGAAAGGTTCACTGCCACACGACCATCAAATAAACCGCGGTTAATCCAGTCTTTTACATCGCGACAGGCTTTTTCGAGCACCACTTCACCTACTTCAACAATTTGGCCTGTTTCTTCAGCGATTGGAATAAATTGGGCTGGGCTTATTAGGCCCTTATTCGGTGTAATAAAGCGCACTAGCGCTTCCATGCCGACAAGTTCGCCACTGTTAATGTCCATTTTAGGCTGGTAGAACACTTTAAAGTGGTCTTCTTTTAAGCCATAACGAATTAAGTTTTCGATTTGTAGGCGCTTAACCGCTTGGCGGTTCATGGCATCGTTAAAGAATAAGTAACGATTACCATGTTGTTTTGCATGGTACATTGCCGTGTCTGCGTTTTTAAGCAGTAGTTCTGGTGTATTGCCATCTTCAGGGAAGAGCACGATGCCCACACTTGAGGTGATCACCAGCTCGTGCCCAGACATATGGAATGGCGCTTCAATCAGCGCTAAAAAGCTTTTGGCAGCTTGTGTAATGGTATGAATATCATTAGTGTTTTGCATTACAAGTGCAAATTCATCACCGCCTAGGCGATAGAACTGGTCGCGCTCACGAGTACGTTTGGATAGACGCGATGCTAAACGGCACAATAAAATATCACCTGCGTGGTGGCCTAAACTATCGTTAATTTTTTTAAAGTTGTCTAAATCAAATACTAATAATGCATGGCGGTTTTTGCTACCGACAAGGGATTTCATATTACTAAAGAACTGATTACGGTTTGGCAGGCCGGTTAAGCGGTCGCGATTGGTCAGTTTTTGCAGTGCCAATTCAGTTTGCTTGTTGTCGGTTACGTCGTTGTAAACCGCAATGTAGTGGCGCAGATTGCTTTTTTTATTATCAATGCGATCAATCGAAAGTGAGAAAAAAGTGCTTTGCTTGTCTTTGCTAAATGTTAGTTCTTTGTGCCAGTGCGATTTTTTTTGTATTGCTTTGTAAAGCTGGCTTGTTTTTGTTTTGTCGTAACCTGGAAGTCGGTAAGGGGTGCCAATGTGATTTGCAGTAGTGCCGCCAAAATAGCTTAAGTAGGCCTGATTTACTTCGACAATATTAAAATTTGCATCAAAAATAACAATGGGATCAGAAAGGTTTTCAATACAGTTTGCCAGTAAATTTAAACGTTCTTGGGTTTGTTTTACCGAACCAATATCTTTGACCGTGCCCATCATTCTAAGTGGTTTTAAGTCCGCATCCGTTTCAATTACGCGGCCTTTATCGAGTACCCAACGCCAATCGCCATTAGCATCTTTCGCACGGTAACTCGCTTCGAAATGCGAAATTTCCCCTGACAGGTGTTTTTTAAGAATTTGTTCAACGTGCGGTAGATCAGATGGGTGGATATTTGATTTGTTAGGTGGTAAATCGGGCGTGTGGTCAATGGCATTAAATAAGCCGTCATTAATGCGCTCCAAACGATGCTCACTAATGTGCCAATCCCAAACAGCATCGCCACTTGCTAATATACTGTTTTTAAATCGATGTTCTGAACGTTTTAAGGCAAGTTGCGAGCGTCGCAGGCGCAAAACAGCAACCAACGCTATCAGCAAGCTTAATGTTGCGAGCGCAAGTGGGATCACCAGCTTGGAGTCTAGCAGCGTGGGTTGGTGTGCATCGCTTGGAAAAGCAGTAAACAAACCAGTAAACCCAGCAATTATTTTTATTATTTTATTGGGCATTGGCTTAACGCATTGTATTTAACCCCCTTACACTAAGGGATTGTCTTTATGGTGTCAAAGCTTGTTTAACCGATTCTGAACTAGTTGCTTGTTTTGCGGCCTTTTCTTTGGTTTTTAGCTCAAGACGTGTACTGTTTTCGCTAAACAAGCGTTTGCTATAACTTACTAATTGCGCCTTACTTAATTGTAATAGCGCAGTTTTTAACTGGTACTGCATATTAAATTGGCCATCACCATTGCCGATTGCAAGCCAAAACCGCTGTGATTTAAGACGTAGGTTCTTATCTTTTTCAACAATTTGCATCATTAATGCTTGTTTGGCTTGTTGCCAATCTTCATCGCTCATGGCGTTAATTTTCTGATGATAGTTGGCTAAAAAGTGATTGCTGTGTTGGGCTAAAATATCGGACGCGATTTCTGGCGACTGAATATAAAATGCGATACCAGCGCGATTATTTAAAGGCGCAAAGCCTGAGCCAACTAAATAGCCAAGCTGTTTTTCGGTACGCATATCGTGAAAGTAGTCTTGACTGATTAAATGGTTTAGTGCCATTAACCTGATTTTTTCGCTGATTGAATCAGAGCTTGCTTGGAAATAACTTACCAGCGCATTGTCAGGATGCGGCACATCGTGGGTTTGCTCTTGTTTGTTATCTAACGTTACGATAGGGCGGTTTAAATCAGCAATAGTGGTGCGCGTTTTTAGTTTTTCTTTGATTAATGCTACACAATCGTCGGCTTCTAATGGTGTCCAGTTGCCATGCATTAAAATTTGACAGTGCAGGGCTTCAAATAACTGACTACAAAATGCGTTAAATTCACAGAAACTGATTTGTTCAATCGCTTCGGCAAGTTTTAACGGCGTTGGATTCCACGGTAGCAATGTAGCGCTCAGTTCTGAGAATAAAAGACTAACAGGCTTACTTTGGTTGCCATTTTGCCAATGACGAACAAGCTGACGTTGGTATTCATAAAAGCGAATTGAATCAAATTTACAGATCAATAATTCATTTAAAATTTCACCGATTAATTCAATTTGATTACCACTTAACCCCCAAGTGTGCAGCGTTAAACCGCCTTGGTGAGCTGAAAGCTGATAATTAATGCCCGCTAATTCAGCCGGATAAAACTGCTCAGCGACTTTATCCATAAAAAGGTCAGCAAACAGGCGTGTCATCGCCATGTTTTTAACGTTTTGCACTGTAATTTTACTGTCTAGCGCCAAGTAAAAATGACCTTTGGCGACTCTAAAGGTGGAATCTTGTTTATACCAAAATTCGAACGTGTCGCTTGAAACGCGTTTTTCCGGTGTTTTATGTTTATGCTCTATCGGATGCAGCACAACCGGCTTTGTTAAATATGGGTTGCTGGTTGGCAGGGTTAGTTCAACGGCGTTCGCATCTACTTTTTCCAGTGAGTCTAACCAAGGTTGCGATATTTTGTTGATGCTATAAGGCGTACCATACCACTTTGCGTTGGCATCAGTTGGCACACCTGGGTGAATATGAATCAGGCGCATATTATTGGCATTTAGCAGCGTGAACACATTATCAAACTGATCACGGTTAAAGCCTGTCATTATGTAATCGCCATAAATTAAGTGTTCATCTGGATAGTGATGCATATTCACACTTAAACTATTAACCCAATCCAGTACGCGGGATTTCTCTTGATTATTAAAGGCGATGTCCATCAGTACTTTTTTATCTTGGTAAAGGCGCTCTAATAATGGGGTTTCGGCTTTGGCAATCAGCTGCAGGTAACAAAACAGGTATTCCACAATGGCGGTTTTATGTTTTTCGCCTTCGTCGGTCAGTGCAATACTAATATTAAAATCTTTAAAGTTACTGCCATTAATACCACCACCGGCACTGAGCCCGTTAATCCATCCCGCTTTTTTTAATACCGAATAAAGTGAGCCTACGCCTTCGTAGCCAATTAAATGGGCGATAAAGCTTACTGTTTTTTCACGGTAAAAATTATCAATACTGGGCAGCGCAAACGATACAATGAGCTTTTGCATATGCTTGTGTGGCTCAATATAAATCGACTGGCACATGTTTTCAGGCAGATAAAGTGGTGCTTCAATATTGGGTTTTTCGCGTTCAGGGCTGCCACTAAGGCAATTAAATAGTTGCGCTATTTTAACCTTCATGAGTTCGCAAGGCGTATTGCTTGAAATCACTAGGGTCATGTTTTGTGCTTGGTAGTGTTTTAAAAAGAAAGCGCGGATCTCTTCGCTAATGCATTCGTTTTTATTAACTAAGGTTTGATGGTTGCCGACCGAAAATTTCGCAAATGGGTGCGCACTGTTACACGTTTCTTTATGGACTTGGTAAATGCGACGTGAATCGTCTTTCAGCTTTAATTTATATTCTGCATCAATGGCATTGCGCTCTTTCTCGCATGCAGACGGTAAAATAAGCGGCGCATGAAAAATATCAGCAAACTGACTCAGCGCTTGTAAAAAGTGTTCGTTCAGGACTTCAAAAAAGTAACTTGAATGCTCTGTGCCTGTCCACGCGTTACAATTACCGCCATGATGCGATAAAAATTGTGAAAAAGAGCCGGGCTCAGGGTATTTTTCTGAACCTAAAAATAGCATGTGTTCTAAGAAGTGTGCTAAACCTTGACGGCTGATAGGGTCGTCGAAGTGTCCGCAATTTACGGTAAGTGACGCCGCTGATTTATCGCTGGCAGCGTCTTCAATCACTAAGATTTTTAGACCATTGTCCAGTTTTAGGGACTGATAAATTCTGCTATCATTGCTGCTGGTTATCAAGGTTTGCTCCGTATCTAATAAAGAAAAGAATAATCGCTTATCAACACGATTGAAGTGGATCTGGAAGCAACACAGCTAAACTAAAAACTACCTGAGTTTTTATTGCTTTAAAGCTAATATAGCGGACATATCATAGATTTGGCTATAGCAAAGTCGTTATTTTTTGTAGTTTTACGGTTTTGCCTTATTGAGCATTGTTATGAAAAAAATTTTTATTATGCGTCATGGTCAAGCACAGTCTTTGACGGTAAATGACCAAAACAGAATGCTAACGGATATAGGTCGACTTGAAGTGGCCGCAATGGCGAGTAAATTACAGCAGGACTGTAAAATAGATGCTGTACTAACAAGTACTTACCTTCGTGCTTTGCAAACGGCCGAAATTGTTACGGCAAAACAAGAAAGCATTCGTTATCAAGACAGTTTTGACGACTTTATTCCAAGTGGCGATGCTGAAAACGCTGCAGAACTGATTAAAGCAATGATCAGTTACAAACCTAACTTAAATAACTGGATTTTGGTCGCTCATATGCCAATTGTGAGTTATATAGTTGAGCAATTTTGTCCTGATAATATGCCAATTTTTGCAACAGCGGCGGTCGCTGAGATTCATTATAATGAAGAGTCAGGTTTGGCTGAGTTAGTAGCCATGCATTTACCTGATGTTGGTGAAAAAGCTTCTTAAAACAAAAAATGACTCAGTTGAGTCATTTTTTATTAGCTGAAACACATTAGCGGAAAAACGGATCTTCTGGAATATCCACCAAAATAAGTAACGCGCCACGGCCACCATATTCAAGCGGCGCTTGATGAATAGCAAGCACATCAGGATGTTGCACTAAGTAATGCGGCACTTTGTGTTTTAATACGCGCTCACCCACACCCGTCACAATGCATGCACAGCGTAAATGACGCTTTTTACAGGCGCTGATAAGGCCTGCTAACTCCAGCTTTGCTGTCTCTTTATTCATGCCATGCATATCTAAAATAAGTTCAGGTGCAAAGTCACCACGGCGTAGTTGTTTAGCTAAATAGCTATCCGCACCAGGCTTAACAAAGTTAACAGTACCCGATGTGTCTATGTCAGGAATGTATTCATCCGAGAAATAAAATTCAGCATCGAGCTGTTTAACCTTAGTGTTAGTAGTTTGCTCTGGTGCTTTTTGCGCTTTTTTAAAATGAACCGTGTCTTGGCTTATTTTCTTTGAGCCAGACATTTCACTGCGAAAAAGGGCAATGTCATCATCGGAAAGTGAGTGATCTTTTTTCATGGCGCGATTGTATCCAAAAATATGTAAAAAACCTAGAGTATTGCGCCTTTAAACCGTTACAATAGTGCTTTTAAACACTAGTGAAACTTGATTATGGAACAGGCATTTTTAGATTCGGCAATGCAAACAGAAGCCGTTACAGAGCTTAATACAATTAATGATTGGTTACGTTGGACGACCAGTCAGTTTGCTGCGTCAGGTATTTTCTTTGGTCACGGTTCAGATAACCCGTGGGATGAAGCAGTACAGTTAATTATGCCAGCATTAAGTTTGCCGATTGATGCGCCAAAAGAGCTTGCAACCAGCAAACTGACCACTTCTGAAAAAGAAACGCTGGTGGCGTTAATTGCAGCGCGTATTAATGAACGTGTGCCAGTTGCTTACTTAACCAATCAAGCTTATTTCGCAGGCCTACCATTTTATGTTGATGAGCGCGTATTAGTGCCGCGTTCACCGTTTGCTGAGCTTATCAATAAAAAGTTTGATACTTGGCTTGACCCAGAACAAGAAGTTACCCGAATCTTAGATATGTGTACTGGCTCGGCATGTATTGCTATTGCACTAGCGCAAGCGTTTGAGAATGCTGAAGTAGATGCCGTTGATATTTCGTTTGATGCATTAGAAGTAGCGGATATTAATATCTCAAACTACCAGTTAAACCATCGTGTTTTCCCAATTCAATCGGACGTGTTTTCGGGTGTACCTGGCCAAAAATACGATTTAATCGTGGCGAATCCACCGTATGTTGATGCTGAAGACATGGGCGATTTGCCAGATGAATTCCATCACGAGCCTGAATTAGGCCTTGCTTCAGGTGAAGACGGCCTTGATGTCACTCGTACATTATTAAATGAAGCGGCAGAGCATCTAACTGATAACGGTTGGTTATTTGTTGAAGTGGGTAATTCTATGGTACATATGGAAGCGCTTTACCCTGGCGTGCCATTTGAGTGGATTGAATTTAAACACGGCGGCTTAGGCGTGTTTGCAATTAATAAACAAGATTTAATTGCGCATTTAGGGTAATCACTAAGTAAAAAAACGCAGTTTGGCGGCACTGTATCTACCAACGCTGCCATTTGGGAATGAGGAAATGAGACGTTATGGCCGGAAATAGTATTGGTCAATTATTTAAGGTGAGTACCTTTGGCGAAAGCCATGGTATTGCACTGGGTGGGGTGGTCGATGGCTGCCCGCCGGGGTTGGAGATTTGTGAAGCAGACCTTCAAATCGATTTAGACAGACGAAAGCCTGGGCAAAGTCGTTACACCACGCAGCGCCGCGAAGAAGATGCCGTTAAAATTTTATCGGGTATTTTTGAAGGTAAAACGACAGGCACGAGCATTGGCCTGCTTATCGAAAATGGCGATCAGCGTTCAAAAGATTATTCAAAAATTGCTGATGTGTATCGTCCAGGTCATGGTGATTATACTTACTGGCACAAATACGGCATTCGCGATTACCGTGGTGGCGGTCGCTCGTCAGCACGCGAAACAGCCATTCGTGTTGCCGCAGGCGCAATTGCTAAAAAGTATTTAAAACAATTTCATGGTGTTGAAATTAATGCGTGTTTATCGCAACTTGGGCCAATTAAAGCAGAGCAATTTGATTGGTCTGTGGTTGAAGAAAACCCATTCTTTTTTCCCGATAGCACTAAGCTAGAAGCGCTTGACGAATATATGCGCGCGCTGAAAAAAGAAGGTGATTCAATCGGTGCCAAAGTTACTGTGGTTGCGAAAAATGTCCCTGTGGGATTAGGTGAGCCAGTGTTTGATCGTTTAGATGCTGAAATTGCTCACTCACTGATGAGCATTAACGCGGTAAAAGGCGTTGAAATTGGTGACGGTTTTGAAGTGATTGAGCAAAAAGGCTCAGAGCATCGCGATACCATCACCCCTGAAGGCTTTACATCAAATCACGCAGGCGGTGTACTTGCGGGCATTTCAACAGGGCAAGATATTGTCGCATCTATTGCGCTTAAACCAACATCGAGCATAACAGTGCCAGGTAAAAGCATTAATACGCAAAACGAAGCGGTTGAGATGATCACCAAAGGGCGTCATGATCCGTGTGTGGGCATTCGTGCAATTCCAATTGCCGAGGCCATGTTGGCAATCACCTTGATGGACCATTTGTTGCGTCATCAAGGGCAAAATAAGCATGTCAATGTGCAGCCTGGCCCAATTCCAGGGCAAGCGGAATAATTACCGTAGATATTTAAAAAAGGGGCTATTTCAGCCCCTTTTTATTTTTGCTAAAATGCCAGCAATTTTTTGCTGTACCTATCGTTATGCATCGTTATCAAGATTTAATTTCCATCTTTAATGGCTGTTTTGAACGCACCCTAAACACACGTTTAGTGAAAGGCGATGGTGAGCCGATTTATCTGCCTGCAGATGATAATACAGCATTTCATCGCATTGAATTTGCCCATGGTTATTATGCCAGTGGCCTGCATGAAGTGGCGCATTGGTTAGTGGCAGGTGACGCTAGACGCTTATTAGAAGATTACGGTTACTGGTATTGCCCAGATGGGCGTGATGAAGCGCAGCAAGCTGAATTTGAAAAAGTGGAAGTGCATCCACAAGCCATTGAATGGGCACTCAGTGTAGCCGCTGGCTTTAATTTTAATGTCTCAGCAGATAACTTAAACGGCGCACAAACGTGTCGCTTTGCATTTCAGCGTAAGGTTTACAAAAAGGTATGTGAGTTACTAGAAAGCGGGTTTAATAAGCGTACGGAAACCTTAATTAAGGCATTATGTGATTTTTATCACACACCATACCCGTTAACACGCGCACAATTTACTTGGCAGGATGAATTAATCAATGATGAAGCAGTTTAAACTGGGCCTTATTATCAACCCTGTTGCTGGTTTAGGCGGCAGTGTTGGCCTAAAAGGCAGTGATAATGTCACTGAAGAGGCGCTTGCCCTTGGTGCAGAGCCAAAATCGCATAAACGCACCCAAGCGGCACTTGAAGTGCTTTTGCCGTATAAAGAACAGATTCAAATATTTACCCCAAGTGGCAAAATGGGGCAAACCCTTGCTGAAGAAATGGGATTTAGTACCGAAGTTGTGTTGACAGTAGGTGAGAACACATCGCCTGCTGATACTGAGCTCACGGTTAAAACCTTAATTGAGCAAGGTGTCGATTTAATTTTATTTGCTGGTGGTGATGGTACAGCGCGTAATGTGTGCAGTGCGGTAAGCGATAATACAACCGTACTCGGTATCCCTGCTGGATGTAAAATCCATTCTGGCGTTTATGCGATTACCCCAAAAGCAGCAGGACGTGTTGTTGAAATGCTGATAAACGGCGAGCTAGTTACGCTTTCAGATGCTGATGTTATGGATATCGATGAATCGGCATTTCGTGAAGGGGTAGTTAAAGCCAAACGCTATGGTGAAATGCAGGTGCCAAGTGAATTACGCTATGTGCAAGCAGTTAAAAGTGGTGGCAAAGAAACGGATGAGTTAGTACTTGCTGACTTATCGGCCTATGTTGTGTCAGAAATGGAAGATGACGAATATTATGTTATGGGCTCTGGCTCTACCGTTGCTGCAATTATGGATGAAATGGGGCTTGATAACACCTTACTCGGTGTTGATGTAGTGCTCGACCAAGATGTTATTGCCGCAGATTGCACCGCAAAGCAGTTAATTGATTTAACCAAGGGCAAACCGACTAAAATTGTGATCACCTTAATTGGTGGGCAAGGCCATATTTTTGGTCGAGGTAATCAGCAGCTTAGCCCTGAACTTATTCGTCAAGTAGGTAAAGAAAATATTATTGTGGTTGCAACTAAAAGTAAACTGCAAGCGCTGAATGGCCGTCCGCTTATTTGTGACACAGGCGACAGCGTGTTAGATGATGAACTATCAGGTTTTATAAAAGTGGTAACTGGATACAACGATCATGTGATGTATGCAGTGGGCCTTGAAGAGGAAAATTAAATGCAATTTTTAGGATATGTTGATAAGGCCAATGAGTACTTTGACAAACTAATTGAAACAGCGAGCGATGATGAGCTGTTTGCAAGTGGTTACTTACGTGGACACTTTGACTTGCAAGTAGGCTACGCGCAAGTTGAAGGTGATGATTTAAGCTGCGAAGAGTTAAATGAAAAAATCGAAAAGTCACTGGTTAAAGCATATCGCAATGGTGAACTAACTGATGAAGACCGCGACCATGTGGTAGCGATTTGGGAAAAAGTAAAAGAGCTTGTTTAAGCTTTTAGTGCATTTTCAATATCAAAAAAAGCAGCCAATGGCTGCTTTTTTAATTTTTAAACACATAAGTTTAAACACATTAGTGTTGATAATTACTCTGCGTATAAGCCTAAGTGCTCTTTTGCGTATGCTTCAAAATCGGTGAAGCCGCCAATGTGTTTTTGATCTAAAAAGATTTGAGGTACTGTTTCGCATGGCTTGCCAGCTGATTTTTCTAAATCCGCTTTTGATACGCCTTCTTTAATAATATCTACGTAACGGAATTTAAAATCATCACGTTCCTGAGTTAAACGCTCTGCTAATTCTTTTGCACGAACACAAAATGGGCAGCCATCACGGCCAAAAATTACTGTAAACATTATTCTTTCCTCTTTAAATTTAATAAGCCCATTGTGTCAGCGAAAAACGTATTTGTGAAATTGATTAACTCAATCGCATCATTCGCAAATAACGATGGGTAGTTTTAAATAAACTATTTTTAGAGAATTAAGTGCGGTATACCGTTTTAATTAGGTGATAACCAAATTTGGTTTTTACAGGGCCGTGCACTTCAAATAATGGCTTTTTAAAAACCACATCATCAAATGCTTTTACCATATCGCCTTTATTAAACTCGCCCAAATCGCCACCGCGCTTGCGCGACGGGCATGTTGAATGTTGTTTTGCAAGCTTGTTAAAGTCAGCTCCTTTTTTAAGCTTTTCTTTTAACTCTAAACAGAGTTTTTCAGTATTAACTAAGATGTGATACGCGCATGCTTTAGGCATTGTATTCTCGAATGCAAATTAAGATACGCGTATTTTAATGGCTTGTGGCTATTTTGTCTAAAAGCTACGGGCTCTTAAGCCTAATTCTGTGGAATAGCCCATCGACTTGGCAATAATTTTTAAATCTTCTGAAATCACATAATAAGTGGGAAAAGCAGAAATTTTATAATTACTAGCGGTGTGGCTATCGGCTAATAACACCGGCATGCTGAGGGATAGCTCATCTACAAATGCTTCAACCTGTTGTTTGCTCTCATAGTCAGCGGCAATGGCTATGGCATTGATACTGCCATTTTTAGCCAGCTTATCGAGGTTTGGCATGCTGAGTTTGCATACGGTGCACCAAGGGGCAAAAAAATAAACCACAGTTTGTTGGTTTTGTAACGATTTAATGGATACTCGCTCGCCGGTTTCTAGTGTCTCTAAATTAAAATAAGGCGCAGGCTGGTCGTTACTGAGTAAGTTTCTCTGCTGAAAAGTGGTGATTACGAAAAAAATCACAGAAAGAAACAAAATATTTGAAATGATGCTTTTTATTTTTAATTTCATAGGGTTGAAGTGTTCTCTAAAGGTGAGTTTAGGGTGGTTAATTAAAAAAATTTAAATTAATACCTTGAAAAAGAATTTAGCCACCACATATCTAGTTATGAAGACGCCATAAGGGTTTTCTACTCAGGTAACAAATTGAATTGCCTGACTTTATTTAAGACTTGTCCGCTTTAGGAGAGTCGTTTTTAAGACAATTATCGCTTTATGAGGATATATACTATGCGTAATTTAGATCTATCTCCACTTTATCGTTCTTTCATCGGTTTTGATCACTTAGCTCAAATGATGGATAACGCGAGCCGCAATACCAAACAATCAAATTTTCCGCCGTACAATATTGAGCTTTTAGGTGAAAATGACTATCAAATCACCATGGCTGTTGCAGGCTTTTTAGAATCTGAGTTAACCATTGAAACAGAGAAAAACACGCTAAAGGTATCGGGCGTGAAAGCAGAAAAAGAGTCGCAAGCTGAGCGTAAATTTATTCACCAAGGCATTGCTGAGCGAAACTTTGAGCACAAATTCCAGTTAGGCGATCATGTTAAAGTTGTTGGCGCAAATTTAGAAAACGGTTTATTGAACATTACTTTGCTTCGTGAAATTCCAGAAGCGCATAAGCCACGTAAAATTGCGATTAACTCAACGCAAGAGTTACTTGAAGAAGCATAAACTTTAAAACAGATTTCCCAACCACAAAAAGCGCCGTAAGGCGCTTTTTTAGTTTAAGGCGTCGAGCGCGCGCTGTAATTTGACGTGGGCGAGGTGATTAAGGTTTTGCGCTTTTTCAATGCTAATCGCATTAAACGCCACTTCATCACCTGCGCGCTTTTGTAATAAGTTTGCACAATCTAATGCAGTGACTGAACCTAGTTTCGGATAGCCGCCAATGGTTTGGCGATCATTTAAAAGTACGATGGGTTGGCCATCAGCAGGGATTTGTATGGCACCTAGGTTAATGCCCTCAGAAAAACGCGCACCGGTTGGGCTTTCTAACGCTGCACCTTGTAAACGATAACCCATGCGGTCACTTTGCCCAGTTACGGTATAACTTGAACTTAGAAAGCGGTTCAAATCAGCCGCTGAAAATTCATGATGTTGCAGCGCAAACACCATATTAAGCGGTGTGTTTTGGCAATAATCAGGTATTAAGTTAGCAGGTAACCTCTTTTGCTTTGTAAAACGAGGTGCTTGCTGTTTTATTAGTGAATTAGCTTCAATTTTGCAGCCAAGTCCTTCACGCATGACGGTACTAACACTTGTAAAATGGGACTGCGCCTTGATACCACCTGAAATTGCAAGCGTGTGCCGCAAGCCAGTGAGAGGCGTTGCAATTTCAATTACATCGCCACGTGCTACTTGAATACTTTGCCAAAGCACTTGGCTTTTATTGTTAATTGTAAACCCGATATTTGGCCCTGTAAGTGCAATTGTTATTGGTACTAGTACTTCCGCGCGAAAGCCGCCCAGCGTTAACTCAAGTGCTGGACTTACAATTGGGTTGCCGACAAGGGCATTAGCAACTTTAAAGGCATATTGGTCGTGGCATCCACCTGTGGTAAGGCCTAAGTGGTTTTGCCCGAATCGTCCTAAATCTTGCACACAGCAATAGAGCCCCGGATTAATTACTTTGAGTACGCTAGTCAATGTGACCTCCTAAGCGAATAAATTCGTTTCGCTCAATAGGTACAAACTTCACGCTATCACCAATATTAAAAGGCAAAGGTGGGGTATTCGCAGCATCAAATAGTGAAACAGGGCAATTACCAATAAGATTCCAGCCACCTGGAGATACAGCTGGATAAACCGCAGTTTGCTTATCCGCGATGGCGATTGAACCCTTGGCGACTTTTTTACGAGGAGTCGCAAGGCGAGGAGTGGCAAGTATTGGCTTTACTTCACCTAAAAACGCAAAACCGGGGGCAAAACCAATGGCAAATACACTGTAAATTTGCTCGCTGTGGAATTTGATAATATCGGATACAGTTAGATTTTTTGCTTTTGCCATGGTGTTTAGATCAGCGCCAACTTCACTATGGTAATAGGCGGGTAACTCGATTTGCTTTACTGAAAATGTAATATCGTTTAGCTGGGTAAGTATGCTTTTAATTTTTTGCTTTATTGAGAAGTGATCAATACTAAGGCTTTGATAAGTAACTAACGCACTAGTGTAGGAAATGGTCACATCAACAATTAATTCACCTAGTGACGTCTTTAAAGCGTGTGAAAAGGCAGCGATTTTTTGTGTTTGCTCGCTTGAAAGAATATCACTAAAGTAAACTATTACTGCATTTTCGCTCGCATTAAAAATGCGATAGCTAGGATTACTCATTGCTACCAATAATCTGTTTGATTTTTGCTATTTGAGCAACCGCACTAGGATTATCACCGTGTACACATAACGAGTCGCATTGCAGTGTTAACTTACTGCCCTCGCGGGTGGTGATCGTGCCAAACTGCTTTAACTCACTCACTTGCTCAAGTAGCTTGGTTTCATCGTGCACAGCACCTGCAAGATTGCGTGATACCAACGAACCATCAGGGGTGTATTGCCTATCAGCGAAGACTTCAAACAGTAATTCAATGCCGGCTTTTTGTGCGATTTTAATTGCTTGGCTGTTATCTATTTTACTTAGCACCATTAGCTTTAACTCACAGGGGTAACTTGCGATTGCCTGTGCAATGGTGGTAAGTAACTCTGAGTTTGCCATCATATCGTTATAAAGTGCGCCGTGCGGCTTTACATAGCTAAGGCTAAGGCCTTGTACTTTTGCCATGCCTTCGAGCGTTGCGATTTGAAAGTGCAACAAATTGGTCAGCTCGGTAGTTGATAATTGCATGGTACGCCTGCCGAAGCCTTGCCTATCGGGGTAACTTGGGTGAGCACCTATCTCAACATTATGAAGTTTCGCTAGACTCAGTGTGTGTGCCATTACATTTGGGTCGCTTGCGTGAAAGCCACAAGCGATATTGGCCATATCAATTACAGCCATGGCTTGCTCGTCACAACCTAATGTATATTGACCAAAACTTTCCCCTAAATCGCAATTGAGTTTCATGGTTTATCCTTGGCAGCGTTTGATGTTATCGAGAATAATGCCGCTAGCCATAGCAACATTAAGTGATTCAGCCTGACCAAACGCAGGTATAGTTATTTTTTTGCTAATCGCACTGGCAATATGCTCGCGAATACCATGAGATTCGCTACCCATCACTAATATTAAGTCGCTTTCAAACTGGGTTGAGTGAATGCTTTCGCCGCCTAAGTAGGCGCCATAGACAGGTCGAGTTTGCTTACTAAAGTAGTCAGTTAATTCAGATTGAATAATATTGACGCGGGTAAAGCTTCCCATCGTCGCGCTGATCACTTTTGGATTATACGGGTCTGCACAATCAGGGCTTAAAATCAGTTCATTAATGCCATACCAGTCGGCCACGCGAATAATGGTGCCTAAATTACCTGGATCGGCAACACCATCAAGTACAATGGAAATACCTAGGCTATTTGGTTCACCTTGTTTTGGCGTTTTAACAATCGCAATGGCAGCATTATTACTAACTAGTGTACTTGCCTTAGCGAGTTCCTCTTCTTCACAAGTGATAATATTAAGGTCAGTTAATTGTGAAGCGTGCTTTTCGCAAAAGTTTTGGGTAGCAAAAAGTTGTTCAATAACTAAATTGCTGTCGAGTAATTCGAGTACGTTTTTTTCACCTTGCACTAAAAATAAATTTTGTAACTTGCGCTGTTTTTTTTGAGATAACGCACGTAATTGTTTTAGCTGGTTTTTAGAGATCATACTGTACCCTTCTTAATTCTCCCAAAATTATATCACTCATCGCTTTAGGCGGAAGGGTTTTGACAACAAGAATTTTTAACCTATACCTAAAAGTGTAAAGCAAACGCTTTATATCTATCACAAACGTTCAAATGGTTTGAACCTCAACGCAAAGGAGCGCGTAATGAAATTACTTTCACTGCCAGTACTTGGCGCATTCTTATTAGGTATTACTTCAATCACTTTTTCTGTGAACGCAGAGTCACAAGCGACAAAGCCGACAAAGAGCAACGTTGAAGAGGTTGTTAAGTTAGAGCTCGTCAATGTAAATACGGCGAATGCAGAGCAGTTAGCTACCTTGCCCGGTATTGGCGAATCGCGAGCGCTTAGAATTATTAACTATCGTGAGCAGAATGGAAAAATAAAATCCCTTGAGGAATTGAATGAAATTAAGGGATTTGGTGAAAGGTCAATCGCCAAACTAAAAGGTAGAGTAACGTTTTAATTAAAAAGGGGCGTTTGCCCCTTTATTTATTACTGTTTTCGAACTCAGCTCGCGCCTCTTTAAGCCGCGGTTTAATAAACATTAGTGTGAGTGGTGTAGTAATAAGTGGATAGCACAAACCTACTATTAATAAGTATAAAAGCAACCACCAAGATTCAATATTTGCTAACAGTAAAAATATGGGTGTTAAACACGCTATTTTTACTACATTGAGTGTAATTTTTTTGCTGGCCGGCAAGTTCGCAACGGCTAAGTGAATAACTTCTTGTCGTTGTCGAACTGATAAACCATCTAATTCAGGAATGTTTTTTGTTGAGAAATACATATTAAATCTTTTTAGCGAAAACCAAACGTGTAATTAACACAACAAACAATACCGCACTGGCAATCGCAAAGATCACTTGCATCCAACCTGGCATACTCAAGCCAAGAAATTGCCAGCTGATATTGCCGCAATCACCGGTTACTTCAAAAAACCATGGCATCCACTGGTGCAGCGGTAAAAACTCAGGGAAGTTCGGCTCAAATGCACAACCTGCAAAAGCAAATGGGTCGGTATTATTTTGCATAGCGATATGTTCGGCAGCAATTAAGTAACCCCAAATTGCTGAAATAGCCCAAAGCGTAAATCCGATAACACGAGCAAAGACATTTTGCGGTTTAATGGCACCTGCAATACCTGCAAATAATAGCCCCAGCATCGCGGTACGTTGATAAATGCACATTACGCATGGCCCTAAATCCATTGCGTATTGGAAGAAAAGCGCAGCACCTTCTAGGACAAGTGCGATGCCGGCTAATAGAAGCCAAGGTAAGCGTTGTTCCGGCCAATGAGCAAGTTTTGAAAACATAGGCGTTACTAAAAATTCGTTAATAATGGGGCA
Source organism: Pseudoalteromonas sp. NS-SX12 (assembly GCF_057367955.1). Taxonomy (NCBI): domain Bacteria; kingdom Pseudomonadati; phylum Pseudomonadota; class Gammaproteobacteria; order Alteromonadales; family Pseudoalteromonadaceae; genus Pseudoalteromonas; species Pseudoalteromonas sp. NS-SX12. The sequence continues at coordinate 31,569 of NZ_CM170634.1, read as the reverse complement.
CACTATAAAAAAAACGCCACTGCTTCGCACGAATTTTCGATGGAATTTTGTAAAACGGCGTAAATACTAAGGTTTGCGTGATTTTTGTATTGTAAAATGCGTTACAAACATTAACAGAGCTTTGGTAAAAACAGTTTACAGACTATTTTATCTTATGCATTTATTTGCTTGTGCAAACAATCGCATCTGGTACAATCAGTTTGATTAAAAAAGCATTACAAGAACGACTGGACACTTCATGAGAATTTTTAAAGCCAAAAGCCCTGCGGGATTTGCTGAGGAATACATAGTTGAATCGATTTGGAACGGTGAATTTGCACCAGGTTCAATTTTACCAGCAGAGCGAGAGCTTTCAGAGCTTATTGGTGTGACACGTACAACTTTACGTGAAGTGCTACAGCGTTTGGCGCGCGACGGCTGGTTGACTATTCAACACGGTAAGCCAACGCGTGTTAATAATTATTGGGAAACGTCGGGTCTTAATATTCTAGAAACGCTTGCTAAATTAGACTCAACTAAAGTACCCGAGTTAATTGACCAGTTGCTTTCAGCACGTACCAATATCAGTGCTATTTACACGCGTTCAGCGATTAAAACAAATCCTGATAAAGTAATCGAAACCTTGTCTCGTGCTGATGATTTAGCCGACACTGCCGAAGCGTTTGCAGATTACGACTACCGCATGCATCATGAACTTGCATTTGCCTGTGGTAACCCAATTTATGTATTGACGTTAAATGGTTTCAAAGGTTTTTACGCGCGCATCGCGCGTCACTATTTTGCCGATGAGCGCACGCGTAAGTTAGCGCTTAAGTTTTTTGCAGAATTAAAGGCACTAGCAGAGCAAGACAAGTTTGATGAGTCTATTTTCTTAGTGCGTAAATATGGTTTAGAGTCAGGCGCATTGTGGCAAGAAATTAGAGAAACTATGCCTGAAGATATTATGGAGCAAGATGCGTAATTAACTGCGCGCTTACCCAACAAAAGCCAGCACATTTGCTGGCTTTTTTGTTTTTATTGCTGAAATAGTAAGGTAGGTGACACCTTTTACCTGCCGTAGAAAAAACGTCGTGCAAAAACAACAATGATTGATAACCTAGAACGCACAATTGTGTGATTTGTATCATAATCGTTTTTATCGAACGGCCTTATCGTTTTAATTGATTATCTTTAACTACATCGATTAGTTAAACTTTCTGCAGTATAAAAATAAAAGCCAAGCCCTCTTGGTTTTTTTTATTTTGGCATTATATTTATTGCCAGAGATGATGATTAATCATCAAAACTGGATATTTCATTATAAATAATTGGAGAAAATAATGGGCGTATTAGTAGGCCGCAAGGCACCAGACTTTACAGCTGCAGCAGTTCTAGGTAACGGCGAAATCGTAGATAGCTACAACTTACACGAAGCAATCAAAGGTAAAAAAGCAGTTGTTTTCTTTTACCCATTAGACTTTACATTCGTATGTCCTTCAGAGCTAATCGCTTTCGACAAGCGTTTTGAAGAATTCCAAAAGCGTGGCGTAGAAGTAATCGGTGTTTCTATCGATTCACAATTCTCACACAACGCATGGCGTAACACGCCAGTTAACGAAGGCGGTATTGGTCCAGTTAAATACGCACTAGTTGCTGACGTTAAACACGAAATCTGTCAAGCATACGACGTTGAGCACCCAGAAGCTGGCGTTGCTTTCCGTGGTTCTTTCCTTATCGATGAAGAAGGTAACGTACGTCACCAAGTAGTTAACGACTTACCACTAGGTCGTAACATCGACGAAATGCTTCGCATGGTTGACGCACTAGCATTCCACTCAGAGCACGGTGAAGTATGTCCTGCTGGTTGGGAAGAAGGTAAAAAAGGTATGGACGCAAGCCCAGCTGGCGTTGCTGCATTCCTTTCTGAAAACGAAGGCGACCTATAAGTCTTTTTCGTTAAAAGCTGCTTTTTAGCAGCTTTTAAAAGATATAAAAAAATCCGGCAATTGCCGGATTTTTTTATGGTTTAAATTCTAATTAGAACTTGTATTTAGCACCTAACATAAATACAAATGGGTCGATTGCAACGTCTGATGTTAATACCTTGTTGCCACCTGCAAATACTTCAGCATCTGTATCGATGTCGATGTAAGAAGCCATTGCGTGAATACCCCACTTTTCATTGATCATGTAGTTTGCACCTACTTGACCTGCTAAGCCAAATGAGTTTGATAGCTCAAGTTTAACATCATCAGTGCCTAATACTGCTTTTAGGTCTGCGCCCGCTTCGCTGTCAAAGAAGATAGTGTAGTTAACACCAGCACCTACGAATGCACGGAATTTGTCGCCAGCGCTACCGAAGTGGTATTGTGCAAACAGTGATGGTGGTAAGTGTTTAGTTGAACCAATGCTTGCGCCGCCGATTGCTAAATCACCAATTTTACCTTCACCAGAAATATCGTGGCTAAATGGTGTTGCTGCTACTAACTCTACTACCCAGTTATCATTAATCGCGTAGTCAAATGTAATACCTAGCTGGGTGTTGCTGTCTACTGAAACGCCTGCAGTTGGGATTTCATTTAAGTAGCTTGTACCGCTGTCAGGGTTTACGTTGATTGCACCTACGTTAACGCTTAGTTTTGCCATTGCTGGTGCTGCGATTAAACCTGAAGTTAGTAATGCTGTAGTTAGTAATTTTTTCATCGATAATCTCCCGAATCATCTTTTGTTTTGATGTGGCTATTATCGGTAGCTAGAAAAATTAAAAGCTGTTCTAGATCAAGTTTTGATAGTCAAATACGGTCTATCCACATTAGAATTTGATTTAGATTAAGTTTTTGACAGCCTAGAGTTCGTTTATGAGTATTTTATTAGTAATCCCCAACCGCAAGCTCGATAAACTCATCGAAAAATTTCACAGTATATTGCCTGATGTTAAAATTCAGGTGTGGCCAGAAGTGAGTGATGCACTTGCGGTTGAATACATTGTTGCATGGCAACCACCGAAAGGATCGTTGGCACCGTTTGTTAATTGTAAGGCGATTGCATCGTTTGGTGCGGGTGTAGACAGTTTATTGCAGTACGATGGTTTACCCAATGTGCCAATTACCCGTATTGTTGATGATAACTTAGCAAGCGATATGAGCCGTTACGTACTCACGCATATTTTAGCGTATCAACATCGAGTTGAATTATACGTTAAGCAGCAACAAGAAAAACTGTGGAAGCCAAAACGCGCAAGAATGGGCAGTAAGGTAACAGTTCTTGGAGCAGGGCAGCTAGGTACTGCCAGCGCAAATTTACTGCAACTAAATGGCTTTGATGTCAGTGTTTGGTCACGCACCGCTAAATCACTAGAGGGCATTACTAGTTATGCGCAAGATGATTTAGCACTAGCGGTAAGTGATGCCGACTATATTGTGTGCTTATTGCCATCAACTAAACATACCCACAATATGATTGATCATGCGTTTTTATCAAAAACCAAAAAAGGCGTGGTGATTATTAATGTTGCACGTGGCGAAATAATCGATGAGCAAAGCCTGTTAGCTAATCTCGATTCAGGTCAGGTAGCGCATGCAATTTTGGATGTGTTTAGTATTGAACCTTTGCCGCAAACACATGCATTTTGGCAGCATAGCGCAATAACTATTACCCCACATTGCTCGGCGCTTAGCAATGTTGATACAGTGACACGTCAGTTGTGTGATAACTATTTGAGATTAAAAGCGGGCCAAGCGCTTGTGAACACCGTAGACTGTGACTTAGGTTATTAAACTACTGGTTGTAAAACCAGCGTTTTAATGGGTTGTTAAAATTTGTAAATTGTTTAGAATGATTCTCCAGTACAGTTTATGTACTAGAACAATAATAAAAAAACAAAATTATTGGGGGAGTTATGCACCGCGCAATGGCAAAAGGGATCAAATTAAGCTCAGTCGCTTTATTGGTTGCTTTTTTAGGAGTGAGTGCTTGGTTCACTCAGGCTGATGAAGCCGTAAACCAAAATACAGTAGTAACAAATGCAGAATAAGGCTCAATAGAGCCTTATTTTTTTTGCGTGAATTTCTTTGTTTGCAAGTTTTGCTTGTTCGTTTTTGCTCAACAATACGTAAACTGCGCCATAGCCACCGTGATGGGTTTGCGCGGTATGAAAACCAAGTACAAACGGGAAATGCACAAGCCACGCATTTACATGACTTTTTAATTTAGCTGGTTGTTCGCTATTCTCTTTGCCAACACCGTGTTTAATAAGCACAACACGTATGTTGCGGCGATGACAATCCGACAACTCTTGTATTAACTTATCCTGTGCTTCTTTGATGGAGTGGCCCTGCAGCTCAATTTTGCCATCGATATCATATTTGGCAAGTCGCAAGTTTTTAAATACGCCAGCCTGAAGGCCTGAAGATTTGTAGCTAATGTAATCGTCGGGTTCAACGTATTCAACAGTTGCACTACTCAATGCATCATTTAGTAAGCTTATTTGCTTTGAGCTTTGTTGCTTGTAGAAATTACTTAGCGCGTTCTTAGCGTTAGAGGTTGGGGTTGAAACAGCGTCTTGTTTGAGTGGCGTTACATCAGCCATTTGCTGTAAAAAAAGGTCAGAATCGGAATGTGACATGATATGGCCCCAAATGGTTACGAAATCATGTCACTATTGTATCGTTATGCTTAATTCTGTTCTAGTTGATGCTGGGTATAAACTTTAAATAGATAAAACGCATTAATCAGAATAAGCGTGATATTTGACAAATGCTGTTGTGGCGCAGTATTCATACTTTGCATAACAAAAAGTGCAACTAATGAAATTGCGGCAAATAGCTTGATAACCTTAGTATTACTAATAAAAAATGCACCAATACATAAAGCGACAATTGTTAGGTTTGTTGATAAAAAAATTAAGTTTTCCACTTTGGTGCCTCCGATAATACTAAGTGGCGCGAATTATCGGAGCATTCTAGTTTTCGTTCAAACGAGAAAATCTACAATTTTAGAATAAAAAAAACTAATCCGAAAAAAAGCTCAAGATCACATAAATAAAACCTTCCTGCTTAACTACTTGATATTTATGACAACCTACATTTTGATTAATGTTATCGCATAAAAAGATCTTTCCTTGCTCGATTTCGCCTGCAAGGGTGAGATCGGAATCAAAAATGGTTGCTGGTAGACCCAAAAAACCAGGCCAATAGATACTCGTACCTACTACATTAAGCTTTTGGTACGAGATTAATTGTGGTTTGGGAATAATTAAAACGGCTAGGGCAATAAAGGCTAAACTTAACCATAAGCCTTTTTTTGGCTTAGATTCTACCTTAGCTGCTACTTGTTTTTGTGCGGCTTGAATTTCAGCCTGCGAAGGGCTTTGAGCTGGTTGTTTTTTTGTGGCTCTTTGTTTAACTTTTTTTTTGCTGGCCGAGTCGCCCATCAGCGACTGACGCTTAATTTTAATAGACATATGTATAATTTCGTTTGACAATAGTGTCATTAATTTGTGATCTGAATTATAAGTATATAAGTTTAACATTATAATTCATTAATAAATACGGGACGATTTATGAGTGGTGAGCACGCTATTTTAATAGTAGATGATGTAGGGACAGTGAGAAACTTTCTTCACCAGACTTTGATTCATTTTGGTTTAGCAAACATAGACGAAGCATCAACTGCACAAGCGTGTTTGGAACAGATTAAAAACCATCAGTACGACGTGATTTTTTTAGATATTGAATTGCCAGATGGCGATGGTAAAGAGCTGATCAAATCAATTAACGAGATTTCACCTGAGGCAAATGTGGTTATGGTTTCGGCACACTCAACGGTTGAAAACGTCAAGGATGCGATTGAACGTGGTGCAAAAGGATTTGTGGTAAAGCCGTTTTCACCAAAAAAGATTGCAGGTATTTTGAAGAAGCTACTGCCTGAGCTGGCAATTTAGCTGCAATATAAATTTTAGACATAAAAAAACCGGTGTTAACCGGTTTTTTTATTTGCAAAATCAAGTACTAATTAAAGTGCTTTAATTTTTGCAGCAAGACGGCTCTTGTGACGAGCTGCTTTGTTCTTGTGAATTAGACCTTTAGTTGCGTAACGGTCTAAAACTGGAACTACTTTTTCGAAAGCTGCTTGTGCGCCTTCTTTGTTACCCGCTTCGATTTCAGCAACTACTTTCTTGAAGAAAGTACGCATCATTGAACGACGGCTTGCGTTGTGCTGACGACGCTTTTCGCTCGTAATAGCACGTTTTTTTGCAGACTTGATGTTAGCCAAGGTTTGCTCCTAACAATCTTAAAATAAGCTTAATTTAAAGGCCGAGGAATATGCCAACATTAAGAGCAAAAGTCAATGACTTTTGTACTTTAGTTTAGCTTAATTGCTGTACTGGCTTGCCTCAACCGAACAAGTGGCGGGAGTATATCAAATAAGCACTTAGCAATACTAGTACTTCACACGATAATTTATCGTTATAAACTGCATACGCGTGTGTCACCACATAAGAAGTTTGTGGCATACTGAGCAACTTAATTTTATTGTCGGTTATTAAAGCGTAGGGGGAGCAGTGGCAAAAGGCCTATTTCGTTCGGGCATGGTTGTGAGTTTAATGACCTTTATTTCCCGTATTTTAGGATTGGTTCGCGATGCGGTTACGGCTCATTTACTCGGCGCAGGTGCTGCTGCTGATATTTTTTTATTTGCTAATAAAATCCCCAACTTTTTACGTCGCCTCTTTGCCGAAGGAGCATTCGCACAAGCGTTTGTACCCGTATTAACTGAAGTAAAAGAAAAAGACGGCGACAACGGAGTACGCGTATTTGTAGCCCAAGCAGCAGGCACACTCGGTACGGTGTTATTAATTGTCACAATTCTTGGGGTGTTAGGGTCAGGTGTGGTTGCCGCGATATTTGCACCGGGTTGGTACAATGAATATGTTTCTGGCGGCGCCGAAGGGTTTAAGTATGAACTATTCAGTCAAATGCTTAAATTAACCTTTCCTTATTTGTTTTTTGTTAGTCTTGTGGCGTTATCTGGCGCAGTACTCAATGTCTACAATCAGTTTTCGGTTGCCGCTTTTACGCCTGTTTTATTAAATATCTCTATTATTGGTTGCGCATATTACTTTCACGATAAATTTGAGTTTGGTGCATTTGCTATGGCACTTGGTGTGTTTATCGGTGGCCTAGTACAGCTTTTGTTTCAACTGCCATTTTTACGAAAAAATAATGTGCTGGTAAAACCAACATTTGCGTGGCGCGATAAAAACGTAAAGAAAGTGCGTACGTTAATGTTACCTGCAATGTTTGGTGTTTCGGTAAGCCAAATCAACTTGTTGTTAGATACAGTGATTGCATCGTTCTTAGTTACCGGCTCAGTTGCTTGGCTTTATTATTCGGATCGCTTAATTGAATTTCCACTTGGCTTATTTGGTATTGGTATTGCGACAGTTATTTTGCCTACCTTGTCTAAGCTACATGTCAATGATGATCCTAAGCAGTTCCAAGCTACGGTCGATTGGGGCGTACGTTTTGTTGTTTGGCTTGGCATTCCCGCCTGTTTTGGTTTAATTGTGTTAGCGCCTTTGATTATTAATGTGTTGTTTGGTCATGGGGAATTTATGGCCAGAGGCAATCATATTGAAAAGGTGGCAATGGGTGTTACTGCGTATGCGTTTGGCTTGTTAAGTTTTATGTTGATTAAGGTGCTGGCCCCCGCTTTTTACGCGAAACAAAATACCAAAACACCAGCCAAAATTGGCGTAGCCGCAATGGTATTAAATATGGTGTTTAATTTAATCCTAGCCCCAATGTTTGGCTATTTAGGTTTAGCGCTGGCAACATCGCTTTCTGCTACCTGTAATGCAATTTTACTCTATTACTTTTTGCACAAGCAGGGTGTTTATGGGGTGTCGAAAACCACTGTATGGTTCTTTATTAAGTGTTTAATAGCCAGTATTTTAATGTTTTTAGCTGTTTCTCAATTACAGCACTATTTTCCATGGCAGCAGCAAGGCTTTATGCAACAAGTAGCTTTGTTAAGTGGATTTATCGTGGTCGCAGTAGTTGTTTATTTTTTATTGCTTGTGCTCATGGGTGTGCGATTCAGACAAATAAAAAATATTAACTGATAATCGAGTAAAAAAAGTCTATAATCGGGCGCTTAAATTTTAATTCACTTTTTTTGAGGTTCGCTAGTACGTAATGGAGTTAATCCGCGGTATACACAATATAAGGCCAAAACATAAAGGCTGTGTATTAACCATTGGTAATTTCGATGGTGTGCATTTAGGTCACCAAGCGGTTATCAAAGGGCTAATTCAAGATGCAAAACAATATCAATTGCCCAGTACGGTAATGATATTTGAACCTCAGCCACAAGAGTATTTTAGAAAAAGTGATGCACCAGCACGTTTAACACGTTTACGAGACAAACTAGCGTTATTGTCTCAATTAGGGGTGGAACGTGTTATTTGCATAAAATTTAACGAGAAATTTGCGAATCAATTTGCTGACGAGTTTGTTGAGCACGTACTGGTTGAAAAACTTGGCGTAGCAGCGTTAACAGTGGGCGATGATTTTCGATTTGGTAAAGGTCGCAGTGGCAATTATCAAATGTTACAAATAAGCGGTGCAACGCATGGCTTTAATGTAAAAAGTACCGCAAGCTTGCGACAAAAAGATTGCCGCGTGAGTAGCACTGCAATTCGCTTAGCATTGAGCCAAGGTGATATTCATCTGGCAAATGAAATGTTAGGCCGAACTTACAGTGTTATTGGTAAAGTGGTACATGGCTGGAAGAAGGGTCGAGAACTAGGCTTTCCGACGGCAAATATTCCGCTTAAACGACAAGTTAGTCCGTTAAGTGGTGTGTACTGTGTACAAGTCACAGTAGCAAGTAAGATTTATTACGGGGTTGCTAATATTGGCACTAAGCCAACATTTAATGGCAAGCGCACCCTTTTAGAAGCGCACCTTTTTGATTTTAATTGTGACCTTTATGGTCAGATTATCGAAGTCGCACCTGTGCATAAACTTCGAGATGAAATAAAGTTTGATAGCTTTGCCCAGTTAACAGCGCAAATTTCGCGTGATGTTGACGAAGCAAAAGCCTATTTTGATTTAATTTAGTAGCCGATACGGAAAGTAGAATTAAATGAGCGACTACAAACATACCTTAAATTTGCCGGAAACTGAGTTTCCAATGCGTGGTAACTTAGCACAACGCGAACCACAAATGCTTAAATCTTGGTACGAGAAAGACTTATATGGTCAAATTCGCACCGCTAAGAAAGGCAAGAAATCTTTCATTTTGCACGACGGTCCTCCGTATGCGAATGGCAATATTCACCTAGGTCACTCTGTAAATAAAATTCTTAAAGACATTATTATTAAGTCTAAGACGCTTTCAGGCTTTGATGCACCGTATGTTCCAGGTTGGGACTGCCACGGTCTACCAATTGAGCTACAAGTAGAAAAGAAAGTAGGCAAGCCAGGCAAAAAAGTATCTGTTGCAGAATTCCGAGAAAAGTGCCGCGACTACGCTAAAAAGCAAGTTGAAGGTCAAAAGGCAGATTTTAAACGCCTTGGCGTATTCGGTGATTGGGACAAGCCTTATTTAACAATGAACTTCGACTTTGAAGCAAACGCGATTCGCGTATTAGGCCGTATTATTAAAAACGGTCACCTTCATAAAGGGTCTAAGCCAGTTCATTGGTGTACAGATTGTGGTTCAGCACTCGCTGAAGCTGAAGTTGAGTACCAAGACAAGCAATCGCCTGCAATCGATGTTAAGTTCATCTTTGCTGATCAAGCAGCACTTATCTCTAAGTTTAACTTAGCGGATGGTCATGAAGGCGAAGGCGATATCAGCATTGTTATTTGGACTACAACACCTTGGACACTGCCTGCTAACCGTGCGGTTGCAGTGCATGAAGGTCTTGAGTACAGCTTAGTTCAAATTGAAACTGAGCAAGGTAAGCAGCGTTTAGTATTAGCATCTGACTTAGTAAAAGATGCAATGGATCGTTATGGCGTGGATAAGTTCCATGCACTTGGTTATTGCCAAGGTTCAGACCTTGAATTATTGCAAACAAATCACCCATTCTACGATTTCACTGTTCCTGTGATTTTAGGTGAGCACGTTACTACTGATTCTGGTACGGGTGCGGTTCATACTGCACCAGGTCACGGTCAAGAAGACTTTGTTGTGGGTCAGCAATATAACTTAGAAGTAGCTAATCCAGTGGGTGCTAATGGTGTGTATTTACCTGATACTGAACTATTTGCAGGCCAACATGTATTTAAAGCAAATGCGAGCGTAATTGACGTATTAACTGAAAAAGGCGCATTAATGCATCATCATGCGCTTAATCACAGTTACCCGCATTGCTGGCGTCATAAAACGCCAATTATTTTCCGTGCAACGCCGCAGTGGTTCGTTAGTATGGATCAGGCAAATTTGCGTCAAGATTCATTAAGCGAAATCAAAAAGACTCAGTGGCTACCAGAGTGGGGTGAAAGCCGCATTGCGAACATGGTTGAAGGCCGCCCAGATTGGTGTATTTCACGTCAGCGTACGTGGGGTGTTCCAATTGCACTATTTGTTGATAAAGATACTGGTAGCCTTCACCCGAATACTGCCGAGCTAATCGAGCAAGTTGCTGCAAAGGTGGAAGAAAAGGGCATTCAAGCTTGGTATGACTTAGAAGTAACTGAGCTACTAAGTGCTGAAGACGCAGAGCAATACGTAAAAGTACAAGACACCTTAGATGTTTGGTTTGATTCAGGTGTAACACACGCATGTGTTGTCGATGCACGTGAAGAACTAACAGGTCCTGCTGATTTATATCTTGAAGGTTCTGACCAACACCGTGGTTGGTTTATGTCGTCAATGATGACATCAGTTGCGATTAATGGTCACGCACCATATAAGCAAGTGCTTACACATGGTTTTACAGTTGACCAAAATGGTCGCAAGATGTCGAAGTCATTGGGTAACGTAATTTCGCCGCAAGATATCATGAACAAAATGGGTGCAGATATCCTACGTTTATGGGTTGCGTCTACTGATTACACAGCAGAGATGACAGTTTCAGACGAAATCTTCAAACGTTCAGCAGATCGTTACCGCCGTATCCGTAATACTGCACGTTACTTATTAGCGAACCTAAATGGTTTTAATCCAGAAACAGACATGGTTGCAGCAGATGAAATGGTTGCTCTTGATCGTTGGATTTTAGACCGTGCCGCTGTATTACAAGACGAGCTAGTTGCAGCATACGATGAATATCAAATGCTGGTAGTAACACAAAAGCTAATGAACTTCTGTACTGTTGAACTTGGTTCATTCTACTTAGATGTTATTAAAGACCGTCAGTACACAGCAAAAGCTGACAGTGTTGCACGTCGTTCATGTCAAACAGCGCTTTACCATATTGCTGAAGCAATGACGCGCTGGATGGCACCAATTATGAGCTTCACGGCGCAAGAAATCTGGCAAGTACTACCAGGTAAGCGTGATGAGTTTGTATTTACAGGCGAATGGTACCAAGGTCTGGTAAAAGCAGATTCTGCTAAGCTAGATAACGCTTTCTGGCAGCAACTCTTAGAAGTGCGCGCCGAGGTAAACAAAGTACTTGAAGCTGCACGTAAAGAAGAGAAAATCGGCGCAACATTGCAAGCAGAAGTAACCTTGTATGTGGGAGCTGAGCTTGAAGCGCAATTGAATGCGCTTGGCGATGAGTTACGCTTCGTATTGCTTACTTCAAAAGCTGCTGTTGAAAATAAAGAAAACCGTCCAGCAGATGCGGTTGCAAGCGAAATTGACGGTTTGTTTATTTCGGTAGCAGCAACATCAGCAGAAAAGTGTGAGCGCTGTTGGCATTACTGCGATGATGTAGGCACTCACGAAGAACACAAAGATATTTGTGGCCGCTGTGTAACCAACGTAGATGGCGAAGGTGAAGTTCGTCAATTTGCATAGGGGATTTGTGTGTTAAAAGGACGTAGTGGTCTAATTTGGTTAGTGCTCAGCTTCATTTTGCTGGCACTAGACCAGATTACTAAATGGGTAGTGAGCACAGAAATGTCTCTCTACCAAACAATTGATATTCTGCCAGTGTTTAATTTCACTTATGTGCACAACTATGGTGCTGCATTTAGCTTCTTAAGCGAAGCAGGTGGATGGCAAAGTTATTTCTTTAGCACAATTGCAGTAACAATTAGTGTGCTGTTAATTTACTGGTTAAAGAAATTACCCGCTACTAACAAGCTGCTGTGCAGTGCTTATGCTTTAGTGTTAGCTGGTGCAATTGGTAATTTGATTGATCGCTTAGTACATGGATACGTGATTGACTTCCTGCATGTGTACTATGAGCAGTATGACTTCCCAGTATTTAACATTGCTGATGTGGCGATTAGTATTGGTGCAGGATTATTGTTACTTGATGCATTTTTTGAGCAAAAAGAGAGCGATAAATGACAGATTTAAAGATTGGTGAAAATTCAGAAGTAATTTTTCACTTTTCAATCAAATTAGAAGATGGCTCAGCTGCCGATTCTACGAAAGTTCACAACAAACCAGCTAAATTAGTGATGGGTGATGGTAGCTTAACTGCAAATTTTGAAAAGTGTTTGCTAGGCTTATGCGCAGGTGACGAAAAAAGCTTTAAGCTAGCACCTGAAGATGCGTTTGGTATGCCAAACCCAGATAATATTTACTATGTTGACCGTAGTAAATTTGGTTCAGATACACCGGCTGAAGTAGGCGCAATTATTGCGTTTACACAACCTGATGGCACCGACCTTCCTGGTTTAATTCGCGAAGTGGCGGGCGATTCTGTAACGGTTGACTTTAATCATCCATTAGCGGGACAACAGGTTGAGTTTGAAGTTGAAATTTTAGAAGTGCGAAATTAATGAAAATTTTGTTAGCAAACCCTCGTGGCTTTTGCGCAGGGGTTGATAGAGCGATTAGCATTGTTGAACGTGCTTTAGACTTATTTAAGCCGCCTATTTACGTGCGTCACGAAGTTGTGCATAACAAATATGTGGTTAATCGTCTCAAGGATCGTGGTGCAATTTTTGTCGAAGAATTACACCAAGTACCTGACGATAACATTGTTATTTTTAGCGCTCACGGTGTATCGCAAGCCGTACGCAAAGAGGCGAAACGCCGCGAGCTTAAAGTGTTTGATGCAACCTGCCCACTTGTCACTAAAGTGCATATGGAAGTAACACGCGCTAGCCGCAAAGGCACCGAATGTGTGTTAATTGGTCACCATGGTCACCCTGAAGTAGAAGGTACTATGGGTCAGTACGACAATGAAGATGGCGGCATTTACTTGGTAGAAACACCAGAAGATGTAGCAACTCTTTCTGTGAAAGATGCGGATAATCTGTTTTACTGTAGCCAAACAACACTGTCAGTGGATGATACTGCGGATGTGATTGATGCGCTGCGAGCAAAATTCCCTAACATTCATGGCCCGCGTAAAGACGATATTTGCTATGCAACACAAAATCGCCAAGATGCGGTGCGTGATTTAGCCGACAAGAGTGATTTAGTTTTAGTGGTTGGCGCTAAAAACAGTTCTAACTCAAATCGTTTACGTGAGTTAAGTGCAAAAGTAGGAACACCTGCACACTTAATTGATGATGCAAGCGTAATGGAGCAAGTCTGGTTTGAGGGTGTAACGAGCGTCGGTGTAACCGCCGGAGCATCTGCACCAGAAGTCTTGGTGCAACAAGTGGTAGACCAACTCAAAGCGTGGGGTGGCACGGAAGCAATTGAAAACCCGGGTGAAGAAGAAAATATCATCTTTGCGGTACCTGCTGAATTGAGATAACGACAAGGCTTGCTAATGATTTCGATGAATCAAATTAAAGGCGATTTATTAGCAAGCTTACTTAATGACCGCGCACTGTTAGCAGTAATTATTGTCGGCCAATTGTTGGCCGTTATTTTAACCTTTTCACCTCTTATTCACCGCGACCCTTGGCTTGCCCTGGCACCCGTTAGTCTGTTTATTCATTTTGTTTCACTCACCAGTTTAACGTCAATTTATTTGCTTAAAAGTCAGTTGCAAAAAGCGAGTTATCAGCAGCAACTTATTGTACTAGTACTGCTTATATGTAGTTTTACAGTTGCAACCAGCTACTTTGTTTATTCATTTGAGATTTTAGATGAAATTTCGCTGCTCGAATTTTTAACACGAAATTTGCTTATCGCCTTTATAATCGCAATGCTTTACGCGCAATTTAGCATTATGCATGCGGAGCGCAGCCATTCAGAACAAGTCGCAACCAAGGCACAGTTAAGTTCGTTACAAGCGCGGATCAGACCACACTTTTTGTTTAACAGTCTTAATATGGCAGCTGAATTGGTGTATCACGATGCACAAGATGCTGAAAAAACCATTTTAGCGCTGGCAGATTTATCCCGTGCTGCAATGCATTGCGATGAAGCGATTTTACTTGAAAAAGACGTGTTATTAGCCCAACAATATATGCTGGTTGAGTCTTGGCGTTTTGGTGAAAGGTTAACAGTTGATTGGCAAATTCCAGAGCACTTACCTGAACTGAAAATACCTGCGTTAACTATTCAACCTCTTTTAGAAAATGCGATTTGCCATGGCGTTGAACCAAGTGTGAATTCATCGCATATTTCAGTGCAATTATTAGTAAGTAACAGTTCGGTGTCGCTCATTGTCGATAATCCGTACTTGCCTGAAGCATCTAAATCGAGGCCTAGCAATGGTATTGCGGTAGAGAATATTAAAGAGCGGCTGCAAATGTTTTTTGGTAAACGGGCAAAATTGACTCATTTTGTTCAAGGCGATAGTTTTCGCACTAAATTAGTGATCCCGAGATAGCAATGAATGTACTAATTGTTGATGACGAACCGTTAGCGCGCGCGCGGATCGCACGTTTACTGCAAAAATTAAGACCAGACTTTAACATAGTGTCGCTTGCGGAAAACGCTGAGCAGGCATTACTTGCGTGTAGCGACTTAGTGCCAGATTTAGCATTACTTGATATTGAAATGCCCGGACTATCAGGAATAGAGCTTGCTGAAAAATTAAAAGAATTTAACCCACCGCCCGCGATCATTTTTATCACCGCTTACCCTGATAAAGCGCTTCCGGCGTTCGCAGTAGCACCGCAAGGTTATTTAGTTAAACCGATTGATGAAGTTGCACTTGCAAAAGCGATAGATGGTCTTAAGATTTCTCATCGCGCGCAAACCGCGTTAAAACAACAGGCCGCTATTGAGTATATCGAAGGTGGAATTCACAAAAGTGTGTTGGTATCAGATGTTCGACTCGTTCGTTCAGAAGATAAATACTTGCGTGTCATTACGCCAAATACAAGTGTGTTAATTGAAGGTTCGTTAAAAAAACTCTTATCAGAATTTGAATCTTACTTTGTGAGAGTGCACCGCAACACAATTGTTAATCAAAGCTACCTGACCGAAATTGGCCAAGACCACAGCAAGCACTGGCTTAAACTATTAGATTTTAATGAAAAAGTAGAAGTTAGCAGGCGCGAGTGGCCACATATTAAACTGCTAATTCAGCAATAACTACCGTTTATCTGAAATCTTAACCGTTAACACCCTGTTAATTGAGTTTCATTTTTCGTTCAGCGATTATTAAGCTAGAAAATTTTCAGCTTAAAGGATGAATGAAAAATGAGAGCAAACTCGTCACCTTTTTCCTCATTACCAAGGCAATACGCAAATAAAGGCTTCACACTTATAGAGGTGCTGATCGCCTTCATTATTTTAACTGTAGGCTTACTTGGTACAGTTGCGTTACAAACTAATGCAAAGCAAGCCAGTTACGATGCTAACCAACGTAGTGCAGCGTTGGCGCTCGCTAATGATATTGTTGAGCGTATTCGTGCTAACGATACTGCAGATATAGTTGCAAATTACAGTAAAAGTTTTAGCTATAAAGATACTCCAATTCTTAAGAATTGTCTGAACACAAGGTGTTCATCTTCAGGCATTGCTGAATATGACCTATATCAGTGGAATAAAGCTTTACGAGTTTCAGACAATACAGGAACATTGGCAAATGGGGTTGTTTGTATTTCCCCAACTGCAGATGGCGATGGTGTTTCTTTACGCGTTGTTGTCGCATGGAAAGGACGACAAAAACTGACAGAATCGAGCGAAAATAGAAGTGTCGAATGCGGGAATATCGCGAACCGAAGAACCGTCGTTCTCAACAGTTATATATTTATGAGGTCAGCATAAAATGAATGATGTACTAAGAATAAAGCAGGTCGGTTTTACAATGCTTGAGTTGATGATCTCACTGTTTGTTGGGGCGTTCATATTAGCGGGTGTCATGTTTACATACTTAGGAATGAAAATAACTACATCCGACACGATGGATATCGGAGAATTACAAGAATCTGGACGTCTAGCTATGGATGTACTCAAGCATGATATTGAATTGGCAGGCTTTTGGGGGAATTTCATTCAAACTCCTAGTGCTTCAGTTTTAATTGATGCGAGCCCCTCAGCTCCATCTACTGACTGTTTTGAAGGAGATAATAATGGAACATTCCCAGATGTAGCCTCGGCTAGTCAGTTCAAAGTAATATTTGCGAAAGAAGCACTGGATTCAACTGAACTCAATTGCGTAAATAATCCAACAAGAGAAAGCGACGTACTGCAGGTAAAACGTGTTCTTGGACAAGAAATCACAGGCTCAACATCAACGACAAATACATATTTTGTTTCAGATGTCCAAAATGCTCGGTTCCTAAGAGGCACTGGAAGTGTTATCGACCCTGGTTTAAACAAAAAAGTCTGGGAGTATGCACACAATGTTTATTTTATTCAAAGTCAGTCTTACACATTAAATGGCTCAAATGTAACAGTTCCAACGCTTAGAAGAATGCGTTTGACCAATGGCGAGATGCGTTCAGAGACGATTATGGAAGGTGTCGAAAATATAAGATTTATCTTTGGACTTGACACTAATGACGATAACAAAGTTGATACATACAAGACAACATCTCAGATGTCGCAAGTTGACTGGGACCAGCAAGGCGCTGTGGTATCAAGTGTTCAGATTTTTCTACTAGTAAGAACATTAAAAGAAGACACAAACAACCCTCCAACGAGCCAATCGTTTGTGTTAGGCGGTGAAGGGGAGCACAGAAGGGTTTTATCCTTTAATGATGGTTTTAGGCGCAAGCTACTCACGTCAACTATTCGCTTAGTAAATGTAGGGAAAGATCAATGGGTAATATGAATCCGCAAAAAGGTGTTGTACTTGTAGCTGCAATGTTAATGATTTTGATGGTCTCAGGCATAGCCGTAAGCGTAATGAGCGGTAGTGCGTTAGATAGTAAAATGATTAACGCTATGCAGGAGTCCTATCGAGCGGAATCTTCCGCTAGAGGTAATACAGAAGAAGTTATTAAAAATGAGCTAGCTAACGGTGGAGATAGTAAGTTTTTAGAAGTTAAAAAAAAGGATGGTTCGAATGAAGAAACCACACTTTCAGTAGATGGTAGTAAAGTTGTAATGACTTTTGAAAATGAAAACAACAACACACCACTTCTACGATGCCCCGCAAGCTTTGCGCCTACACCTAGGATGAGGTGTAATTACTTGAAGTTAACAACTAGTCAAAACTATGGTCGTTCAGATAAGCATGCCGTAACTCTGCATACTGGCTTAGCGCAAGAGATGATCGGTAAGGAGAATTAATATGACTCGTAAGTATAAATTGAGCTTTCTGTCTTTTACCGCAGTTATAACTTTATTGCTTTCGTTTAGTCCTAACTTGTTTGCAGAAGACATCGATATATACGTCCAATCATTGCTTAACAAGAAAGAAAAAGCGCGCGTTATGCTTTTGTTTGACACGTCGGGCAGTATGAGGTGGTCGTCACAAACTGGTCAGCCTTGCTATAATTACTATCAAAATCAGATAGAGTGTGTTAGCAAAACATACTCTAATGGTAGTCCATACCAATGTCGAATCGGCAGTAAATATGCTTCAATGCAAACCTGTCATTCTAGTCGAATGCAAGTTGCAAAAGAAGCTGTAAATGGGCTTATAGATTCTGCAACCGATGTTGAGTTTGGGTTAGCGCGGTTTGGAGGGGGCTCATCTGGTTATCTTGTATATGGAATTGGAAGCGAAACTGATAAAACAAAATTGAAGTCCAAAGTGAATAGTTTACCGGCATCAGGGTCAACCCCCTTGATGGACAGTGCTTTCGAAATATATCGATATTTGAGCGATGGTAGTTTGTTCGAAGCGGATGACTTTTACGATCGTGATAAAACCGTAGATAATGGGAATAGTTATACTTCTCCATTCAGAAGAGCTTCTGATGGCACACTTCGTTGCGACAACAATGCATATGTTATTTATATGACAGATGGTGACCCAAATGGTGGGACTAGTTCAAAAGACAATATCCAAGACCTGACCAACACCAGTTACAGTAGTACGGAGGGATTACTGCCTGAACTTGCTAAGTATATGGCGAACAATGATTTGTATCCAAGTACTCCAGAAGACAACTTTGCTTTCACATATACGATCGGTTTTGGCAACGGTATGAAGCAATCGTCAATTGATATGCTTGAAGATATGGCTTCAGATTCTTACGGAAAAGGAAAATATGAAGATGCTACGGATGCGAGTAAATTAGCTGAATCATTAGAGGCAACGCTGAACGATATTTTAGACAGAGTTGGTAACTTTACATCACCCTCAGTCGCAGCAAGTCAAAGTGACAACACTCGAACGAAAGAGTATGTGTATTATTCGCTCTTTTCTCCATCAGGTTTTTCTAAGTGGAACGGTAATATAAAGAAACTAAAAATTAGTGGACATAGCGTCGTAGATCAAGCTTCTGTTAATGCTATTGATGATAACGGGAGCATAAAAATTTCAGCTAAAACGTTTTGGCGTGATTATGCGGAAAAAGATGGCGTTACGCCTGGAGCCGATGGTAACAATGTTTCTGTTGGTGGGCTGGACGATAATATAGCGCACCCAAATGAACGTAATATCTTTACCGATATAGGCTCTGGAAAATTAGACATTAATGATAATTCGGTTGTTTCTGCTATGCAGAAAGCTCTAAACGATTCGTCGGTTGATACAGCTAAGGGCATGATAGCTTGGATGCGTGGTGTTAGTGGCTATGACGGGAATGGCAATGCTATTGTCAGAGAACATATTCTAGGGGATCCGCTTCACTCTAAACCAGCAGCAATAACATACGATACAAGCGAAGGCGACAAAACTCATTTAATCTTCGGTACAAATGCAGGATTTGTACACTTGTTTGAAGATACGGACAATATAAAAGCAATAGAAAAGTGGGCATTTGTCCCATCAGAGCTGTTTCCTATTCAATCAAGCTTAAAGGAAAATGGGCTTGGTAAAGTATATGGTATGGATTTAACACCAACTATTTACCATGATGATAGAAATGGTGATGGAAAAGTAAATTCAGGTGAAGACGCGTGGGCATTTTTCGGAATGCGCCGAGGTGGAAGTTCATATTATGCTTTTGATATTTCTTCACCTGATGCTCCAAAGCTATTATGGAAAAAGGGAGCTTCTGATTATCTAAAACTCGGACAAACGTGGTCTCAACCAAAAGTAATATATGTTAATCACCCAACTTATGCAGACCGTCCATTGCTTGCATTTGGAGGAGGTTTTGACAAAAATCAATTCGAATCGGGAGCTAGTAATACTGTTGGAGCAGCAGTTTATCTAGTGGATGCAGAAACAGGGCGATTATTTTGGAGTACAAACGATATATCTTTTGGTGGTAAAGATAGTATTACAGGCAGAATCGCGACGCTAGATTCTGATTATGATGGTTTCACCGATAGACTTTATGCAGCAGACACTGGTGGAAAAATCTGGAGGATAGATTTATCGGGTTCCAATCCATCTAATTGGTCAGCATTCGAGTTTGCGAGACTTGCTGGTAACCTATTTTATGAACCTGAAGTAGCTAGAACTTATTACAGTAAAGTAACAACTTATAAGTTAGATGGCGATGTCATGAGTGCTACTCGCGTTACTGTTCCTTTCGAAGCTGTGGTTGTAGGTAGTGGGGATAGAACTAGTCCTCTAGATCAGTCAAGTAATGACTATTTATATATGATCCGTGATGAAAACGTAGTTACAAGATCATATAGATATGATGCGCCTGAAGCGATAAAGGTGGCTGAGCTAATGCAAATTACTCCGAGTTCTTTCGGTGATATTACTAATGATCCTAATAAGTTTACTGAAAGGGAAGCTGAATTAGCTAATTATAAAGGCTGGAAATATGTCCTAACTGGTACGGGAGAAAAAGCGTTAGCTAAACCTGCAATTATTGGTGGTGTAGCTTATTTTCCAACGTTTATTGCAGGCGCAGCTGGAAGTTCTAATTGTTCCCTCACTGGCGGTGAGGGTCGTTTGTATGCGCTCCATTTGCACTATGCAGTTAATATTTATGAAAATGCGTATACTCGTACTGGAGACAGTATTCCTCCGACACCTGAGCTTGTTTATTCAGAAGATAGTGATGAGAATTCTCAGTTTTTATTAATTGGAATAGGTTCAGGAGAGAATAACTCAGGGATTATAAAAGCTAAGTCGATTAACGATAGCGCAGTGCCAGAATTAGTCTGTGATGAAAATAATGTCTGTAAAATACAGTTAATAGGTGGTTTCGCAGGTTTTAAAACACACAGAAGCTACATGTATAGAGAAACAACTAATAGAGTAAATTAATAATGATAAAATCTAAAGGTTTTACGATAATTGAATTAATGATAGTAGTTGCTATAGTAGGGATTTTAATGTCAATTGCTTACCCTTCATACGTTGATTACTTGTATAAAGGGTCTCGCGCTGAGGCTATGTCTTCATTGTTAGATATTGCGAACAGACAAGAACAATTCTTTGCGGATAATCATAAATATTCTTCATCATTTGCAGAGTTAGGAGTCACAAGTATCAGCGAATCAGGTGTATTTACTTTAGTTCTCGTTTCTGATGGGGAGACATTTTCTGCAACCGCTACTCCATTAGATTATCCAGCCACTGAAGACCCGCTTTGCTCTAGTTTTACGATTGATGAATTGGGGCAAAAAACAGCTTCAGGCTCAGGAGGTAATAATACTTGCTGGAACAGATAATAAAAAAGCCAGCATTATATTTGTTAAAAGCGCCTTGTGGCGCTTTTTTATTCAATGGTTGATAAGTTAAGTAGAATTTGAGACTCCCAAGTTTAATTTGAGAATCTAAATTAATGTTGTATTTTTTATAATTAACAATAGATGAAATGCTTTATTCTTGGCATTTTTTGGAGTCTATTATTCTGATTCTACCAACTTGGCTAACGGTAATTTGGTTTCCCGAAAGGTCAGGGAAGCTTCGGTTACAATAGACGAAACTGCCAGATTGCATAAAGTTAATGGAACCATCAGATCTATATGTAATAGCTTTACGAGGGTAGTTCAGTTCATCTTGAAGGTTAATCTGTTTAACAACTTTTAGTACATATTCATTGTTATCCAAAGATAAGTTGCCATTGCTGTCTTCAAAAATATATATATCGCCAGTCCAGTTTTGAGTGCAATTTCCAGACGTCATTGGGCATATCGATATATTTGTTGAGTGAGAAACCGCATGTAGCCTTGCAAAATGTAATGATTTAAAGATAACCGCTATTGAATTATCTAATCGATTTTGCGCTAGAAGCCTGGAGAGGCTTGGCAGAGTGATAGTTGATAATATTCCGACAAGGAAAACGGAACCTAGAACTTCAATGAGTGTATAACCAGATATAATTTGCTTCATCCGTGAAGCCTCTAAAACATATAGTCAATAAAAGTAGATTAGTATATTTAGACAGTTCCGCAAGTTAATGTGTTTCGTCCGAGCTTCCATGTGTTTCCTGAAACGCTAATTTGTATGGCTGATGTGTTATTGTCTGATCCGTTTGGACAGATAACAAACTGATGTTCTTGATTAACTCTTCCTTGACCATCTATTGTAATTGCGGTTGTTCCTTTGTTCTGTTTAACTACGTCATTATCATTTGGAGTTGACATTATTCGAAGTGGCAGGTCATTCGAGGTACTTAAATTTAAGTCTTGTCCTTTGTCCACAAACGCTACGATTGGGTTATTTTTCCAATCTGTTGTACATGCACCACCAGTGTTTGGACTTACTATTGGGCATATAACAACAAATTCATCAGTTGCTGTTGCTTTTGCTCGAGCATATTTTATTGTTCTGCTAAACTCACTAATAAAACTGTCTGCACGATCATTTTCCAGCATAGGTCCCAAGTTAGGTAAAGTTATTGCTGTAACAATTCCTAAAATTCCGATAGTTACCAACACCTCAAGCAGAGTGACACCTTGTTGTACATATTTCATCTTCTGTACCTCCTTTAGTAATTATACGCTTTTGAAAAATCCAGACTAGTAGATTGTATAATTCTTTTAGAACAGTTATTTATATTGATGAAAATAATTACCAATATGTCTATAAGTAAATACCTTGAATTGATTAGTTAACGCGATAGAATGGAGGCATTAAGCATATTGGAAACATATCTATGAAAAAAATAGAAGCAATCATCAAACCATTTAAACTCGATGACGTTCGTGAAGCGCTGTCAGAAATCGGCATCACAGGTATGACGGTATGCGAAGTGAAAGGTTTTGGTAGGCAAAAAGGGCATACCGAACTATATCGCGGTGCCGAGTACATGGTGGACTTTTTACCAAAAGTAAAATTAGATATTGTACTTGCCGATGAAGATGTAGACCGTGCGGTTGATGTTATTGTAGAAACGGCGCAAACAGGCAAAATTGGTGATGGTAAGATATTCGTTTCTGATATTGAGCGCGTGGTGCGTATTCGTACGCAAGAAGAAGATGAAGCTGCTATTTAAGCTTACTTTTCAATATTTTAAACATAAAAAAGGGGCTAAGCTAGCCCCTTTTTTGCGTGCTAAGTGCACGCTTATTTGTTTGCATCTAGCACGGCTTGTGCATTATTTTTTTACTCAGTCAGCCCAAGTTTTTCGTAGCTTTTCACCATTAGCTCAAGAGCTTGTTTGGTATAACTGCTTTTTGAAAAGTGCTATAAAAAAGGGGCTGAGCTAGCCCCCTTTTTATGCTAAGTGCACGTTTATTTGTTTGCATCTAGCACGGCTTGTGCATTATTTTTTAACTCACTCAGCCCAAGTTTATCGTAGCTTTTCACCATTAGCTCAAGAGCTTGTTTGGTATAACTACTTTTTGAAAAGTGCTCTACTACATACTTACAACGGTTTGCCGCCGCAAGGTAGGCCTCACGATCATAATAATAGTTTGCCACTTTTAGCTCGTAACGTGCCATTTTATTAAGCAGCCACGCCATGCGTTTTTTGGCTTCGTTGGTGTATTTACTGTCAGGGTAATTTTTAACAAGCGTAGCAAAATCTTCGTATGCGATTCGTGTGCGCTTGGTGTCGCGATCAGCGCGATCGATACCAAAATACTCTTGGAATGCATTTTCATGAGCTTTAATATTTACTAAACCACGCATGTAATACATGTAATCTAAATCTTTGTGATTTGGGTTTAATTTAATAAAACGGTCAATGGTTGCCGTAGCCTGTTCAGTATTATTTGATTGATAATAGGCGTAAATAAGGTCCATCTGAACTTGTTTTGATAACGGTCCAAATGGGTAGCGTGAGTCAATCGCGCTTAGTAACTCGATTGCGCGTACATATAAACCTGAATCAAGCGTTTCTTTGGCATCTTGATAAAGTGCCTGTGGCGATTTATTCGGAACTCTTTGAATGTCTTCTTCGTCCGGCGCTGAAGAACATGCTGATAACACTGAGATTGCAAGCGCTAGCGCTAATGAACGTTTACTAAGCGAACGCTTCCCAACTACGTTTGTCATTAAAATACACCTTTTTATTATCTTGTTTGGGATTCCACCCTAGGCTCAGTCAGCAAAACCGAGTAAACTATGCATATTAGCGATTCTAACCGAGTAAGCAATAGCTTGCATTGGATTTTACATAATTAAGCGGAACAATGGCAGAGCAAATTACATTATCAGCTGAAGTACCAATTGAACTGGGCGGTAAACGTCTAGACCAAGTTTTAGCAAAAATGTTCCCAGATTATTCGCGTTCGCGAATTAAAAACTGGATCCTCGACAATATGGTAAAGATCGATGGTGAGGTACGTAACGTGCCGCGTGAAAAATTAATGGGATATGAGCAGATTGAAATCCATGCTGAACTCGAAACCGAAGTGGTGTTTGAAGCACAACAAATCGACCTCGATAAAGTGTATGAAGACGATCATATTTTAGTTGTTAACAAACCTGCTGGCTTAGTTGTGCACCCAGGTGCCGGCAACCCTGATGGCACTATGCTTAACGCGTTGCTGCACGATTATCCTGACATCGATTCTGTGCCGCGTGCCGGTATTGTGCATCGTCTTGATAAGGACACCACGGGTTTGATGGTGATAGCTAAAACAGTACCTGCACAAACCCATTTAGTTGCTAACTTGCAAGCAAGACGCAACTTTACGCGTGAATACGAGGCGATTTGTAATGGCACAATGACCGCAGGTGGCATGGTAGATGCGCCAATTGGTCGTCACCATACAAAACGTACGCACATGGCGGTAACTGAATTTGGCAAACCTGCTGTAACGCATTACCGTGTGGCAGAAAAATTCAGAGCGCACACGCGCTTACGTTTGCGACTTGAAACCGGACGTACGCACCAAATCCGTGTGCATATGGCGCACTTAAATCATGCTTTGATTGGTGATCCGCTATATCACGGCAGACCTCGTCCGCCTAAAAATGCTACTCCAGAGTTTATTGAAGTGCTTCGTAACTTTAAACGTCAAGCACTGCACGCGGTAAAATTGGAACTCGAACATCCAATTACCGGTGAGATGATGAGTTGGCAAGCGCCTATTCCTGACGATATGAAGGTATTAACAGAAGCGCTTCGTCAAGATACCAAAGCTAACCCTAATATTGGGTACTAGTGGACACGCTTGTAGCAAAGTGGCAAGTACCGAACAGGGTAGTTGCCTTTTCCACAACACGACAAGGCGGCGTTTCAAAAGCGCCGTTTGCGTCGTTAAATCTGGCGCAGCACGTAAACGACAACCCGCTAGATGTAGCAGAAAACCGCAAACGTTTAACAACTCTGTTACCACAAGCCCCTTTTTGGTTATTGCAAACGCACAGTACTCGCGTGGTGTGTGTCGATGCGCAAACTGATGCGAATCAATTGTATGACGCTGATGCACTTTACACGCAACAGGTGAATCAACCTTTAGCAATTATGACGGCAGATTGTTTGCCTGTATTTGTGTGTTCAAAGCAGGGTGATGAAGTGGCGGTAATTCATGCCGGTTGGCGTGGTTTATTAAATGGCGTGATTGAAAATACACTCAATTGTTTTAAATCGAGCCAATTAATTGCGTATTTAGGTGCAGCAATTGGACCGCAAAAATTTGAAGTAGGCAATGACGTAAAGAGTGCGTTTTGTAACAAGCATAAAGACGCTATTCGCTGTTTTCAGCCGATTGATGGCAAGCCTAATAAGTACCTTGCGAATATTTATCAGTTGGCACGTATTGTACTTGAAAAGCAAGGTGTTAGCTCAATATCAGGTGGTGAATACTGCACCGTCACGCAACAAAATTTATTTTTTTCCTACCGTCGCGACGGCGTCACTGGTCGTAATGCACACATAATTTATATTGCTGATTGACCTTACTTTTTGTGTAATTATTTTTAACCTATTTTTACCTTTCTCTTGATCTTAAAAAAATTTATACCCATTTATAATTACAGTTAAGTTTTTTAAGGGTATCAAGCATGCGATTAGATCGTTTTACTAGCAAATTTCAAGCTGCACTTGCTGATGCGCAATCATTGGCACTAGGCCGCGACCATCAGTTTATTGAGCCAATTCATTTAATGTATAGCTTGCTTACGCAAACCGGTTCAAGCGTACGAGCATTGTTGGCACAAGCAGGTGTTAATGCCGATGAAATGATGACCAAAGTGTCTGCGGAAATCGACAAGTTATTTAAAGTTGACGGTGTGGGCGGTGATGTTCAGTTATCACATAATATGGCTAACTTGTTGAACTTATGTGATAAGTACGCACAAAAACGCAAAGACTCCTATATTTCTAGCGAGATCTTCATTTTAGTTGCCTGTGAAGATAAAGGGCCGCTGGGCACCTTATTTAAGCAATTTGGTTTAACGCAAAACAAAATTGAAACCGCAATAAGCGCGATTCGTGGTGGCCAAAAAGTTGATAGCCCAAATGCCGAAGACACCCGCCAAGCGCTTGAGAAATTTACGGTAGATTTAACTGAACGCGCCGAGTTAGGTAAACTCGATCCTGTGATAGGTCGCGATGAAGAAATTCGCCGTACGATTCAAGTATTACAGCGCCGTACTAAAAATAACCCCGTACTGATTGGTGAACCAGGGGTGGGTAAAACGGCGATTGCGGAAGGTTTAGCACAACGTATTATTAATGGTGAAGTGCCTGAAGGACTGAAAAATAAGCGTGTATTATCACTTGATATGGGCGCGCTTGTAGCCGGCGCAAAGTACCGAGGTGAATTTGAAGAACGTCTCAAGTCAGTTCTCAACGAACTTGCCAAAGAAGAAGGGCAAGTTATTCTATTTATTGATGAAATCCATACTATGGTGGGAGCTGGTAAAAGCGATGGTGCAATGGACGCCGGTAATATGCTTAAGCCTGCGCTTGCTCGTGGTGAGCTTCATTGCGTTGGTGCAACAACACTTGATGAGTATCGTCAATACATTGAAAAAGATGCTGCATTGGAGCGCCGCTTCCAAAAAGTATTGGTTGAAGAGCCAAGCGTAGAAGACACCATAGCGATTTTACGTGGATTAAAAGAGCGCTACGAACTGCATCATACGGTAGAAATCACCGATCCTGCGATTGTTGCTGCGGCAACACTTTCTCATCGTTATATCAGCGACCGTCAATTGCCAGATAAAGCGATAGACTTGATTGATGAAGCGGGTTCACATATCCGCATGCAAATTGATTCAAAGCCTGAAGAGTTAGATCGCTTAGAGCGTAAGATTATTCAGTTAAAGCTCGAAGATAATGCGTTGGCAAAAGAGACTGACGACGCATCAAAGTCGCGTCAGGCAGATATTCAGGCACAGATTAAACAACTTGATAGCCAGTATAATGAGTTAGACGAAGTATGGAATGCGGAAAAAGCCTCGCTGCAGGGCACGCAAGTAATCAAAACTGAGTTAGAGCAAGCGCGATTAGATTTAGAAGTGGCAAGACGTGCTGGCGATTTACAGCGCATGAGTGAATTACAATACGGTCGTATTCCTGAGTTAGAGCGCAAACTTGATTTAGCCTCGCAAGCTGAAATGCAGGATATGAGCTTACTCGTTAACAAAGTTGGTGAGAATGAAATTGCTGAGATCCTCTCTCGCTGGACTGGTATTCCAGTGGCGAAAATGCTGCAAGGTGAACGCGATAAACTACTTTCAATGGAAGCAAAACTGCATGAGAAAGTAGTGGGGCAAGATGAAGCTGTGGTGGCGGTATCAAATGCGATTCGTCGCTCGCGCGCAGGCTTGGCAGACCCAAATCGTCCAATCGGTTCATTTTTATTCTTAGGCCCAACTGGGGTTGGTAAAACCGAGCTGACGAAAGCACTTGCCAACTTTATGTTCGATACAGAAGAAGCTATGGTACGCATTGATATGTCTGAGTTTATGGAAAAACACTCAGTCGCGCGCTTGGTAGGAGCACCTCCAGGTTATGTGGGCTATGAAGAAGGTGGCTATCTAACCGAAGCGGTTCGTCGTAAGCCGTATTCAGTTGTATTGCTTGATGAAGTTGAAAAGGCGCATCCAGATGTTTTCAATATCTTGCTGCAAGTGCTTGATGATGGTCGTTTAACTGATGGGCAAGGGCGCACTATCGACTTCAAAAATACGGTGATTATTATGACCTCCAATTTAGGTTCAGATGTGATCCAAGAACAAGCGAGTAATAACGACTACCAAGGACTTAAAAACACTTTGATGTCGGTGATTGGGCAGCACTTTAGGCCTGAATTTATTAATCGTATCGATGAAACAGTGGTTTTCCACCCGTTAGCACAAGCGCACATTGAAAATATTGCGAAGATCCAATTGCAACGCCTCGAACAACGTTTGCAAGATAATGGATATCAGCTTGAACTTACGGATGCGGCGCTGGCTAAAATTGCAGAAGCGGGCTTTGATCCAGTGTTTGGTGCACGTCCATTAAAACGTGCTATTCAGCAAACCATTGAAAATCCATTAGCACAAACGCTGTTATCGGGTGAGTTCAAAGCGGGAAGTTGTTTTGTTGTCGATTGTCATGACGGTGAAATAGCCATTGCTTCAAAGTAAAACATAACAAATAAAAAACCACCCAATTGGGTGGTTTTTTTTATTCGCAAAATGCTTTTATACGCTGTTGTGCTTGTTTTTTGTATTTATCTTTAGCACTACCTGAAATAGTCACTTCTTGGCCGTTTTCATCAACCTGACTAACTTGGTCGTAATTCTCTAATACGCTTAAATTATGTTTTGCGTTTTCACAGTATTCTTTTTTACGTGCAATCAGTGGATCTGCTTTATCTGAAGCTGTATCGCTACCGAGTTCTAGTTTTCGTTTTTCGGCACCAAACGACGTATGATCTTTTAACTCAAATGAGCGAACACCACTTTTGTGCGATGGTTCTACATATGAAAAATGGGCAATGCCTTTTTCATCAACCCAACTATAAACGGTTAACTGTTTCGCATCGGCCTTGGCGATGAAGCAGCTAAGGGTTGTTAGTAGCAGGGTTATGACAGTAAACCTGTACATAGTTTAACTTTCCTTTGACTAAATATAATGTAACTATAGCGCAAGCTTTTGGCTAAGGCTACTGCCTTTTTAAGCGCTGGTTATCTACCTAAGCTACTAATCTCATTATTCTTTTAGGTAGAGTAAATAATCTTGTACTAATGCTATTAAAATCTAGTTACGAATAATTTTACCATCGCACCTTGAGGTATCGTAATGTTGACCATACATTGTTAAGATATTGAAAAAGCGACCACCTTCCTAGGACTCGCGGTGAGAGGACTGAATTTTTGAAAACAGTGTCAATAGATTCGATACTAAGTACCTTATCTGAACAAGGCTCAGCGAGCGTATTAAAGGGTATCAAACGAGGTGTCGAGCGAGAGTGTTTACGTATAGATAAGCACCGTCTTGCAAAAACGTCACATCATAATGCGCTTGGCAGCGCGCTAACGCATCCATATATCACAACCGATTTTTCCGAGTCTTTACTTGAATTTATTACGCCTGCCTGTAGTGATATCGAGCAAACACTTGCGCAGCTTGAAGATATTCATAAATTTACGCTAGCAAACATTGATGGCGAAGAGTTGTGGCCGTTGAGCATGCCTTGCTTTATTGAAGATCAGGATGAAATTCGATTAGCAGAATATGGCAGTTCAAACGTCGGTAAAATGAAGACTTTGTATCGCCAAGGGTTGAAAAATCGTTACGGCAGCATGATGCAAGCAATTGCCGGTGTGCATTTTAACTTATCGTTTCCTGAAGCGTTTTGGACACAGTTGCAGCAAATTGAAGGCAACAGCGATAAATTAAGTGATTATATTTCAGATAAATACTTTTCGTTGATTCGAAATTTCAAACGAGAGTTGTGGCTGATCAGCTACTTATTCGGCGCATCTCCAGCACTGTGTAGTTCGTTCTTAGGTGGACGTAAAACCAATTTGCCATTTGAGTCATTAGGTAAAGGCACATTATATTTACCTTATGCCACGTCATTGCGATTAGGTGATTTAGGTTACACCAACAGTGCGCAGTCAAGCTTGCGTGTTACCTACAACAGTCTTGAAGAATATTTAGAGGGCTTTAAGCAGGCGATTTCAATGACTTCTGATTTGTATCAGCAGTTTGGCGATTACCGCGACGAGCCAGCAAAGCAGCTTAATCAAAATATTTTGCAAATTGAAAATGAGTTTTACTCACCGATCCGACCAAAGCGAAATGCGCAATCGGGGCAAACGCCAAGCGAAGCACTCGCTGATGGTGGAGTAGAATACATTGAAGTGCGAGCACTTGATGTTAACCCGTTTTCTGAAGTTGGGATAAGCAAAGAACAGATTCAGTTTTTAGATGTATTCTTACTTTATTGTGCAATCAAACCAGCACAGGACCTTGCGTGGCAAGAACAAGTAGAAACGCAGGCAAACTTAGATCTTGTTGTTAATCAAGGACGTGAGCCTGGATTAGCATTGTCTAACAAAGGTAAAGCGCATTTACTAAGTGATTGGGCTGGCGATATTTTCACTGAGCTTAAGAAAATTGCGAAACTCTTTGACGAGGCGTTTGGTAATCAAGAGTATAGCGCGGTGATTAGCAAGCTTGAACAATCTGTTGCAAACCCTGAATTGACTTATTCAGGACAGTTCTTAGCGCATTTGCTGGAACAGCAAGAAGATAATGGTCATTATGCGCTAAAACTGGCAAGTGATTATAAACAGAATACGCTTGGCAAAGGCTATCAAGTATTTGACCAAGCCTTGTTTGAA
The DNA here is from genome assembly GCF_057367955.1 of Pseudoalteromonas sp. NS-SX12. Taxonomy (NCBI): domain Bacteria; kingdom Pseudomonadati; phylum Pseudomonadota; class Gammaproteobacteria; order Alteromonadales; family Pseudoalteromonadaceae; genus Pseudoalteromonas; species Pseudoalteromonas sp. NS-SX12. Next base: position 890 of record NZ_CM170634.1, on the reverse strand, counting down.
CGTGAAGCAGTGGCATCACACAATAAGCAAAAAGAAATAGAGGCCAGCGATACGCAAAGCTTTGTTCAGTTCTTAGATGATTATTTTAAGTAATAAAAAACGCGGCTAAATGGCCGCGTTTCACTTTCAGGGATGAAACAATGTGTTTTGCTTAATAATTGAGATAGGGTTTTGACGCAAAAGTTCAAAATTATTATGAAAAAAATTATCCCACTTGTACTTACCGCCACATTAGCCGGTTGTGCCACGCCACCACCGCAAAATCCGAATAACCTATGTGATATATTTTTTGAACATCGAGATTGGTATTTTGATGCCAAAGATGCGCAAGAAAAATGGGGAGCGCCAAAGCACTTACTGATGAGTATGATGTTTCAGGAAAGCTCTTTTAAGCATAATGCAGCGCCTCCAATGGAATACTTCCTAGGCTTTATTCCAACGGGTAGGGCGAGCTCTGCTTATGGATATTCACAGGCAAAAACACCAACCTGGAATGATTATGTAAGTAAAAGTGGCAATAGCGGGGCTGACAGAGATGATTTTGCCGACGCTATCGATTTTATGGGCTGGTTTGTTTACAACACGCATAAAATAAATGGTGTATCGAAGTGGGACGCATACGGGCAATATTTAAATTACCATGAAGGGTGGGGCGGCTATCGCCGTGGTACCTACAAGAAAAAAGCATGGTTAATGAAAACGGCACAAAAGGTGAAAGTGCGTACCGGTAATTATGGTGTGCAGCTTAAAAAGTGCGAAGATGATTTAAATAAAAATTGGCTACAACGTTTGTTTAGTTAACAAGAGATTTTAGCCTTCAGATATCAGGTTTTAGACTATTACTAAAACCTGCTTTTAATTTCTGCTGAAACCTGAAACCTGAAACCTGA